>NZ_DATCVM010000099.1:0-7597 GCF_036566845.1 Williamsia sp.
CATCCACCTCGGTCCCGTCGAGGATCCTCACGTCGCCGACGGAATACGCCGAGCCGGTGGAGTTCTCGTTCCACTGGCAGACGCCGAGGGCGTCGTGTGGGTACACGGGCCGGAGACGTTCCCGTCGTCGCTACCCGATTCGGTTCGCTGGGTGCAGTTGCCGTTCGCCGGGATCGAGCCCTGGTTCGACGCCGGGGTGATCGACGACAAGCGGGTCTGGACGTCTGCTGCCGGAGCGTACGCGGGCAATGTTGCCGAACATACGATGATGCTTCTCCTCGCCGGAGTTCGTTCTCTCCCCGAACAATTGGCGGCGCAGTCGTGGCGCAAGGAAGAGTTCGACCCGCGGGTGGGCACTTTGCAGGGCTCGACAGTGGCGATCATCGGTTGCGGCGGAATCGGCCGTGCGTTGATCCCGTACCTCGCCGCGTCCAAAGTCAAGGTCATCGCGATCACCCGCTCCGGGACCCCCGTCGAAGGCGCTTCCGAAACGCTCTCAGCCGATCGCACCGGCGAAATCTGGTCCAAGGCTGATCACTTCGTGATTGCAGCACCGTCGACATCCGCGACGCGGCATCTGGTCGGCAAGGCCGAACTGGACCAGATGTCGGAGTCGAGCTGGATCGTGAACATCGCGCGTGGCACCCTCGTCGACACGGACGCATTGGTCGACGCCCTCGAAGCCGGTTCGATCGGCGGGGCGGCACTGGACGTCACCGATCCCGAGCCTTTGCCGGACGGGCATCGGTTGTGGAAGCTGCCCAACGCGATCATCACTCCACACGTCGCCAACCCGGCTACGACGCTCACCCGCGTCCTGGCAGATCACGTTGCAGCCAACGTCGCCCGGTTCGCCGCAGGTGACGACCTCACCGCCGTGATCGATCCGTCGGCGGGCTACTGACCGCTCGCGTTGGTTCCCTTCACATAGTCGGCCACGACGGTGCGCAGAACATCGCGCACCGCCTCGGCCGGTTTGGAGAGGGGCTGATTGGCCGGAGTGCCAAGGGAGACATGCACTTCGATGCCCGGCTCGATGCGTCGTAGCTCGAGGGCTTCGACGTCCATGACCCTGCGGGCCACCGACCACGGCAGAACCGTCGCGCCCAATCCGGTGCGTACGGCCTCGGACAGCGTCATCACCGATTCCACTTCGGCCACGACGTTCGGTTGCTGCTCTGCACGGTCGAAAGCCTGCTCCACCACCTTGCGGATGGTGTGCATCCGACCCGGAAGCAATAGTGGCAGTTCGGCGATCTCGGGCAGGGAGATGTCGGATCCCGATTCGCCTGCTAGTCCGGTACCGAACGGGGCAACCACCACCAGCTCCTCGGTGAGCAAGCGTTCGAACGTCACACCCTTGATCGGGCCGGCGTCGTACAACAACGCCAGATCCATGCGACCGGTCATCATCGCTTCGCTGAGCACGCCACCGAAGTTCTCGTTGATGTGCAACAAGATATTCGGGTGCTGCTCGCGCACACGGGCCAAGAGCGGCAAGGCGATTGCCGTCGCGGTGCTGTACAGGGCGAGGCCGACGGAGACGCCGCCCGCGAGCGCCCGCCCGACCACGGACACCTCGGCCTGCGCACTCTCCACCTGACGCAGAATCACCTGAGCATGCCGATAGAGTGCGTGCCCCGCATCGGTCGGCTCGACACCCTGTTTGCTGCGGATCAGAAGTTGCTGACCGAACTGCGTTTCCAGCGACGTCATCTGTTGGCTCAGGGCGGGTTGTGCGATGTGCAGGATGTCGGCGGCTCGGGTGATGCTGCCGGCATCGACAATTCGTACGAACGAGTAGAGCCTTCTCGTGTCCATGCTGTGCAAACTACCAGCTCAACGGACATATCGAATTCCGATCACCCCAACGCGAAACGGTATTAACAACCCTTTGGCGTTCCTGAGTAGCGTCCCAGAAACACCGAAGTCGACACACAGAACTTCGACAGTCGGACCAACCACGGGCAACGGCGCCCGTACGAACAAGTAAACGAACCGGAAGGACCGAAATGGCAACCAGCATCGATCTTGTCGCCGATCTCGGCGAAGGTTTCGGCACGTGGACCATGGGCGCCGACGATGCTCTGCTCGACACGCTGACTTCGGCCAACATCGCTTGCGGATTCCATGCAGGCGATCCACGAACCATGGACGCGACCGTTCGGGGGTGCGTATCCCGCGGTATCGGAATCGGCGCGCATCCGAGTTTTCCGGACCTCGCCGGATTCGGCCGTCGCGCGATGGATCTCAGCGAGAACGAGGTCCGAACCGACGTGCTGTTCCAACTCGGCGCCCTTCACGCCTTTGTGGTCGCGAACGGAACGTCGTTGTCGCACATCGCTCCCCACGGCAAGCTCGGGAATCTTGTTGCCGTACGCCAGGATTACGCGCGCGCCGTCGTCGATGCGGTCGCGGCCTTCGATCCGTCGTTGATCGTGCTCGCCCAGGACGGGGCGTTGGCCGACGAGGCGACTGCCCGCGGATTGAGCGTCGGCATCGTCGGAATCGCGGATCGCGCATACAACTCCGACGGAACTCTCGTGCCCCGCAGCGAGCCGGGAGCGGTGATTCACGACGTCGACGTTCTGGTCGAGCGGACCGTTCGGATGGTGGTCGAGGAAGTCGTCGAAGCTGTGGACGGCACGTTGATCCCGGTTGTCGCCGACACGGTCCTCGTGCACGGTGACAACCCCGGTGCCGTCGCGAACGCGAAGGCGATTCGCGCCGCGCTCGAGGCCGCCGGTGTCACCATTGCGCCGCTGACCCGGGTCGTGGCGTCACGGCGGGCCCGTGATGTCGGGTGTTCCGCGTGAAGACCTACGTCGCCGACTGCGGTGACGCCGCCGTTCGCGTCAGTGTCAGCGGCGGGACCGCCGAGCAGAACTGGAACACTGTCCGATCGATCGCCGCACGATTCGATCTCGGTGCCGACGGCATCGTCAGCGTCATCCCGACATACGACGCCCTTCTGGTCGAGTTCGACAACCTCCTCACCGACCACGACGCCGTCCGCGGCCTGGTTCGCGAAGCAACGACTATCCCCCGACCGCTGGAAGGTGAACCTAGGACGTTCGAGATCCCCGTCGTCTACGGGGGCGAACACGGCCCGGACCTGGGTGATACAGCGCGGTTTCTCGGCGTCACCGAAGCCGAAGTGGTGCGCCTTCACTCCGCAGCCCCGTTGGTCATGCGTTGCTACGGCTCACCCGGCGGCGCCCCGATGCTCGACGGCCCGGCGTTCGGCCTTCCCATCCCGCGCCGATCGAGCCCGCGACCGCACGTCGCGGCCGGTTCCGTTGCGGTGGCCGGACGTCAGGCAGTCGTTTCGGCCAGGCCTGCGCCCGGCGGTTGGGCAGTGATCGGCCGGACCCCGCTCATCTTGGTCGATCCGGCGTCGGAGCAGATTTCTGCCTACCGCCCGGGCGATCTGTTCGTCTTCCGTGCGATCGACGCCGATCGCTGGGATGAATTCGACGGTCGCTCGCTCCTGCCCGTAGGGGGTGATCCCCATGGCTGAGACCGTCACCGTCCAGACTCCCGGAATCAGCTCCGTCCAGGATTTGGGGCGTGGATCGGCGTCGCAATTCGGTCAGGCGACGGGCGGCGCAGCCGACCAAATCAGCGCGGAGATCGCCAACGCGTTGGTGGGTAGTAGGCGCGAGGCCCCGCTGCTGGAGCTGACGGCCCTCGACTTTTCAGCGTCGGCGTCCACGGATCTGCTGATCGCCGTCACGGGTGCACCCGCAACGGTGACCGTGGACGGACATCGGCAACCGCAGTGGGAACCGATCGTCTGGCGAGCCGGTCAGCGGCTTGCCGTCACGGGAATCCACGACGGATTGCGCGTCTACGTCGCCGTCCACGGAGAGCTGACGGCCGACTACCTCCTGGGCAGCTGCGCTCCCGACCAGGTCCTCGGATTCGGCCGTCACTTGACCGCGGGGGAGACGCTGGTCGTCGACACCGACTGCCCGCCGATCGACCACCCGGTCTTCCGGCTACCGCTGTTCCGGTTGTTGCCCGACCGACCGTCCTTCGGCAACGTGTGGACGCTCGACGTGACCGACGGCCCCGACATCGAAGACTTCGGTGAGAGCGGAGCCGCGCTGTTCGGCACCGAATTCGTGGTGGGCGATCAGAGTAATCACATCGGGCTGCGGCTGGCACCTACCGATCAGCAGCCGCTCCCACAGCGCACCAGCACCGGCGAGGTCCTCTCTCGCGGCGTCCCCATCGGCGCCGTCGAAGTGCCCGCAGGCAACGAGCTTCTGGTCCTGCATCGAGGTAGAGGCGTCACCGCCGGCTATCCGGTGCTGGCCGTCGTCACCACCGTTTCACTCTCACAGCTGGGACAGGCCCGACCCGGGCACCGCGTCCGATTCCGGAACTGCAGCGTCGCAACGGCGGTTGCAGAGCACCGCGAACAGCAGCACCGCATCGCCTTGCTGAGGCGGCGTGTGGAGAACGTATTCACCACCCTCCGGATACCTCTTCACACCTCGGAAGCCCGAGTACCGAGCCACGTCGGCACCACACGCCCCGCGAGCGCTCCGCGCCGCGCGTCTATTTTGGAGACAGCATGACCAACACCATCGAAGCGGTAGACGGCCAGGTAGCCGACCCGCGCAAGGTCCGGAAAGTCGTCGCAGCGGGCTGCGTCGGTATCTTCGTCG
The DNA here is from genome assembly GCF_036566845.1 of Williamsia sp. Classification (GTDB taxonomy): domain Bacteria; phylum Actinomycetota; class Actinomycetes; order Mycobacteriales; family Mycobacteriaceae; genus Williamsia. The sequence continues at coordinate 4,677 of NZ_DATCVM010000099.1, forward strand.
AGCTCTACGACAACGGTGTCTTCGCGTTCATGGCGACGGCACTGGCCATCGTGTTCTTCGACGTGTCGAAGTCGAGCGACGCGCTGATGCTGGTGTTCGCCGGCTACGCGGTCTCGTTCTTCGTTCGGCCCCTCGGCGCGGTGGTCTGCGGCATCCTCGGCGACCGGATCGGTCGACAGAAGATGTTGGTGTTCGTCATCATGCTGATCAGCGTGGCGACCGCCGGTATCGGCTTGCTGCCCACCTACGCGGCCATCGGTATCGCGGCACCGGCACTGCTGATCTTTCTGCGGATCGTGCAGGGATTCTCCGTCGGTGGTGAAGCTGCCGGCGCCATGACGTTCCTCGCCGAACACGCCCCGGAAGGCAAGCGCGGCTTGATCACGAGCTACGCGCAGATCGCGTCGTTCCTCGCACTGCTGACCGGAACGATGATCGCGTTTGCCATGTCGCCGTGGCTCAATGCTGAAGCGATCAACGGCGGCGGACTCGCATCGTGGGCGTGGCGCATCCCGTTCCTCATGGCCATTCCGATGGGAATCATCGGCTGGTATATCCGCCGCGCGATCTCTGATACCCCGAACTTCGAGCGGCTCAAGGAATCCGGCGGTTTGTCGCGCAATCCGCTCAAGGAAGCATTCTCCACTCCCGAGCACCGCCGCGCCATGATCCTCGCCCTGTTCATCCCCCTGATGAACGGTTCCGGCTACTACGTTCTGTTCTCGTACATGCCCACGTTCCTCAAAGGCGATCAGATCGGATTCTCCACCGGGACGGCGCTTCTCGTCACTGCCTCCAGCCTGGTCGCGATCTGCTTCGCGATTCCGTTCATGGGTGCTCTCTCCGACCGGATCGGTCGCAAGAAGGTCATCGCCGGTGCTGCTGCGGCAATGGCGATCGGAGCGATCCCCTGCTATGCCATGATCGTGACCGGCAACGTCGGCCTCGCCGTTCTCGGTGCATGCCTCATGGCAGTGATTTTCGCCGGGCACACAGCCGTCATCCACATCCTGATCGTCGAACTGTTTCCCACGCGGGTTCGCTACTCCGCCTACGGTTTGGGCTACAACATCTCGTCCGCACTCTTCGGTGGTACCGCACCGTTGTTGATGACCTGGTTGATTCCCGAATTCGGTATCTACGTTCCGGCCTTCTACGCGGTCATCACCGCAATCGGCACGCTGATCGCGGTCAGCACCATCACCGATCGCGCCCACGTCCCGCTTCGCGACACTCTGTGACTTCTCGCGTGAGTCACTCCTGATCCGGCCCGGTGGTCGCCTGCAGTCCGCGGCGGCCGCCGGGTCATACCAATTTCTTCCTGTAGGAGCACACAATGCCTTTCTCCGATTACCGCACAGCTCTCGTCACCGGCGCCAACACCGGAATGGGTGCCGCCGTCACCGAGATGTTCACCAAGCGCGGACTGACGGTCTACGGCGTCGCCCGCAATGCCGACAAGCTCGGTGAGGTTGCCGATCGCACCGGAATGATCCCTCTGCCCGTGGACATCACCGACACCGCCGCGCTCGCAGAAGCTGTCGGCGGACTGGAGATCGACATCCTCGTCAACAACGCGGGGGTGTCCGCAACCGGAAATATTCTCGACGCCGAAGAAGCATCGGTCGACGCGATGGTAGACGTGAATCTTCGTGCGGTGCTGCACCTGTGTCGCATTCTGTTGCCGGGAATGGTGCAGCGCGATCTCGGTCACGTCGTCAACATCAGCTCGATCGCCGGCCTGTACAACTTCTACGGCCACACTGCCTACCACGCGACCAAGGCTGCGGTGCACCAGATTTCGCGCCAGCTGCGAAACGACTGCATCGGCAAGCGGATTCGAGTGACCGAGATCTGCCCCGGCCGGGTCGAGACCGAGATCTTCGGTCGCAACCTCGGCGGCACGCCCGAAGCCATGAAGGAAGCGTGGGAGACCTTCTACGAAGGCTACGAATCCATCACTACCAAGGACATCGCGGATACCATCGAGTTCGCGATCGACGCCCCTGGTCACGTCAATCTTGGTCTCATCGAGGTGCTCCCCACCTTCCAGGTGCCCGGTGGCCTCGACTTCATCCGTCGCAACGACTGAGAGAGCGCATCATGAGTTTTGTACTACCGGAAACGACGCTCGGAGTGGTGGCCCATGCGGCAGGTGACCTGCGGGTCGAGCATGTTGCGTTGACTGCGCCGACCGCCGAGCAGGCAGTGATCGAGATCGCCTACGGCGGTGTGTGTGGATCAGATCTGCACTACTGGACGCACGGCGCGGCGGGGGAGTCGATTCTGAAGGCACCGATGCTGCTCGGTCACGAGGTGGTCGGCACGGTCGTGACGGCCGCGGCGGACGGAACGGGGCCGGCAGTTGGAACTTCCGTGGCCGTACACCCCGCAACGCCCGGTGGGACCATTCCACGGTTCCCGAGCGATCGGCCCAACCTCTCGCCCTGCTGCACATACCTGGGAAGTGCAGCGCAGTACCCACACACCGAGGGCGCCTTCGTGAAATACGCAGTGCTCCCAACGCGCATGCTCCGGGAACTGCCCGAGGGGTTGGACCTGCGGACCGCGTCGGTAGCCGAACCGGCAAGCGTTGCCTGGCACGCTGTTTCGCGAGCAGGAGACGTGCGCGGAAAGAAAGCGCTGGTCGTCGGCTGCGGACCCATCGGCGCACTGGTCGTGGCCGTGCTCAAACGAGCAGGCGCGCAGTCGATCACCGCGGTCGACATGCACGATGTTCCGCTGCAGATCGCGTCGACGCTCGGTGCGGATCGGGTTCTGAAGGCCACCGACGCCGAGGCCGTCGCCGCATCCGATGCCGACGTGGTCATCGAGTGCACCGGTAATCATCGCGGACTCGAATCCGCCATCCGCGGCGCGACGCGAGGCGGACGGGTAGTCATGCTCGGGCTCCTTCCGTC
>NZ_DATCVM010000100.1:0-4775 GCF_036566845.1 Williamsia sp.
GTGGGTGCACAACAAGGTGCCTCGCTGTGATCACAACGCGCTTTAGATAGTCGGCTGGTGCCATCGATTTTCGATCCCCAAAGTAATGTGAAAGTCCCCGCGTTTCCCGCAGTCCGTACGATACAACCATGCTAACGCATATGCTCGCAGCCGATGGGACTGTCCGATAACGGTGGATCTGATCCTGGCAGCGGTTAGTTTGCCAGTCGGAGTGATCCGGCCGTTGAAGGTGATCGCGAACGCATTGAGCGCGGGCTTCCACCTCGTTTCCCATCGTGCCTTACCGCGGCGGGTGGGGTCCAGGTGGCGTGTTCCCCGTGATTGAGACCGGGCTGAAGACCACTTCCCGAGCTTAGGACCACTTCCCAAGAAGTGGGGTGGCAATGTCAACTTGAATTGGCCCCGGTGTGACGGCGAGATTTGGCCCCAGATCGGTCGGGTGCAGGCTGTGGCGGGTGGTTTCGGCGTTAGGCCCAGATGATGGCGGTGGGGTTGCGGTCGACTTCGGCGAGAAGGTCCTCGATGTGCGGTGTGGGATTGAGGAGGGCCATCGCGGTCGTTAGCGAGGTTGGTCGGCGGCGGCAGTGAGCGCTTCGTAGGCGGTGTCGAGTTGTCGTTGACGGCGCCGGTTGGGTTCATGGTTGGACTCGGCAGCCAGAGCGTCGATCAGGTCGTCGAGTTCGGTCTCAGTCATCGCGAGGTGCAGCTCGTTGTTGTTGCTGCGGATCGCGAAAACTGCTCGTTGGCAGTCATTGTCGAGGAACGGCAGGGTCCGCAGGATCGCTGCGGTATCGGCGTCGATGAGGATGTCGTGGCGCGGTTGGGCCGCGGTCAACCCTCGTCGGCGTAGGTCGTAGATGGATCCAGCCCAGTTGCTGATGGTGCCGTCGTCACCGCAGCGGGTGCAGCGCCAGCCGATGGGTTGATCGGGTTGGGCACAGACCACCGTGATGCGGCCGGGGCACCGGCTGTTGGCCGGGCGGCGCCGGCATGGCAGAGCGGTCTCCCATGGGGTGTGGGCGTCGCCGGCTGACGCTGCGGCGACAATGCCGGCCAGGTGCTCGGCGAGCTTGCGGGCCGGCCCCGGGGTGTCGGGGCCCAGGTCGAGGAAGTGCTGCAGATCGGCGACCAACATGTCCTGGTCACTGTATCGGCCGCGCGGGCCGGCGGGGTTCAGGTACTGCTGGGCTCGGTAGTGGAGTGGCGTCGTGTGCGGGCGTGAGCCAGCCGGTAGGAGGTGGTGCCGGTCTCGATGATTTGTCCGGCGAAGGTCAACCGGTCGACGATGGCCGCGCACAATCGCGGGTCGGTGAAGGTTTTGGTCCACGCCGAGAAAGGTTCGTTGGAGGCGATCGCCACCGCCGAGCGTTCTTCACGTTCAGTGAGCACCTGGAACAACAACTCCGCACCACGTCGATCCAGCTGCAGGTATCCCAGCTCGTCGATCAGCAGCAGATCAACGCGACCGTAGCGGGTGATCAGCTTGCTCAGCTGGGCATCGTCGGCGGCTTCGACGAGCTCGTTGACCAGCTTGCTGGCCAGGGTGTAGCGGACGCGGTAGCCGGTCTCGGCGGCCAGGGTTCCCAGCCCGATCAGCAGGTGGGTTTTGCCGGTCCCGGAGTCACCGATCAAACACAATGGCTCGCCGGCTTTGACCCAGGCGCAGCTGGCCAAAGTGCCGATAACCGCCGGGTTGATCGCCGGGTTGGCCTCAAAGGTGAACTCGTCGAGCCGCTTTGGCCGGGGAAACCCAGCATCGCGCACGCGACGCTCGGCGCGGCGCCGATCCCGGTCCTCGCACTCGGCGATCACCAACTCCGAGAGGAACCCCAGATAGGACTGTTGTTCACGTTCGGCCGCGGCGGCGATCTCGGCGAAGCGGTCGCGGATCGTGGGCAGCCGCAACATCCGGGCGCCCTGTTCGATCGCCGCGACCGCGGCCTGGTCGGTGACAGTGCGGCGCTGCGGACTCATGAGCTCTGCCGGCCCAACAGGGTGTCGTAGGCGACCACCGACGGCAGCGGACGGTCATCCATGATCGCTATCCCCAGACGGTGCTGCGCCAGTAGAAGCAGCTCTGCGTTGTGGACCGATCCGGCTGTAAGTCCTGCGCCGCCGCGGCGCTGTTCGGCAGCCTTGCGGGCCTCCAGCGCCACCACATCAGCATTGGCCGACCCCACCGACAGGGCCGCCCCGATTCCGGCCAGCACATCAGCGCGATCCAGATGGCGGTGCAGCAGCAGCACCTCGACCAGGGCGCGGGTGCCCGCGGCATCGCCGTGGGTCTTACGGGCGGCCGCCCACCAGGCGTCGTGCTCGGCGGTGAACAGTTTGGCTGCCCGGGCCTGGGCCAGCGCGGTGGCCCCGGGCAGCGCTCCGGGTTTGCGGGCCAGGATCTCCAGATAGTGGTCCAGGTCCAGCACTTTGGTGCCCTTGCCGATCGCACGCGGATGCCGCGCCACCACGGTGGTGCGGTCATAGACGGTGACGTGGGAGGCCGACAATTTCACCCGCACCCGATGCCCGATGAACCGGGCCGGCACCGAGTACTGGTTGCAACGCACCATGATCTGGGCATACCGATCCACCCGCGGGGTCAACGTCAACGCCGTATCAAAGGGTTCCTCGGTGACCGGCTGCAGGAACTGTCGCTCGGTTTCCCAGTCCTGACCAACACTGTTGGCGCGGTTAGCGATCCGACGATGATCGTCAGCGTCGTCGGCAGCGGCCAGCATCGCGTTGAGCTCGTCGAGGGAGTCGACCACCGGCATTGGCACGCAGTGGTTGCGCCGGAACCGGCCCCCTTCGCCCTCCACACCGCCCTTCTCGTGGCTGCCGTCATGACCGGGCTGGCAATACCAGGCTTCAAAACCGAAGTGCGACCGGAACGCGATCCAGCGCTCGTTCTCCTGACGTGAGCGTCCGAACAGCACCTGCTTGACCGCGCTGTTGAGGTTGTCGTAGCGGATCTTGTCGACCGGCACCCCGCCCAGGCGGGTGAACCCGTACACGTGGCCTTCCAGGAACGCCTCCTGCCCCTGCGTTGCGAACGCCCGATGCGCTGCCCGCCCCGAGAACGACAACCGCATCGTGAACAAGGCGGTCTTGGTCTTCACCCCGGCCAGCACCACCCACAGATCGTGGAAGTCGACCTCAGCCTCAGCACCCGGACGATACGTCTGCGGCACAAACCCTGCTTCCAACGCCCGGCCTGCCTCGGCCGCGATCTGCGGACGACGTTTACGGACGTGGTCACGCACCGTCGAGTACGACAAACCGGTCGCATCATGTTCATCGACCAGACGTGCCAAAACCCTTCGGGCGGTGTGGCATTGCTTCTTCGGAGCCTCTAGATCCGACCGCAACATCTCATCGATGGCCGCCTTGAACGGCTCCAACCGCGGCGCCACCCGCGGCGCCGTCTTACGCGGCGGCGGCACCGCCGACTCCAACGCCTGGCGCACCGTGCGTCGATGCACCCGATGCTTGTCGGCCAGCGCCCGGATCGACAACCCCTCGACCCGATGATCCCGGCGGATCGCCGCGAACTGCTCCACCTTTGACCTCACCCTCCAGCCACCACCCTCGTCACAAGCGATCCGGGCCGTCCGAACCGCACGTGATCACTGTCAGGTGGGGCCAATTCACGTCGTCATAACCGACGCGGAGTGTCGTGAAGACGGGGCCAAATCAGACCGTCACAACGGCACTCCCGCGACCACACAGGTGGAGCCATTTCTAGCCGTCCGCCAGGGGCCAAATCAGGCTGTCACAGCCACGGCAGTTCGGACGATGTTGTCGACGTTGCCTCGGCAAACCGCGTAGTACTCGGCACGCGATCTCAAGGCATTGACGCCACCCCGTGCCCGCATGCCGATGACAGCCAAGCCTCTCGGTTGCTCCTGGCAACCCAAGTGCGTCGCGGTCGAACTTCCCTGACGTCCGGTCGCACATCTTTTTCCTCGGAGTTTCAGGTCGACTGCCTCAGTGCCTGTTCAGTTCGAACCGAACCCGATAAAGAAACCAATCTGTCCTCACGCCCACCTTCTCCGCCTGGAGCTGAACAAGATCGGCGAGCTCATCGTCCGGCTGTCCTGTGATGATGATGAGGCGGGCTCCAGGCCGCCCGTCCTTCTCCGCGAGAGCCTTCAACGCCTTCATGTACTTGGAGGCCTGCGCAACGATTCCCTGATCCGGCTCTTCGGCCTTGAGCTCGATACCGACCAATTCTCGCGTCTTCGTATCGACCGCAAGCAGATCGATCTTGGATCCTGGAGCGAGCTGTTTCTCCCGCTCGATGATGCGCAGATTGTTGGTGGCTTGGTTGAGGAAATTGTGATTCAGCCAGAGGAAGCGGGAAAGCTGACTCTCGACTTTGAACAGTTCGCGGGTTGGCTGCAGTCCTTTGATCGGGCGCTTCGCGTCGAAGAAGTAGATGAGCGATGCCGGCGTGTTGGCCGGGTCGATCAATTCCGGACTGAACTCGACCCCTGCATTTCGGAATCGGTCGCTTAGCAGTTCCAGAAGCTTGGTAGAAGTCCGTTCATATCCTGCTTCGCGAACGAGTACTCCAAGTTTGCTCTTCGGCATCTGCCTCAAGAGGCGCGTCGTCGCGGGGACAGCATCGACGCGTTGCCGAATCTTTGCGACCAGACGATCAAGACGATCTTCTCTGGTCAGTCGCGCCGCCATGTTCCCCCTTCCGCCAGCGCTTGCTTGACTTGCTTTGGCGTCCTCGCTAAGCAAGCACTGGCCGTTGTTCTATCACGAGAGCA
>NZ_DATCVM010000101.1:0-27604 GCF_036566845.1 Williamsia sp.
CCACCGAGAGTCCGAGAATCGCCAATACGCTGGCGATGCCGCCGCCCACCATGATCGAACCATTGCCCCAGGTGACCTCGGCAAACGCGGCGAGGGTCTGCTTGCGGTACGCGCGGACGGTGTGCGGCAGACCGGCCAGCACGTCGAGCACAAAGGTGACCTGTCGGCCGACGTGTTCGAATGGCCGTCCTGCTGCGGCAGACGTGCGATGGAACCGATGCCACTGCCGACTGGGGATCTGACTCTCGAAGGCAACCACGTCAGATCACCTGGACCGGGATGAAGAGGGTTGTCACCTGGGTGATGACCACGTTGAGAACCATGGATACGACGACTCCGAGCACGACCGCAGCGTTCACCGCATCGGCCACTCCGCGGGAGCCGCCTTTTGCTTCCAGACCGCGGCGACTTGCGATCACGACAACCACGAAGCCGAAGATGACCGATTTCATGAGGCAGATCCACAGGTCGGTTGTCGATGCGTAGCTACCGAAGGATTGCCAGTATGAGCCGGCGACGACACCCTGCCCGGTGATCGCGACGAGGAAGCTGGCAGCGACCGCGATCACGATGATCAGGACCGAGAGAACCGGTGCGACGACGACCATGGCGACCATGCGGGGAGCGACAAGTCGCCGAGTCGGATCGATGCCGAGCACCCGCATGGCATCGATCTCTTCTCGCACGGTGCGCGCTCCCAGGTCGGCGGTGATCGCCGAAGCGCCGGCGCCACCGAGCAGCAACGCCGCGGCCATCGGCGCACCCTGCTGGATCACGCCCATGCCGCCGACGGCACCCGCCATCGACGTGGCACCGAGGTTGCTTGTGATGCCGCCGATCTGAACCGCGATGATGACCCCGAAAGGCACCGCCATCAGTAGTGCCGGCAGAACGGTGATGCTGAGCAGGAACCAGGCCTGGACGGCGGCTTCCCGGAACGGAAAGCGCCCACCGATCATGTCGGCGACGGCTATCACGGGCGTGCGAGCGCCGAGACGTGCGGTGCGGCCGAAGCTCTGCACGCTCGCTGCGAACGCCACGATACCCCCCCATGTTCGTTGATCGGTGAGAACACCTATTGACACTCAATCCCGCAAACTGTCTCACAAGTGATATCCGCGATTGTCACACACAGGAGTGCTGTCTGTCACACTCTGTTCTAAATCTATTGCACTACAAGGATTTATCTCCGAGTTAGTCGGGTTCCAAAGCACCACGGACTATGTGATGTCTGATTCAGTGACACACATGGTGTCGCAAAGCTCCACAGCGAAGGTGGTCGTATGGATAGACTTGCGCATCGAACAGGCCGGCAACCCGGAGGTGGCTGATGGAGACTGCAAGCCCGCCTCGTGCACGAAGCAAGGCAGCGCAGCAGCAGCAAGAGGATAGGATCGTGGCGGCCGCCACGGCAGAGTTCGAGCGGGTCGGGGTCCGGCGCGCCAGCATCGAGCGCATCGCGCAGGATGCCGGAGTCAGCCGGAGCACGCTCTATCGTCGCTTTCCCAGCAAGGAAGACCTGCTCGCGGAGGTTGTCGTCAGCATGCGTCGGCATTTTTTGCGGGAGATCAGCGTCGCGCTCACCGGACTCGACCCGCGCGCAGCAGTGGTCGAGGCGTTCTGCCTGGCGGTCACCGGCTTCCGGAACAACGCTCTGGCAAAGCAAATTCTCGCCGACGACCCCGGCGCGATCGACCTGTTGATCGGATTCGAGGCCCCGCAGGCCGTGGATCTGGTGGGCGAGTTCAGCCAGGGGATCGTCACCACACTCCGGGCCGCAGGCGCCTCGATGCCGGAACCGGACCTGCGCATGGCCGCCGAGACCCAATTCCGGCTGGTCAGCTCCTTCGCAGTGACCTCTTCGTTTGCACTCGACATCGACGACGCGGACGCGGTCCGCGCATACGCGGCCAAGTTCTTGGCGCCGATGATCTGGTGATCGTGAATCTGGCAAAGGTGAACCGGGTCGCTGAGTCTGCTGCAAACCGGCCAAGGCGTCAGTAATACTGCCCTGGTGATGCTGACCAAGCGAACATGTCTTTCCGCAATCTCGATGGTCGTGCTCGCCGTCGCGGCCCTACTTGTCGTCGGCCCAGGGAGCAGCGGCGCGGCCCCGCAGCCCTGGCGATACACGCTGGTGGCGTTCAGTAACACCAGCGACCGCGACATGGATGTTTACGAGTCGGGCGACGGCACGGGTTTCCAACCTGTTCGGCAATCGGCGTTTCGGCCCCCGTCGGGGGTGGTGCGGGACCCTAGCATCTTCCGGCACACCGACGGGCAGTACTACGTCACCTACACAACAGTCGACGGGGCGAACATCGGTTTCGCGCGCAGCAGTGACCGGATCAACTGGACGCCCATGGGGTCCTGGCCGGTCCCGTTCTGCTGTGCTTTCCTGCCGGGCACCGGTGACGGCACCGGTTCTTCGGGCCCGCCGGGATTCTCGGGGTCGGCCGGCTTCAGCGATGGACCGTCACTGTCGCCGTTCACCACAAAAGCGTGGGCGCCCGAATGGTTCGTGGACGGCGGCAGCGTGCACGTCATCCTGTCGATGTCGACCGGTGGGGGATTCGTGCCGTACATGATGACGGCGCTGGAACCGTCACTGCGGCTGTGGGGCCCGCCGGTTCCGCTCGCCGGGATCGGCGCCGACCACATCGACACCACCGTGGTCAAGGTGGGATCGACCTATCACGCGTTCACCAAGAACGAGACGAAGAAGATCGTCGAACATGCAGTTGCGCCGTCAGTGACGGGACCCTACTCCTTCGTCCCATCCGGGGATTGGGGCTCGATGCTCGAGGGCCCGGCCGTGGTTCAGCTGCCGGACGGCGCCTGGCGGATCTATCTCGACGCCTACACGCGAGGAAAGTACTTCTATTCGGACAGCACCGATGGGCTGCGCACCTGGTCTCCTTTGCAAGAGCTACCGGGCCTGTCCGGGACGGTCCGTCATGCCGGTGTGATGCGAGAACCGGCATGACGGGGCGGTGGTCCAACTCGTCATTCGCCGGCAGACGACCGTTGCTCCTCGGTGTATCCGGGCATGGACGCGGTCGGGCTGGCGAGTCGGGCGTCGCGGAATGCGGCGAGGTTGGCTGACGACGCGCCCATCACGGCGTCCGCGTTTCCGCGGCTGTAGGTCACGGCGTGGTCCCGGCTCACACCGAGTCGGGCACCGACTTCGATGGCGTCCTGGTCGGCGCCCATATAGAGGAACTGCCAGCCGTAGTCCTTGGTCTGCTGCTCGACCAGCGACTTGATCGTGGAGTGTGTCCATTCGTGGCTGGCGTTCTCCATCCCGTCGGTCATGATCGCGACCACGACGCTGCCCGGACGTTTGTCCTCGGGCAGTGCGGACAGCTTCTGTCCGGTGTCGGTGATCAGCCGTCCCATTGCATCCAGCAGCGCGGTGGTGCCCCGCGGTGCCATGTTCAGGGCGGGGACCTCGCTGACCGGTAGGCCGGAATAGACGACCTCGTAGTCATCGTCGAACTGCGCCAGCGTCACTGCGCATTGCCCGGTCGCGGTGTGCTGCTCGGCGATGAAAGCCGCGAAGCCACCTTCGGTGTCGGACTTGATCGACTGCATCGACCCGGAGCGGTCCAGCAGGAACACTATCCAGGTCAGATTCTGATCGGTCATATGAATCTCCTTGTCTTCCAGGTCTTGTGGGCGCTCACGTGCTGCGGCGTGGTTTGAATCGCAGTGGCGTGGGTTGGTCTGCCGCATCGACCGCGGTGCCGGTCTCGCGGTCGTACTGCGCGCGGCGCACATCGGCAGCGGCTACCCGGCCGTTGGGACGGGCGTAATCGGCCGGCATGCTGGTGCGGGCCAAGCGCGGTCCGACGGCATTCTCCGACAAATTATGCGGTGGGGATCCGCTGTTGCGGGGGATTGTCCTGTCGAAACCGATGCTCGGCCGACGGTGCGGGCGCACAATTGAGTTGTCCGTCCGAAACCTGGGAGCTGCGATGAGCGAGCAACTGTACGACTATTTCGGCAAGATCTTTCAGCGGTATTTCAGGTCCGCCATCGACGTCTATCCGCGAGCGGGCAAGACACAGGTACATCAGTTGCTCACGCTGAGTGACGACGTTCCGGACCGATTGGCGCAAACCCGTAGCGCTGCGACGGCATGGGCCGACGCCGAGATCCCGAACGCCAGGATCACCTCGGAACTCTTCGTGATCAGTCAACACGGACTGATCTATGCCGCCGGGTTGAACGAGTCGCACGGGGCGCTCTACTACCTGGCCACCCCGACCGCATTGTTCGAACCTTTTGTCGATCAGATCGACACCGCCGAACCGCGTGAGGGCAGCGTGTCCGTGGTGGACAGCCGGTACGGGCGCGACCTCGCATCCGCGCATCCGATGGACGCCGCGCTGCGCCGGATACTCGATGAGCACCTGGCACTGCGGGTGGATCTGCCCACGTAGCTTCCTTATGTGAGACGGCCGGCAATCTGGAAACCTCCACGACCACAAGTACTCGCGGCAATTGTCGTGTAGTGCGCCGGTGCACCGCAGGGCGAGTGTCGTCGGCGCGCCGCCGGCGGTTACGGTGATCTGATCCCGAAAGACGCATGTGAACCCCAGGTAGGGTTCGACGCACGTCATCGAGTTCGACACCTGTAGAACACGATTGGACACGAATGAAGCCTCTACCGGTCGCCGAACTCCACCTCCACCTCGAGGGAACCCTCGAGCCCGAGACCATCTTTGCTCTCGCCGAACGAAACAAGATCACTCTGCCCTATGCCGACGTCGATGACCTGAGGAGTCGGTTGGAGTTCTCGGATCTGCAGTCGTTTCTCGATCTGTACTACGCCAACATGTCGACGTTGCGGACCGCGGCCGACTTCGCGGACATGACCGATGCCTATCTGGCACGAGCGGCGCTTGCCGGTGTACGACATGCGGAGGTGTTCCTTGACCCGCAGGCCCATCTGGTTCGGGGAGTTGCGCTCGAAGAGGTGATGGAGGGAGTCAGCTCGGCGCTGGGTACCTCTATGAGAAATCACGGTGTCAGCTCCGGCCTGATCGTGTCGATGCTGCGCGACCACAGTGCCGCATCGGCCATGTCCGTCCTTGATGACGTCCTTGCGCTCGGAACTCCGATGCTCGGGATCGGACTCGACTCCGCGGAGGTCGGATACCCGCCATCGAAGTTCGTGGATGTGTACGCGAAGGCCCGGGCCGCGGGTCTGCACCTGGTCGCGCATGCGGGTGAAGAGGGCCCGCCGGCCTATATCTGGGAGGCTTTGGACCTGGTCGGTGTCGAACGCATTGACCATGGGATCAGGTGCCTCGAGGATGAGAAACTCGTCAAACGCCTGGTCGCAGATCGTGTCCCGTTGACCGTGTGCCCGCTGTCGAATGTCAGCCTGAAAGTGGTGGATGAGTTGTCCGGACATCCACTGCGGACAATGCTCCGCAAGGGCCTCAATGTGTCCGTCAACTCAGACGATCCGGCCTATTTCGGCGGCTACGTCGACGACAACGTCAATGGGGCACGTGACGCGCTCGGCCTGAATTCTGACGATCTCGTGACGTTGGCGACAAACTCGGTCACCGGTTCATTTGCGAACGATGCCCGCAAAGCCGAACTCCTGGCGGAGATTTCGGCCGCGGTGCAGACGCTCTAGCCGTGGGATGATGCTGTAGGCCACGCTCTGATCTGAGCGTCTGCGCGGAGATAGAGAGGGTGGCGAGGGCTTCCGTCTTGGTTGGTGGCAAGGCAATAGAGATTGTCGGCGCCGGGCATCGCCAGCATCCGCGCGACCCTGTCCGGGGGTGCCAGCGCGCCCCACGCGGCGATGGTGGGCCCACGTGACTTGAGCGCGGCCAGTAGATGAATGGTGTTCTCCGGGCCTTCCGGATCGTGGACTCTGTGCAATTCTGCGGGGTCCGTGGTGCGGTAACCATATAGATTGACCACCTGGAGTCCGGTGCACCTGAGCGAACTCGCAAATCCGATGCAGCGCCGAATGGTTGGATCGTCCTTGTGTTCATCTGCGGTCGATGGATTGAGCATGATGAAGGTGCACGTGAGGGGTTCGCTCACACAATTCGCACGCGTTGGAGACAGATCGCGTCGTAGCCGGTATCGGTATAGACCGTCGTCAGAGATGCGTGCGGACATCGACCTGAGCCTTTCCTGTTCAAGTCGAGGTTAGTCGGCAGTGACTGTCAGACCGGCTGTCGTCGATGTGGCGAGGTTGAGGTCCACCAGAACTGCGCCGAGTTCGTAGGTTCCGGCCGACAGAGGTTCGTTCAGGCGAGCGTTGATGGTGGTCAGGCCACCGGACGGCAGTGCCGGCAGTGGACGGTCATCGCCAACATCGACGTAGAAGCGTGGTTCGGCGCTGGGCACGATGGTGATCGACCCGGTGTCGTTCGCGAGATTGCCCCAGTCGTTTGCGCTCGTGTTCCGCAAGTCGAACTCGAACTCATGCCGAGCCGTTTCAGATTCGGTGAGTTCGACTGCGTCGCTGACCCAGTCGAGCGCCAGGCCGGATCGCCGATCCTCTCGCGAGGGCAACGGTGTGCGTGTCTCGGGGTCGATCAGTATGTGGCGCACACCGTCGACATGTGTGGCAGTGAGGATCCACCACGTGTCCGAGTCCGCGGGAGCGACCCACACTTCTTGACGCGTTGAACGCCCCCGGGGCACACGCGCGTCGCGCCCCAATCGCCACCCGTGGGTCGGCACGCGGTCGAGGAGGCCGATGACAACCTTCGAGGTGTCAGCACCGGCAACCACAACCTCGAGGGTGGTGTCGCCAGCGGGGCTGGACCGGGCTTGTCGAGGGATGCCGTCGATGTGGCCGAGCTGCCATGCGCCGGGATTCTCGCTACTCATCGAAATCGACTGTAGTCGTGTTGGTGCCGGCCGTCGTTACTTTCATGAACGTAACGATTGTGTTTGTCTGGACGACATTGCCGTTGAAGCGGCCGCGAGGGGGATGAATGGACGAGCAGACCTCGTCGCTCAAGAAGGAAGCATGGACGTACGCGCTCATCCTTGTGGCGGTCGTGGCTCTCGGGATCGTGGTGGCAGGGCTTCTCGAGCCGCGACCCGAACCAGATCTGACAACAGCACCGACGACGTCGACCGCAGAATCCGGACTTGACGAGCCCGCAACCCCAGAGCCCGTCGACATCGTGGAGGAACCGGTAGACCCCGCCAAAGACATCCCTGGGTGCGCCACCGTCGAGGCACCCAGCCCCGGAACCTACAGTGCGTTTTCATCGATGGCCGAGGAGAGCTACGACAACCTCAAGTTTCCCTGGTTCAGCGGTCCGAAGGCGACTGCGATGTCGAATGCGGTCGCCGATCTACTGCCGTCAGGAGCAGTGGTCGAGTTCGCAAGTCCTGCACGGTCGCTCGTCTTCCAACCGATCACCGACTTCGGCGACTCCGATTCGGCGCCTGACGGATACACATACGCATCCGGTTCGTTGGTCAACGAGGATGCGCAAGGGAGTCTGTTCGTGCAAGTGCAGCAGAGGTCTGCGCCTATCCCTCCCTGTGTGGCAGATGTTCTCGACGAGCGTCGCACGATGCCCGACGGTGTGGTGGTCGACGTCCACGACACCTGGCGGGAGGTGGACGGCGTTCGAAGCCTCAGTCGGACAGCGCGGGCATACGTGGCCGACGGATCCTGGATCAGCGCGAGCGCCTACGACCAGGTCGGACCGACGCAGGTCGAGAACAGTGGCAAGATCCCCCTGAGCATCGATGATCTGGTGCGGATCGTTGCCGATCCACGGCTGCGCGTCAGCACCGCCGTCCCGCCGGGTACACCGGCACCGTCCGAGGGCTGTCGTGGCGGCTCGTTCGAAACGAGCGGCCCAGCCATCACTCGTGAACAGGTAGACAGGCTCGACACCGTCCTCGCAACAATCGATCTCGGTGACGTGAGACTGAAACCGCTCCAACTCAGCGAATACTCGAACGACACCGTATGCACTGACGGCGCGGACGCGACGACAACTGCGCGACTGGATGTTTCGATCACCGGTGGGCAGCCGTTACCGACCCCGGAGCGTCCGGTACCGGGTTCGGGTGGCCAGGCCACGTTGCGTGCGCTCGACGACGGGACCGTTGTGCAGACTGATCGCTCTTTCCAGTCGGTCTCGTCGTCGGAATCGTCAGAGGATGCAGGAACGGAGACGACGATCTCCGTCGTGGTGACGCGGCCTGAGGGCACCCAGATCTCGGTCAGTTCCAGCGCGGCCGCAACGGCTGACGTGCTGTCGGCGGATGCACTTGAATCAATCGCGCTCACACCGGGATTGGAGTTGTAGGCGTGCCGGACAAGAGCACCTGGTCGCTGATTGCTGCTGCAGCGGTCGCCGTGGTGACGGTCACCGCAGCGGGATTTGTAATGGTCGACCACCACACTTCGCCAACGACGAAGAAGATCACCGGAACCACCGCGGACACTCCAGGACTTGCGTGGTCACTCGACGCCGCCGAGTATCTCGGGCGCCCTTTTGCCGACTTCTCCGACCCGCGTGACGGATCCTCGTACAACTCGGGTACACCAGGTTTCGTGCTGGCGGGCGACACACTGGTGACCCTGGCCGGTGTCCCCACCGAGGGATACGAGCTCGACGATGCGGTGATGATCGGTGTGGACGCGGAGGACGGAACGGTGCGCTGGCAGGCTCCAGCCGCCGACCTCCAGCAATGCAGTGGCGAACCCCTCGACGGTAAGCTGTACTGCTTCACAATGGGTGAAGGGTACGAACTCGTCACGTACGACATCGAATCCGGCGAGTCTGCGAGGCGCCCGATCGAGGAATCGGTGTTCGGTCTGACAACCACCGAGGACACCCTCTACGTCGTCGAAGGCAACGCCGAAGACAACGAGGTCCGCGTCCATTCGGGGACCTACGACGACGTGTCCGCCAACTGGACACAGAGTTTTGACATCGGTGGCGTATGGGAAGAGGTGTTCGGTCGCGACATCCTGACGGTGACCGATGGCGTCGGGCTCGTGAAGACTGGCATCGAGATGGCGCAATTCAATGCTCAGTCAGGTGCCGAGCTGTGGAAGACCGACGACTATTGTCTCTACGCGGCGAGCCTGGAATCCGGTGGCGTTGTGATGCAGGCGAATACCGACTGCGAGGCCTACAACACCGTCACCGAACAACTGCTCCGAGGTCCCGACGGAAAGGTGCTCGCCACCGCCAGGAGCAGGGTTGCCCAGAACCCGGTGTTGGAGGACCCGTCAGACACGGACGGGCCGATCATCCTGGGTGATGCCGCGTACGACCGCGCGACCGGGGAACGGTTGTGGGCCAACGCCGACCTCGCGACTGACGAACAAGGTAGTCAGTACGGCGCCGTGACAGCTGTTGTCGGCGACGTCGTTTACCTTCGAGATCCGGCGAAGACGACCGCGTCGGGTATTGACCTGCGGACGGGAAAACAACTGTGGCAGCGTAATTCGGAGGAATCATTCACACCGACCGCCGCCGATGGCAGCGTGATCGTCGGTGAGGACCGCGTCGCACTGACGGCTCTCGACGTCAGTACCGGCCGGGTGGTGTGGATGGCCCCGTTTGCTGCCATCGACGCCGATCCCGAGACATTCGCTTCAGGCGGTGCGGTGGAGGCCTACGGCGATGGATGGATCTTCTCCTCAGACCGCCGAATCATTGGTCTCGAGCCGCTGTGACGACCGGCGAAAATATCTGTGTTGCAATCAGATGTTGACTGGGCTTTTCGGTCGATACCTGGATCTGTTGGCGTCTACTGCCCGTAGGTGTAACGCAGGTTGGCGTTGACCAGGGTGCCGATGCGTTGACACATGTGGCGGAACTGTCGATCGTCCGGTGCCGGCGGCTCGATCAGCAGCGTCCATCGGAGGTTGGTTCCGCTGGCGCCGGCAGGTAGATCGAATTCGATTTGTGCATCCGGGCGCTTGGTCCATAGTGACGACCAGACCACACGTGAGGGCCGTTCGGATTCGAGTACGACAGGAGGCACTTCATCTTTCAGAAGGTGCAGCCAAGGGCGACTCGGCTGGCGGTTCGGTTCGATGAGATCGTCAAAGAGAACTCCCGGTGGCGCTGGTTGATTGCGCTGCTTCGACGCGATGACATCCACATTCCGACTCTACGCAATCAGCAGTTGCCACTCAGCCCACTCGCGGTTGCGGGCCTCGATGGAGGCAACGAAGGTTTCGACCATTGACCCGATGCACATGCAGGCGTGTCGGCCGGGCGTGTGCGAGACGACTCGTGAACTGCTACTCGGTCTCAGGTCTCCCGACGACCGGCGCGTCGGGGTGGAGTATGTGCTGCAATGCATTGAGTGCATTGTCATCGAGCTTGCCGGTGTGCATTGCGATTGCCCAGTCGTGCTCTGTCGTGGTCCACGTTTGGAGTGTGGGAAGGTCCCAGAGTAGGTCCCATGTGGCAGTTGAACGTCGTCGGCGAGCCAATCTGCCGGTGATCACCATAGATCCGATGTCTGCCTCGAATGCGCCCTCATCATCGTGGTATCGAAGATTTTCGATGGTCAGCTCGGCGGTGATTGCGATTGTCAGAGGGCGCTCTGTGACATGCTGGCTGAACCACTGCCGGTGGATGTCTTTCCGTTCGCCCAGGCTCGGGATGAACGATGAGCGGAAGTCGTCGGGAGCGAGGCTGTAGCGGGGCGGGCGAACGGGGCCTGTCCATTCAAAAACGGCTGGATCGATTGGTATTCCGGCCGTGAACGCGATGAAGCGAATGGCTATGTCGAAGCCATCGTTGCGTTGCTGCAAGATGGTTCCGGTGTGTTGGTCGATGACTAACTGCATGGCGTGTGGTTTGTGTTTGGGCGGTCTGAGTTCCACTGCCCAGCAGGCTCGTCCGAGGTATTCGATTTCCTCTATCGGCTTGTCGGGTGTGGTGAAGTCGTTGCCGATCCAGCGTGAGGCCGGCTGGGTGACGAGGAGCTCGCGTCCGGGCCCTACATACGACACTTTTTCACGCTGGGCTGCGGTTGGAAGGTCTTCCTGGTGGGCGAACCGCCACACTGTTTCTCCGTTGTGGATGACCAACGGCTGTCCCGCCATAGATTCGACTCTTATCTTGGGTTCATCGCGCCATACCTGTAGATCATCAACGCCGGCGACATATAGCGGCATTGCTTCGCCGTCTCCCGACATCATCAGACGCGCGGTGTCGATCGGCCCGGAACGGGAGATGATGCCCTCGATGGGCGCCTTGGGTCCGTCGACGATTTTGGTGAGAACCTCTATCCATGCGACCACAAAAGCAACTCTGCCATAGAGAGCGGAGGGCGAGCGCGACATCGCGACTCAAACGCGCAGGTGGTCACACAAATGCATGCGGCAACTTAGCAATTCACCGGATCACTGCAAGGTCGACCCTGAACCACACATGGCTGCGGCCTGGATGGACGCAACGAAGGTTGAACGTATGACCCGGCGCACCTGCGGGCTGGTCGGGCCGGGGGGTATGCGATGGTTCGTAAATGTCTGTGACGAACCCGAAAAGTAGGCAACGGCTCGCACGTTGGGCCGCCATCGTCAACGACTGCAGCTGGTGGCTGTTCGTGATCGCCTCTCTGATCGCCGGAGGTGTCTGGTCGCTGAATCGTTCGGCAGTCTCGTTCAGCAGTAACATCTACCTCTACTGCGCCGGCTTCGGCCAAGAATCCAGGTGCGAAGCCGGTACCTCAGGATCTGGCCCAGAGCAGTGGTTCACCGACCCAGCGTTCTATTCACTTGCTGCCTTCGTTGTATTGGTCTGCGCTGCAATCGCCGAGGCCGTCAGTGTCGGCCGGTTCAGGCATGGGATCGTCACGATCGCTTTGCCTCTGATTGCGTTCGTTCTGTTCCTCGCCGTCACCCCAGATGGGATCGCCGGCTACGACGGGAGGCCGGTGGTAGCGATGGTGACTGTTTTTGTCGCGGTTGTTCTGCGTGAGACGTGGGCACGTAGGTATCGAGCCGTGTACGTGGCGGACGGCAGCTAAGTCACGTCAACTGCCGCTGCGCTCAACGGCTTCCCTGTGACGATGCGCGTGTGCTCTAATTGGCGTCGGTGACCCCACGCCCGACGGCGTCGTCTGTCGGTCCTCCTAGTGCGTGGGGATGCATGTGAGTTTCGATATCGAGGACGCAATCCTTGAACAGTTCGTACTCGGGTCGATGGCCGCCACGCAGGTGGACGGAATGCGCCGGTTGGTACCTTTTCGTCGCGACGCTTTTGATCGCTTCGTATATCGGGCAACCCAATTCGCGATCGGTGAAGGCACGTGGGACCCATTCGTCGGGGAAGCGCAGCGGTATCTGAGAATTCTGGACGGCTGCTTAAGTGAGGTGCCGCCGCTCATCCCACCGGACGTAGCTGGCGTGGTCTCTGGCATTCTGTCGCGGTTCCGAAGGAAAGTGCCCGGCGAGCCGCTCCTGGAAGGACACCAAGAAGCTACCGGGTTTCATCATGTGCTTGGAGAGGAACTGATGTTTGCGCTGGGCGGGGATCATGGTGATGGTGTGAGCGCCGCGGGTACAAGGACATTCAGCAAGATGATGTCGGCCCGAATCGGAGACGGATTCGTGCACCCCGTCGTCGGGGGCCATCTGTGGAGTGATCTTCCAGCGGCGCCACCACCGGGACCGGCCGGCGGTCGGCATATGACTGTCTTGCCTCAAGTTGGCGCGTTCGTCGCGCGATGGCGGACAACTGCGGCTGATCGACCACGTTGCGAGAGACTCATCCTCGATCGGGCACACGCCCGGGGATGGCGCATGATCGACATTCCGAGCGACGGCGACCCCTCGGCTGGGTGGTACGCGTATTCACCGGGGGAGGATCAGTGAGTCCATAGGAGTTCACCTTTTGGCAGCACAAGCTGTTGCGAACCATCCATTCGAGGGCTTCAAGCTGTCGAAGCGGACTGGACAATTGGCGTCGGCTGATCTTGGCGCAGGGGAGCGTGGCGTCAAAGGGTGCCGATCGCGATGTGGTGACCTTTGTCTGACCAGACGGCGGTGTTGCCCAGGAGTTGGGGTGACATGAATCCGCCGGTCTCGCCCCACGGCCACGCGACGCGGGCGCGGGCCACTTGGTCTTGAACGAGGTCGGCGATGCAGGCGAGGATCGATTCCGCAGGGTCGTCGACGCGAGAAGTCGGCCCGTCCATCCCCCATCCGTCGGGCCCGCGACCGAGTACTGTGACGTCACTCAGAAGAAGCACGGCCCCTATGTCCGGGTCGTAGTCGGCGATCCATTCGATGCGTTCTATGGAGCCGTTGTACTGGCGAACGTGTAGATCGCGCCCGAGTCGGTGCAGTGCGTTGGCCCAGGTGTCGGGAAGATCGGTGGAGGTCACGCGAACGTTCTGCTGCGGGGTCCAGGTGGCTTCTAATACTCGCTCGTAACCGGCGCGATTGACTCGCGAACCGTCCAAGCGATCGAAGAAGTCGGCCATGGTTCCAGTGTGTCATCTCCATTGGGACCCCCCTCAGCTCTGCGCCCATCCATCGTCGTGGCGTTCCCATAGCGCCGGTTCGTCGTCGATGTCGGTGACAGTTCGGTTGAGCCACCAGGTGGCATCGGGATCCCAGCCGGCGAGGACGGTGGCGCCCGCGTTGTTGAAAAGGGGAATTGCGGTCCCGGGGGTGGCGAGGTAGCCGTGCAAGGTGAGGTGGACGCCGTCGTAATCTCCGGCCACTGCAGCCCAGTCAGGGATGTACCAGCGATGATGTGTGCCGGTGGTGCGAAACCAGTCGTGGCGCTTGGATTCTGGGACGGCCAGCGGATACGCGTCCACCAGCTGCGCCCAGTCCGTCGGCCTGGAGATTTCGTAGACCCGAGGATTGTTGCGAATGTGGACCGGCCAGACGCGCGCTTCTCCGCAGCTCAGGGAGTCTTCTTCCAACATCAGCTCCAATGGGCCGATTCTGTCTCGAGTCCGACTGGTCGACAGTGCATCACTCGGCAGTGGTGTCGACCACCATTCGCCACTGACGTCCGTGTCGGGGTGCTCGGCTCGGCGGCCGGCAAATGCTGCCTCCCACGCCACTCCGTGTTCTCGCCAAGCATCGAGGCCGGCTGAGATCGGTCGATGCGGTGTGGTGGATTCGGGCCACTGATCGTTGGAGTACCTATGCGCAACCAGAGCCTGGGAGTTGAGGTGGACCGAATCGGCCCACCACGTGGCATTCGGGGATGCCAAAACCGTTGTGGCTACCGGAAGTAAGGCGGCTGTGATTTCTGGTTGGGCGAAGATCCTGTCCTCGTCGTCTGGTTCTTGCCAGTAGCGAGCGAAGTCCGCGGCAAACTCCAGAGCTTCGAGCAACTCGTATTCGGACAGTGCGGGGATCGCGTGAAGATCAACTCCCTCGATGACTTCACGGACGTCCTGGGTGGTTCTAGGCCGTCGGCCGGGTATTGCTCGATCATCGGTACTGCACATGTATGCGACAGTCGCGCAGAAGAAACGTCCCCGGGGTGAGGCGAGTACGGCGGCGGGCAGATCCATGTCACGAGTCTAGCGGGATGAAAATCGTTGGTGGCCGACTCGGGCAGCGGCGTAAAGGACTGGGTGGCAATAGATTATCGAACGATCGATCTCTTTCGTGTTGACTTGCCAGTCGGCTGGCACACCGCGTTCAGCTGGGAAGTGAGGGCCGCGGCGCGAATCGGCGTGCCCACACTTCGCGAATGGCGACCGCTACCAACACCGCACTCATGGCCGCCATGGTGTCAAGCGCGACACTGTCGAGGGTGCCGGGCGTCGCCAGCACCAGGAGCCCCAGTGCCACACAGGGTGCGGCGACCGTCACGATCCCCGGCAGTAGCCGGCGAGCTGAGATTGCTTCGATCACAGCGGCGATGAGCACCACGGCAAAGGCAAGCAGGGACCAGAACGCCGGATCTGTCCATCGGTCATACGGCGGAGAACCGGTGAAGTTGGCGATGCCAATCGGCGAGTCGGTCAGTGGCGTGTAGGCGATCCACCCGCTTGATCCTGCGGTGAACGAGGCGTCAATATAGCTGTCGCCGAAGCGGTTGTGCGCATCCGTCCAGGTGATGCCGCCTGCGAATAATGTTGTGACCACGAATATCCACCACGCGATGTGGCCGGTGATGCGAGCGAACGGAAATACGCGACTACTGGTCATGATCAAGTCTTACAGGAGGACACAGCCAGCCAATCAAGCCCGCCTGTACCTGTGTGGCTAGCTGCGGGGATGCCGGCCGACGCTGGCTGGGATGATCGTCCGAAAGATCAATGCGCACTGGTGGGCTCACGGGCGCAAGTGTGAGCGCTCGCCGTCGGGGTCGAGGATGGCGATGATTTCGGCGGGTCCGCCGTCGGCCCCGAAGGCGTGGGGGACCATCGTGGAAAACTCTGCGGCCTGGCCGGTCTCGACCCTGATGGTGCGTTCGCCGAGCAGGACGAGCACGGTCCCGGAGAGCACGGTGAACCAGTCGCGTCCGGGGTGAACGGGGAGCTCGCCGTCCTCGCGGCGTGGCGGTGGTTGGGTGAGTCGGATCTTGGCGACTTTCAGTCCGTGAGGTCCCTGGTCACGGGACAACAGCCAAGTCGTCATGCCTCGGGCCTGGTCCTGCTGCGGCCGGATCACCACGTCGTGGCCGTCCTCGGGCTCGACCAGCTGGTCGATTGAGGTGCCCAGGGTACGGGCGATGGAGGTCAGTTGATCGAGACCGATCCGGCGGTGCCCGGTCTCGATCCGGCTCAACGTCGAGGCGCTCAGGAAGCATCGACCGGCGAGATCGTCGAGCGACCATCCGCGAGCGATCCGAAGGCCGCGGATGCGTTTGCGGACGAGTACGTCGAGTTCGCTGTCTTGCGTCATACGCAAGAGTATATGCGCTTGACGCAAGCGGTATCTAGTCTGTGAACCATGAGCCAACAACATCACCACAGCGCCCACGAACACCATCATCACGCCGACGACAGCCACGGACCGGATGAAGGTCTGTCCCAGATCCTCGACCTCGACGCCGAGATTCTCGAGGCGTCGCTGAGCGCCGTCCACGCGGACATCGCTGCGTTGATCGACGGGCCGGTGCGCCGCATTCTCGACCTCGGAGCAGGCACGGGCACAGGCACATTCGGGCTCCTGCATCACTTCGCCGACGCTCACGCGGTGGCGGTCGATGGGTCCAGCGACATGCTCGAGCACTTGCGGCGCCAGGCCGAGGGCCTCGGTCTCGCCGACCGGACCACCACCGTGCACGCGGACCTCGACGAGGGTGTGCCCGAGCTGGACCTGGTCGACCTCGCATGGGCGTCGGGCTCGCTGCACCACCTGGCGGATCCGGACCGCACTCTCGCTCAGGTGGCGGCCGCGATCCGACCCGGCGGTCTGCTTGCGGTCGTCGAACTCACCGGACATCCCCGGTTCTTGGCCGACGACGCACCGGGCGCCGCTGCAGAGGCGAAGGCCCATGAACTGCTCGCTGTCGACCGCACCGTGGACATGCCCGCGATGGGCAGCGACTGGGGAGCGCGTCTGGCCCGGGCCGGCCTGGTCGTCGAATTGGATCGTCCGATCGTCGTCGATCTTGCACCACCGCTGCCAGATGTGGCCGGCGCGTACGCATTTGCCATCCTGACGCGCATCCGTGGCGCAGTCGTCGAGCGTCTCGGCGCCGACCTCGACGATCTCGACGATCTCGATCGTCTTCTCGACGGCGGACCGAGCGATGTCCGGCACCGCAGCGACCTACACGTCAGGACTCAGCGGCAGCTGCTGATCGCGCGCAGGCCCGCATCGCGCTGACCGGCAACAGAATTGAACGGCGCCGCCGATGACGACACTGCTTCCTCATTGGGCACACACTCGGAATCCGCTATGCCACCGCGTGCATCGCACGTAAGGTCATTTCGGAGAATCGACAGCTACGAGGCAAACCTCGCACCTCGTCGGTAGGGGCCGGCCAACCTTCGCGCGATTGGTAAATGCAATGCAATTCAAAGCTCTGGGAATCGCACTGATCGCCATCATTGCGGCAGGATGCTCACAATCGGACGTGCACGAGTCCACCTCGGAGAACACGCAGAGTGCCCACAGACCGTTTGAAAGCACACCCGGAATCCGCCAACCTCCGACGAGTGGTCGATTCGACTATCAACTCGGCGGCGCATACCCGCCACCCAGCGGCGTCAGCGTCGTTGCCCGCGACGTCACCGATGAACCTGCCGCCGGTCTGTATTCCATCTGCTACGTCAACGGTTTTCAGACGCAGCCCGGGGAAGAAGAGCGCTGGTTGGGCACCAACGAGGATCTCTTGCTTCATCGCGAGGGCGAACTCGTCGTCGATCCCGATTGGCCGGACGAGTACGTGTTGGACCCGACTGATCCTCAACGACGGGAACGGATTGCGAGCATCATCGGTGAGTCGATCGATTCGTGCGCTGAGTTGGGATATGACGCCATCGAGATAGACAACCTCGACTCCTGGAGTAGATTTCCCGAACTCGACCAGGCATCGAGCATCGCACTGGCTGAAACCTATGTAACCCGCGCCCACGACTCCGGTCTTGCCATCGGACAGAAGAACTCGGCGGAAACAGTTGTTGCGGCAAGAACCGAACTTCACTTCGATTTTGCGGTGGTGGAGGAGTGTTGGGTATTCGACGAATGCGACGCGTATGTCGATGAGTACGGCCCGTATGTGTACGACGTGGAATACACCGATTCGCTCGACGTCCCATTCACAGATGTCTGCTCAAGTTCCGGGCATGTGCCGCTGACCGTGCTCCGAGATCGAGACCTGGTTACGAACGAGCATCCCGACTATGTCTATGAGCACTGCTGAAGCCGGCGCTTGTGACGTTGTCACCCACCATGCCGAAGCTTTGACCACCATGAGAAGTGAGTACGCGCCGATCGCGAAACCGCAGCTTACGTGCGCTGGTACAACTTTGAGGCGGAGGTGGCTTAGCTGAGGTCTCGATCCGGTGCACGACCGTCTACTCGGGCTCGCGTCGCGATGATCACGTCGGCGCACTCGGCAGGCTGGTCCAAGCAGAGATGGTGGAAACCGTTGGCGATACGGACGACGTTCACCTCGCCGGGGAGGTGGGCCCGGACAAAGTCGGCCTCGACGTCCTTCACCAGGGAGCTGTTGGCGCCGTAGACGTAGCACAGCGGAATCCGCACAGTCGCGGCCGCCGCTAGCAGCTCGGGACCGTAGAACGCCGGCATCACGCATTGGTCGTGCTTCCAGGTCCACATCCCGTCGACTTCCCGCACCCCGTTGGCGGCAAGAGCAGTCATCACCTCGTCCGCGGGGTGGGGCTGAGGTGGTACCAGGCGGAACCGCGCCATTATTTCGTCGCGGCTCTGATATCGGCGTTCCTGTCTGGGGCGCTGCCTACGCCCGGCTGCGACCGCGGCCTGGTAGCTCGGCGGAGGGCGCAACGGGGTGTCGATCAAGACCAACCCGGCGAACGCATCTGGATGCGCGCCCGCTGTCATCAGGGTGAGTCGGCCGCCCAGGCTGTGGCCGACCACGAGCGGTCGGGAGGAGCCGGTCGCCCATATCACGGCGAGTATTTCCTCACCCCACACCTCGCCGTCGTACTCAGAACGGTGGCCGCTGTCACCGTGCCCGCTCAGATCGACCGAGATGACCCGAAGTCCAGCGGCAACCAACTGCGGGATGAGGAGGTGCCACCACAGTCGATGTGCGCCGCTGCCATGCACGAGCAGGACGTCGCGATCGCCGCGCCCGGCCACCGAGAACCTGATCGGGACGCCGCGCACCACGACCTCGCCCAGATTCTCCGCGTCCAGCGCTGTGTTCGCGTGGACTGGCATAGTGTCGGACCTCCGGATCCTCTAGTCGGGTGTTTCGCTGTACCGGTTAGTCCGGCGGTGTCCGGTGCCAGTTGCCGATCGCGACGTGGTCATCCACCTCGAGCCCTGGTTCTGCGAGCTCGCGCTCGGCCCAGAATGGGCGTCCCGTGTACTCCATCGGGTCGGCGCATGAGGAGAAGTACACCACCATTCGGACGTCGCCTTCGAATCGCTTCTGAGCTACGGCATCAAGCGCGATGAACTCAGCGCTCAGATCGACGCGGAAGGGGGCGCAGCAATGCTGACTGCGGTGACGATGGAAGCGATCGCGCGCTGGAGGTCGGGAGATCGCCCGGCGTCCTGGCTACGCCAGACATTGCTCGATCGTGTGACGGTCATCCTCGATGGCATCGGCCACCTGAGCAACCACTAGACGGTATGAGTGACCGCCGGCGTTGAGTTGGGGGTTCAGGCCGAGGCCTCGCTCACCCATGGTCGTGGGTTACCGAGCAGGAATCCAGCCCGGTTGTGCGATTCTTGGACTCGACCATTGCAGGAGGAGGCGACATCCATGACGGAGTTGGAACCAAGTTCCGTCGTCGGGCACTCCGATGTCACGTTTCGCTGGCTCAGTGACGTCCCAGTCGTCGTTTCGCTACACCTGACCGGTTTTCCCGGCACAACCATTCACGGTGGCATCGAACTGACGCTCACCGAACCAGGCGTGTATGCGACGACCGTGCGAGTCCTGGACGATGCCTGCGTCAGTTACGGATTCTTGATCTTTGATTCGGTGGAGGCGCAACAGGAGCTGTCGATCTACAAGGTGCTCGACAGCCTCGTCGAAGACCCGCGTAATCCCGACGTGATTCGTCGTGCGTTCGGCATGGGCGGATCGACGTCGGTACTGCAGCTGCCGGGTTCGCGGCGACACCCGGCGTGGCCCGAGTCTCGCGGGCAGGTAGGCGGCGATGACGAATCTGTCTACGTCGTAGATGCATCGGGCCGAAAGCTGACGGTTCTTCGGGGAGACCGGGATGGCCCACTTGTGGTGATGTTCGACGGAGACCTGTGGGCCGACAATCAGTTTGGCTATCGCGAGGCAACGGCCACGCGCAACAAAAGTGCAATCGGGCCATCGCCGACGGTCGTACTCGTCAGCACCCCAGACCGCGCGATTCTCGACAAACGCACGGTGATGACACAGCTCCTCACCGACGAGATCCTGCCTGCCCTCGAACGGGCGGATGTCGGATGGAGTGGAATCATCGTGGCCGGGCAAAGCTACGGCGGCCTGGCCGCGGCGGGTCTGCTCGTCGACCTCCCTGATCTCATCGATGCCGCAATCATTCAGTCAGGGTCGTTCTGGTTCGACGGCACGGAGCCGCGCGACTACGGGCGCCCCGGGACGATCACTCGGGCGCTCGCCGAGCTCGCCGGCACCCGCGCCGTCTCGAATCGCGTTGTGGTTCAGGTAGGAACCATGGAGGGCGCCATGGTCGATCAGTCCCGCTGGTTCGCGGACGCGGCCCGAGGTGCCGGCATGGATGTCCACTTCGACACCTATTCGGGCGGACATGACTACGCCTGGTACCGGCATGGACTCCTCTACGCGATCGACCAACTGTGTCCGTGAACCGGCGGTGCCGAGTCGACGGCGGTCGAGGGTGGTCACGCCATTGCCTTTGCCGATCAACACCCGAGGTCACCTCGATCCACGCCCATACATCTCCCAGTTCCTTGGTGTTCCAGAGCTCATCGGCGACGGGACGAGGACGGTGCTGCGCCGAACCTGAGAGGTCATTGACGTTCCCCGTGGCCAGGGTCAGTCTGAGGAGATGGAGATGTTGGAGGCCGACTACCTGGTCGTCGGTGCGGGTGCGATCGGAATGGCCTTTGTCGACGCCCTCATCGACCGCGCCGACGTCTCTGTGGTCATGGTCGATCGGCGGCACGGAGTAGG
Organism: Williamsia sp.; assembly: GCF_036566845.1. Classification (GTDB taxonomy): domain Bacteria; phylum Actinomycetota; class Actinomycetes; order Mycobacteriales; family Mycobacteriaceae; genus Williamsia. Next base: position 20,781 of record NZ_DATCVM010000101.1, read on the forward strand.
CGGTCATTGGCTTGATGCCTATCCGTTCGTCCGGCTCCACCAGGCCTCTGCTCTCTACGGTGTGGCCTCGACGCCCATGGGAGGTGGCCGGATCCAGGAGCGCGGGCCCGAGGCCGGTTTGCATGAGCGGGCAACCGCGCCGGAGATCTGCGCCTACTACGAACGCATCCTGCGTGACCGCCTGCTCGCTTCCGACAAGGTGTCGTTCCACTCGAACAGCGACTACCTCGGCGACGGCCGGTTTGTGTCCCTCATCTCCGGGCGTCAGTACGAAGTGCGGGTACGTCGCAGTGTGGTCGATGCCCGCTATCTCACCCCGGACATCCCCTCCTTGACGCCGCCGCCGTTCGAGGTGGCTGACGGCACGCACGTCATACCCATCAATGATCTGGCCGGACTCGGTTGTGCCGCATCGCAGTACGTGATCGTCGGTGCGGGCAAGACCGCGACGGATGCTTGCGTGTGGTTGATCGACAACGGGGTCGACCCCGACGCGATCTGCTGGGTGCGTCCGCGCGATCCGTGGATGTTGAACCGTGCCGTCATTCAGCCCGAACCGACGATGTTCATCGGTGCTGCCGCCGACACCATGCAGGCCGCATCCGAGTCCGCCTCGGCCGATGAGATGTTCTGCCGCCTCGAGGATGCCGGCGTCATGCTGCGGATCGATCGTTCGGTGACGCCTACGATGGCAAGGACTCCGACGCTCGCGCAGTGGGAACTCGACCGGTTGCGGATGATCGAGAATGTCGTACGCCGGGGGCACCTGCGCGCAGTGGCTCCCGGGCGCCTCACGTTCGACAGGGGACAGGCTGCTGGTGATGTGGTGGCCGTCGACCCAGATGCGGTAGTCGTGCATTGTGCTGCGCGGGGACTACGTACTGCGCCGCAGGTGCCGATCTGGGGGAACCGGACGATGACGCTGCAACCGGTACGTGCCGGCTTCCCGTTGTTCGGCGCGGCGTTGTCGGGTCATGTCGAGGCGACCGTGGCCGTCGGGTTGGACGTCGACGCGGCAAATGCTGCGAAGAACGCGGTTTGCCCGTCGTCGACCTATCCCAATGGTCTCGCCGAGTGGGCGCGGATGCAGGTCACCGGTGGCCGCGCCGCTGCGGCATTCAGCGCGAACCCGGACATCAAGGCGTGGGCTGATCAGGTGGCGCTGAACCCTTCGCGTACGCCACCGGACCTGATGGAGTCCGATGAACTCGCCGCTGCGGTCGAGCGATTGAAGAAGTACGCGGCGCTGGGGATGAGCCGGCTGACCGAGTTCGCCGGGATGTCCGCGTAACTGGACGCGTTTACGGGGTACGAAACCTCGAAGGCGCGAGTTACGCGGCGACGAATGAAGATTGACGACTGGGGAGTTCGTCGATCACATTCCCATCCCGCCGTCGACGGGGAGGCCGGCGCCGGTGATGAACTTGGCCGCGTCCGAGGCGAGGAACACAACGGCATCGGCCATGTCATCGACCTGGCCGAGTCGTCCCAGCGGAGTCAGGCCGGCGACTGCTCCGGCTGCGTCTTCGGGCGAATCGAACAATCCCAAGGCGGCGGTCTCGACAGCGAGCTTGTTGCCCATCGCGGTCGGTGTGAGACCCGGGTAGATGCAGTTGACGCGCACTCCGTAACCGAGCTTGCCCGATTCGGCAGCGGCGACGCGGGTCAGCCTGTCGATCCCGGACTTCGAGGCGGAGTACAGGGCGATCCCAGGGAAGGCGATGGTCGCAGCGACAGAGGCGATGTTGATGACAGCGCCACCGGATCCTGCTGCGCCACCGGGTCGCATCGCCCGGAACGCGTGCTTCACTCCCAATGCTGTGCCCAGGACGTTGATCTCGAGCATGGTGGACGCGGCGGCAGCGTCAAAGTCGATCAGCAGATTGGTCACCTCGATTCCGGCGTTGTTCACCACGATGTCGAGACCGCCCAATGTGTCGATCGTGGATGTGACCGCCGCTTCCCATACCGCGTCATCGCGTACGTCGAGAAGCACGAACTCTGCCTTCGCGCCCTTCGCCCGCAGCGCGTCGACAATCTGCTGACCCGCTTCGGCGTTGATATCGGCCACGGCGACAGCTGCCCCGGCCGCGGCGATGGCGTCGGCCATGCCGGCGCCCAGTCCCTGTGCGCCACCGGTGACCAGGGCAGTGCGCCCTGTCAGGTCGTAACTCGTCATTGAATCGTCTCCTTGAGCGTGCGGATGGTGGCCGATCGTGAGTACTGCCTCGCGGATATCGTCCCGCGCATAGTGCGGCGTCGGTCACATTACGAAGCAATTTCGACGGGTGTCAAGGGTAATTGTGACGTTTGTCAAAGAAATCAGTGGCTGGGCTCGTTTCTCCTGGACACGCGAGTGGTGGCGCGCCGTAAACTGTGCCGATGACTACCGTCGCCCACAACGGCCGGAAAGCTGGGATGCGTGGCCCCGACAAGTTCGAGGCTCGCCGGATAGAACTGGCGACAGCGACGCTGCTGACGCTGGCCGAATTGGGATACGCCCGCACCAGTTTGCGCGAGATTGCGCAGAATTCGGCGTTCTCGCACGGGGTTCTGCATTACTACTTCGCCGACAAGCTCGACCTGATTGCGCAAGCAGTCCGGATCTACGAGGACGTGTGCGTCACCCGCTACGACGAGGTCATCGCCTCGGCGTCTACGGCGCAGGAACTCAGAGACGAGTTCGCGGAGATGTTCTTCGCGACGCTCGAGTCGGATTCTGCGCTGCACCGTCTGTGGTACGACCTTCGGAATCAAACACTGTTCGAGTCGTCGTTCCGAGAAGATGTGCGCGAGATAGAGTCTCGACGCGAGGACATGACGTGGCGCGTGGTGAGCCGGTTCTACGAACTGTCGGGTGTGACGCCCGGGTTCACGTCGAACATGGCCTACGTCATCATCGATGGCATCTTTCAGCGCGCCCTCATGCGCCTGTTGAGCGATGGCGACGACCAGCTGACATCCTCTCGAGATCAGCTGGCCGAAGCCTTCGACTTGTTCCTGCGGTGATCTGCGAGGGCGAAGCGCATGCAAGAGCCGCTCCTACATCGCCTCGATTTTCGGCAGGATGTCGTTCTTGAGGCGCTTCATGTCGTCCATCGTCTTGGCGGTCGGGACGTCGGCGAACGGCGGCCACAGAAGCAGCTTGGTCAGTCCTGCTTCTCGATAGCGCTTGAGCATGTCGGTGACTTGGGCCTCTGAACCGACCAGCAGATTACTCGCCTTGCCTGCCGGTGTCTGGTCCATGTCCACATCGGTGATGACGGTCCAGATCATGCTGGCGATATCGAGGTCATCGATGGTACGGGAGGTGTCGAGAGCCTCGAGCTCATGCTGAATGCCCTTGCGCCACTCGGCAATTTCCTGCGGGGAGTCCTGAATCCCGATCCAACCGTCCAGGCCGTACTTGGCCACTCGCTTCGCGGCGCGTTTCGCATCCTTGAGTCCGCTGAAGTAGATGGGCGGATGCGGTTGCTGTAGGGGTTTTGCACCGAAGCCGCTGGGGCCGAAATCGGCGAACTCACCGTGGTATTCGAAGACCTCGTTGGTCCAGATACCCTGCATGATCTCGATGGTCTCGCGCAGGTGTTGATGGCGGCGCGGGAAAATGTGCGATGCACTCGCGGCCGCGAACTCTTCAGGCATCCATCCTGAGCCCACCGCGACGTTGAGCCGTCCATTGCTGAGGTGATCGATGGTGGCCAGTTCTGCGGCGAGCACACCCGGGGATCGGTACGGAGTGTCGATGATGCTCATACCGATGCGGACCTTGCTGGTCTTGGCGGCGAGCCACGGGATGAGTGGAAATCCCTGGAGGAACTCGCCTCTCGACGAGACGGGCAATTGTTTGGGCAACTCGTGCATCATGCCGAAGGCGTACTCCATCTCGGCCCGGTCGGAGGATTCTGGAACGATGATGCGATCCAGCGTCCACACCGATTCGAAGTCGAGATCCTCGGCCAGTTGGGTGAGGTCCTCCAGCTCGGTGACGGTGACCTTTTCGCGGAAGTTGGGGAGATAAAGGGCTAGTTCCATCGTCATAGACCTCGTTACTTTGTTGGGGTGTTGATCATTTCGCGGTCAGAGTGGAGCGGATGTCGGCCTTGAGGATCTTTCCGATGGTCGAGCGGGGCAGGTCGGTCCAGACTTCGATCTGTTTGGGCGCTTTGACGCTACCGACGCGGTCCTTCACAAACGCGATCAGTTCGTCTGCGTTGAACTCGATGTCGGGTCGCAGCGAGACGACGGCCGTTACCCTCTCGCCCCACTTCTCATCGGGCAGGCCGATGACGGCGCAGTCCTGGACGGCAGGGTGGGCCATGAGAGCCTGCTCCACCTCGGCGGAGTAGACGTTGAAGCCGCCGGTGATGATCATGTCCTTCGCCCGGTCGACGATGTAGAGGAAGCCGTCGTCGTCGAGGTAGCCGATGTCGCCGGTGTGATGCCATCCGTGGGTCGAAGCCTCCGCGGTCGCCTCCGGGTTGCGGTAATAGCCCGCCATGACCAATGATCCGCGGACGCAGACCTCGCCTCGCGCTCCGGTCTGTACCGCGGCCCCGTTTTCGTCGAGGATCGCCACGGTCACCAACGGCGACGGCCGACCGGCCGACGACAGCCGGGCGATGTCGATGCTGCCATCTGGTTTGCGGTGCTCCGACGGCGACAACGTGGAGATCATCATAGGCGCCTCGGACTGGCCGAACAGCTGGGCCATCGGTCCGATGCGTTCCAGGGCCTCCGCGAGTCGAGCGGTGGAGATGGGCGCGGCTCCGTACCAAAAACATTGCAGCGAAGAAAGATCGGTGGAGTCGAGCGCCTCGTGGTCCAGCGTCATGTAGATCAGCGTCGGCGGCAGGAAGGTGTGCGTGATGCTGTGTCGCCCGATGAGTTCGAGAAACTCTCCGACGTCCGGATGGTCCATCACCACGACCTCGCCGCCGAGGGCGAGGATGGGAAAACACAACACGCCCGCGGCATGGGTGAGGGGAGCGAGTGCGAGGTACCGCGGGCGGCCGTCGAACGGATAGCGCATCAGCACGATGGCTGTCATCGTCTCCAGGTTGCGGCCGGTGAGCATGACGCCCTTGGGGCGACCAGTGGTGCCGCCGGTGCCGACGAGCGCGACGAAGTCGTCTGCGGCATCGTCGGTGTCGACAGGCGGGTCTGTCTCGGCGCCGGAGATCCAGGCGTCGAACCCGACTGCGGCGTCGTTACCCTCGCCGAGTCGGATGAGGTTCGTGAGTTTTGGGAGCTGCGGTGCGATCTCGGAGATCAACGTGTCGAAGGCCGGTTGGTAGATCAAGGTGGTGCAGTCGAACAGGTCGAGTAGCTCGGCGTTCTCACCAGCGGCGTTGCGCGGATTGATCGGGCACCACACTGCGCCGGCGCGCGCGATGCCGAAGACACACGCAAACGAGGTCGGATGGTTGCCGGACAGAATGCCGACCTTGTCACCCGGTGCGACCCCGGAACGCCTGAGCGCCTTCGCAACCGAGTGCGAGAGCGCCACTACATCGCCGTAGGTCAGCGACACCCCGTTCATGGTGAGACACGGAGCCTCTGCTCCCAACGAAGCACCCTTGTCGAGATAGAAGGTCAACGACACTGTTGTTCTCCGCTTCGTCGCGTGTGGTGCAGATGAGTCTTCCGTCAACCTATGGCAACTGTCAAGATTTTTCCGGACAGTTGTCAAGATTCGCGTGTCTCAGGATGTTTGTGGGCCGCTGGGTACGAGAAGCCGAATCGATGATCGAAGACATTGGGGCAGCGTCGTTTCCGGATGCGACACCCAGTACTCATGGCCGGCCATGATTGCGGCGGTGGTCGAGTGCGCGAAAGCGATCACAAACAGTTCGTCGTCGCGCCAGAGCCCGCGACAGTGGATGAAATCGGCGACCGCTTCGCGCCACTGCCGGTACAGCACCGACGCATGGAATTGCACCGCCGGCACGGTCAGGATCAGTTGGGTGCGGTGCCGGGCCCATTCCTCGTCGCCGGGCGCGAAGGCGAGGGCGGAGATTATTGCGGTCTCGACGACGTCGCGCGGTGCGGCGGCCCCGTCGTCGGCGGCCAGAAATGCTGTGAGCCGGTCGAACTCGGCGTCTGATTCGACCCACAGCACATCGGCTTTCGTCGCGAAATAACGGAAGAACGTGCGGCGACTGACCCTGACCGCCGTCGCGATGTCCTCTACGCTCGTCTCCTCGAAGCCCTGCTCGACAAACAACTTCTGGGCCGCCGCTGCCAGTTGGTGCGCACTGGTCGCAGCAGGACGGCCGCCCCGATCAACTGTGTCGGTCACCTCGGCGTGAACCTTCCCGTCTGCCATCTCGCTATCGTCTCACCCTCGCCGGTCGTTGTGCCGGTTCGTCGCAAATCAGCCCTGGTGTTTTGGCACTAGGTGACATAACCTCAGGAGCTGAGAGCAGGGTCACAACGAACAGGAGTGGTCGATATGGGAAAACTCGAGGGCAAAGTCGCCTTCATCACCGGTGCTGCACGAGGTCAGGGGCGCAGTCATGCGATTCGGCTTGCGCAGGAGGGCGCGGACATCATCGCGGTGGACACCGCGAAACAAGTCGCCACCGTTCCGTACGCAACCGCCACCGCCGCGGATCTCGAGCAGACGGTCAAGGAGGTCGAGGCCCTCGATCGCAGGATCGTGGCGTCGGAGGTCGATGTGCGCGACCTGGCTGCACTGAAGAAGGCCGCCGACGACGGTGTGGCCCAACTCGGCCGCCTCGATATCGTGATCGCAAACGCTGGGATCAACAGCATGGCACCCACGCTCGAGATGGACGAAGAGACGTGGCAGACCATGATCG
>NZ_DATCVM010000102.1:0-11201 GCF_036566845.1 Williamsia sp.
GTGACGACTCACGCCGTGGCGCAGCCGCATCCGGCCTGACCGGCCACCTCGATACGCTCCGCAACCTGGTGTGCGTCGCGGAAGATGCCACTCGCGGCCGTGGTTCGACTCAGCGCGTCGGCAGCGAGCACCACCGCAGCAGAGGTCCAGCAGCTCTTCTCCACGGGCCAGCGTTTCCCGTCTGCGAAGACCAGCCCGGTCCAGTACGAGCCGTCCGGGTCGCGAAGATGCTGCATGTCGCCGAGCAGCAAGGTGGCATCGGCGGTGTCGCCCAACGCATCCAGGGCCAGCACCAGCTCGCAGGTCTCGGCACCGGTCACCCACGGTCGGTGATCGACACACCGGATACCCAGGTCGGTGACCACGAAGTCGTCCCACCGCACCGCGATCAGCTCCTGGCCCGCGCGGCCACGGACGGCACCACCGAGCACCGGGTAGTACCAGTCCATCGAGTACTCCGGCTTGGGTTCGAACAGTTCGGGATGGCTGCGCAGCGCGTGGCCCAGTGCCAGCAGCGCGGATTCCCAGTCGCCGACGGGGCGGCCCAACTCGTTGCCGATCAGGATCGCGCACCCCAGTGCCTGATGAATGCTGGCGTTCCCGGTGATCAGCGCGGTGTGATACATCCCCTCGTGAGCACCGGTCTGCGCCGGCAAGGGATAGGTTGCGCCCCAATAGAATTCTCCACCCGGTGCCTGGAACTCGGCAACCAGGTCGATCGCGGACGACACCATCGGCCACATCTTCTCCAGGAAACGCACGTCGCCGGTGATCAGATAGTGATGCCAGACGCCGACCGCGATGTACGCGCAGAAGTTGCTGTCGGTGTTGGCATCGGTGACCTCGCCCACCACCAGCCGGATCGGCCACGACCCGTCCTCGCGTTGCGTGCGCCGCGACCACTCGTACGCCGCTTCCGCCTCGGCGATCAATCCCGTGGCCGACAACGCCATCGCCGACTCGATGTGATCCCACGGATCGGTCTGACCACCCGGGAACCACGGCAGCGCCCCGGATGGTTCCTGCATCGCGGCGATGGCCCGGCCGGTGGCCAGCCACTCCTCGACCGTGAGGATCCCGGAGAGGTTCGGCAGATCGGAATGGTCGGGCAGGTCGGACAACTTCTGTGTGTCGGCCATCGGATCAGCCGGAGACGGAGCCGGAGGCGGAGCTCGACCCGTCCCCGGAGACGGAGCCGGAGGCGGAGCTCGACCCATCGAGCGGTTTCCGAAGGTAGAGGATCACGCTCTTGCCGATCACCGGGTTGAGGATCTGTTCACCCACCCGGGTCAGCTTCGGCGCGCTCATCATGTCCCACACCAGCAGCTTGTGGTACGCCTTCACCAGCGGGTGGTCGTTCTTCTCAACGCCCACAGCACATTTGAGCCACCAATACGGCGCATGCAACGCGTGCGCGTGCCCCGTTCCGGTCACCTCCAGGCCGGCGGCCCTCAACTTGTCGGCGAGCTCGGAGGCCTTGTAGATCCGGATGTGCCCACCCTCGTTGGCGTGATACTCATCCGAGAAGGTCCAGCAGACCTTTTCCGGCCAGTAGCGGGGCACCGTCACCGCAGCCAGTCCACCGGGCTTCAAGATGCGCGCCATCTCGGCGATGGCATCGGTGTCGTCCGGGATGTGCTCGAGGATCTCCGACATCAGGACCACGTCGAACGCGCCGTCGGAGTACGGAAGGCGCAGTGCGTCACCGACTTCGGCACGCGCCTTCGACGAGGCCGGGACCTGGCCCTCGGCGATCATCGCGTCGAACATCTCCGCGACCTCCGCCATGTCGCTGTCGGACTGATCGAATGCGATCACATCGGCGCCACGCCGGAACATCTCGAAAGAGTGCCGTCCCTGCCCCGCACCGATATCGATCGCCTTGGTACCGGCACCGACCCCGAGTTGATCAAAATCAACGGTTAACACTCAATTCCCCCCTTGGCCGAACGTGGCCGGCTGTCCGAAAGTATTTGATTCGGCGAAGTCCTCGATCGCCTGTTGGTAGTTCTGTGCGGTCTTGGCGGCGACAGCCGCCCAGCTGTACCGCTCCTCGACCCGCGCGCGGCCACCGGCACCGAGCCGATCCCGCAGGTCGGCGTCCTCGAGCAGCGAACCCAAAGCGGTTGCCAGTGCGCCCGAATCCATCGGCGGGACCAGAATCGCCGCCTCCTGCGCCTCACCCACCACCTCGGGAATCGCTCCGGCCCGAGTGGCGACCAACGGTGTGCCACAACTCATCGCCTCTACCGCAGGCAACGAGAAGCCCTCGTAGAGCGAAGGGACACAGGCGACTTCGGCCGACGCCAGCAGCGCGGCCAGTTCGTCGTCGTCGAGGCCCGAGACGACCTCGACCGAATCGCGGATCGAGAGTTCGTCGATGCGGGTGTCAGAAGGCCCGCCCGGCACCAGCTTCGACACCAGCTTCAGCTCCACGGGCCGCTCGGCCCGCAGCTTCGCCACCGCCTCGAGCAGGTACGACACACCTTTGAGCGGCGCGTCCGCACTGGCGACACAGACGATGCGCCCGGGCACCCGCTCGGCCGACGGACGGAACTGCTCGGTGTCGACACCGAGCGGAATTGTCGTGAGGCGGCCTTCGGGGATACCGAAGGCCTTTCGGATGTCCACCTCGCTGCTCCGCGACACCGTGAGGAGGCGGGGTATCCGACGCGCGACCCGGCCCTGCATGCGCAGGAAGCCGTGCCAGCGCCGGGCGGTGATCTTGCGCCAGCCCTTCGCCGCCTTCACCGCGAGCTCGCGATCACGCGTGATCGGGTGGTGGATGGTCGCGAGCACCGGCAATCCGTTGCGCTCGATCTGCAGCAATCCGTAACCCAGGCACTGGTTGTCGTGGACCACGTCGAAGTCGTCGGTGCGGTGTTTGAGCAAACGTGCGGCGCGCAGGCTGAACGTCAGCGGCTCCGGGAATCCGGCGGTCCACATCGTCAGCACTTCGAGCGCATCGATCCAGCTCTTGATCTCCCACGGCCACGGGGTCCGGAAGGGGTTCACGTCGTTGTAGAGATCGAGGCTCGGGACCTTGGTGAGCGTGACGCCGGCAGCGACGGCCTTCTCGTCCAGGTCTGGATACGGCTGACCGGAGAACACCTCGACCTGGTGTCCGAGGAGGGCCAGCTCCCGCGACAGGTGGCGCACGTAGACGCCCTGTCCACCACAATGAGGCTTACTTCGGTAAGACAGCAGTGCTACGCGCATTGTGACCTTTCGTACCAGGGCCCGATGGCCGTAACCGTATCCGTCGAAGACGTGCCGTGCTGATCAGCAGAGCCACTGCCCGGGCCGACCGGATCACCGGCCGGCCCTTGCGATCGCCTAGGCGTTCGCGGCAGCCTCCATGGCCTCGATGCTGACGATCTTGATCCGCCGACGCCCGGTGCCCTTGCCCGCGGCTTTCTCGGCGAGATCGATCTTCTTCCAGCCGGCACCATCGATCCGGCCGGCACCGCGTTCGGCGATGAGTGCCGGGATCTCTTCGCGAGACTTCACCGGTTCGGAGAGCTTCTCCTCGGTGAAGTCGGCGATGACGGCAAGCGCTGTCTCCTGACCACACAACCGGTTCATCCCGATACCGCCGGTGGCGCCTCGCTTGATCCAGCCGGTGACGTACACACCCCCGAGCGGTGCGCCGCCGGGCTCTTCGAGCACTCGGCCACCGGCGTTGGGCACCACGCCCTGCCCCCCGTCGAACGGCACACCCTCCAGCGGCAAGCCGGTGTAACCGATGGCCCGCATGACAATTCCCGCGGGCAGGTCGAACTCTTCACCCGAGGGCCTGATCGCGATCCGGCTCGATGCCGGCCGCGGCGTGTCCCCGGCGTTGTCGGCGGACTCATCGGGAGCGTTCACGAACTCGTTGCGAGCACACCGGATGGTTTCGACACCCTGATCGGAGCCCTTGATCGCCAGCGGCGACACCAGGAACCGGAACACGACCCGCTTGTTGCCCTCGGTGGGTTCGCGCGTGGCGAACTCCTCGGCGATGCGCACCTTGGTGGCGATCGTCGAGTCGAGGGTTCCGGCGTCACGGGCTGCCTGACTGGCCGCATCCAGCACGAGGTCGTCTGGGTCGATGATCACGTCGACACCGGGCAGGTCGCCCATCGCCAGGAACTCGGCGTTGGTGTAGGCGCCCTGTGCCACACCGCGGCGGCCGAGCAGAACCACCTCGGAGACGTTGCTGCCCCGCAGCTTCTCCAGGGCGTGATCGGCGATATCGGTCTTCGCGAGCTTGTCGGGGCTGTCCAGCAGGATCCGCGCCACGTCGAGGGCGACGTTGCCGTTGCCCACCACGACAACCCGCTCGGCAGAGAGATCGAAGTCGCGATCGGCGTAATCGGGGTGGCCGTTGTACCAGGCCACGAAGTCCGTCGCGGCGATGCTGCCGGGCAGATCCTCACCATCGATGCCCAAGTGCTTGTCGGTGGAGGCACCGTGGGCGTAGATGACCGCGCCGTAGTGGTCGGTCAGATCGCTGTGGTCGAGGTGCTTGCCCACCTCGACGTTGAGGAAGTATTCGAACGTCCGCTTGGCAGCGGTCGAGGCGAAGGTCTTCTCCACGCCCTTGGTCGACGGATGGTCGGGTGCGACACCCGCGCGCACGAGGCCGTACGGGGTCGGCAGACGGTCGAACATGTCCACACGGATCGCGCTGTGCCGGACAAGCTCCTCGGCGGCGTAGAACGCAGCCGGCCCGGCCCCGACGATGGCGACGTGCAGCTCCTTGCCCGCGGGCAGCGGCGGCTTCTTGCGCGGGGCCACCAGACCGCCCGACACGTCGTGGTCGGTGTAGTAGTCCGCGTTGATCTGGAGGTAGCGCTCCTGACCCTCGTCGAGCGAATCGTCCGGGAAGATCGCTTCCACCGGGCACTCGTCGATGCACGCACCACAATCGATGCATGTATCCGGATCGATGTACAACATCTCCGCGGTGGTGAAATCCGGTTCATCCGGTGTCGGGTGAATACAGTTCACCGGACAGACGCTGATGCAACTGGCATCGTTGCAACAAGGCTGCGTGATCACGTGTGCCATACGGCCCTTACCTCGACTACTCTCGTCGTTCCCCAAAGGAACCTGTTCCAATTTTTACCCTGAAATCCCCCAGCGGCCAACCACAAGGCCGCGACAAGGCACTTCTCGGAAAGTGACGCGGCCGAGCAGACGTGTCAGAAGTCATCTTTCAACGACTTCTGTTACGCCGGTCCCACAAAGGTAATGCCACTGGCCCGAATACGAGAAGCCCGTAGGCTGCTTTCTTGGTGCCATCGGACGATGACACCCGGACACCGCCGGGACGAATGAAAGAGGACCGACATGTCGGATTCGCCGATCGACGCGGCGCTTCGCCCCATTGAGCTGCCGGAATGCAAGGCAGGCGCTCAGCATTTCGAGGCGAACTATCGGGTACGCACGGGCGATGTCGATCAACAGATGCGACTGCGGTTCGACGGGCTGACCCGGTACCTCCAGGACATCGCCAATGACAACCTCGAGGCGACCGATTTCCACTCCAGCGACCCGTTCTGGATCGTCCGGCGCACGGTGATCGACGTGATCCGCCCGATCTCCTGGCCCGCCGACGTGACGTTGCAACGCTGGTGCGGCGCGCTGTCGACCCGCTGGACCAACATGCGGGTCCGGGTCACCGCGAAGCACGAGACCAATCGTTTCAATCCGGAGCCTCGCGAGGACGGCCTCATCGAGACCGAGGCGTTCTGGATCAACGTCAACGATCAAGGGCTGCCGTCGCGTCTGAGCGACGAGGCGTTCGAGTTGCTGAGCCTCTCGACCGACGAGCACCGGCTGCGCTGGAAGTCGATGAACACCGCGACCGCCCCCGAGCGCTCCGGCGACGATCGCCCGCACGTGCTCAGGGCCACCGACTTCGACCCCTTCAAACATCTGAACAACGCCGCCTATTTTGCGGTGGTCGAGGACGAACTCCTCGATCACGAGGACCTCGTCAAGGGGCCGCACCGCGTGGTCATCGAATACCTGAGGGCAATCGAGCCCGGCGCGACCGTGACGATCCAGCGCCGGCGCGAGGATGACCAGCTCCAGATGTGGTTGCTCGATGGAGACCAGGTGGCCGCGACCGTCAGCATCACCAAGCGCCCGGCCTGATCACCGCGCGCGCTACTGGCCCCCGCCGAGTAGTAGTTCCATCAGCTTGGTGGGTGCCGCGCAGGGATCACCGATCGGTGTGGCGCTACGCGGTTCGACGAACCACGTGTAGATCCCGCCGCCGGGTGCGCGGGCGGTGATACCGCATGCCGCCGGCCGGGCCGGGTTCACCGCTGTGAAAGCCGTGACGCTGGCGACCTTGACGTTCTCGGTGGTGTAGCCGAGTTTCTTTGCCGTGGACTTCTCGACCTCGATGTCCCCGGACTCGAACCAGTTGAAGGTGACGTCGGTGACCACCGGACCGTTGACTGTCCAGCGGCAGATCGCCCCGTAGAACCCCGGTTCGGCGATCGTGCCGCCGGCCGCGTTGGCGATGGATTGCGGTGCGACCATCTCGCACTCGTACATCAGACGCTTGTAGTCGTCGGTGTTGACGTTGCCGTCCGCGGTACCGCTGCCTCCCCCGATCGCCGTGGCGTCACCGTCCACCGCACGCGTACAGCCCGCCAGCAGCGCAACGGCGGCCAGCAGGATCAGGAGCGGTCCGGCGACCCGGTTCCGGTTCACGTTGCCGCCCGTCATGTGGCGTGCTCGATGGACTGTGTGGCCAGTGTCTTGGCGACGTCGCAGATCTCGGCCCGGCTCGGGTACACCTGCCCCGGCGACTGGAGACCGTAGGTGACCGACCATTCGAAGAAGTCGGCGCCGAACCCGATTCCGATCTCGCAGATGCCCTCGCTCGACCCGATGAATCCGGTGTGCCCGTCGATCGTGATGTCTTCGACCACGTCACGGGAGAGCTGGATGGTGGCGCGTTCGCGGCCGATGGGACTGCCGCGGTACCAGTTGAACGACAACTGCGGCCCGAGTTGGTCTTGCGAGGTGACCCATTCGCAGACCGACGGGTTGTTGATCGTGTTGGTCAATCCACCGATCTTGGAGACCGCGGAGACCTCATCGGTGGTGACACCGCCACATTCGCCGAAGAACGGCCCCTCCCCGGCGTGGCCGGTCGGAACGTCGGCCTTGGTTGCCTGACCGATGTCGTCGGCGGAGCTGTCATCGGAGCAACCACCCACCACCAGAATCGCCGCGGCCGCCGCCGCCATCACCGCCCCGATCCGATTCCTGCGCGCCGAGATCATCACAGCTTGCAGTGTAGAGAAAAGCGGCGCGCGTCCGACTGTTCAGCCGACATCTGGCCGGCCGAGGAGTCGGTCCGTCTCGCGCCGTTCACGTTTCGTCGGACGGCCACTGCCGCGGTCACGCTGCGGGAGCGCGGCGAGCAGCTCCTTCGGGGGTGGAGGCGGGCTGCGGTCGATGAAACACTCCGCGGCCACGGGCGGGCCGACTCGTTTGGAGACGACCCGCGTGACCTCGACGATGCGGTCGCGACCGGCAGCCCGGATCCGGATCTCGTCGCCGATCGCGACGTGCTGTGCCGGTTTGGCCGGGGTGCCGTTGACCTTGACATGGCCACCACGGCAGGCGGTGGCCGCCGTGGACCGGGTCTTGGTCAGCCGGACCGACCAGATCCAGCTGTCGACCCTGGTACTCGGTTGGGCCGGGGCCATCAGTCGCTGAGCAACTTCCAGAGCGCGACACCGCCCGCGACGACCCCGACGATCAGGGCGATCCAGAAGTTGGTGACGATCCACAAGAGCCCGAAAACGATCGCTGCCGGCGCCAGCACGAACAACACCATGCCGGGATGGGCGGCGACCGTCTGTTTCAACGCGTCGCCACGGGCTTTGTTGATTTCTTTGGCCATGGTCTTCCTCCTCGACCCCGCACGACCCGGTGCGGTCGTACCCTGCCGAGTCTACGGAGAATCAGTCACTCGGGGCAGCCGCCCACCACGTGCGCCGTCAGCCGCGGACCAGCAGTTCGGCGTCCTCGAGAGGATACGGCGGCGTGCCGGTACCGGTGATCCGTACGGTGCCCCACGGAGTGACCTCCGCGAGGCGGGCCGGCATGGACTCACCTCCGTCGACCCAGATCTCCACACTGCTTGCCCTGGCGTCTTTCAGCGCGCGAACCTCGTCCCCGAAAGCGATTCCAGCCCAGTGGAACTGGCCGTCGACGGGATCGATGTAGCCCTGGACGCGGATGCGCGCGGCGATCTCGTCGCCGTCGTGATCGATGATGGCCGGGCCGTCGTAGACGCCCTCGTCCCGGAGCTCGGCAGAACTGTAGTCGTAGTCCGAGGCATCGAACCGGGTCAGCTTGCGGATCAGTTTCCGTCCGCCACCCTTCGCCCTGACGTACCCGGCCCACGACCGCTCGATCGGAACCCGGACCGCTACCCGGGTGGCCCCCGACAGCACCATCTCGTCGATGGCCGCACCGACGTGGTCGACCATCGGTGAATCCGTGGAGCCGACGTGAAAGAGATTGGCCTGCCGACTGCAGGCGACCCCGAGGTAGCTGCCTTCCGGCGCAGCGCCGTCGGTGATGAGCACGTGGCTGCGCTCGCTGTTGTTCCACTGGTCGCAGATGGCGTCGAACTCCCCGACCTCCGCCACGTCCGAGATCTCGATCTCACCGGGCGATCTCTGCAGTCGCGCGGCCATCCGGGATATCGCCGGACCGGATCCGACCAATCCCACACGTAGCGCGCTCATTCGAGGAATCCCGCCTTCCGCCAGGCCCGACGCGACAGTCTGGTCATCAACCCGTTCTCCTCGAGGAAACGCGCCAGATCTGCAAATCCGAGTATCTGCATCCGATGGAAATTGGGATTGCTGCGGGCGATCCGGGTGGCCTCGTGTTTGTCCAGGCCGGCCCGGGCATACATCTCCGGGTTGGTGAACAGGCATTTGAACCTCAGCGCGGCCACACCATGCAGATTCGCGGCCAGGAACGTCTCCACGCGGCCGCGGGTACCGCGCCGCCGGACGATGCCGTCCCTGGCGAATCCGATGTGCCGCGACTCCTCGGTGACGTGGATCCGCATCAGTCGCGATATCAGCGGCTGCAGTTCAGGATCGTCGAGCATCTCGCGCTGCAGAGCATCGAAGATCTCTTCGCCCACCAGCGCGGCCACCCACAGCATCGACCCGCGCATGCCGAACGGAAGCATCAGCACGATCAGTCGCTCCAACCTCGTCATGCCGAAGGACCGGGCACCGCTGCGTTCGATGGCCCGGCCGAACATCACCATGTGGCGACATTCATCGCCCATCTCGGTGAGTGCGTAGTGACTGACCGACGACGCCGGGTCCTGCTTCAGAAGTCGCTGCAACAGCGACCGGTTGAGCAGGTTCTCGAACCAGATGCCGATCGAGAGGATGTTGGCGAGCTCCTGGCGGGACACCTCGATCCGCTGCTCTTCGGTCAGTCCGTTCCACAGGTCGGTGCCGTACAGGCTGCAGACCCGCGGCGGTAGGAAGTACTTGTCCGGATCGAGCGGTGCATCCCAATCGAGGTCGACGATCGGTGAGTAGGACCGCTTGACCGAGCTGCCGAGCAGTCTTTCGGCGATCGCTTCGCGACCACCAAAATCTGCTTTCTGCGGCGTGGCATGGGATCGGGCTGGCGCTGACATCGGGCCTCCTGGCGTGAGTGTCGTCTCTTGAACCCGACGCTATGCGCCACCCCACAATGTGTCAATGCTCACTGTCACATAAACCAGTGGCGACATCGAGGCGCGACCTTCCCGGGTGTCCGACGGTCGCTGCTGTTGAATAGGAGGATGCCCAGCGACTTTCCTGACGACGACCCCATCGCCGAGGCTCGAAGAAACTGGGAGGCGGCCGGCTGGGGTGATGTTGCCGTCGGCATGCAGGCCGTGACATCGGTGATGCGGGTGCACCAGATCCTGCTCGCCCGGGTCGAGTCCGTCCTCAAGCCCTGGGGTCTGAGCTTCTCCAGATTCGAACTCCTGCGATTGCTGGCATTCAGCCGACGAGGCGCGCTACCGATCACCAAGGCCAGCGACCGCCTTCAAGTACACGTGACGTCGGTGACCCATGCGATCCGCCGCCTCGAAGAGGCCGGAATGGTGCGCCGCGTTCCACACCCGACAGACCGTCGCACCACGCTTGTCGAGATCACCGATTCCGGGCGCTCAACGGTGGAAGAAGCCACCCTCGCGCTCAACAGCGACGTCTTCGGCGACGTCGGAATGACCGAGTCCCAGGCCAATTCACTGGTCAAATCGATCAATGCGGTACGCAAACACTCCGGCGACATCTGACACAGACGCCGCCGGAGTGCGGTTCATTTCGGGTGGTCGCAACTCAATGTTGTTGCTACTCAGTGGTGTTGCTACCCAGCGCTGGTGCTACTCGGCGTTGTCGCCGAAGATCGCCTTTGCCTCCAGGAACTCTTCGAGTCCGAACTTGCCGAACTCACGCCCGTTGCCCGACTGCTTGTAACCACCGAATGGCGCGTTCCGATCCAGCGGCGCCCCGTTGAGGTGAACGTTGCCCGTCCGCATGCGCCGGGCGATCTTCCGGGCCCGGTCGGGATCGGACGCTGACACGTAACCCGACAATCCGTAGTTGGTGTCGTTGGCGATCCGGACCGCGTCGTCCTCGTCCTGGTAACCGATCAGCGTCATCACCGGACCGAAGATCTCCTCCCGGGCGATCGTCATGTCGTTGGTGACATCCGCGAAGACCGTGGGCTTGACAAAGTATCCCGCGTCGATGCCGTCCGGTCGCCCGACACCGCCGGCCGCGACTGTTGCACCTTCGTCGATCCCGGCCTGGATCAGTCGCTGGATCTTGTCGAACTGCACCTCGGAAACAACCGGGCCCACAGCGGTATTCGAATCCTCCGGCGCTCCGACCACGATCGCGGCCAACGCCTTCTCAGCGATCCCTGCGGCCTCGTCCATCCGCTCGGCGGGCACCAGGATGCGGGACCCCGCGTTGCAGGACTGGCCGGAGTTGACCACCATCGCGGCGACATCCCGCGCCACCGCATCGGCGAATCCGTCGTCGTCGACGATGATGTTGGCCGACTTGCCACCGAGTTCCTGGGTCACCCGCTTGACGGTGGGCGCGGCGTTCTTGGCGATCTCGACCCCGGCCCGGGTGGATCCGGTG
>NZ_DATCVM010000103.1:0-4914 GCF_036566845.1 Williamsia sp.
CAGGTGCGTGTACTGGGTTCGAACGCTTTCGATATCACCCTCGTTGATCCCGCCCAACGGCATCGACGGCGACAGTCGGATTCCCACCCGGTCGGCTCCGATCTCCTCGGCCACCGCGGCGGCGACTTCGATCACGAAGCGCGACCGGTTTTCCACCGATCCGCCGTACTGATCAGCGCGGTGGTTCGAGTTCGGCGAGAGGAATTGGTGCAGCAAGTAGCCGTTGGCGCCGTGAATTTCCACGCCGTCGGCGCCGGCCGCGATGGCGGAGGCGGCGGCGTGGCGGAAATCGGCGATTGTGGTTTCGATGTCCGAGATGCTCAGCTCTCGCGGCACCGGAGTTTTCTGCGGACTTGTTGCGGTGAATATGTCCTGATCGGCAGAGATGGCCGACGGCGCTACCGGCTGGCGGTGGTGTGTTGTGTTGTCGGGGTGCGACATCCGGCCGACGTGCATCAGCTGGATGAACAGCGCCCCGCCACCATCATGGACGACGTCAGCGACATTCGACCAGCCCTCGATATGTGCCGGGGTGTAAATCCCCGGTGTGTTCGGGTAACCCTGGCCGTCGTCGGAGGGCTGGGTGCCCTCGGTGATGACCAGTCCGAGCGAGGCGCGCTGGCCGTAGTAGGTCGCTACGAGCGGGCCCGGGGTGCCGTCCGGGTTTGCCCGGTTGCGGGTCATCGGCGCCAAGGCGAGTCTGTGCGGGAGTTCGACGCGTCCGAGGGTGAACGGCTGCCAGAGTGAAGGTGAGGTCATGAGTTGGGTGTTCCTTAGGTTGATCGGCCGGCCAGGTGTGTCACCGGTGCGAAGCAGATGCGACTTCTCGTGGGACGATCGAGAGGAACACCTGAACCACATCAATAGTGACTATACTCAGAACTGAGTCTATTCAGATTATATTCCCGAAGGATGTTCACAATGTCGTTAGGTCCCCAACAGGTGGGAAGGCGCGAGCGGAACAAACAGCAAAAATTGGACCGCATCACAGCCGCAGCCAGCGAACTGTTCGCCGAGCACGGCGTCGACGAGGTCACCACTCAACAGATCGCCGAGAAAGCCGACGTCGGGACAGGGACAGTGTTTCTCTACGTCAAGACGAAAGGGGAGTTGCTTCTACTCGTTCAGAATGTGCACTACAGAAAAGCACTCGAGCGGGGCCGCGTCGATGCCGAGAACATATCCGACGTGCTCGAGGCGGTGATGGCGATCATCGGCTCGATCGTGCGATGCAACCGCACCCAGATCGACAACGGTCGCACCTACCTGCGAGAGATGGTCTTCGGTAACCCCGACGAACCTCACCACGCGGAAGCGCTCAACATCGTCGGCCAGACCGAGAAAGCCATTGCAGGCGTGCTGCGCCGAGGCGGACGGGTCGGTGAAGCCGATGCCGCGACGCTGGCGCACGTAGTCTCGGCGATCATGTTTCTCTCGATGGCGGCAACGATCAATATGGCTCATGGTGTCGATGAGATCGAGGCGGACATCAGGGGCCAGGTGTCCGTTCTCTTGCCGCATTGACCGCAGCCGACTTCCGCGCCTTTCGCCATCGGCCGTTGAACGCCTCGCGGACGCGCCAGCCGAGTAAACCACCGCGTAGGAACCAGGGCATGTGGGCGGTGTGGCCGCAGTGTGTGGGATCGGGCAGATCGGCTAGTCGGTTCGGGCGGCTCGTAGTTCAGGACTGCCAGCTCAGCCCTGGGCCAGTTGAAGATCTCCGCGGCCAAAAGAGAAGTTCTCTTTCGGTACCGGTATCAGGGCGATGAACACGTCATCGGCGCTGATGCCCAGCGCGCTGACAGTTTTGTCGCACATCGCCCGGACTATTGCGCGTTTATCGGACAGTGCTCGTTCCGCTGTGAAGAGAACGGTGATGATCACTGCGTTCTCGCTGCGGCTCATCCCCATGTACGACGGGTCGACGAAGAGTGAGTCGGCCGGCTGCTCGGGGATGATGACGAACTGATCCTCGCGGGGAATCCGCAGAGCCTCGTGGAGAGCTCCGGGCAGTCCCGATCCTAGAGCCTGTTTCTGTTGAGGTGAGAATCGGGCTGCAGGGATATATGCATTGAATACAGGCACCGGTCAACCTTTCGCCGAGTGGCATGTGCTTTGCCGTATAGGCGCAGCATCGCTGTTCACGTCGATCTCGACTTCAGCGAAGACGACTTCGCACCTATCAGCCCTCGAGGCCTTGAGCCAGGAGGGTTCGTCGTCACGGCCAGCTCGAGGAAACCGTCGCCGCCGTGTTATGGCCCGAAAGGTCGTGGTGTCGAAGAGATAGTGGAGGACATCAGGGCCCAAACGGCGGCTGTTCTTGTCGACTTGTCCATCCGTGGTGCGCAGGGTTCGGCTCATTTCGGCAAGTCGCTGATCAGCAGTGTGCTGCTGGCTGTGGCGACAACCTTGCCTCGGCTGTCGGTGACGACGCCTTCGGTGAAGCCCATCCGTGATCCCGCCTTCACGAGGGTTCCGGTGGCGGTCAGAAACCCTGATGAAGCATGCACGGGCCTGAGGTAGCTGACCTTGATCTCGACTGAGGTGAAACCTCGCCCTGCCGGGAGGGTGCTATGGAGTGCGCAGCCGCACACGGTGTCCAGTAGCGTGCACACGATGCCGCCATGGACGGTGCCGATCGGGTTGTAGCCCCATTCCCCGGGCTCGCAGGTGAAGACGGCGCGACCGGGAATGACCTCGACGAGTTCCATGTTCGTCAGTCCGTTGATCGGTGGCGGCGGCAGTTCCCCGTCAAGCATGGCCATTAAGTAGTCCAGGCCAGGCAGTGTCAGCCCGGCAGCGGTCGACGGTGCGGGGTCGTGCCAGGTGATGTTCCGTTGACGTTGGGCGCCCCAGGTCACAGGCTCTGCGGTCATCGGTCCTCCTCGATTGTGGTTTCGGGTGTGGGCAACTTCCGGTATCGAGCCGCCCGCTTGGGGTCGTCAGCGGCGACCGCGTGGTCCTCGCCCCAGGCCAGCAGGGCATTGAGGACGGGGACGAGCTCGGCGCCCGCCTCGGTCAGGCGGTAGGTGTGCCGCGCTCCACTACCGGATTCGCACCGGACGACACCGGCGGCCTCCAGTGCCTTGAGTCGTGCAGCGATCCGATCGCGCGGCGCTCCCGTGCCGCGCACGATGTCGGAAAAACGGGTGCTGCCCATCGCGATCTCCCGCACGACGAGAAGCGCCCATCGCTCGCCCACCAGTTCGAGCGACGCTGCTATCGGGCATGGGCGACCGGGAATTTGATCTAACGGGACTGTCGTCATCGTGGGTGATACGTTACCGCCATGAGTTTGAAAATCAAACCAAAATCATCGCGCGGTGCGCTGGCTCCGGTGGCCGCCGGCACGGCTTTGGTGCTCGTTACTTACGTGACGCCCATGGCCACTCTCGCTCCCACATCTGCGGATCTCGGCGCCGGGACGGTCGCCCGTGCATGGATTCTCAGCGCCATGAGTATCGGGCTCGCCGGAGCGCTTCTCGCCGGCGGACTTCTCGGCGACCGTGCCGGTCGTCGTCGGGTCTATATCGGTGGTTTGCTTGCAGTCGTGGTCGGGGCGGTTGCCTGCGCGGCGGCGTGGGATCCGTGGTTTCTCGTGGGGGCCCGCATTCTGCAAGGGGCGGGCGGGGCGGCTGTCCTGGCTTGCGGTTTGGCTATTCTCGCCCACTCGTACCCTCCCGGGCCAGAACGACTTCACTCGACAGCTGTATGGGGTGCCAGTGTCGGCGGCGGCATCGCTGCGGGTTCACTGCTCGCTATGGCCCTCGACATCGGCACGGGCTGGCGCGAGAACTACATTGCGGTCGCGTGCATCGGAGCTCTCCTGCTCGTTCCCACGTTGCGAGCGCTTCCGGAGTCCCGGTCCGCTACTCCGTGCAGAATCGATCTCAGCGGACTGGTCCTGCTGATCGTCGGCATGGTGCTGATGGTGGCGACGCTGACTCAGGGCCGGGACGGGGTGGGGGCGCCGACCCTCGTGCTGGGGTTACTGGGGTTTGTCGCTTTCGCCGCTCTCTGGGTGGTCGAGCGCCGTGCCCGGCATCCATTGGTCGATCCGGAACTCCTACGCCACCCGAACTTCCGCGCCACCACACTGGGCGCCCTCACTTTGGGTGTCGGAATGATCGGCATGGCGTCGTTCCTGCCGACGGTATCGCAGACAGGATTCGGTGACTCGTTGCGGCTGGCGAGCGTGCCGCCATTGGTCTGGGCGGCGACGAGTATGGTTGCCGCCTTGTCAGTGCGTTGGCTGCCTTTCCCCCTCCAAGGCCCGTTGCTCATCGCGGCTCTCCTGGCGCTCACGGCGGCAGGCATGCTCGCCGCCGTGAGCGCCGATTCGACGTTGCAGCTCATTTTGCCCATGGCGTTGACTGGGGTCACGACCGGATTTCTCAACGCGATCCTGGGCCGCGAAGCGGTGGCCAGCGTCCCGCCCGACCACGCGGCAATGGCCAGCGGAGCTAACAACACAGCCCGCTACCTCGGTGCCGCATGCGGAATCACCCTGTTCGCTGTGATTGCGGCCAACAACGGAACCGACATCACTGATGGCTGGAAAAATGCTGTCTTCACCGCCTCCGTCATCACCCTGTTCGGTGCGATGGCCATTGCGGCACAAGCCATCTTCCGGACGCGCCACAACGCGCGTGGACACGGCGTGGCACCTGTCTGATTTGCCAGCCCCGGCGGTCCGGTCGACGCGTGCGACTTGTCATCTCTGTAACCCATGTTGCCAGTGTCGATACCCCGCTGGCGGCAGTGCATTCAATGAGAGCGAACTTCGTTTGCCGCTTTCAGGGAGTCGCCAGACCATGCGTGCACTTCGCGCCCCGGGGAAGTTCAAAGGAACAGCGCGGCAGAAGGTTTGCTCCATTGAGACGAACCGCATTGAAAGCGTTCGCGCAAGCATGG
>NZ_DATCVM010000104.1:0-2875 GCF_036566845.1 Williamsia sp.
TGCACATCGAGGAGCGACGGGTTCAACCCGTGGCTGACCAACCGGTGCCGCAGATAGATCTTCTTCAAGGCGAGAAGGAAGTAGACGAAGGGGAGGAACAGCAGGAGCACCATGCTGATTCGGATGATCCAGGGACCGGGAATCAGCAACAAACCGGCCAGGATAGGGAGCAATGGGACGATGCACCGGGTTGCGTAGCGGCGGGATGCGCCGCGGCCGGTGATGTCCTCGATCACCCACGGGAGGAACTCGTCCGGCAACGTTCGCCCCGCCAGGTATTTCACATGCTGGGCGAAGGTGGGATGGGAGAGATTTCCGTTCTGGGACATAATGATTCATTCCTCGATATTCATCGACGTGTAATGGCTTCTGGGGAGCACCAGCATTCGGGCGTACTCGATGGCGCGGGGTGTGTCGGAGAAGATATGCCTGCGTTCGCTGTCCTTGGTGGTGAAGACGCCCAAGGCTTTGAGCGGCCGTAGATGCTCGGATTTCATGCCGGAGATCAGCACGGTGATGTGGCGGTGTTCGAGTTTGTCGATGGCGTCCTTGAGCACGATGGCACCGGTGGCATCGATAGCGGTCACGCGTGACATCCGCAAGATGACCACCTTGACGTCGGAGACGTCGGCTAGTTCCAGGAGGAACCTGTGGGCTGCGGCGAAGAACAATGCGCCGTCGATGCGGTACGCGACGATGTGTTCGCGGAGCAGGTCGTGTTCTTCGCTCTGATGTCCGTCATCGTCGAGTGGGACCTGCTCGATCTTGGCCGATTTGGCGACAGCGCGCAGCGCCAGAATCGCCGCGAACGCGACACCGACCGCTACCGCGGTGACGAGGTCGAGTGCGACGGTGACCAGGAACGTCGCCCCCATGACCGCGGTATCCGCGCGGGTGGCGCGAGCGATGGCAATGATCGAGGCTGTTTCGACCATGCGGACCGTCGTGGCGAGCAGAACGCCGGCGAGGGCGGCCAGGGGTATCTCGGCGACCAGGGTCGATGCCAAGTAGACGATCGCGGCCAAGATGACCGCATGGGTCAGTGCGGCCAGGCGACTACGAGCACCGGAACGGACGTTGACCGCGGTGCGGGCGATTGCGCCGGTCGCGGGGACTCCGCCGAACAGCGGCGCGGCGATGTTCGCCAAACCCTGCCCGAACAGCTCCCGGTCGGGATTGTGGCGGGTCCCGACGCCCATCGAATCCGCTGCCGTCGCCGACAGCAGTGACTCGAGCGCTGCCAGCGCGGCTACTGCCAGTGCAGGGGCCAGCAGTGAGGTGAGGTCCCCGAGATGTAGGAAGTTCAACGTCGGAGCGGCGATTCCGGAAGGGATTTCACCGATGCGGGCGATATCGAGGTGCAACAGTTGCGCAGCGAGTGTGGTGATCGCGACTGCGACCAGAGAGAAGGGAACTTTGGGCAGGTAGCGTCCACCGATGAGGATGGCGACGGCCACTACGAGTGCGGTCACGGGTGTGAGGATCGACGGGTGTGAGGCGAATTTGGCGACTGCGTCCGCCGCGCTACGCCACACCTTGTCGCCCTCGGCGTCGGTGATACCCAACGCGGCAGGTATCTGTTGCAGCGCGATCACCACGGCGATTCCGGCGGTGAACCCTTCGATGACGGGTGCCGGCATGAAGCGGACAGCCCGTCCGACTCCGGCAAATGCCAGGATCATCAGGACGATGCCGGCGATCAGCCCGACTGCGAGCACACCGGATCCGCCGTATTCGTGGACGATGGGGACCAGGACGACAGTCATGGCGCCGGTCGGGCCCGATACCTGGAAGCGAGATCCGCCGAACACCGCAGCCACAGCTCCGGCGATGACCGCGGTGGTCAGTCCCGCGGCTGCGCCGAGTCCGGTGGAGATGCCGAATCCCAGGGCCAGGGGAAGCGCAACCAGGGCGACGATCAGGCCGGCCAGCAGGTCCGCGCCGGGAGCGCGCAGCGATGAACTCCATTCACTCCACCGGGGCAACAGGTCCCGCACGGCCTGGGCAGCTCGGGCGAGCGTGTTCTCAGGTGCCGAAGTGGAATTCGATGCGGGCGTTTCGGTCATAAGGTCCTCGGTACTGCGAGAAGAAAGCGAAAGACTGTCTGATTACTTGCTAAGATTAGCAAGTAATCAGATGGAGGGAGTAGTGATGCGGGTAACGCCACTACGCGGGCTGCTGTGTGCGCCGTTGCTGCTATGCCGGGGATGTGCCAGGTTGTGCCGCCGGTCTGCAGTGCCTACGGGGAGCGATGTGTGCCCATGGTGCGGTGAGCACCAGTTGGCGACTGCTGTTCTGGGCGCGGCGGTGCACTGGTAAGTCAGGTTTGCCGTCGCAGCCGGCTGGGGATGGACTGGGGGCATTCGGAAGAAGATCCCGATCCGGGCGGTTGAGGGAGTCATGACCCGGATCGGGATCTTCCGAAAGGACTTCCGGCGCGAGCAGGTTCGACGTGCGAGGCGCTGGAAGTCCAGCTCGAGGGGATCAGTGATCGTCGGAGTGCGTGCGCACTCGCCGGAAGTCGCTGTCACGTGTGGGAATAGCGTCTGTGAGCTCGTAGTCGAAGCTGGATAGCCGTTGCCGCAGTGCACGCAACTCTTCGCGCAGCGCATCGGGGAGCTTGTTTCCGCCGATCGTGGCGTACCACTCGTCGATCAAGGGGAGTTCGGATGCCCACTCGGTCGGATGGACTGCCAGAGCAGCGGTAACGGTCGGACGATGAAGTTTCAGACCGGTCAGATCCAACGAATCGAGGGTCGGTACATTGCCGATCGGGGTCACCTCGGCGTCAGCGGTACCCTCGATGCGTTCGAGTGCCCACTTGAGGATCCGAGAGTTCTCCCCGAAACCGGGCCACAGAAATTCGTCGTGGTCG
>NZ_DATCVM010000105.1:0-140285 GCF_036566845.1 Williamsia sp.
ACTCGCTGGTCGCCATGCCGCGGCCCGACGATCTGCAGGCCGAACGGAAGGCCGTCGACGATGCCACAGGGCACGGTGACAGCGGGCTGCTGTGTCAGGTTGAACGGATAGGTGTACGGCGTCCAGCTGGTCCAATCCGGATCCGAACTGTCCGGCGGCACATCCGTTCCCGCCGCAAAAGCGACGTCGGGGATCGTCGGGGTGACCAGGACGTCGTAGTCCTGATGCAGCAATCCCATCTTTCGCCCGAGGTCCATGCGCACGGTCGTGGCGTCGATGAAGTCGCCGGCCGAGTAGTTCGAATGCCGCGACAACGCCTGCACCAGTGAAGGATCCACCTTCTCCGCGGCACCGTCCCCGTAGGCGGCGAGCACCACGGCGGCGCCACTGAACCACAGCACGTGATACGCCCAGACCGGGTCGTCGAGCGACAGGTCGATCTCCTCGACCGTGGCGCCGAGACCCGTGAACGTCTCGAGTGCGTCCCGGACCCCGGCCTCGACAGCGGGATTGTTGATCCCGTAGCCGAGGTTCGGACTGAACGCGACGCGGAGGCCATCGAGCGGATCTTTCGTCAGGTCGATGGGGTCGGCCGCGGCCAGAGCCGACCAGTCCCGGGCATCGAACCCGCTGATGACGTCGAGCATCGCCGCGACATCGGCAACACTGCGTCCCATCGGCCCCACGTGCGCGAGGGTTCCGAACGGGCTCGCCGGATAGATCGGCACCCGGCCATAGGTGGGTTTGAAACCCACCACACCGCAGAACGCCGCGGGGATCCGGATGGAGCCGCCGCCGTCCGTCCCGACCGACAACACGCCCAGCCCCGCCGAGACGGCGGCCGCACCGCCACCGCTCGATCCCCCGGAAGTCCGATCGAGATTCCACGGATTCCGCGTGATGCCACAGGACGGACTGTCCGTCACGCCCTTCCAGCCGAACTCGGGGGTGGTGACCTTGCCCAGGAGGACGGCACCGGCCTCCCGCAGCCGGGCCACAGCAGGCGAATCCTCCGGCCAGGGCTGGTCGGGGTTGATCAGCTCCGACCCCCGCAGCGTCGGTCTCCCAGCGGTCAACAGCAGGTCTTTGATGGTCACCGGCACCCCGTCGAGCGGGCCCAGCGGCGATCCCTGTCGGTGACGCTGCGCCGAGAGTTCGGCGTCTCGCCCGGCCGAATCAGCCCAGACCTGCGTAAACGCGTTGATCGACGGGTTGAGGCGCTCGATCGCGTCGAGTGTTTCCGAGGTCACGTCGATCGGCGAGATCTCACCAGAGGAATAGCGAACCTGCAGGTCAGTGACACCGAGGTCGCGAGATTCCGAGTTCCGTCGCATGTCCACGATGTTCAGTTCGCCTCCGTCCGGCCACAGTGCTCCACCTTGGTAGATTGTTGACAATTTACCGTAAGCTCTCGAGGAGACAAAGTCCCCCGCCGCCTCATATCCCGATCTGCCCAGTTCAACCGGCGAAAGGAACCCGGATCAATGGTGACCACCGTTGGCATGCTGTACCCCGGCAACGCCGCCGAGGACGACTACCCGCTGCTCGAACAGATCCTGGGCGACAACATCGCGCTGCCCGTGGTCATCACCAGCGTGGGGGTCGACGCGCATGAGGTCGAGGCCCTGCTCGACCTCGGAAGTAGCGAACGGCTACTCGACGGTGCCCGGC
The DNA here is from genome assembly GCF_036566845.1 of Williamsia sp. Classification (GTDB taxonomy): domain Bacteria; phylum Actinomycetota; class Actinomycetes; order Mycobacteriales; family Mycobacteriaceae; genus Williamsia. The sequence continues at coordinate 1,672 of NZ_DATCVM010000105.1, forward strand.
AGGTCGCGCAGCACCGACCCGATTCGGTCATGTGGGCGTGCACCTCGGGCAGTTTCGTTTTCGGCTGGAATGGCGCCCACCAACAGGCCGGCGAGATCAGCGAAACACTCGGTATTCCAACAGGTTCGACGTCGATCGCATTCGCTGCGGCATGCCGGGCTCTGGAACTCGAACGCGTTGCGGTGGCCGCCACCTACCCCGACGACGTGTCCCGGCACTTCTCGAAATTCCTTGCCGCAGCGGGTGTCGCCGTCACCGAGCTGGTCTCACACGACATCCCCACCGCCGCATTGGCCGGCGAACTCGGGCACGACGACGTGCTCGACCTGGCACGGAGCAACGACTCCACCGAGGCCCGCGCCATTCTGATCCCCGATACCGCGCTGCACACCGTCGCCTGGATCGACGAACTCGAAGAGGTCCTGGGCAAACCTGTGCTGACGGCCAATCAGGTGACCGCCTGGTACGGGCTGCTCCTCGCCGGCAATCAGGTCACCAGCGATCGCCTCGGAACACTGTTCCGGCAGTAGGCGCCTCAGGCGTCGGCCACGACCGACAGTCCGATCGTCCCGTTCTTGCCACGCCGCAGCAGGCTTCCCTTCACCGTCAGCCACCCCAGGATCCCGTATTTCTTCACGATCACCTTGCGGGCGTGATCGGTTCCGGCCGCGTCCAAGACCCTTCCGGTTCCGTGGACGGGTGGACCAAATGTCTCCTTGCCGCGCACGTCACAGGCCTGCACGATCACCGCGGTGTTGCGGCGCAGCCGTTTGACCTTCCACGAATCGGAGACGGTCCACATCAGCAGCTCGTCACCGTCGAGTGCGGCCCAGATCGGCGATGCCACCGGGGTGCCGTCCTTACGAAAAGTCGTCAGTCGCACGTACTTTGCGGTACCAGCTTGTCCAAACGGCGCGGTCATCGAAAAACCCTCTCCTCGCGGACTCGTGGCGTTGATGCCACGCATCCGACAGGGAATCGATGCTACGCAACCAGAGGGCGTGTTGCGCGCGCCGATAGGATTTCCCAGTGGTCAGACCGATAGGAGGACAGCCGAACGCCCGTGAACCGGACGTCGCGCCTCGCGCGGACGGTGGCGCGTTCGGCGGCGGTATCGGCGTGCCGATGTTCCTGGCTCTGGTCCTGTTGTCCGCAACCGCCCCGCTGGCGACCGACCTGTATCTGCCGGGCCTGCCGACCGTGGCAGATTCGCTGCACACCACCAATGTGACCACCCAGCTCACACTGACGACGTTCATGTTCGGCATGGGTGTCGGGCAGCTGCTGACCGGAGCCCTCTCCGACGGCTGGGGCAGACGGCGTCTATTGATCGGCGGGACGATCGCCTTCGTCGTCGCGAGCGTTCTGTGCGCGCTCGCTCCGTCGATCGCCGTTCTGATCGCCGCCCGACTCTTGCAGGGATTCGCCGGTGGGATGGGAATCGTGTTGTCCCGGGCGGTCATCTCCGATCGCGCCCGCGGAGACAGCGCGGCACGGCTGTTCAGCCTGATGATGCTCGTCGGCGCCACGGCACCTGTCGTCGCGCCCATCCTGGGCGGCGTTCTCCTGAGCCCGATCGGGTGGCGCGGCATCTTCTGGGTCCTGGCCGGCATCGGCGGTGTCATGCTCATCGACGTACTCACCATGATCCCCGAGACACTCCCGGCCGAGAAACGACACGGCATCAGCCTCACGAGGCTGGCCGCCAACTTCGGAAAGGTACTGCGCAACCGCAGGTTTGTGGCCTATACAGCCACGCTGGCCCTCGCATTCGGCGTGATGTTCTCGTACATTTCGGCCTCGCCGTTCGTGGTACAGGAGATCTTCGGGTTCTCCCCCTCCCAGTTCTCGATGGTGTTCGCGGTCAACTCTGTGGGACTGGTTCTCGCCAGCGCGATCAATACCCGCCTGATCGGTCGGGTGCACGTCCGCACTCTTCTCGGAATCGGCCTGGTCTTGATCAGTTCCTCGAGTGTCGTCTTACTCGTCCTGGCCCTGACGACACCGACGTCGACGTGGGTCTTCTTACCGTTTCTGTTCGTCACGGTGCTCGGAATGGGTTTCACCATGGGCAATTCGGTCGCCCTGGCCATCGACCAGGCCCACGAGGTCGCCGGCACCGGCTCGGCCCTGATCGGCGCATCGCAGTTCACCCTCGCGGCCATCGTGTCACCCCTCGTCGGGATCGGCGGCGAAGGCACATCGGTGCCGATGGCCCTGACGATGACGATCTGCGCCGCACTCGCCGCCGCCGCGTTCCTGCGATCCAGATAGGTGCAGGTCGGGACCAGTCGATGAGGCGACCAGTCGTTCAGGCAGTCAGGTGGTCAGGCAGTCAGGCAGTCAGGCAATCAGGCAACGCGGCCGAACAATGACTGCGCGGCACAGGGTTCAGCGGTGTGGTCCGCAACGCCGGCGTCCTGCAACGTGGCCCAGGCAGTCACCTGATTCGCCGACAGCACCGGCTTCCCGAGCTCCTGTTCCAGCGCCGAAAGGATGTCGTAGGTGGGCAGATTGGTGCACGACACGAATATCGCGTCGGCCTCGGGCGAGTCTGCCGCGCGGATCAGATCGGCGGTGACGCTGTACGGAATCGTCCAGATGTCGTGGTCGTAGCCCAGACCGGCCTGCGAGACCACCGACCGGCCGGACTCGGCGAGGAAGTCGCACAGCAAGTCGGTCAGGGACGCCACGTACGGGGTGGCCACCGCGATCCGGCCCAGGTCCATCACATCGAGCGCCCGGAGAAGGGCTTCCGACGTGGTGACCGCGGCCGGGGCGCCGGCAGCCCGCATACAGTCCGACAACGCGATGGCGCCGGCCATGCCATGAACGAAGCTGCCCGAGGCGCAGGCGTATCCGACGGCAGCGGGCCGGACGCCGAGCACACTGCGGACCGCGGCGGAGATCTGGTCGTGTTCGCCGAGGGCACTGACCATCTCGACGTCCACGGCGCGAGTCGGGGGCATCGGTGTGCGGGTGAAATAGAGCGACACCGACCACGGCATCCAACGCCAGAGTTCACGGTCGGTTGCCATGTCGAACGGGCAGACCATACCGATCCCGATATCTGTTCCCGGCGCCTCCGCATCGGGCACCGGACGCAGGAAATGACTGTCCATCAGCCGATGATGGCACCCGGCGATCCTCACGACAATCGTTGGAAGATCAAATCCCGGTTACGAATGCCGATCGTCTGCCGGCCAGGTCGCGGTGGGCACGCGCAGTCCCTCTCGTAGTCTCGACAAGGTCGGTTGAGCCGACGCGTGACCACGAGGCACCAACGCGAGGAGTCATCCATGAGCGCAGAGATCCGGGTACTCGATCACCCGCACGAATCCGGTCAGGCACTTCGTATCTTCGGGCGGGCCATGGTTGGCCTGGCCGGCATCAACCAGCTCGATCCCGAGCGCGTGCTCGAACCGGGACGTTTCCTCGGCGCCGTGGAGTCCGGCACAGCAGGCTCGGGCACAGCAGGCTCCGACACAGTGGTGGGTGGGGCCGACTCGTACACGAGCTGGCTCGCCGTACCCGGCGGCAACCGTGTTCCCCACGCGGCTGTGACACACGTCGGAGTGCTGCCCACTCACCGGCGCCGCGGCATCGTCCGCCGGCTGATCACCGCTCAACTGGAAGATCTCGCCCGCCGCGGCGAGGTCGTCGCGACCCTGCGCGCGTCGGAGGCCACCATCTACGGCCGCTTCGGCTATGCCGTGGCGAGCAGTGCCGCGTCGATCGAAATCCTCAGTGCGCGAGCGGGTCTTCTTCCCACAGTTCCCGATCCGGGTCCGGTACGGCTGATCGACGACGACCCCGATTCAGGTGCGCTGACCCGCGAGATCTACTCTGGCGCCCGTTGGGCCGGCGCGATCGATCGGCCGGACGGTTGGTGGAATCTGCGCGATCTACAACGTGAGAAACAGAGCACACCAACCTATCTCGTCGCCTTCGAGGAGGACGGGGTCGGCACCGGGTACGCACGCTATCAACCCGCAGACCCGGCTCACTGGTTCACCAGCGACCGCCGCGAAGTGGTGGTCGACGACTTCGTGGCCAACTCCGACAAGGCGTACCTGGCGCTGATTCGGCACCTACTGTCACTCGACCTCGTCGATGTCATCATCTTCGCATCCCGGCCCCTCGACGACCCGCTGCCCATCCTCTTGAAAGACCCGCGAGCGGCGCGAGTTCGCTCGGTCAGCGACGAAACCTGGCTCCGCATAATCGATGTGGAGCCCGCACTGGCGGCCCGGCGCTACGGCGCCGCAGCGCCGGTGACCATCGCGGTGTCCGACCCACTCCTCGCGGGCAACAATGGAACCTTCGAGGTCGGCCCGGACAACGTCCGGAGAGTCGACACTGCCCCCGACATCTCGGTGGACGTCACCGGCCTCGCGGCGACCTATCTGGGCGGCACCACGTGGCAGCACCTGGCCTTGGCCGGTGTCGCGACCGCCCATACCGACGGCGCGGCCGGGCGCGCCGACAACCTGTTCGGCACCACCAGGCTCCCTCACTCGGGCACAATTTTCTGATGACTCCACGGCGGGGAACGCTGTCGAACAATTATGCAAGCCCGCCGCTTGATGTTGCCTTCGACCATATTTCGCGTTTGTCTTGACCGAGGGAATACCCCGACTCGGCAGCGCTGCAAGATCTCGGGTCGCGTTACCGAGCATCCTTTGCGGTGACCCGCCCTCCAGGAATTCGAGGCCTTACCGACCCGACCCGCCGGTCAGACGCTTCGGGCGATCTCACAGAAGGTCTTGTACGTGGCTTTGAGGGTCTCGCCGGCGACCGCCGAGTCGGCGACGTCGCCGGCGGGCCCGCATCGCCACCTGTCCATCGAAATACGTATCAGCGAGGTGAACACCGACACGATCACGCGGACTCGCGGATCGTCGGGGTCAACACCCATCCGCTCGGCCACCTTGGTGGTGATGCTGCGGAATTTCTTGTCGCCGAGTTCGATACTCCGCGCGTTCACCGACGGCGCGTTCTGGATGATCCGGTTCATCGTCTCGAACCGGGTGAGGTCGACCGCGCCCACCGGGCATCGACCGTCGAGAATCTGCACCTGCGCATTGACCAACGCCTCGATCTCATTGCCGGTCTTCGGCTGGGCATCGAGCGACGCCGCCATCGAGGCAATCATGTCCTCGACGGGCGCCAGGACAACGTCCTCTTTCGTCGCGAAGTAGCGATTGAACGTACGCGGCGAGATGTCGGCGACGTCGGAAATCTGATCAACGGTCGTGGATTCGAAGCCCTGTCGATCGCATAGATCGAGCGCCGCGGTGATCAGCCGATCACGCGTCTGCAGCTTCTTACGTTCCCGAAGACCGGCCTTGACCTGGCCTGTTCGGACTTCTGCGAGGGTCACGTCCACATGATAACCCCACTTCCTGAGATTCATGCTGACCCCGCCAATTGGCGATGTCCGAATTTTGGCGCTTGACGACTTCTGTCTGAACCTGCCATTATTGGCAGCGCATTGCATTCACGCGATCCAAACCTCCAGATTTGAGGATCCAGTGGCTTCATCTGACACAGTCATCTCCCAAGATTTGCCTGACCCCACAACCACCGCGAAGGCCACCGCGTCTCCGGCCGGCGATTCACGTCGTTGGTTCGCACTGGTGATCATCGCGCTCGCACAACTGATGGTGGTTCTCGACGCCAGCATCGTCACCATCGCATTGCCCTACGCCCAAGCCGATCTGGACATTTCGGACGCCAACCGCCAGTGGGCACTCACCGCCTACACGCTGATGTTCGGCGGCCTGCTCCTCCTGGGCGGCCGGATGGCCGACTACCTGGGCCGACGCAACATGTTCCTGGTCGGCCTGGTCGGATTCGCCGCATCGTCTGCGATGGCCGGCTTTGCCTGGGATGCGATGTCGTTCTTCGCCGGCCGCGCCCTCCAAGGTGCATTCGCCGCGATCCTCGCACCGGCAGCCCTGTCGCTGATCACCGTCACGTTCATCGAACAGCATGAACGAGCGCGTGCCTTCGCCGTCTACGCAGCAGTGTCCGGCGGTGGAGCAGCCATCGGCCTGATCGCCGGCGGCGCGCTCACCGAGTTCTTCTCCTGGCGCTGGACACTGCTGGTCAACACCCCGATCGCCATCATCGCCGCCATCGGCGCGCTCGCCCTGGTGGTCCGCGACAAGCCCTCGCCCAGGACCGGTGGATACGACATACCCGGCGCCGTGACGGTCACCCTCGGCCTGGTCGGCCTGGTCTACGGATTCACCAAGGCCGCTGAGGACGGATGGGGTTCGTCGACGACGGTTCTGCTGTTCGTCGCTGCCGCAGTGTTGCTCGCCGCGTTCGTGACGATCGAGCTGCGAACCACCAATCCGCTACTGCCACTGCGTATCCCCGGTGAGATCAACCGAGGCGGAGCCTACCTGGTCGCGTTCATCACCCCGACCGCGATGTTCGCGATGTTCTTGTTCCTCAGTTACTACTTCCAGAACATCCTCGGCAACAGTCCTATGCGAGCAGGCGTCTTGTTCCTGCCGTTCCCGATCGTGGTCATCATCTCGGCAGGCCTCACCAGTAGCTTGCTGCCGAGGTTCGGACCCCGACCGCTGATGATGGTCGGCACCGCCCTGGGTGGCGTGGGCTTTGCATACCTGGCACAGCTGGACTCGAACTCGAGCTGGGTGTCCCACGTCCTGCCGAGCGAAATTCTGATCGCGTTCGGAATGGGCCTGGTGTTCGTGGCATCGCAAACTGTTGCGCTGCACCGGATCAAGGCCGAAGACTCTGGGGTGGCCAGCGCTCTGCTGAACACCTCACAGCAGGTCGGCGGATCAGTTGGCATCGCCCTCCTGAGCACCATTGTGGCGCAGGCATTCTCAGGTCACAATGGTTCGGAGATGACACAGGATCCGACAACCGGGGCGATGGTCCCCGTCGACCCGGCCGGGTTCATGGACGCCAACATCCACAGCTACGATGTCGCCTTCTACTGGGGTGCGGGATTCATGGTCCTGGCGTTTGTGGTCTCGATGTTCATGATCCGGATGAACCGTCACGAGCTGGGCGACGAGCCGCAGAACGCGGTGGCAGTCGCTCACTGAGTCGCCCACGAGTCACCTCACAGGCTTTCCTTCCGCGTGTAGGTGACACGTCACCTGCACTGAACAAGAACCCCCCGCACCGATCCTGGTGCCGGGGGTTCTTGGCCATCCGCGTAAACGGCTACGGCGTAGGTTGAGTGCTTGACCCTCACACTGTGTCAGGCTGCAACGTGGAGACTGCCATGAACACCATCGGAGATTTTGCCAAGCTGGGCCGGGTATCGGTCCGGATGTTGCGGCACTACGACTCGATCGGGCTGCTCACCCCGTCACGGACCGACCCGCACAGCGGCTACCGGTTCTACGAGATGAGTCAGCTCAATCGGCTCAACCGCATTGTTGCACTGAAAGATCTGGGCCTACGCCTCGACGAGGTCCGCCAGATCGTCGACAACGAACTCACAGGCTCGGACCTGCGGGCGATGTTGCGGCTGCGACGCGCGGAAATCGAGTCCCAGATCCGCGACGACCAATTCCGGCTGGCCCGAGTGGAAGCACGACTCCGACTCATCGAAAGCGAGGACGGCATGTCCACCCCATCCATCACCACCAAAACCGTTGCCCCGACCCAGAACGTGGGTCTGCGTGCGCTGGCCGCCAGCCCCACCAACGAAGACATCGGACCGATCATTCGGCCGCTGTACCCGCGCGTTGTCGAAGCACTCCATGCTGCACGGGTCACGCCGGTGGGTCCCAGCGTCGCCTACTACTCTCCCGCTCCGGAGGAGTCCGAAGACGCGGTGTGGATCCACGCCACCTTCCCGGTGTTGTCCGAGTCTGTCGATGGTCTCGAGACCTTCGAGATCCCAGGCGGCGAGGTTGCATCACTGATCCACCGCGGCGCGATGGATTCAATCGATTCGGCCTACCAGAACCTCAACCGGTGGGTCACCGACCAGGGACTCACGCTCACCGGGCAGGGCCGGGAGACGTATCTCGAGATCGCCGACGACGAGGCCGACTGGGTCACCGAGGTCCAGGTGGACTTCGTCCGCTGATCGCCGAGCTCCCGAACACAGCCCTTGGCTCGCGGGCACCGGCCGGCCTCATTCGGGCCGGCCGGATTCGGGCTCGGCTTCGGGCTCAGGTCCGGGCTCTGAGTCTTTCTCCTTCGGCGGATCCGGTGGCGAGACGCCACATTCGCGTCTTCGTTGTTCGAGTTGCTCATTGCGGCGGGCCCGCATCAAAGGTTCGTGGACTGCCGACCCACACTCAATCCTCGATGCCGTGCACGGTCCGAGTCGTCGGTCAACGTGCCATCAGGATCGAGGTACTCCACAATCCGCTCACCGATCCGCTCCACCTCCGGCGGGGTGTACCGCCGGCATAGATGCGCAAGCGCGGCCTCGGCGTTTTCCCGCTCCTCCGCATCAACCTTCGCCGGGATCTTGGCCATCACATCCATGACGATCGCCGCGTGATCCAGGTCGATCTCACCTTCTCGCAATGACGCCGCCGTCTCGGGATACCGCTGTTCGATGACCTCGCCGCTGGGTGTCATCGACAGTGTCAGCGCGTCTGTCGCTTCCAACCGCTTACGGGCCACCCCGGGCCGCAGCCTCAGCAGGCTCTTGAGCATCGCGATCGGTGATCCGAAACCGACCTTCGAATATGCGCGGCGCACAGTGACTTCGCGAAGCATCGGCAACCCGGCCGCCTGCAACCGCCGAGAAGCGACCTCGATGCGCTCCACCAACCGGACACAGTCCTCGTCGGACGATGCCGTCAGATTTACCGCGGCCAACTGCTCCACAGCAGCATCGAGCCCCGACAACACACCCTCGGGTGATGTATCGAAGCCGGCCTGGTCTGACATTGAGAACCCCTGCACATTGACGAACCAAAGACGGAAAAGATGGCTTCAGAATGATTCGTCATCAGGAGACTGCGCTGGTTTCCAGACTACCCACAGCCCGCAGATAGGCAGTACGTATGTTCGAACTTCTTGCCGCAAATCCTCCCGCGCACGCACAAACCCCCCTGCACCGCGACGGTGCAGGGGGGTTCGTATTCAGTGCGTCGGTACTTCAGGACGAGTCGTCAGGCCCCGTCGATCAGCCCACCACCAGCGTTTCGCCGTCCGCGCTGGTGTTCACCGGGACGACGTCGCCGTCGGTGATCTCACCGGCCAGCAATGCCCTGGCGAGCTGGTCGCCGATGGACTGCTGAACCAGCCGGCGCAGTGGACGCGCACCGTAGAGCGGGTCGAATCCACGTGTGGCAAGCCACTTCTTGGCGTTCTCGGAGACCTCCAGGTCGAGCCGTCGCTGCGCCAGGCGCTTTTGCAACTGACCCAACTGGATGTCGACGATCGAGACCAGTTGTTCAGCAGTGAGTGCATCGAAAACCACGACATCGTCGAGGCGGTTGATGAACTCCGGCTTGAACGCCGACCGCACCGCTGCCATCACCTGATCCTTGGTTCCACCTGAACCCAGGTTGGACGTCAGGATCAAGATGGTGTTGCGGAAGTCGACTGTGCGTCCCTGTCCATCGGTCAGACGACCTTCGTCGAGAACCTGCAGCAGGATGTCGAACACGTCCGGATGCGCCTTCTCGACCTCGTCGAACAGCACCACCGTGTAGGGGCGCCGCCGAACCGCCTCGGTCAACTGGCCGCCGGCCTCATAGCCGACATAGCCCGGAGGTGCACCCACCATCCTTGCCACGCTGTGCTTTTCGCCGTACTCACTCATATCGATCCGGACCATGGCATGTTCGTCGTCGAACAGGAACTCGGCAAGAGCCTTGGCCAGCTCTGTTTTACCGACGCCGGTTGGACCGAGGAACAGGAACGAACCCAGCGGCCGGTTCGGGTCGGCAACTCCGGCCCGGGACCGGCGCACCGCGTCGGACACCGCTTCGACAGCAAGCTTCTGGCCGATCACCCGGGATCCGAGTTCCTGCTCCATCCGCAGCAATTTGGCGGTTTCCCCTTCGAGCATGCGCCCGGCGGGGATACCGGTCCAGGCCGAAACCACCTGTGCCACATCGTCCGGTCCGACCTCTTCCTGCAACATCACGTCACCGGTCGAGGCGGCACCCGACTTCGCCACGGCGGCGTCGAGTTCCTTTTCCAAGGTCGGGATGGTGCCGTACCGGAGTTCAGCCGCACGGCCGAGATCGCCGTCGCGTTCTGCCCTATCCGATTCGCCGCGAAGGGTTTCGAGGCGTTCTTTGAGGTCACGCACCGAGTCGATGGCGTTCTTCTCGCCCTGCCAGCGAGCCGAGAGCTCGTTGAGCTTCTCCCGCTGATCGGCCAACTCCTGACGGAGCTTGTCCAGGCGCACCTTCGATGCCGCGTCGGTCTCTTTTTCCAAGGCGACCTCTTCGACCTCGAGCCGGCGAACGACCCGCTCGACCTCATCGATTTCGACTGGGCGCGAATCGATTTCCATGCGAAGACGGGATGCGGCCTCATCGACCAGGTCGATGGCCTTGTCCGGCAGGAAGCGCGAGGTGATGTACCGGTCACTCAGTGTCGCAGCGGACACCAGTGCGGAGTCCGTGATCCGGACGCCGTGGTGCACCTCGTAGCGCTCCTTGAGCCCGCGCAGGATGCCGATGGCGTCTTCGACCGACGGCTCACCGACATACACCTGCTGGAAACGACGTTCGAGCGCCGCGTCCTTCTCGATGTACTGGCGGTACTCGCTGAGCGTGGTGGCACCCACCAACCGCAGTTCACCGCGGGCGAGCATCGGCTTGATCATGTTGCCGGCGTCCATCGCGGAGTCGCCGGTGGCACCGGCACCCACGATGGTGTGCAGCTCGTCGATGAACGTGATGACCTGTCCGGCAGAGCCTTTGATCTCTTCCAGGACCGCCTTCAGGCGCTCCTCGAATTCACCGCGGTACTTGGCACCGGCAACCATCGAACCCATGTCGAGGGAGACGACGGTCTTGCCACGCAGGCTCTCGGGGACGTCGCCGGCGATGATGCGCTGGGCCAGTCCTTCCACGATCGCCGTCTTGCCCACACCGGGTTCGCCGATGAGGACCGGGTTGTTCTTGGTCCGACGACTCAGCACCTGCACGACGCGACGGATCTCGGTGTCGCGGCCGATGACCGGATCGAGCTTGCCTTCACGAGCGGCAGCGGTCAGGTCGGTGGAGTACTTCTCCAACGCCTGATATGTGCTTTCCGGATCGGCCGAGGTCACGCGAGCACTGCCACGCACCGCGACAAACGCGTCCTGAAGCGCTTTGGCGGTTGCGCCGGCACCGGCGAGCAACTTGGCGACGTCGGAGTCGCCCTTGGCCAGGCCGACAACAAGATGCTCGGTCGAGACGAACTCGTCATCGAGTTCACCGGCGAGCTGTTGCGCCGCCGAGATGGCCGCGATGCTCTCCCGGCTCAGTTGCGGGGTCGAGCTGGCACCGGAGGCCTTGGGCATCCGGTCGACGATCTGTTGCGCGGCGGCGCGGATCTGCGCAGGGTCAACGCCAACCGCCTTGAGCAGCGGCGCAGCGATTCCGTCGGACTGATCCAGCAGTCCGACCAGCACATGGGCGGGCCGAACATCGGGGTTACCGGACGCAGCGGCATCCTGGATCGCGGCCGACAACGCGGCCTGCGTCTTGGTGGTGGGGTTGAAGCTGTCCACGAGTCACCTTCCTTCTAAGGTCTATACAAGCAGTTTCGGGTCGCCATTGCGCCCGTTCAGAAGGTGTAACGCACCAAGACTTGAGTCTGTTCCGCTCAACTGTGAAATTGTCGAGAATGTTCTCGGACGATCTCCGGCTGCCGCGCTCGCATGAAGTCTGGACTGGTGGACGAAATTTCTGGACTACTGGACTGGATCGCCTCAGGAGTCACAAAGTCTGGACGATGTGTGACCCACATCACTCTAGAAGCCGCTGATCGAGCCTGTGGCTCGGCCCCGATCGCGTAAACCGCCCACAACCGAGACAGTAAACCGGAGGTGCCAAAGCCTCCCCAAACGCCAACACCAAGTAGCTTGGGCTGATGCTGGCTCCATACTTCACAGTTGACAAGATCGCAGTTGTATCAGCGCAGGCGGACTATACGACTTCGTAGTGAGCACTTCACCCGAAAGTCCCGATGGCTCCGCGCTCGACAACGCGGCGGGGCTATTGGGTCGTGTCCTACGGAACGAAGTGGACGTAGCGTCACTTCTCGGATTCTTGGCCGCACGCGATCCTTGCCCCTTGCAGCAGTTCCTCGATTTGCCGGAGCCAATTCGCAACGTACGGGTCGAAGTACAGTTCGCGAATACGAGCCGATTGGACGTCGTGCTCGATGGCGGCAGGGGGCCGATTGCAGTTCTTGAACTGAAGGTGTCCGCCACTGAGCACGGCGATCAACTCGCGCGATATGAGCAGTTCGCCTCTCGATACGGCGCAGCAAAGTACCTCGCCGACCTCGAACTCCCCGAGAGTTCTTCACCGAATGGGTGGACCCGAGTAGGCCTGGCAGAGTTGTTCGGTTGTTGGGTTGGTTCTGCGGATGCGACGACGAATGTATTCAGCACAGAGATCTCAAATGTGTTTCGCCAGTGGCACAAGCAGGCGCTGGGGCCACTGAGCAGTATGGACCGGGCCATGTTTCCGATCGTGCTGAGGTCCGTAAGCGCGGCCCTTTGCCGTGAGGGATTCAGTGCGTATGCAACTGGAACATCCGCTGGACAACCAAGCTTGGTCGTTTTCAAACCGCACCCGTCTGGGATGGACCGCGCCTACCTCTGCGTGGATATCAGGTGTCAGAATAAGAACGATCCCGCCGTCCCGTGGCTCTTTCGCATTGGCGTCCACGTCGATGAAGGCGATCACCTCCCTTCAGATCGCCGCCTCGCTCATGAGCTGGCCTCCCAGCTGGAGTCTGCACTGAACCTTGTAGATCTCCGAGCAGGTGTCTCGCACATCGCTTCCGACCATGTCGTGGAGGCGATTTCCGGAGCCCGCCCCCTCAAAGCACCGCGAAATCACAGGTCCGCCATTACTCGTTGGCTCGAAGGCGTTGACGAAGCCGGCAACGGGGCCGTTTTCCGGCACCCTGTCTTTCACCATGACAAGGGCCGAAGACTCTGCGCCCAGTTCTCGCTCGACACCAGCAAGGTCAGCTCGTCCGACATCCACGCACTGGCCCAAGCGACGTTGACCTATCTATCGGAGAAGTCGAGATAATCCGTGAGCTCGATGCGGACGAACAAGAAGGTCGAGACACTCCCGGCCTTTACGCAGTCCGACCTCCAGCCGACTCGTTAAAGTCTTCAATTACCTTGACGAGCTGGGTAAGAGCAGAGATCTCGAAGACCTGATCCGGCCCTTGTGGCGCCTTGTCGGTGAACGGCGGATCATAGAGCTGTGCGGGGTCCATCGCGCCATTGCGCGTCAGGTGTTCGACGATGAGGCCGACGAAGTCGATCTGGCTGGCCGTCGCGTTGGACTGCGTGAGGAATTGCGCGAACTGCTCGTTGACGGCTTCCCGGTCCAGCCCGACGAGGGATCGGATGAACCGTCCGAGTCCTTCGGCGTCGTCGATGGCTCGCTGCAGCTCATCGGGTGAACCCGCCCCGCTGCGAGCCAGGAGTTCTTGCAAGGAGTCCAGATCAGCCTGGGTGAGCGGCTTTCCGGTGCGCAGCTTCTGCAGCGCGAGGTTGTCCGGTTGACGGCGCAGATAGTCGCGCACCTTTGCGGTGAACCGTTCCTTGTCGGTGCCGGACACCATATGCGGCATATCGATCTCTTCAACCTCACCGGTAAAGGTGTCTTCGAGATCGGTATACACAATCGCCTGTTTGGTCTTTTCCAACAGTCCGACGAGCGACCGGAGTTCCTTGCGGGCTCCTTCGAGCATCTCCGGGGTGATGTCAACCCACCATTCGTCGGACGCGACCTCGCGCAAGAGTTCCTCTGCGGCTTTGATTTTCGGAATGGTGAGCTGTTCCAGAAGTCCGTCTGCGATCTCGCGAACTCGCACTCCTTGTCGATCGAGTGCAGTCTCGTCCCCCTCGATCACCGCGAGCTGGCTGCTCAGCACCATCAGATCAAACCGCTTGGCCATCTCGTCGGTATCTCGAATGGTCGTCGGCAACGGAGCGAAGCTGTCGACGATCTCGCGGACCTTCTGCTCGGTCAACGACTCCCATGCAGCGCGGTCACGATAGACCTCTATCTGACGCCGCTTGGGCCGCACCAAGAAGTTGTCGAGGTTCATTGCCTGCACATATGTGTGCAGCCCGTCGGCGATTTCCCTACGCAGTTCAGCGCTTGTGTGTGCGCGGTCGAGCGCAAACACCACGTCGGTGCGTGCGGTGAACAGGCGCTGCGACAACGACGGGGCCAAACGTCCCTCGGCCGGTGCTGGATGTGCGTTGAAGAACTCGACGTTGCCGCACAGATCGAAGATGAAGAAGTCGGTCTTGTCTTGGCCGGGACCGTAGAGGTCAGGTCGCATTCGGGTGCCGCGCCCCACCATCTGCCAAAACTTGGTTTTTGACCGGATTGGTTTGAAGAACATCAGGTTGACGACATCGGGGACGTCGATACCGGTGTCGAGCATGTCGACCGAGACTGCGATTTGTGGCTCAGACTCTGTCTGAGAGAACTTGTCGATCAGGTCTTGGCCGTGCGATACGGAGTGGGTGATCACCGAGGCAAAGGTGCCCCGATACTGCGGGTAGTTGTGGTCGAAACGCTGCGCGATGAAGTCGGCGTGACGCTGATTCTTTGCGAAGACTATGGTCTTGCCGAGCCGGTCACCACCGGCTACCCGATGTCCACGGGTCATCAGAACTTCGAGGGCTTTGTCAACGGTGTCGGTGTTGAAGAGCCATTTGTTGACTGCTTCGGCATTGACGATGTCGGGGAACTCGTCGTCGTCGCCGTCGTCACCCCAGTCCTCAGACTCCCATCTCTTTTTCTCGGCCTCAGACAGGTCGTCGTACTTGATACCCTGCCGTGGGAAGGCAAGCGGGACTGTCACCGCACGCGGCGGCACGAGCCATTTGTCCCGGATTGCCTCCTCAAGGCTGTAATCATCAGTGGGAACACCGGTTTCGAGATTGAACAGCTGATACGTGTTGTAGTCGACTTCATCCTTGGGTGTCGCGGTGAGACCGAGCAGCAGCGAGTCGAAGTACTCGAAGATTCGGCGATACTTTTGATACACCGATCGGTGCGCCTCGTCGATAATGACGAGGTCGAAGTGCCCTGGACCGAATCGTCGCCGTCCGTCGTCGACTTCGTTGATCAACCCCATCATCGTGGGGTAGGTGGAGACGTAGATGCGGCCGTCGGTGTTCTTTTCAGTCAGCAGGTTCACTGGGAGTGCTTCTGGCAAGAACGTTTTGAAAGCGTTGGTCGCCTGCTTCACCAGCGCCACTCGATCGGCCAGAAACAGGATGCGTTTGGTCCAGTTGGCGCGTATCAGCATGTCCGACAAGGCGATCACCGTGCGCGTCTTCCCCGAACCAGTCGCCATCACCAGCAGCGCGGCGCGCTGCGGTTTGTCTCCTTCAAAGCTCTCGGTGACGTGCCGGATGGCGCGCGTCTGATATGGCCGCTCGACGATGACAGTGGGCACGTCTATCTCGGCGAGCTTTCTGCGGCTTGCGCGACGCTGGACTTCAAGCTGCAGCTCGTCCCTGGTGTAAAAGCCTTCGACCCCACGCGGCGGGTAACGCAGATCGTCCCAGAAGTAGGTGTCAAAACCGTTGGTGTAGAAGATGAGTGGTCGTTGTCCGGTCATCTCTTGCAAGCAGTCTGCATAGAGCTTCGCCTGATGTTTGCCGACGCCGGCATCGGATGACGTACGTTTCGCCTCCACAACCGCCAGCGGTAGCCCGTCGAGTCCCCACAGAACGTAGTCGACGAATCCGGACTTTCCGTCGGGCATCCCGGTGACCGGGTATTCACGGTCCCGAGCTTGATCGAGTGGCCACCCCGCCTCGTGGAGGAGGAGGTCGATGATGTCGGCGCGGGTCCGCGCTTCGTCGTAGTCGTGGGTATCGGGCTTTCCGGTGGCGGCAGCCTTGGCCGCGGCGACTTCGGATTGCAGCTTGGCAACTAGATCTTCCAGGCTTGCCTTCGCGGCATCGGCAGCTTTGAGCTCGTCGTTGCGAGCCAAGAGCTGCTCGGTGAGGTCCGCACGTTGCGCGGCGGCCTGCTCAAGCTCGGCATCTTTGGCCTGCAGCTGTGCGTTGACCTGTTGCAGCTGGACCAACGTTTTGGCAACGGCTGGTCCTCCGCCGGGCTTGGGCAGCCGCTCACGATCGAATTGGAGCGCAGGGGACGGCTTGGATTCCGGTAGTGAAGCGTACTCACGCGCCATCCAGGACAGAAGGTGGAACAGATCCTCCAGGACCCGCAGCCCGAACTCCTTGCTAACCGGCCGATCGTCGTGAACGGCGTGGTTGCCGCTCTTGCGGATCAGGTTCATTTTCGGAAACAATTGAGGCGGTAGCAGCGCCTGGAAGCTCGGGTCGTGAATACGTGCCGACAGGTCGTCCCGATAGGGTTCCTGGAGGTGATTCGCGGTGTACAGCCACTTCACCGCGGATTCGAGCGTTCGGCGCGCGTAGAAGCAAGTGGTCCGCGGATCGAAAAGTGCGTCACGCTCTGCGCTCTTCGCGCTGGTATGAACCTGCGGCCACTCGCTCTGCAGAAACTCAAAATTGCTGGCCACGCTGCCTCCTTTCAGCTATCCGATACAGACACAAGTAAACACACCGACATCAGATTCGGCCACGCTGCACGAACAGACCTACCGTGCATGCCCTGAGATGAAGTGTGCCGAACAGAGCAAGCTACCAAGAGCGTCGGACAACCCATGATTGCGAGCCCTCGGCGCCCTTCATCTGCCGTGGTCTTTGACATCACAGACGCCACAGCCCGCGGAGTGCTGCCAGTTCGTTGGTGTCCGTGATCTTCCGGCCGTCGTCCTCGAGTTCGAAGTCTGGTAGGCCCGCCTGTGCGAGTTCCGCGAGTACGTCCTTCCGCGACAGTGTCTTGTCCTCTGATCGGTACCTCAACGTGACTAAGTACTGCCGCTTTCGTCGTGGCACTAGTGCGACATCTTCTACCACTGCCGGTGGCCTGACAGACACGCGGTTGTTCCCCGCCGTGCGAATCAGGATCAGCACATCACCATTCCTGTAGGGCACCTTGCCGTCATAGAGCCAGGCATAGAACCCAAACTTTGAATCCGGGCCGAGCGCGCTTCGGACACGTGCGCGGCGATCCCGCTCGAGTCGCTTGGCATCGTCGGAGAACTCAATGGGCTCTTCGCCTTCCAGAAAGAGCTCAGTCAGGGGATCGGGCAGATTCCTGGTGTCCGCAGGAGGCTGGCCAGTCACGCCGGGGATGTTGATCCGGGGCACGTGTGGCGACGCATCACGAATCTTCCGTGCGCGTTTGATGAACAGCTCATTGATTTCTTTGCCGCCGCGGATCTCCTTCTTCACGAAGGCCTTCACGTCTTCGAGAACCGACCGCTGGTCTGTGACGATCACTGCTTCGCTGGACTGCTGAGAGTTCCGGGAGGCGTTTGCCGAACCCACCACGGCAGTCGTCCGGGTGGCCAGCACTTTGGCATGCAGATTGCTTGAGCTCACCAGCCGTACGCCCCGGTCGAAGAAAGCCTGAAGTGCTTCTGGCGACGTTGCATGCGCGGCGATCGCGTCGTCACCGGCGTTGACCACGATGACGTCGCGCCTTCCAAATCTGTCGAGGAGATTCGGCGCCGAAGCGCCGAGAAATGCTATGGCTGCGTATCGCGGCCCGGCTTTGCGGGCGACGTCCGAGATGGCCTGCCATGGGTCAGGTGCGAAGAATGTGGTAGCCACAAAGCAATGAGACCACGCGAGGTCCCGCAGAGGGAGTCGTTCTCATTCAGTCGCCCGCGCTTTGAGGTCGGCTTCGGTGATCTCCTCGGGATGTTCCCTCAGCATCCGCTGACCAAAATCGGTGATCTACAATTCGCCGTTCTTGATCTTGCGAACCGCTTGCGCCCGCGTGAGGAACGACAGCGCCCACCCGATTGTCGGTTCGGGTCCCCGACCGGAGTTCAGTGTATCGGCGCGCTGCGCCTCGGTCAGACCCGACCGGGCAATGACCTCGACCTTGAGGTCGCATGTTCGCCAGCTCTCCCCGTCGTCCAATACGTCGAGGGTTGGACCAACAAACTTGGGCCAAGGCGGCACCGCCGACCGCGCGGCCGTATCACTCATAACTCGCCCCGAGAGGCTCGCGATTGTAGCGAGACGAATAGGGCATCCGCGCCCTTTAAACTGTCCGACAACACTGTCCGGTGGGCCGCAATCGCATCACAACGTCGAGCGAAATCCTGTTGCAAAGCGAGCGGCGGCAGTCGAATCGGAAGCTCCTTAATAATCCCCATGTTCAATCCCGCCATGATTGCACCTTTAGCCTTCCCACGTAGATACGACCTGGCGATTGGATGGTAAAGAAAGTAGCTGTGAACAAAGACGGGACTGACCTTATTAATGTCGAGAGTTATGCAGCACAAGTGCTTCGTGTTGATCGCGGCCGGAATTCCTTCCGGCACAATTGCGCAACGCCCGTTCGTTCCCATAATAGTAATTAGGACATCCCCTGGGTAGACCGTATATCGCGATAGCTGCTGATACTTCTCGGGTGTTATGAACCTAGGTCGCGCCCACTCAAATCGGTTACGCACAGCGTTGTCAATGCCGAGTACGGCAATCCCGTCGTCGGTGAATTCTTCATGAAGCAACTGACTCCCAAACGGACCCGTTCGGATCGATCCTTTCCGGGGCGCTGCAACCTCTTCGATCGTCAGCTCCGGCCAAAGATCCCCAGCTGTCGCGAACATATCCAGGAAGACTGCGTGCACGAGCTCGTCGACGCGGGAGACCGTTTCGCGGCGTTTGGCACGCAGAGTCTCTGCTTGGTCCAAGATCGATGCGATGCGGCGCTGCTCAGCAAGGGGAGGGAGCGGCACCATTATTGCCCCTACTTGCTCTGGACGAGCACGCAACAACGAACCGCCGACTCCCGCTACCGTCTGCATCATTCTTGCGTGGAACTCGTCTCCGAGTAGTAGGTGTCGCAGATATTCGGGCGCAAATTCTTCAGATTTGAATACGATCCATTCACCAGAAGCGATCATCCGCCTATCAGTGCGCTCGCCTACAATCCAAGCCCTGCGAATATGCGGGACGATCTTCGAAAGAAGAACGTCTCCTGGTTCAACTAGCTGCTTGGCCGACCCAATGGCGTGACCAGCCAGTAGGTCCGGTTGACGGCTATCGAATGCCGGTACGCTGTAGAGTTCGAACTCCTCATCGGGATACTTCTGCGGAGTCACAGACCCCCGGCGTTTCACGATTGCACCGGCAAGCGGAACGGTCGGCCAGGTCATTTGGCGCTCCGCGGTAGCATCTGGCGCAGTTCACCTAACCCCGACCGAATGTCGAGTTCGATCTTGTCGAGTTCGTCCAAGATTTCCTGCGGCGACCGGTGTTCCACTTCTTCGTGGACGAGCTCCTGGTACCGATTCAAAGCGAGATCATAGCCCTCCGCTTCGATAGCTTCCCTTGGAACGCAGAATGATTGCTCAGTGCGCGCGCGATTCAGTTCGCTGCCGTCCCGGTCGGCCCAGCGCGCCAACACATCTGGCAAGTTGTTCTTGGCGTGCTCATCGTCGGAGAGTTCTGCGAGCGGACCGAGTTTGTCTGCGTCAAGAAGTGCAGCGCGCTTGTCGTCCAGTGACAGTCCGTCGGCTCGCAATTCGTAAAACCAGACATTGTCGGTGCCACCGGAGTTGGTCTTGGTGAAGAACAGTATCGCGGTCGAAACACCCGCATACGGCTTGAAGACCCCAGAAGGCAGTTTCACGACCGCGTCGAGTTTCTGATCGTCGACCAGCATCCGTCGAAGCTCCTTGTGCGCCTTCGTCGATCCGGACAGTACACCATCAGGCACGATCACCGCGCCACGTCCACCTGGCTTCAAGAGACGCAAGAACAATGCGAGGAAGAGGAGTTCAGTCTTCTTCGTCTTGACGATTTGCTGGAGGTCCTTGGCCGTGGTCTCGTAGTCGAGACTGCCTGCGAACGGTGGGTTCGCCAGCACCATTGAGTAAGCGCCAGCGTCGCCGGCGTTGGCCTCTGCGAGAGAGTCCCGGTAGCGAATGTCGGGTTGCTCGATTCCGTGCAGCAGCATGTTCATCGAGCCAATGCGGAGCATCGTGTTGTCAAAGTCGAACCCGTGGAACATCTTGTGGTGGAAGTGCTTGGCTCCTGCGCCAGAGTTGATCGCCCGGGCATGGTGGCTACGCATGTATTCAATGGCAGCGACCAGGAAGCCGCACGTACCCGAGGCTGGGTCGACGATGGTGTCACCAGGTTCGGGCGCCATCATCTCGACCATCAACTTGATGATGTGTCGAGGAGTACGAAACTGGCCGTTCTGTCCGGCGCTTGCGATCTTGCCGAGCATGTACTCGTAGATGTCGCCTTTGGTGTCGAGGTCCTGCATCTCGATGCTGTCGAGGCGGTCGACCACCCTCACTAGCATCGCGGGATTCGGGATCGACAGCCGTGCATCTTTCATGAAGTGCGCGTAGGTCGAGTCCTCGTCCCGCATCGTGCGGATGAACGGGAACACCTGCTGATCGATGGTGTCGAACATCTCCTGCGCCGAGTACGCCTTGAACACCGACCACCGCAACTCGTCACGGTTCGCCGGAAACGGATTACCTGCCAGCGGCTTCTTCGTGAGATTCGCCCGATTTAGTGCACGGGTCTGCTCGTCATCGAGCCGTCGGATGAACAGCAGGTAGGTGATCTGTTCCATCACTTCCAACGGGTTGGAGATGCCACCAGTCCAGAATGCGTCCCATACCGCGTCTACCTTGCTCTTCTGCTCGCCAGTGATCACTGATTGCGCTCCGTAACACTCGTTGTAAACCCGAACAGAACTGTATATCGCATATGTCAGACACCTCCCCGGGTCGACCCGTTCGATGGTTACCAGGTGAGTCAGGCCTCGAGCAGTGAGAACTGGCTGTGCACACCCATACGCCCAATCGAAGGCGAACTGCACGGGCGATCGCCGCGTAGGTCCAGGACATGGAACCGCATGTGCAGTCGGCCGACGGAGAGTTCGCGTGTACGTCCGGCGCGAACGCTGGGCGTGTGCGCGATCTGCGAACCCACTTGCGCGTTCTACGAAGGCCGACTCGGCTACGTCGCTGAACACAACGACCTCGCGGCCTATGGCAAGAACAAGACGATGGTCGCCATCAACCCCCGTAACGCCGCGGTGCAGTACAAGATGGCCTCGTACCGGCCGCGGCGTCGTGCGAGATCCAAAATCTGGTTTACTTCGAGAAGGTCATCGCCAAGATCAACGACCTGTTCGCTGGCAAGTACTACGAGGCCAGTACTCATGTGGTCGTCACTCACATTCGCGACTAACTCACCGAGAGCGCGGCGCTGCTGGAGCGTGCTCGGGCGAATGGGCTGGCCCAGTTCTCGGCCAGCCCGCGTTCAATACGTTCGCCGGTGCAGTGATCGAGTCCATGAAGCGGAGATCGGCCACGCGAGGTGGTTGTTCGAGTCGGCGGAATGGACTGGCATCTCGTCGACGGGTTATCGGTAGCCACCCGAGACACACGTTTTCGCCGACATCGGCCCGCTCATGCACCCGCTGGGGTGGACTTCGGATCTCTCACCGCACGGTCGGCTGGCGTGAGGTCAAGATTCGTTCCGTCCCAAAAAGGGCCATCTCCCTGCGGTCAGGGTTAGCCAAACGACTACCAAGCGATGCTGGGGTTCGGTTGTGCTGGCGGCAGTTCCGTTGTATCCATTGCGATCGCTAACTCTGGATACCGACGCGAGAGAGCCACGCGAGCGCTAATATCCATGACATCGGAGCCTTGAGAGCCCTACGACCGGAAAGGTTCGCAAGTAGTGGTCAGGTCCCGATCCGTGCGTTGTCATCCCCGGTCGCTGGCTTGCGTTGCTTTCGCGTCCCCCGGTAGCGCAGTCGGTTGGCGCACGGGTCCTCCTCATCTTGCAGCACCCCGACCGCCGCGGTTCCCCCAGCGACCCGCCAGTCATCGGCATCCCGAGCGTGCGCAGCAGCTGGCGCGTGGACCGCCCATATCTCTTGTCCCTGTGATGATCTCGCGCCATAGAGCCATGTCACTTTCGGGGCCAGATACACAGAAAGCCGGGCTGCCACCCGGCTTACTGCTTCACCACGCAAGCGCGTGGACCAACCAGCTAATTCGAAGGATATACCCCATGCCTAGTTTTGTGCACCCTTTTCCACCGATGCCTCCCTCACCCTTCACCCGCATTCAGGGAGGGCTGGCATGACTACTCAGCGCCCCACACCACCCCGCGTCCCCGCACGTCGAGGAACGCGCCGGATGGAGGCTGACCTGCGCACACTGTTCGGCAACCAGATGCGCCGCGACGATGCGGAACGCGTGCTGAAAGACGACGAGGCGATCAACGAGTTGGCCTCCTCCGCGACGTTGCTCCTTTGGGACGGAAAGCACGTCCTCGAGAACCCATTCACAGATCTCGGCGACGTCGAGCTTGCACTTCTGCATCCCGTGCGAAGAATCGGCACACACAACAAAGCGCGATCCAAATTTGCCTATCATGCAACACAATTCGACGGACTGCCGCACTTGGTGCTGGCCGAGTCGCTACTCGAAGCCGCCTGGCTTCGTCAGTTCGATCGACGTGCACAACACTGGGGGTACATCGGGCAGCCTGCGGTCGTGCGATGGCAGTACGGCTCAAAAACACTGATCCACATACCCGATGTGCTAGGGCAGGACATCGACCACCATCACTGGTTCGCCGACATCCGATATTCCGGTGGTATGGACACCTTCACCGGTCGTGTCATGGACCGTCTGATGCGCGAGACCTGCCGCCAGGCCGGCACCGACTACGAGATCTTCACGGACATGAAGCCTGAGCGCAGAGCGAACCTGTCGGTGTTGGCGATGCGTCGATGGCGAAACCCAGTCACAGCAGAGGCCTGGTGGCCGGATGTGGACAAATCCCGGCCCGCCACCATGATGTGGCTGTCCGAAGCGGCCGGCGGAGGCCCTGTCGGACTGAGCCGGGCGATTCGTGTCGTCGCGCAGTGCCACGCCGACATCAAACTCTCTGAACCGATCTCCATGCGCAGTCGCCTGACCTGGAGGTCGTCCAATGCCTGAGACCTCACGCCTCTTTCGGGCCAGTGCCAGCTGGGTTTACAACGGCACCTCACACACCATGGTCGCCGTCAACGCGGACAAGTTCCCATCGATGGCCATACTCAGCAATGACAAGACCGGGGAGATGTGCGAAGTTCCGCTACTGCAGGCCATTTCGGGACACTCGCACTGGGTAACTCCAGCGCGGGAGCCGGACGCTGACATGAAGACATCACTCGAGCTACTATCGCCGAAGAATCGCGCAACAGCTTTCGAACGAGCCTCGCATATCCGCGAAGTCCTGTGTGGCAACAAAACTGGAGAGCCGTTCAATCCAAAAACCTGTGACCGCCGGTTCGACCCTGCCCGATATGACATCGACATGCGGATGAACGTCAAGATCGCAGACCTCAAAGGCATCCGGGGTTACAGTCGATCAACCCTCTTCGAACTTCGGCAGACCTACCTGGCGACCAAAGGCAACGTTGCCGCATTGGCACCCGGCGGCATTCCGGTACCTAGCGACCCCCGGATCGGAATCAAGGACAACATTCTTGACCTCATCTCCGCTACGGTCGCCATTCTCAACAGCGAGAGAAAATCGAGCACCAACCTAGACGCCAAGATCGTCGCAGTCCGTGTCGCGCTCGACAACGCCGATGTCATAGACCCAGCACTGACCGCGCGGCGTCTAAAGAATCTCATCAAGTTGTACCAGAGGGGAATCCCACAGGACAGCGCGGTCCAACGACGAAACAAAGAGTCGCGCAACATCTCCGGCCATCGGCGACCAAGGCCTTCGCGACCGCTCAAGCGAGTCGAAGTCGATGGAACACCACTGAACATCGAGGTCTTCGACCACGATAGCGGCGGATCGTTTCGCCCACACGTCCTCGTTGCAACCTGCTGCGCGACAAAACTCTTTCATACCCGCCTGTGCGCGGGCCGACCCACAACCCGTGATGTCAAGCTTCTGTTGTTCGAGATGATGCGTCCCATCGTACTACCCGACATTGAACGCGATCACCTGATAGCACTGGGCATTCCCGAACAGCTTGTCGTCCACCAAAGCGACGAAATCGGTTCCGTTGTTGTGGACAACGGGGGCGAGATGGTGGGAGTGTCCATCATCGACCTCGCACTGCGGTTCGGGATCGACATCGAAGGATGCCGATCCCGTACCGGCTCCGACAAGGGGCAAGTTGAATCGGCGAACGCCTCGCTTGACCTTATGCAGCAGTGGTTCGCCGGGTATGTGGGCAATAGCTCACATAAGCGGGGCAGCGAAGTCAAGGCAGCGATTAGCTTTCGCGCCGCCTCACGCATCGTGCAGGAGTTCGCCCATACGTTCCATCCGTATCTGCCACACACCGGGTTGCCGGCCGACCCGCACGAGACCACTCTTCTATCGCCGGCGCAAGCGTACGCACGCGCGCTCGCACGTGGAGGTTGGGTTGAGACGCGAATCCATGCTGACGATGTGTTCGGCCTCCTCGAATCTGCGGTTGCCGCCGTAGATTCGGGTGTGGTCCGGCACGACGGCCTTAAGTACGCCAGCCCCGAACTGAACTACATCACCCGCGAAACGAACCCGTCGGGCAAATACGAAAAGACCGTACGCATCCACTTCGACCCCGCCGACAAGTCACGAACCTTCTTCTACTCCACCGAACGTGAAAAATGGTGCGAGTTGCAGGCGATTCACGACGACGGCACCGCAGTCGAACCATTCAGTGACATCTTGATGGCGGACTATATGTTTGAACTCCGTCAGAAGAAGTTCTCACCCGACGAAAAGCTCAACGCGCAGTCAGCCTTCGTCCACTTCTGTAATCGCATCATCGAGGCAGAACCGGGCAAATGGGCGCATGACCGGGCCAAACTGCAGACCGCGCTGCAGTCTCCGGAGGGCACTCCCAACGCCAAAAGGCCGATCGTGTCCGAGGACAAGCGAACGAAAGCGTTCCCCGTGGACGTGTCCATCTACGAGATCGATGACTTCGAGATGGCCAAAGTCTATGTCTCGGAGGAAGACTGATGACCACACAACGAGTCATGCGCCCGCTCAACGTCTACGACCGCTTCGACCTCGTCAAGTTCGTTCGCCGCATCGACGAGATGCCGCCTCCTCCCTGCGCCCTTTCGGACAACCCCGCGCTCGTCGCGAATTGGATCAGGAAGATCGGACCTATTGAGACCAGCGACGTGACTGACCTCCATCAGATCATGGTGAACCTACTCATCGAAAACGGATCGTCGGTCAACGGTGCACGACAGTGGCTGGCGATCGATGGTCCGCCACTTGTAGGCAAGACTCTCGCGGTGACAGCAGCCGCGTTGCGGATTCACGACTGGCTCTGCGACAACCAGGCGGACGACGTCGCTGCTCCCTTCGAACACATTCCAGTCGTGATCATCTCTGGCAACCTGGGTGACGGAAAACTCGCACGGACACTGCTCGACAAGATCGCACGGTTCATCGGAGTCCCACTACCAAGTCGCGGCGGCTTCGCCGCAGCGCTCGATTGCCTCGAAGCAGCGATGCGCAACGTCGGCACGCTGCTCATCGTCGTCGACGACGCACATTTCATCAAACGCAGCAGCGGAACCCGCGCGCTCACCGACCACCTGAAGGACATCATGACGGCACTACCTGCAAACTTCGTGTTCGTGGGCGCAGGCCTTCAACAAAGCGCACTGCTCCACGTTCCATCCGAAACCGTCGCGCCACGTTCAGGCCGAGAGCAATCCGGCTCAAAAGTACTCACCGAAGGTGCGTTTCAGCGGTCTCAGTACTCCGCAGTCGAGCAACTTCGACTGCGCATGCAGTACTTTCCGATGCGGCCACTACCCTCCGGCGATCGGAAGCAACCCGACGATCGCTTCATCGAGCGCATGCTTTCGATGATCGACCAGCTAGACAGAATCGAAGGGTTCGACCCGAAGCATCTCCGCACGATCACCGCGCTAAAGCAGATCAACGTACGGTCAGGAGGCCGTACCGGGCGCGGACTCAAACTCATCGCCCGAATCGCCTCCCTCGCAGCCAACATGGGCCTCTCACCCTCACGCGCACACGTCTATGCCGTGACCGGCATGAGCGACGAGGAGATCGACCGTGGTTAGGTTCCCGCTCACAGACCAGCCGCTCCCGGACGAGTCGCTAGACTCCTGGCTTGAGTATCTGGCGAGACTTTTTCGATGCACGGTCCGCGATGTCCTACTTGCCTGCGGAATCGAACCTGGTCGCCGTTTCTCCGGTTTCTCCACCGGTGTCACCGACGATTTCGCGGACAAGGTTGCCGCCGCCACGGGTGCGCCCACTGAATCGATTCGCAACGCAACGCTGCACCGATACGGACGAACGCTGGGGGAACCCGCCACCGGACAACTTGTCCCGGCATTGACTACCGGATACGCCAGTAAGTTCTGCCCGCTGTGCCTTCGCGACTCCGGTGATCGGTGGAGCCTCCGGTGGTATCTGCAAACCAGCGTCGTCTGCCTGACCCATCACTGTGTTCTTCTCCACGCGTGTCCCAGATGCGGCGCGAAGCCACGGATGACGACCGCGCGGAAGCCTCAGACCCTTGAGCCTCAGATACGTCGCGACTCCATCTGCGGAGAAGCGGGATGCGCCGACGAAATTCGGATCGCCGACGTGCACTTCGTCAGTTCTAGCGGTCGCGTATCGCTGGCCCAGGCATGGATCGACAGCGCAAGTACGTCCCCAACAGTTTTAGTGCCCGCGCTTCAGGGACTCGAGGAAACCACACGAACCTTGTTCAAAGACATTGTGAGCATCAGTCTTTCGGCCAGTCGCCGAACAGCAAACGAAGATTCGGAATCCGTAATCGTGCCCTACGGACGTCAGGACCCACACACGACTGCCATTCTCGAGGAAATCGCAGTCAGTCCGGTCGCCAGCAGGAGTGCAATCAGCCAAGTCGTTGCTCAGACGCTTCTCATCATTGCGTGCACGAAACCGGAAAGGAGTCGCGCGATCGAGCACCTTTCCTGGGTTCCGCCAGCGTTCGCGCGACAATACGGTGCCACCCGGCCTGCCAGCGACGACAAACGAGCGGCCACCACTACGAGCACCCGCTACCTTATGGCTCATCGGGCGATGACGACACTGACAGAGAACCAGTCGTCGTCACCCTTATGGCATGCGGAGGTAATGCAGACTGCGCCTGTGTTACCCCTGCCGACCAACTATCTGCCAGCGCGGGCATGGCCGGAAGTGGTCGGCCATCATCCCGAAGTCGGCTGCCGGGCCCGCAGCCTGCTGGCGCTCACCGCAACGATCACTCTGGCTTCCCTTGGCCATTCCGGCAAACCCAAGTCTCAACGCCGGCACTTCGGAATCGTAATGAAGGAGTATCTCCTCGATATTGAACTACAAGCCCTGTGGGCATCCGGGATTCCCGCGGACTCGCTGGATTACTACTTATCGCTGCATGACCACTTGCGGGCGCATCCGCCACCAATCGACTACGCACGCCGACGCACCCTGTTTCCTTCGCCGACAGTCCTCTACGTCAAAGGAACCCTTCACCCGCATCCGACGCGCTTCGTCTGGCAACTACTCACTGGCTCAGATCCGTTCGGTAACACCGGCGCAAGCTCGCACTTCGGCCCGTTCGTGAAGTCGTACATCAGCTTTGTCGCCAAACTCACCACGCGACAACGTGACGCACTCCGTAACGAAGCACAACGAGTGCTGGCAATGAACGGATTAGGAGACGAACCCGTCGTCTACACCCCTATATTCGAAGCTGGCCGGTTTCGACGGCCTTCAGCGAGCGAGCTAGAACAGCGAACCCTGGATTCCGTCATCCTGCCCGGAAGCTACGTTCTAGAGCTACTCGACCCGCATCGAGGTATCACAGCGGAGACGCTAATACGCCAAGCCCTTGACGGCGACGTGGCCCTCGCACGAGCTATCTACCGATTCGTGCGAACCGCGAACCAGCATCAGATGAGAACGGCCGAAGAGATTGGGTTCGGCCAAACCCTGATTTCGTTACACGAGGGGCGGCTGGAGGGCTTTCTCGGCAGGAACCTGCACGTTCGCGGGCGGCGCGGTAACCCCCGGTACCTGACTAGAACCGGTGTTGAGATGTATGAGGCCGCGTCTGCCCAGCTAGCGAGACTCGCCGCGATCGCCGAAATCGAGAAGCGGAACCCGCCAAGACCAGCGGCAGACGTCGACAAGAACCTCGACGACCCCAGTCGAGCCCTCGGCAGCGAGCCACCCGACGCCTAGTCGCCATCACCATTACGCGCCGTCGAGGGTGATATCTGCGTATGGCGTTCCGGCAACGCCCTTGCTGACCACTGGCGCAGGTCCGTGGCAACATGCTCGACGCCCCTTCGAACGAGGTCTCGATGCTGGGTCATCAGCACTGGCATCACGCCCATAACCTCATCAATAATGGGACCAGCGTCCAGGCCGCTGAGTAACCGACGGAGGGAGATCAGCATGAACCACTACGGTAATCCCGAAGACCGCCAGGTCGAGCTGAACCCTGCTTTCTGGGGTCCCGCACCAACCGCGGCCGAGTCCGCAGATGCCGAAGTCGAGAACCGGCGATTGAGATCAGCGGCATACGAAGCCGTCGCAGCCAACAGTCTGACCGAACCTCAGGCCGCATCGACCCTCGGGATGTCGGAAGCCGAAGTTCGCAGCCGTGCCAGCGGTGGGGACCTGATTGCGCTATCTGGCGATCAGTGGCTCTACCCCGCGTGGCAGTTCGACCCTTCGACTCCTGCGGCTCTCCCAGCGCTTCGCGAACTTCTCGCACTGTTCGGTAGCGCCGTCATCCTGACTGAGTGGGCGACAACGCCCAACGCCGATCTCGATAATCGCACTCCCGCAGACCGTCTGGTCGCAGGCGACGAATCGGGGGTACTCCGCATCGCGGCGATCGCCACAGCGGCCGCGTGGTAACACTGGAACCCCACCACTCCAAATCCCGACACTGAACAGATAGCTGGACGCGCTCGCGATCTACTTCAACCTCACCGATCCTGCGTCGGCTGACCAGCTCGAGGCGCTGTTGTGGCGTCCGTCTTCGCGAGAGTTGGTCGACCACTTGCGCCAGGGCCCGCTGATGCCAAAGTGGCTGAAGCCCACAGCTCTGACCTCGCTCACCTCATAACCGGCGATTCCTAACGACTTTCTTCGGTCCGCACCGAGCTCGATCGATGCGAGCACGCTCACTGAAAGAGCGATCACAATCCACTTTCGCACGCAATCCGAGTTCACGATGATCTGAACCGAACGACTCAATATCAGGGCCCCAGATCTCGACCGTCCGTTTCAGGGGCCACACATCTCGGTTGACTGAGATCCCAAATATTTTCTTAGGCAGCACCATTCGAGCACTTGACCGACTCCTAGTCGCGTGACCCCGGATGGTCAAGCCTGATTCCTGGTCTGCCATAAACCGTTCCTGCGCGCGAGATTGGTCGCAACGGCGGGCGATGTCGGACCAAACGCACATACTGTTGGCCTTGCAACTCAAGATCGGGGAAATCATGCACACACTCAGCGAAGAGTTCGGGCAGGCGGTCCGCAACGTCAGCATCCACGGGGTCAAACGCGATCGCGCGATCACCGCACACACCGAAGTACGCGAACTTCTCGAGGCCGACACCGAACTGAGCGGCTGGGGCATCGACACTCGGCTGATCGGATCCTATGCACGCCAGACCGCTCGCTACCCGGGCAAGGACGTCGATGTCTTCCTGCGGTTCAACAACCTCTCTGTGCGGCACAGTCCAGAGAAAATCTACAACGCCGTTGAGCGGGTCCTCGCCGAAGAGTACGGCGTGAAGGACGAAGACGAAGGCGGCCGACTGACCCGCCAGGCGCGGTCCCTGAAGATCGACTTCCCGGCCACTGACGACCAACCCAGCGATGTCTCGTTTTCCATCGACGCGGTGCCGGCCGTGCCATGGGAGACACGTTGGGGGATCCCCAACCGCGATCGCGAAAAGTGGGATAACGATGAGGGGCGATGGATCAAGACCGATCCGGTGCAATTCGCCGACGACACGGACGCACTGGCTACCGCATCATGGAGTCCGACCGTTGGCGCGGTGAACGCTTACCGGCCGATCGTTCGACTGCTACGTCAAGCACGCCATGTTCATCTTGGGGACCAGCGCCCAGGCGGGCTATTCGTCGAAATCGCCGCCTACTACGTGTGGAATGAACGGCTGGTCACAGGAACTTCGTGGGCACAGTTGCTGGCCTCGACATTCGAACACGTCGCGACTCGGCTGATCGATAGCGCGGGCGAAGGATTGATTGACCCGGTCCTCGGCACAACGCTAGAGCCCGAGCTCGACCCTGGGCAGTGGTCCTCAGCTGGGCAGACCTTCAAGCGCCTGTCCAACGATGCCAACGAGGCGCTCGGCGCCGAACGGTGCCGTGCCGCCAAACTTTGGCGCGATATCCTTGGCACGAACGATCGCGGGCAGATCTTGCCGCTGCCGGACGGTTGCGATGCAGCAGGATTTCCGGTCGGGTCCATCACCGCGGTAAACGCTCTGGGCAGTGATCAACCGCGCGGGTTCGCCATGCTTGCCCCGCGTCGTTAAGCGTGCAATTGGATACCTACGATGACGCCGCGTTCGACCGGTTCTGCTCAGAGCTGGTCAACGCCGGCTTCTCGCCCAGCAGAGACGGTGAACGCCTTTACTGGACGGGGCCGATTCGAACGAGCCTGCAGCCCCTTACAGAGGCCTCCCGGATGCAGATCCATTTCTTCCCAGGGTGGCCGCTCCGCTACGCGCACGTGGTCGTGCCGGGCCTACAATCCGAGCACGACGCGCAGGGCACCATCTGCTTGTGGGCTGAAGACGACCCAGCCCAGATCGCCGGCCGTCACCTGCAAGGACTGTTCGACCGCCTCGACCAGTGGGCCGCAGCGGCCCAACAAGGGTTCCACGCCGAAGACCAAGCACTCGACGCACACCGCCTGTATCAGGAACAGAGCAATTATCGAGCCGAACTACCGCTGCAAGACTTGATCGACCGTGGCACCAATGGTTATACGGCGGACGTCTTTGGATTCATCCAAGGCAATGCACTGCTTATCGAGTACGGCAACGCCCCGGACCGACGCACCAGCGGCAAGCCCATCCTCAGCGGCGCGTTCTACCTCCGCAGGCATCTCGCGGTGCCGCCGGCCAACCTCGACGAGGTCCGTGATGCACTGACCCGCCGCCAACGCAACAAACTCACACGCGGACTGGCCAACAGATCCCCGATGGCGTTTCCCGAGCCCAGCGGCGGGCATGACTTCATTGTGCTCGCCTGGCCACGTCACGGAGACGACTACGATGCTGTCGCGCTCTCCATCTCGGGCGATGGAGACACGTTGTGTACGGAGGCTCTGGCTGCCACCTCTAGTGACGCACATGCGTTGCGACGACGCGCCGGCCCCGACGCAGATCGGCTCTCCACAAAGACAGTTTTGATAGCTGGCGCCGGTTCCGTCGGCGGACATGTCGCGGCCGCAGTCGCATGCAGCGGCGTGGGCACAATCCGCTTGCACGACAGCGATTTCCTGACCAGCACCAACCTCGTCCGCCACGTCGGTCCGCGCCAGTACGTGGGCTACCGCAAGACCGAGGCGGTAGCAGTGGCCGTCGAGCAACACGCACCATGGACTGACCTGACCCATCACCCCGACCTGCCTTACGACCCGGTTGGATTGATTGAAGCGATCGACGGAGTCGATCTAGTCATCGACTGCACCGGGGTTTTGCCGATGACGGCCGCACTCGCCGAAACATGCCGCCGGCGCGGCGTTGCACTCGTCGCCGGCGCCTTGTTCCACCACGGAGCGCTGGCTCGCGTCCAACGGCAAGCCGTCGGCGACACCCCGATCGCGGCACGCTCAACCGACACGCGTTATCACTCCCTACCACCAGACGACCAAGCAATCGGTTCAGCAGGCTTCCTCGAACTCGGCTGCACCGCTCCCGTGAATAACGCCCCACCGCTAGCTGTCCTGACCACTGCGGCCGACATCGCTTTCGCCGCAGTCGATTTGTTGACTGAGAGACGCGAACGACCCGATGAGCGCATCACAGTGCTCCGAACGATGGACCCACCATTTCACCGGACGGGCGCAATGGACCCCCGCCACACAGCTTCCGCGGAGCTTCCGTGAACAGCAGCACTCAACTGCGGATCACCGAGACTGCCCAAACCGCGATGACGACGGCCGCCGCACGTGCCCATCCCTATGAAACCGGCGGCATCCTGATCGGTGTGCACCTCGGTGAACACCCGTGGGTCACCGTCATCGTCGAGATCCCCACCAACGAAAGGGACCGTTCCCACTATCGGATTCCTGCCGGAACCACCCAGGCTGCGGTGTTGCGCGCACGGGCGGCTGACTCACGACTCGGATACCTCGGCGACTGGCACAGCCATCCCCACGACGTCGGTCCGAGCCTCACTGATCTCGCGTCGTTGGCCCGAATTTCGCTGAAGTACCCACGGTTACCGAACCCTACCCAAATCGTCGTCCGCAGAACCGATCACGAATACACCTTTGATGCCAGGCGCATCGTCCTCCTCACCCCGCGCATCTGCACCATCGGACTGACGGGCTCACTTCCTCTTGATCCATCTCCGAACACATTCCCCACCGACCCCCGAGGAGCCTAGAAATGGCCGGCAACAAGATGCCCAGCGCGACCGGTGTGAGGATCGCCGGCGACAACTACCAGTGGCTCCATGTGTGGCGGGTGTGCATGGAAGCGTTGCATCACGACCTGACGAGTAAGACCGACAACCCCACAATCGCCGTCGGCGTCGAGGAGCCCGGCGTCGGCAATGGAGATGACGTCGTACAGCACCGACTACGGCCGCCGCACGCATATACGCAGGTCAAGTACGCCGTCGACAACCGAACAGCCGTGGGATTGAACTACTTGGCCGATGAAGGCATCCTCCGAAAGATGGTCGCTGCGCACAAGACGCTCGCTGCCGACGGCACCCCGGTAGAAATGCGATTGTCCACTAATCGCACAAACGATCCCAACGATCTGCTGATGCAACAACGCGAAGGCTGCGACGGCAGACTGGTGCCCCGCGGCGCTCGAGGTGGCCCGACTTCCGCATTGGGTAAAGCTCGCGCAGCCTGGGCAGAGGCGGCGAACACCGACGAAGCCAACCTGATGGCCTTCCTCGAAGACTTCCACCTCACGATCGCCTACGACCTGACGCGCCTACGCGATGAAGTGAGTCATTTAATGACTGCCAATGGCCTGCGATCAGACGACAACGCCGTCAGCCAAGGTGCAGACTGGGTGGCCGCACAGGTCCGAGCTGGTCACCGCCGACTCGACCTCGACGACATCAAGCAAGCAATCACTTCAATGGGCCTCCAGTCGGGATCACCATGGACGACCGTGTCCATTGCGACCATCAAACACGACGAACTCGCCGCGCAGGCCGCGGTGAGCATCGATTGGGTCGAACGGATCGCCGGCGAGAAGCCCTGGCACCGGGTTGCCCCAGCGACTCCTCACACGTGGGCAGATCTCGCCGCCGACATCTCCACCGTCCCATCACAACTCGGCGGCGTCCGGCGCATTCTCGTTAGCGGATCCATGCGGCAAGCTACCGGATTCCTGCTCGGAGCCGAACTTCGGCGTGTTCTGGGCTACGAAATCGGTATCCGCCAAGGAGATCAACTGTGGAGCAGCGAGGACGCGACCAACACTTTCCGCCTGCAGGTGGATGAGCACGCAACAGGCTCTGGCTCGGAGACGGCGCTCATTGTGAACATTGCCGCCAACGCAACCGATGCCGTGACCGACTGGATCCGGCGGACAGGACTACCCGTCGCCCAGATTGTTACCGCGGCCCCTGCGGCTGGTGTGGGCCCACGTGCCGTCACCAGCCCGGCCGCAGCCAACAGCCTTGCCGTCGAGATTCGAAATCTCGCCCGCCAGAATGCCCGCTCAGAAGCGCTGCATCTATTCCTCATCGGCCCACTCGGACTTGCCGTCCTACTCGGCCACCACTGGAACCGCGTCACGACCACCCGCGTCTACGAACACCTCGGCGCGCAGGACTACGTCTACGCCTACAGTGTCGACGCGTAACCGGCCTGATGGCCAGGGCTTCGCACGGCGACGGGACCCTGCCGTAGCCCAAGAGACATACTCATCGCAGGAGGAGGTCGCGAACTCATCGAACGACTCGACGCGCAGCGGGTGCTCGCCAACGCTCAAGAGCGACAGCGCGCCGCCGCAGCTGAGAGGGCGACCGTCGGTGACCCGTGTCCGGTAGCTTCACCCGGCAGGAGAGAGTAAGTTCTGTATGTGAACCGACCCACGATGTCGCTGCGAAAACAACCGGAGATGCATCTTTATTTACTTCACGCCCAGCGTTCGTGTTGCTAGCTCACTCGCTATGACGAAATCCCAGTCATCCATCCGCCAAGTTCGTTACGTTCGATCCAAACGTCGATTGTATCTCGATGGCACCGAGTCGAAGGACTGGACGCAAGGATGGTCTGTTCACCGCTACACGTCGAGCGGTTTCTTCGTGCCACTCGAGGTCGCAGAGGGAATTAGCCTCTCGTCACTGCGTCGGGCATTGGCGGCAGCAGCAGATCATGGCACTGTTCATGGCGAGTCGAGAGGCATAGAGTGGCCAGACCTCCCAGTCGACTCGGGCTCACTACTAATTGCCGACGCAACAGAGAACGTGTTCGACGGAAAGCACTCTCCAATCCACCCCGCTAGTCTTGTTCTCGTCGATGACGAATTGAGACTGCGAATTGATGTCGAGTTGACGAACAGAAGCATCGATGCTCAATCGGTTGGCGTAGCTATTAGGCCAATGCTCTCGCGGGCGAAGGCTAGTCTGGCCCATTGTTCCGTCGCAGAATCCGCAGGGTTCGCGGGAGGAAATTACCCGTGGGCGATCGATGTTAACCTAAACTTGCGTGGACGCACCGTCGGCGACGCACTAGAACTTGCTCAAAGCATCGAGGCACTATTGAAAGTCCTCGACGGCGGCAGACTCGGCGACAGTGCCGCTTGGGACCTCCTAGAGGCTGGTCAAGTCGCCGCACTCTTTGGACAGCCCGAGTCGGAGTGGCTCGAAGTGAAAAGTAAGGACTGGGACCTCGCCACCGAACCAGGAAAAATTGAGATGGCACAGGATATCTCACGCTTCGCTAACGGCGACGTATCAGCTGTCCTCGTGGTTGGTCTGGGGTCAAAGAAAGTAGATGGCGTTGACACCGTACATTGCGGACCTCCGAGCAGCTTTACTTCCAGAGATGCACACCGCCATCATCAAATCATCGACCAACGTGTGTATCCCTCAGTAGTGGGGCTTCGCGTCGCCATATTTCAGAAACCGGACGGTGGAGATGTTCTGGCCTTTCGGATTCCCCAGCAGCCTGCAGAGCTTAAGCCATTTCTTGTTCACGGCGCGGTAGTGGGCCCGAAGGTGGAAGGAGCATTCATCAGCATTGTCCGAAGACGCGGCGAACACAGCATAACTGTTTCACCCCAGGTTCTCCATGCCCAGATCGCCGCTGGTCGTGCCTTTCTTCATTCGACTGGAGCGCAGCCCCCAATCATCACGTCTTGCGAAACACCTACCTAACGTAGCCACTTACAGAGCGACCAATTTTTGCGTGCACCACTTAGTTCAGTAAACGCGTTGATTGACTATCTGCTGGGGTGAGCAGACAGGCAGAGACGTCAATCTCAGATCAGTCGGGCCACGTTTTGCAGTGGATCCCAGGCTTTGCGCTCGACGCGAGTCGCGATTCTGATCGTTTACGCAGGCGGTCAGTTCGCAAAGCCTGGTCTGAATGTCTAACAAGAGGCGCAAGCGGGCATACAGCGTGAAGCACCTCAGCCGTGGTGGATTCGTCAGCACGACGACGGCCACAGGTCTTCCGATCAGCAATTACGACGAGTACACCGAGTACCACTCCCGGGAAGTACCGAACGGACACCCCAGGAGTGGCCGACGACGGTGAAGACGACCCAGCCGCCCTCCGACGTATATCCCGGTAGATCCGCTTTCAGGAGAGTTCGAGGATCTTGGCTGCAAGTTCGTTGAGATCTTCGTGGCGTTCTCGACCGGCCCGAGCCGCTCTTACTGCCGCAGCCTCAATCGCTTCATTGACCAACTTCGTCTCAGCAGGGAAACACGGATTTGAACTAGAAGGATGTGAACTCAGAAACTTCTTGATGCTTCTGGGTCGAAAACTCTTGCCCTGCTGGATTTTTCTGGCCTGTTCGGCGCCGAGAAAGTCTTCAATTAACTTGTCCCATTCCCAATCCTGGTCCGCTGCACACCGATTCAGAATTAGATCCTCAGGAAGGTAACAGATGACATCCGGGCGTCTGACCCCGAAAAACCTAACCCGACCAAGACCATCAGATTCGATTCCAGCG
The DNA here is from genome assembly GCF_036566845.1 of Williamsia sp. Lineage (GTDB taxonomy): Bacteria > Actinomycetota > Actinomycetes > Mycobacteriales > Mycobacteriaceae > Williamsia. Next base: position 38,395 of record NZ_DATCVM010000105.1, read on the forward strand.
CGAGCCAATTCCTTAAGATAGGTCAGCTCATCAACACCCCTGAGTTTCTCATCAGCGAGTGCTCTCGCCTTCTCCATATCGCCAGCCTCGGCGAGACTCACTATTTCAGTCCAAATCGGCTCAATCTCCTCCTGGACGGTGTTGTCCAGGACGACCAGAATCGGCACAGCGCTACCGTCGATCAGTAACTTCGCCTCGAGCAGTGTCGGAGCCTTCGCGCCGCCACGGAGTGGGAAAATGCCGGCTACCGCCGCATTCAGTTCCTTCCGGAGAAGGTGGGAGAAGACAACCTCGTCGTGTAGACCTTCGACCACAACGGCGACCTTCATCAGCGACTGGAGTTCTGCCGGTGTCAGGCCGAGTTCTTGCTCGGAACGTCGCCGAGACGTCGAGTCAATGAGGCTGATCGTGTTGTGAATGTCGAGCGAGGTGCCGCGCTCGACAGTATTGTCAACCCGAATCACGCTCACTTTCGGGTCGACAAGTGTGTAGTGCGAATGGCTGGCGATGAGAACTGCGACTTCGTCACGTCGCGCGACGTACGCGAGCGCCCCGGGAAGCCTGCGTTCGGCACTCAGATGCAGGCCCTGTTCTGGCTCGTCGCAGAGGACGATTGTCGGCCGTTCGCCGAAACCTCATTTCCGCGACCCCGAGAGCAATTTGCGCCCAGCGGAGTTCCGCAGCGGACAGGCTTTCGGCCATTGACGGTGAGGTGTCCACCGCACCAAGTTGGTGTACCCAATGTGGAACATTTCCCACGATCCAGTCGGACGGACCGCCAACACTGAACGACAGGCGCGGCGCCGGATCGAAGATCTGGCGGAGGGTGTCATTCGCGCGCTCACCGACCCGTTCAACCTCGTTACGTATGCCGTCACCGAGCTCTCCACGCTCATCCGTCAGTCCGAGTTTCGGATTGCTCGTCTCAGCTCGTGCAATGTAAAGCGCCGATTCCAGCGTGGACCTGCCCCCGTCCAGTGACGGTCCTCAGTACCCCCGACGAGATCCGCAGCAGGCACCTCGATCTCGAAGCCAAGATCGTATACAGGTATCTGAGACCACTCCGGAAGCGACGCGTCATTGTTCCAGTTGAAGGTGTTGCCTACATAGTCGACGACAGCGCGCACTCCGCCGTCGTAGGCCCCACTTCCGTGTCTTCTTGGCGGACGACCAAGGATAGGCTCCGCGGCGTTCGGCCGATACCAATCTTCGTCTTCCAAGTCCAACTCGGGCAACTCATCTGGCGAGTCCACCCCGATCCGGACCCGACGAAGCTCTTCGGGTCTGGGATGGTACGCAAGCCAGACCCGCCACCGCGGCGCGCCGGTGGTCCCGGTCGCGACGAGGGAAAGTCGGCCCTGGTGGGTGAACTCGGTGAGTCGGTAGTAGACGTCGTTGTCCGCTTCGGAGTTAAAGGTTTGCGCTAGCAGGTTTTCGATCAGATCCAAGAGAGTTTCCGGGCTCTTGTGAGCATACGAGTCGTGGGGGTCTGCTTCCTTGCGGGTTTCCTCCGCTTTCTTGCCCAACACTGCTTGGGCAGCCCTCTTTGCACCTTTCGCAATGGCGGCCAGAAGGGGGCTGGAGTTGTAGTGACGGTCAGCGACATCGACGAGCCTGAGGTGAAGGTGGGCAAAACTCTGTCGCGGCAGGTAATGAAGGATGTCCACAACCTCCTGAGGCTGGTGAGAAAACGCCGCGTCGCTCACGGCTGACTCCACGATGCGTAGCAACTGCGTCTTGCCCGCGCCGTTGCGGCCGTAGAGGGCCTGCACGCCTCCGCTCAGCGGCATGTGGACTACGCCCGTAACCGGCCCGACATGGCCTCCGGTGACAGATAGGAGTTCATAGTGCCGATTGCCGATACCCAAAGCTGTTTCTTTCAACTTGACCTCTACAAGAACAACCCGCTGCTCCGCTTCGTTCGGCAGCTCCTCGATCTCGGCGATTTCGAACTGCGTCGAGTCCTCCGCTGCACCGCGGCCCACATCTCGCGGCGCTGCCTTACCCATCGCATTCTCCTCTAAGTCGCACAGTCGTCGCCGGCGCTCGACGAAGTAGGAATCGAAATCGTCGGCGCGCAGAGACGTGGCCGGCACCAGTCTCGGAGTCCCCCAGCGTGGTCACCGGCCAGTGGGCGTTCCGGACGAACGATTGGGGAGGGCAAATCGCCAGTTTGCGCAACAAGGTTGACCTCGAGAACGCGCTCGTGTGAGTGAAGGCGAATCCATTCCAACGCGATTGAGCCGCTCGGCAACGGCGCCCTGTCCACCTCAATCGAAGTTTTGCTTGAGAGCTGAGATTTCCAATGTAGGCGCGAACATAGCGAATCCTCGCTGACCAGGCTCCAGCCGCAATCTCAGCGCCTCTGTGCAGACGAATCTAACGCAGGTAGAGCTGTTGTTTGAGCTCCTGTTGATTGTCGAAAATCAATCCGTACGCTCGCTCTGCTCCGATCTGTGGCGCCTCTTCTGTTATGTATGCGTTGAGCCTCGCTTCCGCATCCCCGATGCCTTCTCCGGCCTCAGGGCAGATTGCGAGGAAAAACGCTGGCCGGCCCCAAGCGCCATCGAACGAGAAGACACAATGGTGGTAGGCGCTATCGGCTTCAGCGCGGTCGACAAGCTCCGTGATGTAGTCGAGAACTTGTTGTTGTATTTTCCCAGCCAATGACAAGAGATCGGCACCGCACCGCATCCACCCAGGGAGGTGCAGGGCAGTGATGGCATCGATGAGTTCGAGCATCGCGGGAACACCGTTGTACGGCGGTTTCTCCGCCGATTCTCCATCGGGAAGATGGTGTCGGTCCATCCAAATAGTGAGGTCGGCACACTCGTCGCCAATCATATTGATGCCAGTCGCGTTACTTTCGTCTATCCATAGATCACCTTGCCGGAAGCACATATAGAAATCGAGTTCGTCAAGGGCCCAGTAGTGCTTGGTCACCGGACTGTCTGTGCGAATTCTGAGATAGTGAAGGAACTCCGCGGGTCTGTCAGAGACCGCCGCAATGGTGGCGAGGTCGTGGAGCGAAATAATCAAGGGCGGCTTGGTCATGCTGACAACGCCGGCCTCCTGAAGTTGACCGATCGCGGTGCCGAGCGGACCGACGTCATCGAGGAGTGCAGTTACCGAACGGATTTCCCGGACATGCGACAGATCCAACCAGGTCTTGTCGCCGAGCCATATGCCCCGGTTGATCTCAATTAGCTCCTGCAGCCGTTTCGCCTGATCGCAGGCATCACCTACGGTCGCAGCCAGGTCACGCGAAAGCCGCCTGAGGTCGCCACGCCGCGCTTGATCCGCCATGGACTTACCTTTGGTTTCCACGACAATTGCGACGTCGTCCACTACAAAGAGGCCATCGCCCTCGACCTGTTTGGACACCTCATTCAGGTCCAAGCACTCGGAATGTAGGAGGGCGACCTGGCCAGCATCTTGCGGCGCGTAGTACTTGAACCCGGATTGCGCCGGCGGAGTATCAAGGAGCGCTGTGAGTTCATCTATGGCTATCTGCTCGCTCATAACCACCCGGAGTTTTTTATCGTAGGAGTTGAAATCCCTGCCGTTGGAAGTGAGGGCCTTTTCAAAGATTCGGCGCAAAGAATCGTTACCCACTTCATTTGAAGTGGCCACGAATCTGCCGTCTCCGTCGGAAACAAGAGGCGTAACGAGGAACGGGTTGGTTCCCACCAGCACGTCATAGATTCGATCAATAGCACAGATCGACTGGTCAAACGACTGCGAATACGACGTCAACACAGGGAGCGCAACATCGACGCTGATACCTGCTGCGGCAGCGACTTCGTGCGCGGTAAACGTCGCACGGTCACCTGGCAGGAACATGAACGAGACCATCTGCGACATAAATTCTCCGACCTCTGCCGCGGGTACCTCTGCCGGTGGAACATTCTGGTTGCGCAACAGTATGTCTGCGGTGCCATCCCTGAGCGCAGTCATCCGCTCCGACGACAGGGCGGCGATAGCCGAGCGAACGGCGACGACATCTGGATACGTATACCCGAGGTGCTTGCGCATCAACTCAGCCGCACGTTCGTTGTCGAACAGCCGAGCTTCGTGTGCGTCTCGAATGGCGACATACTGCATGTTACGGATTGTGACGACTGAGCCTTGATATTCAGCTGCAAGCCTGGCAAGAACGTCATCGCTGAATCGGACCTCTGCGAGTTGCCTAGCCTGAGCGAGCCGACCCAGGCGCACGGCGCGGTGGTGTAGCTCGTTGACCGCCATATGTGGTCGGGTTTCACTACGAGGCCGAAGGTCGGGCTTCCGACAGTCTCGCGATAGCAGCAAGGCGGCGACTAGCTCGATGGCCAGCGCACTGCTACCGGGAACGACGACCCGTGGATCGGGGACCGGCGGGAGCTCGCGCATTCGCATGAGCTCTATGACGTCGAACGCGTCGGAGTCCTCGATAAATGCGGCCATCGCATCAGCCTCAAGACGGATCTGATCACGTAGTATTTGTCTCGCGTCGAGAGCTGTTTCGCATCCAGCGAAAAGACCTATGTCTTCTACCCAGTTGGCAAGGTCTGGAGCCGCCGAATGGTCCCGAAGGCCCAGTGGGTCAATTCGACGGGTGCGTGCCGAACTCTTGCGGCGTCCCCTCTTACGATTCTTCGCTCGTTTTCCCATCTCTCTCCTGTCTCAGTGGGCGCCAACCAGCTCACGAGAAGGCTCCATGGCACGTAGTCGCACGGCACCCAAATTACTATCGGTGACCGACAAGGCATGAGAGCCGCAGGTACGAAAAGTGATCCAGCGGCGCCAGGTTTTTGTCGTGACGACATACGGCCCAGCAACGAGACAAACATGATCAAGCCGACTCCACGACGACGATTGCTGCGGCGAGTCGTCGCCAACCGCAGGGAGCTACGCGATTGGGCAGCCCCTCTCCGCTGGCGGGGTTCAACGAGGAGGCGGCATTGACGACACGCCTCACCGATGGACGAGTAGTCGTAGGGAGTATTCGAGGTCCAGGGCCTCGTACGTACATACATGCAGTTCAGAGCCTCATTGCAAGCGAGTCCAGACTTTCCGCCAAAACCAAGTCCGGGATTTCACCGTCTTCCCAGCTCACCAGTCCAGACTTTCAACGAGCGCGGCACCGGCTGCCGCGGTCGCCCTAAGTCTGGGCTGGATGACGCACACTCACCGCGACGGGCTACTCCTGCGCGGGTATGCACCGCAGGCCAGCACCACCCAACCCGATCTGCACTTCTACCCGCTCCCGCCCAACTCAGCGCCGCCACCACGCCGATCCCAGGAACCCAGCCCCGGACTACGGAGTAGAGCGACCAACCGAGCGACATCGGCCACGGAACGGACCCCGTCGTCGACGCGAAAGGATCGAACGAACCCCGATCTCGGACCGCACAGGCAGGCAACGAGCGCAGTCAACTCCGCGAATACGCGCTGCCATGATGAACCACCTCTCGGAGAACCATCGCCATCGACGCTGCCGGTTCGCGCAAAACCGAACACCTCCAGACGAGGAAGGGCCTCGCGGCGTGGGCAGAGACCGCTTCGAACATGTGGTTGCTCCGCGATTTCCCAAGCCAATTTCCCACGAATCGCACGCTCGCGCTCATTCGGCGACGATCAATTCGGTCACGGAACCTAGACTCGTTCAGATGATGGTCATGGCAACGCCGCAGAGAAGGGACCCCAGCCGCAGATGAGCGACAAGCCGAACGGGCGCGAGGCGCAACGCCTCGAGACACGTCGCCGGATCTTCGACGCCGCGGTCGCGGAGTTCAAGCGAAGGGGTGTGGCCGACGCAGATGTCGGCACGATCGTCGCCGACGCAGGTGTCGCCCGTGGAACTTTCTACTTCCACTTTCCCAGCAAGGAACACGTGCTCATCGAGATCGAGAACGACGAAGTTGCCAGAGCGGCAAAAGATCTCGAACGCTTCATCACCAAGTCTCCAGACTTGCCCGCGGTTTTGTCCGAGACCGTTCGTCTGACGAAATCTGCAAAGCGCCGACTGGGGAAGAACCTCTTCCGGGATGTGCTGGCGCTGTACTTCTCCCCCACCCGACCGCAACTCGATCCCGCACCCGCCAAAGGCCTGTCCGTCATCGAACTGGTTGTCACCCAAATCGAACTGGCCCGCGACCGCGGTGAGATCTACGCCGACGTCGACCCCGCGCACAGCGCGCTCTTCTTCTTCTTGGGCCTCTACGCCTACCTGACCGTGAGTCACGACGGTCCACCCGATCCCAGCGCGCTCGACCAGTACGTGGCCACCGTGATGCGGGGTCTCGAACCCCGCTGACCGAGCCCTGTACTGACTCACCGACATCCACGCAGTCTGCGCACTGGCGTTCCCTACGCTCCAGCCGGTTTCGGGACCCAATCACTCTCACTGACTCAACTCATTGACTCATTTCATTGACAGAAGTCAGTGAGTTGGTCTAGAACTGACACCATCATCAGATCGAGATGGGGTCTTGAAAATGTGGCTGGACATTCTGCGACTGGTGGTCGCGTGGAGCGCAATGGGTGCGGTCATCGCATTCTGGTACTGGGTCATGAAGAACATCGGAACCTTTTGACGAACGCGCCCGACGATGCGAACGAGCCTTGCGTGGAAGGGATTCCGATATGACAGTGACAGTGATTCCATCGCCACTCTCACTGGAACGTACCTGCGGCCTGATCGCTGTCGCGTTCTCGGGACATCGCCGCAGCGGTGCGCGGCTCATGACGGGTGTGCGTCGAAGCTTCGGAGTCGACCGAACCCAGACCATCGTCGAGGTGCCCTACCCGCCTCCGCAGACCGACTGGACGACAAGAACGCTGACCTGTGGTGTCGCACTGCAGTGTTCACCCTCCAAAGAAGACATCGGACGCTATCCACTGCACGAACTCTCACCTCGCGAACTCGCGGCATTGACCATTGTCGAGGCAGAGGTCGCGCTCGGATGGATCGCCGAGCACTGGCCAGGTCTGGTACCTGAACTCAATCGCATCTTGGCCGGCGTCCCGATTCCCGACCACCCGTACAACGCCACCGAGATGCTCCGGCGCGCGGACGTGATGGCCCGTTCCAGAGATTCGATCGTCCCGCATCCACTACTCGGGCAGTTGCCGCTGCAGAGTCCGCCGGGTCGAGGTCTGGCGGCCGCGATCAAGCGGACATACGGCCGCATGCCGTGGTCCTCGCCACGTAGCGATGCCCAGCGACTCCTGTCGATTCCGGTAGGAGGCGAAGGCGGAGTGCGCAATTCGAACATGCCACCACCGAGCCGTCCCGAGGACGAGGACATCGAGATCCGGCCCGACCAGCGGGTGGGCATCCCCTATCCCGAGTGGAACGCGTGGCAGGACTCTTTCCTCGTCGACCACGTCGCAGTGCTGGAGCGTAAACATCGGGGCACCGGCTCACCGGGATCGCCGGTGTCAACCGATCTCAGACGATGGTTTGCCGAACACACCCACCGGTCGATCAAGACCCGGATGGAAGACGGCTCCGATCTCGATGTCGACGCGTACGTCAACCACCACCTGGACCTGCTCACCGGCGACGCCGCCGAGCCACGAGTGTTCCGGGAACTGCTGCCCACGTCGAGGGACGTCACCACCGCGTTGCTACTCGACGGCAGCTCGTCACTCGGAATTCGTCGTGGCGAGGTCTTCGATCTGGAATTGGCCTGTGCCGACGCACTTTCCAGGGCCATGATGCTCACAAAGGAACGACACGGGGTCTTCGTGTTCAGCGGCAACACCCGACATCGAGTCGAGGTCAACTGCCTCAAGGACTTTGACGACCCGCGCTTGGCGATCCCTAGCGGTTCCGGCCTGGTCACCGGCGGATACACCCGACTCGGTGCTCCCATTCGGCACCTGACAACCCGGCTGCTGGCCCAGCCGTGCGAGCGACGTCTACTCATCGTGATCGGTGACGGCCTGATCTCCGACGAGGGGTACGAGGGTCGGTACGCCTGGGCCGATGTCGCCCACTCGCTCGACGAAGCCGACGAAGCCGGAGTATCGGTCTACTACATCGGTGTCGGTCCGGCACGCGTCGACCCGCTCCCCGAGGTATTCGGCCCGAGACGGTCCCAGCGAATCCGGCTGGTTGAACAACTCCCCCAAGTTCTGGCTCAGGTTCACCGTGAGCTGGTCAGCGTATGAAAGATTGGAGCACAACGACTTTGACAACCGACCTCTACCTGCCCACTGGCAGCGAAATCGAGATGTTCGGGCGCGCTTTCGATCAGCAGCTACCGGTGATGCTGACCGGTCCCACCGGTTGTGGCAAGACCCGGTTCGTCGAGCACATGGGTGTACTGCTCGACCGTCCCATTGTCACCATCAGCTGCCACGACGACCTCACCAGCTCCGATCTCGTCGGACGCTTCATGGTCACCGGCGGCGACGTACGGTGGACCGACGGCCCACTCACCCGCGCGGTGAAGGAAGGTGCCATCTGCTACCTGGACGAAGTGGTCGAAGCCCGACACGACTCCCTTGCGATACTCCATTCCCTCACCGACCACCGCAGATCCCTGTATCTCGACCGGGCCGGCGAAGTCGTCGATGCGCCGAGTTCCTTCATGGTTGTCTGTTCCTACAATCCTGCCTATCGCAGTTCACTCAAAGAGCTCAAACCTTCCTTCCGGCAACGGTTTGTCACCCTCCCGATGGACTACCTGCCGCCCGACCGCGAAGCTGCCGTTCTGATCGCCGAAGCAGGTATCGAGATGGCTGTGGCGAACCGGCTCGTCCAGTGCGCGATCAGCATCAGAGAAGCAGATGCGGCCTACCACTTCGAGCCACCATCGACGCGTGTGCTCGTGACCGCGGCCAGGCTCATCGCCGCAGGCGCATCGGAGATGCAAGCAGCCGAGGCGTCGATACTGGCCCCCCTGAGCACGGACGGTGCCATCAGCAGCGGCTTGAGAGAAGTCGCGGCAGCGAGTCTCGAGACTGCCGAATACCAAGAAGCACCATCACATTGAGCGAGGAGCTGCACATGAACGAACAGGACAGACGGCGCAAACGAGCGCTGATCGTCTTCCAGATCTTTGCGTACGGCTTCCTGCTGTCGCAGTTCCTGATCCAGCTGTACATGTACACCGCCCGGGATTGGTAGGCCGACAATGAATCTACCTTCGATCAACCTGCGACGCGACAAGAACGAAGGCAAGACGTCCGCCTCCTACGACGAACACCAAGACGATTCTCGCCGCGCACAACGAGAAGCCGACTGGTGGCTCACCATCGGCACACTCCTCATGGGCACGCTGGTCCTCGGAATCATCGGTCTGCCGATCTTCCTCCGAGGCGTATGGCTCCAGCGACGAGCGCAACTCGAAGGGCTTTCAGTCCGCCCCATCATCGTCACACTCATCGGCTACCTCGTGATCCTCGACGCCGCGCTCAACAGCCTCGGGTGGGCACTGGATCTGATCGCCAACCACACCTTGATCAACCGTGTGATCCTCACCGCCTGGGGAAACATGTTCGATGCGGGCTACTTCTGGCACTACAACGAGTTGTGGATCGGCGGTGCGGGTGGTCCGGGTGAAAAGGGCTGGGAGGTCGCCCTCATGCTCACCGTGTTCCCGATGCGCATCGCGGCCGGCATCGCCTTCCTTCAGATGAAACGCTGGGGACATCAATGGATGATCGTCACCTGCTGGTTCGGAGTGGTCATCTGGATCGGCTACACGTTCAACATGACGATGTACGCCGACGTGCGCTACTCAGGCGTTGTGCTCCCGGTGATCGGCTGGTGGCTGTATGACATCTTCTACATCACCCCATTTCTGGCGATTCCCTACTTGCACACGGTAAATCGAGAAATCTTCACCGACTGAGCACCACATCCCCTCAAAGGAGACAACAGAATGTCCACTGAGACACCAAAATCAGAATCGGACGAGGATTCAGCCGGCGAGGCCCTGCCACTGGGTACCACTGCGCCATATGCCCGGATGCACAAGTTCATCAGACGCGGGGTGTTCGTCTGCCTGTTCGCCCTTGTCATCGAAGGCGCATTCACCGTTCCGGCACTGGCTATCTGGTACGGCTATCCCACACTGTCATTCCAGGAGATCTGCAGCGAGATGATGAAGGTCCGCTACTCAGACGACACTCTCGAATGCGAATATCCATACCCCCTGTTCGGCCCACCCGAGGGCGCCGGCCAACAGACCGCCGAAGACGAATGGGGTGTCCAGCCCAAACCCGGCTGGGACCCGATCGGCTTCCGCGAACTCGTCAAAAACCACGAGGAGCGCGAGGCCCGCGAAGCCGCCGGAAAGTAGTCGCCGGCGGACCGGCATCGCCGATCGAGGGCCCATCGCCGCGGCCAGTTGGCCTTCGGCGAAATCCGTCAGACCGCGAACTCGCTCACCAGCGCGAAGTAACGTTGCGACGGGGGTGGATCAAGTTTGACTGCAACGGGTTTTGTCAACCTTCCCGCCGCGGCGGCGGCTTGTAGACTCACCTTGGCTGTGTCGATGTCGGTATCGATTTCATAGACGGCCACGAACTTCGTTCCATCCGCAGATGTGAAACGACGTGCGGAAACGAAGCCGTCGACGGTCAGGATCTCGGGGATGTGAATCTCGTCGTACCACCTGTTGAACTCATCGGCCGAATCCGACGTCATCGGCTCGCTCTCGACCAGAAATATTCCGCTGGGCATCTCGTCTCCTGTCAGGGTGGATCTAGGTTGATCACGGGTGATTTTCACGGGTGTGAAAGCTATTCGATCGGTTCATCTCCGAGGACCGTCGTACGGAGCATCTCCCGCGGCGAGTCGGGTGCGTAGGGCGAAGCACGGTGCAGCACACCCCGATTGTCCCAGATGACCGTGTCACCAACGGACCATTCATGCCGGTACACACAGTCGGGTGTTGTTGTGCGCTGCAACAGCTCGTCGAGCAGAGCCCGTCCTTCGTCGAGGTCCATACCAACAACATGGTCGGCAGAGGCGCCCAGGACCAATGAGCGGCGTCCGGAACGGTGGGTCCAGATCAATGGATGCTCTGATATTGGACGGGATCGCCAGCGTTCAAGTAGGTCGGGCGCCGGGTCAGGGGTGACCCTCCGCTGGGATGCTTCGAGTGAATGTACAACCCTCAACGACGCGAATCGCTGTTTCTCGTTCTCATCCAACGCATCGTACGCAGCATAGGAGCTGGCAAACTCCGTTTCGCCGCCGGTCTCGGCCACCCTTTTGGCGCTCAGAACGGTAGCCTTCTGGGGATACTCGTCACCGATGGGGGTGCAACCGTCGATGTGCCAGTCGAACGTCGCTCGAAGGTAGCCGGCCGACGAGTTCTTGGAGGTGTCGAGAGTGACGCGGTAGATACCCGGGACGTGATGATGTCCCTCCGAGTAGTCGATGCCACCGAGTCGCTTGCAGAACTCGACCTGGGTTTCGGGGTCTATGTCCAACCCGCGAAACAACAGGACGCCGTTGTGTTCCAGCGAATCGAGAATCGCCGATGCCAATGCGTCGTCCGATGCCAGCCGGTCGGCATCGACCCCGACCACCTCGGCGCCGACAGACGACGTCAACTTCTCCACGGTGAGCAGACTCATGCTCCCATCCCTTTCCATCGAGACTGTGGCGTCGGCCTTTCGCCGAAACCCCCAGCATTTCGCAGATTGACAACACGCCCTGTGATGCTCACGGCGCCGGCTCCCGAACTCTGGACAACACGGCATCTGCGGCATCAACAGCTTTGGGCTGCTTGAATATCTCGATCGACATCGACACCGTGATCAGCGAGTACACGAGGTGCAGGAGGTTCACGGCGTCCTCGGGCAGCTCGTCGAGTGGGAACGAGTCGCAATACTTGATCCCGTCTTCGAGGCGCGGAAAGAATGCGTCGTAGAACTCGGACATGTCCGCCATCGAACTGGCCAGACGCTTGTCGTACCGCTCCTGTTCGGTGCCCAGACACCAGTCCTGTGCAAAACGCTCGAGGTCCGCGAACTCGGCAGGCAGCAGTGTGTCCGGCATCGTCACACTCCCGCCGTCACGCGCTGCTGCGCCTGGTAGTTGTTCACCCAGTCGGCGACGACCTTATGGAAATGGCGGACGAGAACTTCCTGGTCATTCAACGGAAATCCGTCGACGACACCGGTTTCGAGTGCACTCTGGGTGCCACCGAGCATGCCCGCATCCTGCAGCGCAAACTCCTTGAACACGACGGACGACACCTCATGCGCAACGCGTTCGCGGACATTGCGTGCGGGGTGATAGGCGAGATAGCCTTCGAAGCGGTGGGTGTTGTGGGATGTCGGCCAATACCGGTACAGCAGGTACCAGCCCCCATAGACAAGTATTTCGATGTTGGGAAAAATCTGAAAGTTGCTTATTCCCCAGTTCTCGATTCTGCCGGGGTTCAGGCCCGCCGACAGTTCACCCAGGTCCGGTGTCTCCCAGGGACCTACGAGTCCACTTCGGGTGGCCCTCTCGATCGGATACATGAACTCCGGTGCCAGGGTCCATCGGCGCGCACCTGCGGTACTGACCAATCGGTGTGGTCCATCGATCTGAAAGTGTGCACACTCGAACGCGGCTTCGGGATCGCGCACCGCCGACGGAACCTGTTGCGAATGAAGCGCGGGCACATGGTAATACTCCTGGAACGCGTCTTCGAAGATCTTCCAGTTGCTGTTGTTGTTTCCCACAAAGTCGTATCGCTCGGTCAGTTTGCCGAACGGGTAGTCGTCGAGCGCGGTGATCATCGGCCCGAGGAACTCGCGCAACGACTGCTGCGGCTCGTCCGCGAGGTTCACGAAGATGAACCCGTTCCAGACGTCGCAGTGGATCTCAGCCAGACCGTAGCTGTCCTTGTCCACATCGAAGAACTCGCCCTCCTGCTGGATGAAGGTGAGCGCTCCGTCGAGGTCGTATCGCCAGCCGTGGTACTTGCAGGTGAACTGTCGACAGGTGCCGTGCGTCTCATCGTTCGGAAAGTCGTTCCACATCAACTTGTTCCCGCGGTGACGACAGATGTTGTGAAAAGCCTTGACAGTCCCGTCCTTGGTCCGCACCACCAGGATTGACGTCTTGACGACCTCGAGTTCCTTCGTGAAGTAGCTTCCCGTTCGCGGGACATCCTCGACCCGGCCGAGGTTCAGCCACGCACGCCTGAAGATCGCCTCACGTTCGAGTTCGTAGAACTCGGGCGAATACGAATCGCGCAGGGAAATCGGACCGGTTCCCAATTCGGGGTAGTGCTCGGTCCAGCTCCCCTCGGATGGCTTGGCGTACTTGACCATCGTGTTCCTTCCTTCGTGACGTTCGGACTTCGGAGTTGGTCTGGAAGATGCTCAGATCACGGACCCGCCGTTGACGCCGACAACCTGACCGGTTATGTATCCGGCCTCTTCGGAGCAGAGAAATGCTGCGGTAGAGGCGATGTCGTATCCGGAACCGAGGTGCCCTACCGGAATTGCCTTGACCATGACCTCATTCGATGGCAGGTTGCCCATCGCCTGGGACTGATGTTGCATCGGCGTCTCGATACCCGACGGCGGAATCGTGTTGACGGTGATGCCGCTGCGTGCATACTCGCGCGCCAAAGACTTGGTCAACGCGATGACCGCGCCTTTCGACGCGGCGTAATGAGCCATCCCGGGTGAACCGCGCTGCGCACTCGACGACGAGATCGTGACGATGCGGCCCCATCCTCCGGCAACCATGTCATCGATCACGGCCTGGCAACAATGAAAGGTCCCATTGAGATTGACGTCGATGACCTTGGTCCAGGATTGCGCAGTGATCTCGGAGAACTTGTCGAAGGCGACAAGGCCTGCGCTGGTCACCAATACTTCGATCGGGCCGAGTTCGCTGCGCACCTTGGCAAAAGCATCATCGACGAGCACCCGATCGGTCACGTCGACGGCGACACCAACGGATTCTGCTCCCGAGGCCCTCAACTCCTCTGCGACACGATGCGCGCCGTCGCCGTCCACATCTGCCACTGCGACGCGATACCCCCGGCCGGCCAGTACCCGGCACGTGTCAGCACCCATTCCGGAGGCGCCACCCGTCACCACAGCTGTCCGCCGGCGCGCGGCCGATCCACTCGTCGCGCCGGCCATCTCACTGCTTTGCATGGTGAGAACCCCTCTACTCGTAGTCAATTCGAACCGATGTGGTCATAGGTATGGACTGGCACGTGAGAATCCAGCCATCGTCGATCTCGTCCTGTGTCAGCACGTCGTTGTTCATCATCGTCACCTCGCCGTCAACCAGTCGAGCGATACATGTTGCACAAGAACCGGTTTCGCATTGCGCCGGCGGTCGGATGCCTGCCGCCCGGCCGGTCTGCAACAACGTGTTCCCTTCTCGGTAGTCGACGACGGTTTTGCGCCCATTGAGCCTGATGCCGACCGTCTCGGTCATCGAGGCCCCGGCGTTGGCGTGAGCCGAGATGGTCGGCTTGACAAACCTCTCCGTACGGAGACGTTCGAGATCTGATCCGGTCGTTTTCAACGCGGCCTCCACGGTGTCCATGAACGGCCCGGGCCCGCAGATGAAATAGTCGGCGTCCTCGTCGACTCCGAGGACAAAGGTTCGGACCTCGTCAGCGTCAACAACACCGTTGTCGCTGTCCAAGTGATGCTCAACGGTCAATCGGCTCGGATACACATTGATCAGTTCATCGAGGCGGCCGGCGAAGATCACCGAATCCTGGTCCCGATTCGCGTAGAGCAGTCGAATCCGCCGGCTCGATGTCGCAAGAGCCGACCGGATTATCGAGAACACCGGGGTGATGCCACTGCCACCCGCAAAAGCTACGATCTCCCGATCTTCGCCGGGGCCCAGCACAAAAACACCACCAGGACCGGACACTTCGACTTCACTGCCGCCGTCGATGTTGTCGTGCACCCAGTTGGAGACCACTCCGCCGCGTTCACGCTTGACCGTGACCTGAAGGTTGCGGTCGAGCATCGGCGCGGAGGACATCGAATAGCACCGATCGTGCACACTTCCATCGATCTCGACCCGCAAGGTCAAGAACTGGCCCGCGCGGTAGGTGAAGGCTTCGCCGGACACTGTTGAGGTGTCGAGGAGCAGGGAAACGGTGTCTGCCGTTTCCCGGATCACCTGTGTCACCGGCACGCGATAGAAGGCCTCATCCGCCCGGCGGGAGGAGACGTGGGTGAGAACGCGGGGTTGTGCAGTCAACGGATCGGCCCTCCAGGTGGTCTCGTCTAACCGAGGCTCTCGAAGGCAACAGTATCAAGCACTTGAGATGTTCTCAAGTAGTTGAGATTCCTTCGGTGCCGGCGAACAGGTACCTATGACAAGATGACGAAAGCGGGTCAGTCCTCTTGCTGTGGCGCAAGATCGACGATCTCGGCGCCCTGATCCACGATTCTCCGGAGCAGCCGGCGCAACTCTTCTTGGTCATCGTCGGCGAGAACGCTGAACAATCGGTCATGGGCGGCGACCGCATCTGATCGGCACACCGAGGTCATCTGCAGACCCTGATCAGTGAGATACGCACGGAGAATCCTGCCGTGGTGTGGATCACGACGCCGTTCCACTATTCCGCGACGCTCCAGAGCCGCCAGCGCCAGCTGCGCTGCTTGTGGGGTGATGAGCAGGCGGCGAGCCAGTTCGGCGCCCGACAAACCGGGTTCGTCTGCCAACTGGTTCATCAAACCGATCTGCGCCGTGCTCACGCCGTGCCGGCTCAAGGCATCATTGACCGATTCCCGCGCATAGTAGAACGTGCGCTTGAGGAGCCACAAGATGTCCTGAGTGTTCTCGGCTGGTTCCACTCTCACACCATGCCGCACATCCGCTACAGATGTGTAACCGGACACGGCCGTTGCCACAGAGATGTCAGGCGTTCGAGACCCGCAACGTAGGTGCGTCGACCACGTCCGTCGGTTCGTCGGGCGTCAATCCTGCGCTGTTGCATACCAATGCGAAGCACACGTACGCACCCACCAAGAACAGCAGCTCGAGCATCTGCGCTTCGTCGAAATACATCTGGAGTCGGGCCCGGGCAGAACTGTCGATGACGCTGCCGGCGATCATCTGATCCGTCGCGCTGAGCACCGCACGTTCGACAGGTGACCAAATGGCTGCCGCCGCCCCATCAGGGATGGCGTGGATCTGCTCGGTGGTCAGGCCTGCCGCCGTCCCGATCCGGGTATGTTGCGCCCATTCGTACGCACACTCGGTTTGCCACGCAACGCGCAGGATGACCAGCTCGCGGAGCCGGACATCGATGGTTGCCTGTGCTGCGAGCACCTCGTTGAAGTCGAGCCACGCACCGCCCAGGACGGCGTTGTGTGCCATCATGCCAAGGACTTTCGGCAGAGGTCGTCGCGGTTCGCCGTCGGCGAGGTAAACCTCCGGTCGACGGAGATAACGCGGAAGTCGTGCACGTGCGTCCGCGGGCCATTGCTCGAAGTCCAGCGGTGTGAGCCGGTTTCGATCACTCATTCTTGTACACCCGGCCATCTTTCATCACAAACCGCACGTCTGATGTGACCGTGATGTCCTCACAGGGATTGCCCGGAACACCGATGATGTCCGCAAGGTAGCCGGGCGCGAGTCTGCCCAGCTCGTCCTCGCGATCGATCAGTTCAGCGCTGGTCACGGTGGCCGCACGCAAGGCCTCGGTCGGCGACATCCCCCGCTCGACCAGTGCGCCGAGTTCCTTCGCATTTTCGCCATGGGGGATCGCGGGTGCATCTGTGCCACAGGCAATTCGCACGCCCGCCTTGATGGCCTTCGGCAGCATGGACCGGGCCTGGGGGAACACCTCGGCTGCCTTCTTCCGCAATTCGGGTGCAGCACGTTCAACAGCCATCGCGTCGGTGAGATACGTGGTCGACACCAGGAAGGTCCCGACTTCGGCCATCAACGCCAAGGTCTCGTCCGTCGCGAGGAAACCGTGTTCGACACAGTCTATTCCGGCCGTGATACACGCACGTATCGCGGTGTCGCCGACCGCGTGTGCCGCCACCCGTAGACCAGCACGGTGCGCCTCATCTGCGATCGCGACAAACTCCTCATCCGAGTACTGCTGGGAACCCGGAGACGTACTGTGCGACATGACGCCGCCTGACGCGGACACCTTGATGACTTTCGCGCCGTGGCGGATCTGATAACGAACGCACGCGCGAACTTCGGGAACACCGTTGGCGATGCCCTCGCCCACACTCAGGGGCATGATGCCGGGTGCGAGTCGCTGAAAAACGGTGGGATCGAGGTGACCGCCATACGGAGTGACGGCATGACCGGCAGGGACGATGCGCGGACCGATGAACCAACCTTGATCGATGGCTCGCTGCAACGCGACATCGAGAAGGTAGCCACCGGTCTTGACCATCAACCCGAGGTTGCGCACCGTGGTGAAGCCCGCCAACAGCGTGGTGCGAGCATTCACGGCACCACGCAGGGTGCGGTAGGCCGGGTCGTCCTGGACACCGTGCATGGGTTGTGGCAACCCACCCGGACCATCGGGACCGCCGATGAGGAGATTGAGTTCCATGTCCATCAGTCCGGGCAACAACGTCACGTCACCCAAGTCGATGACGGTCGAATCACCGGGTGCCGTGGCGTCGGAACCGACGGACTCGATCCGATTGTCCCTGACTATGACCACAGCAGGTGCGTGCACCACTCCTTTGTCGACGTCGACCCATCGTGCGGCACGCAGAACAGTAGTTTCGCTCACGGGGTCGGTTCCACCAGACAATCGAGGCTGGCAGCGCCCGAGTCCGGGATCCGGGGCTGACTCCAGCACTCTACCGAGAACGACACCGTGATCATCGAATACAGCAGATACAGCAGATTCTCGATCTCCTCCGGCAGGTCGTGCAGGTCGAACTTGTCGCAATACGAGATCGCGTCCTGCGCGATGGGCGTTATCGCGTCGTAGAACGCCTGCATCTCGAGCATCGAACTGCCGAGTCGTTTTTCGTAGCGCTCGCGCTCGGTGGGCAGGCACCACGAGGAGAACGGCGCCAGTACTTCGAATTCGATTGGGAGGGAAACAGTCTCCATGATCAAGCCTCCGCCGTCTGCTTCTGGTAGTGCTCGATCCATTCCGCAGTCTTCTTGTGCAGGTGGCGAAGCAGGATCTCCTGGTCGTTGAGTACGAAGTTCGCCACTGCCCTCGACTCGACCATCGTCTGCGTGGCTTCCAGGGTATTGGCGTCTTGCAGTCCGAACTCTTTGAACGATGCCGCGGCGAGTTCCTGCGCGACCCGTTCACTCGGTGTACGAGCAGGCACGAAGTAGATGTTTCCCTCGAAGGTGTGCGTGTTGTGCGACGTCGGCCAGTAGTGGTAGGTCAGGTACCAACCCTGACTCCAGAACAGGATCACGAAGTTGGGAAACAGCTGAAACGAATCGAGGCCCCACGGATCACATCGGCCCGGATTCACGCCCGTGGGCATCTCACCGAGGTCCTCTTTTGCCCACGGTCCGAAAAGCCCACTGCTACAGATGTCTTCGATCGGCTTACGCATCGAGGAGTCCATCTCCCAGGCCTTGACACCCGACGTACTCACCAATCGATGTGGCCCGTCGAGCTGATAGTGCGGCGCCTCGAACCCCGCCTCGGCCGCGGCTTTGGCATAGTTGGTCGGAGATTGGTTGGCGTGCAACACGGGAGCGTGATAAAACTCCTGGAACGCATCCATGTAGAGCTTCCAGTTGGCCTTCACCTCGGAGCGGTAGTACCAACGCGACGTCAGTTTGTCGAACGGATAGCCCGCGAGATCTGTGATCATCGGCCCGAGGAACTCGGTCAATACCTGCTCGGGTTCGGCGGCGAAGTTGACAAAAACGAACCCCTCCCACACGTCGCAGTGCACGGGGATCAGGCCGTAGTCGCTCTTGTCGAAGTCGAGGTAGTCGCTCTCGTGCGGCACAAATGTCAGTGCACCATCGAGGTCGTACCGCCAACCGCTGCGCTTGCCGACGAGCTCGCTACCCGACCCCTGCGTCTCGCGATCGGGAAAGTCGTTCCACACCAACTTGTCCCCGCGGTGACGGCAGATGTTGTGAAATGCTCGCACCCGCTCGTCGTGGCCGCGAACGACGACGATGGACGCGTCCGCGGCAACGATCTCTTTGGTGTAGTAACTCCCCGCCTCTGGCGCCTGTTCTACACGCCCGACATTGAGCCATGCGCGTTTGAAGATCGCCGCTCGTTCGAGTTCGTAGATCTCCGGGGAGATCGAATCCTCATACGACACCGGCGCCGTCCCGAGCTCCGGGTAATGCTCCGTCCAACTGCCTTCCGGCGGCTTGGGCCAACGAGCCATTGCCAACTCCTTCGGTCAAAGTTCGCTCGGATCATCCGCGAACCGGCGCACAGAGTGACGAATCGGCCCGGTCCGCGTGGGATTTCGCCGAGGTGTGTACGCCGACGGTACAACCACGATCGTCTCATCCACAAGTACTTGACATATTTTGCCACAAGTACTTGATATTCATGGCAGACTCGGGCCGAGACGGGAGGTCGGCAGTGCAGAATCGAGAACATCTGTTCGTGGGTGGAGCATGGATAAGACCGGGTATCGGCAAGACGATCGAGGTGGTTTCGCCGCACACCGAATGTGTTGTGGCCCAAGTTGCCGCAGCCGGTCCGGTGGACGTCGATCTCGCGGTCCGATCTGCCCGCGCCGCGTTCGACCGCGGGCCGTGGCCGAGACTCGACATACTCGACCGCGTCGACGTGGTCCGACGACTCGAAACGCTCTACGACAAACGGCGACCCGACATGGCCGACCTCATCACCACCGAAATGGGTGCTCCCACAACCTTTGCCAATCGCGCCCAGGTATCGCTGCCATGGATGACCATGAAGGCGCTGATCGACGCCGCCGCCGATTTCTCCTGGCAAGAGGTTCGTCCCGGTCACTATGGACAGGACATCGTCATCCGCCGTGAACCCGTCGGTGTCGTCGCCATCATCGTGCCGTGGAACATGCCACAGTTCCTGACGGTCATCAAACTGATTCCCGCCCTACTTGCCGGGTGCACCATTGTGCTCAAGCCGTCGCCGGAAGCACCCCTCGACGCGTTGCTCCTGGCCGACATGCTCGAGGAGGTCGGCCTTCCTCCCGGCGTCGTCAGCGTCCTCCCCGGTGGACGCGACGTCGGCGAACACCTCGTTGCACACCCCGACATCGACAAGGTGTCGTTCACCGGCTCGACCGCCGCCGGCCGACAGGTGGCGGCGGCGTGCGCGTCGGGGCTCACGCGCACCAGCCTCGAACTCGGCGGCAAGTCCGCAGCCATCGTGCTCGACGATGCCGACCCCGAAACCGTCGCCGCCGGAATCCGGAGCGCGAGCCTGAGCAACAGCGGCCAGATCTGCAACGCTCTGACACGTATTCTGGTACCGGCCAATCGAAGTCGCGACTACGTCGACGCGCTGTCCACTGTCATGTCGTCGATGCGGATCGGAGATCCGGCCGACCCGTCCACCGAGGTCGGCCCCCTGGTCACGAGGCGCCAGCAGACCCGGGTGCGCAACTACATCGAGCTCGGGCAGCGTGAGGGGGCCAGGCTCATTGTCGGCGGCACCGAACGGCCATCCCATATCAACCGCGGGTGGTACGTATGTCCGACGCTGTTCGCCGACGCGGACAACGGTATGCGGATCGCTCGAGAGGAAATTTTCGGCCCGGTGCTGACCGTCATCTCCTATCGCGATGTGGATGACGCCGTCACCATCGCGAACGACTCAGAATACGGTCTCGCCGGCTCTGTCTGGACCTCCGACATCGATCTCGGTCTCACCATAGCCGCACGGGTGCGGACCGGCACATTCGGCGTCAACCAGGGTTACACCATGGATCCGGCGGCCCCGTTCGGCGGCATGAAGTCCAGTGGATACGGGCGCGAGCTCGGTCACGAGGGATTCGCGGGATTTGTTGACACCAAGTCGATTTCGATAGGAAAGCCCTGACATCGTGCGATCGGAGAGAACACCCGATCAGGGCAGTTTGATGACGGACACGTACATTCCGACAATCGGACGGTAGAGGTCGATGTCATCGAGTTCGCTGCCCAACACCACGGAGTCACTCGTGGCGATGAGTACGTGCGCAAACGTCAGCGGCGGGATCAACAGGGTGCCACCGATCTGGTCGATACCATCGACGATGAACTTTCCCAACGCTTCGACGACCTCTAACCGCTTGGCCGCCACCCGCTCTCGCGCCTCGGGATTGCGGAGCAAGTACAGCGAGAACTCATGGCCCAGAGCCGACTGCTCGACGCCACGGTCTTTGCTGAGTTGGCGCCAGCGCTGGGCAATGGCATCGAGTTCGCCCGCACCCACTTCGGTTGCGCCCGACAGCACGTCCGCGAAGTGGTCGAAGTAGCGGCGCCAGTACCGGTCACTCACCGCCAGGAAGAGGTCTTCCTTCGCGGTGAAATGCTTGTAGATGGCACCTTTTGTGTAACCCGCGGCGCGCGCGATGTCGTCGAGACTTGCAGGGGTAAAACCCTTTTCGGCAAACACCTCTTCGGCGGCATCCAGCAGTAGCGTACGAGTGCGCTCGAGGCGCCGTTCCCTCGTCCACCGCTCTGCCATAGACCAAGATTCTGCCACAGCTTTTGAGAAACCATTGAGACACTCAGATACTGGGTGGTATCTTTATGAAGCGGAATGACCCCCGGACGCCCAGAGGTTGCCTCACCCTCGACCGCAACGTCCAACCGGCCCCACACGTTCAGCCCATCGCTGATCCGAATCCCGCGTTCGCACGAAAGTTTCCCTACCACCATGTGCTGCAACGCTTCAGAAGGAGACCGATTCATGAGCGGACCGACGAGCAACAAGGATGCACCGCACGTAGCGGAGTCACTGAGCGATTCGCCGCTCGGTGCCCAGGTCACACCCAAGGGCAAGCCCGTGCAGATCTGGGCAATACTGGGCGGCGCCCTTCTTGTGCTCCAACTCTACGTATGGATCCGATGGATAAGCGGACCATACTTCGAGCGAGTACCCACCGGCCCCACTGATCCCCCAACGCTCATGAAGACGGTCCTCACGGTGTACACGGCGGGCATCGTCCTGTGCATGCCGATCGCTCTGTGGTGGTTCATCGTCAGACCCTGGCGACGCGAGAGACGGATCACTCTCGACGGCATGCTCCTGGTGTCGACCGCCCTGATGTTCTTCCAGGACCCGCTGCTCAACTATTTCAATACGTGGTGCAGCTACAACACGTGGATGTTCAACATGGGTTCCTGGTCATCCAACATTCCTGGCTGGTCCTCACCCGAGGAACCGGGCGCCATGGTGGCCGAGCCGCTCCTGATGAATGCACCGGGTTACGGATACGGAGTTCTCCTATGCACGATCGCCGGGTGTTGGGTCATGCGCAAAGTCAAGGCGCGATGGCCGCAGATCAGCAATGTCGGGCTGATCGGCGTCGTCTTCGTCTGGGCGTTCTTCTTCGACCTGGTGATGGAGGGCCTGGTCCTGATGCCGATGGGGTTGTATACGTTCCCCGGCTCGATTCAGTCCTTGTCGATCAATGCCGGCACCTACTACCAGTGGCCGGTGTACGAAGGGGTCATGTGGGGCGGGGTCCAGGCCGGACTCTGCTGTCTCCGATACTTCACCGACGACCGTGGTCGGACAGTTGTCGAGCGCGGCCTCGACCGGGTCCAGGGTGGGGTCGTGAAGCAACAGATCATCCGCTTCCTGGCGATCTTCGCCGCGTGCAGCTCGCTGTTCTTCGTGTTCTACAACCTTCCCGCGCAGTGGTTCGCAATGCACGCCGACCCGTGGCCACAAGATGTTCAGGAACGCTCCTATTTCACTGCAGGAATCTGCGGCGAGGGGACGGACCGGCCCTGCCCCGATCCAGCGCTGCCGATGCCCAGCAAGGAATCGGGTTACATCAATCAGGAAGGTCAACTCGTTCTTCCGGACGGGCTGCAGCTCCCGACCGTCTATCCGCTCGATCGAGGTAACTGAGATGACGATCGCCCAACCCAACACCATTCGCTCCGGATTGCCGGGTCCGTTCTACAAGCCGGTCGGCAACGAAGTGGAAGTCTTCCTGGCCGCGGCCCGTCGCGGTCTACCCGTGCTATTGAAGGGACCAACCGGTTGTGGAAAGACCAGGTTCGTCGAGGCCATGGCCCACAAGATCGACCGTGATCTGATCACCGCCGCGGGCCACGAGGACATGACGTCGGCAGACCTGGTAGGCCGGTTCCTCCTCAAGGGCGGCGAAACCGCCTGGGTGGACGGACCGTTGACCCGCGCCGTGCGCACCGGCTCCATCTGCTACCTCGACGAGGTGGTCGAAGCCCGTCAGGACACCACCGTGGTCATCCATCCACTCGCCGATCACCGTCGAGAACTCTCGATCGACCGACTCGGCACGACAGTGCGCGCGGCGCCGGGATTCCAGCTGGTGATCTCCTATAATCCCGGCTACCAGAGCATCCTGAAAAACATCAAAGAGTCGACGCGCCAACGTTTTGTCGCGATCGAACTCGGCTTTCCCCCGCCCGGCATCGAGACCGAGGTGGTTGCCTACGAGACCGGGCTTGATCGTGAAACCGCGTCTACTCTGGTCGAACTCGGCCAAGCCATCCGAAGCCTGTCGAGCTCGCAGTTGCGCGAGGTGTCCTCGACGCGGATGCTGATCCTCGCCGGCAACCTCGTCGCCGAGGGACTGAGCCTCCGCAGCGCCGTCGAGTCGGCCATCGTCCAGGTCCTCTCCGACGACCCCGATGTCACCCGCGCCCTCGGCGAGCTCGTCGACGCCATCCTGTCCCGGGCATGAGTGCGTCCAAACCGGATGGCCCAGAACGGTTTCGGTTCCTTGCCACGTTTGTTGCCGGGCGCCCGATCGAAGTCGCCGAAGCACCGGCCGGCGATGCGGCTCATACAAACGGCGGGGTCATCTTCGTCTCGGCGGGACGTGGCATCGAGGAGCAGCGCCGCGAGATGCTGGTCCAGAGCGCGCTGCTGGCGGCGGGGAGTCTCGATCAGCGTCTGATCAAAGGCCTGCGGGGACGACCCGGTGTGGCACGCCGCTATCTGGCCCTGGAAGGGCGTCGAGTGGTCACCGAACTCGGCGGACTGGTTTCACTCGCGGACACGCCCGGTCCCGACGTGGTCCCGAGTGCGGCCACCGCCGAGGAATCGCTCCAGGTCGCCAGGAGCCGAGCGCAGATCACCGATCCCCCAGAGTGGTTCGGGGTCATCAAACCCTCCCGACTGCTCGCAGCAGCCCCCGGTGGTCCGGGTACACAAGCCACCGCCGGGGACCTCCAACTGGAGTTCGACCCGATCGATCTACCAGAGGTGGACGAGGATGACGAGCAATCCGAAGAGAGCAAGATCCTCAAACTGTTCGACACCCCACTCTTCAACTCCAAGGCACTGTCGGACTTCCTTCGTCGGCTGTTCGGCACCTCACGCTCCCCCGGAGACGGTGCTGCCGGCGGCGAGATGGAGGTGCGATCGATACGGAAAGGCAACTCGGCCGGTGCCCACGCCCGCCCGCTCCCCGTGCACATCCGTTTCAGCGACGACAAGAATCCCGGAGCCACGGTAGGAGTAGGGGGCGCCCATTATCCGGAGTGGGACGTACACAACAACCGGTACCGACCGCAGTGGTGTCGAGTCATCGACTTTCCGCTCACGAACACCCCGGACATGTCTGCCGCAGGGGTTGTCCGTGACGAGGTGCTCAGACGGCGGTTGTCGCGTGTGGGCCTGGGTCCCAAGGTCCTGCGCGGTCGACCGGACGGCGACGAAGTCGACATCGAAGCGCTCATCGACATGTTCGTCGACATGCGTTCGGGCCACTCGCCACCGGAAAACGTGTACCTGGAAACCCGCAACCTCACGCGCAACCTCGGTGTACTCATCTTGGTCGATGCCTCCGGATCCGCCACCGATACCGACTCAGATGGCCTGGCCGTACACGATCACCAGCGTCGAGCCGCTGCCACGCTGGCGCTCACGCTCGAAGAACTCGGCGACCGGGTCGCCGTGTACGCATTTCGGTCCGAGGGACGGCATCATGTCCATCTGCCCGCGATCAAGACCTTCGGACAACGTTTCGGCGCAGCCGAACGGGCCCGGCTCAATCAGCTCGAGCCATCGAGCTACACGCGCCTCGGGGCCGGCATACGAGGCGCCGGGGAAATCCTCAAGACGCAAGCCGGAACACCGAACAGACTGCTGCTGGTGTTGTCGGACGGCTTTCCCTACGACAACGGCTACGAAGGTGTGTACGCGGAGGCCGACACCCGAAAAGCACTCGAAGAACTCCGTGCAGACGGCGTTGCCTGCCTTTGCCTTTCGATCGGCGCGGCCACCGACACCGATGCCCTCGAACGCGTCTTCGGTGCCGCCGGTCATGCCGGCGCCCCAACCCTGGCCGACCTGTGCCCACGGATGGATGAGCTGTTCCTGGCACCCCTTCGCGAACTCAGCGCACCGAGACCACTGCGAACCAAGACGTGAAGCGGAACGGGAGCCGCCGTCGCCCTTGACCCACGCCTCGCCCGGACCGAATGGCACGAGTTCTCCGTGGTCGACTCCCTTCGGCCCTCAAACGATCCAGTTGGTTGCGATACGAATAGGCACTGGCCCTGCCCTGGCCCTCAGAAACGCGAATCAGGCCCTCTTCTCGTTTTGCTGGGTGTCCTTGTGCCTCGCGCCGGCATCGAACGTTCCCCCTGGGGCTCAGTTTCTCTGTAGCGAGACGGGTAGTCCGTCCGCAGGTTGTCCCGGCCCGGTTCCCCAGGTCATCAGTGGGTGTACGCCGCGTCGACCGTCCAGTAGAAGTCGAGCAACACTCGATGCAGGATGACCTTGACCGCCAGGCCGGCGAAGTGCATGCCGATGCTCTTGTGCGCGCCGGCACCGAAGGGCGACCATGCGTATCTCTGCAGTTTGTCGAGAGCGATGGGGTCGTCGAACCTATACGGGTCGAACTGATCTGGTCGTGGCCACCAGGTGCCGAGTCGCATCGATGTATGGACACTGAATTGCGATCTGAACGTGTCCTCCTCCGTCTCGGAGTGGCACAGCGCGGTGAAGAGATACTCTCCGGTGCCTACGCCGCCCGGCGATCGCACCGCTGAAGTAGCGTTGCAGTTCGCGACGGCCACGCAATCCGCGCGACCAACGGCCGGCCGGAATGGACTGAGCACAATGGCCTGTGCGCGGGTTCTCCGACGACCGTGCCGGCCCGGTGGTCGAGGGTCTTCCCTGCCACGTGGGGTTGATACGCATCAGCGGCTTGGCCAGGTGCGCTTCGGGAATCCCAAACAATTTCCCGACGATGAGACCTTCGAGTTTGCCGTCGGGAACCTCTGGAGCAATGCCTTCGCCGAACAGAACTTTCAGCGCCACTCGGTCATCTCGATCGCCGATTTCTTTCAGGTTTTGCCACGCCGCAGCCCGAGCAAGGGTCCGTCGGTTCTCCGCCAGGCCGCGCAACTCGCCAATCGTGGCCCTGATCGATCGGCCTTGTGCCCCGGACCCGTCCCTGCGTCCACTCGCTGCACTGATGCAGTCATTCCGATCTAGCACCGCAACCGCTACCAGCCGTGATCGACCGGCCGGCTGCTTGACCACAGCGCTCGGGTCGTCTGCCAATCAGGCTGTGCTGTCCGGGAGCCAGGCTCCGTGTAGACCCGATGGCACGCGGATGGGCAGTTCGATCGTGGCGATCGGTCCATCGGCGGGGTTGTCGGCGTCGAGGAGGTAGAACCGCGACTTCAAATCGGCTGGGTCGGTGCCGATCGCACCCCAGTAGTCGTGGTGGGAACCCGGGATGTGGATTGGCTCACCGATGACCACGTCCGGCTGCCAGAAGGTTTCGGTGCCCGTGGCGAAGTCGTGGAACCACAGACTGTCGCGGCCTCCGCTGTCGTTGTCGGACGTCCCGACGGTTGCGACTCTGTGATGGTCGAGTGTCAGCAAGCGGTCGTCGACACGGGGGAACTCGAGGTCGATGCGATCGCTGACGCGCGTTCGGGAGATGGTGCCGGTGGCCGGTGTCAGCACGGCGCGCGTCAATCCCGATCTGTTCGGCGTCGAGGCTTCCGCGAAACCGCCGGGGTAGGTCCACTCGACGTAGTCGACGGTGACCGTTCCATCGGCATTGTCGAAGGCGTTGGCAAAATGCCACACCCAGAACGGTTCCGCCTGAATCCACGTCACCCGCCCACCGTCACGCGGGATGAGGGCGATACGGGTGCCGTCGTCGGGCCGCCAGGACAGCAGCGACCCGCCGGTCATCGCTGCGGCGATATCGAAGATCAGCGGGCAGACGAACAACACCACGTATTTCTGCGTGAGCGCCATGTCGTGGATCATCACCGGATCATCGAGGCCGTCGACGGCTGTCGGCGGACGTAGTGCTGAACCATCGGCGGCGACAACGGACCACGTGAGATAGGGCGACTCAAAGGTGTAGTTGAACAACACCATCTCACCGGTGCGCGGATCGATCTTCGGGTGAGCAGTACTTCCCACCCGCATCGCTCCGTCGCAATCCTCAGTGCCCAGGGTCGCCAGATCGTGCGGATCGAGGCGGTACGGCTTGTCTGCCTCGGCCATTGCCATCAGTCGGCCGGCGTGCCGCACAATGTTGATGTCGGGCAGCGCGCGAGTGGTTCCGGCAAGCTCTTCTCCCACCACACTCGCCGGCGGGGTGTAGCCATCCGTGATGCCTGACCAGATCGCCTCGCCGCGTTGCTCTTCCAGCTCGACCATGGGAGTGCGAACGAATCGGTTGGTATAGGAGGCCCGGCCGCCGCCGAGGTCGATGCGGTGCACCATGCCGTCGCCGTCGAGCGGGAACACAAACGATCCGATCGGGTCGAACCGGGGATTGGGGCCATTGCGCAGATAGCTGCCGCTCAGATCCGCGGGAATCTCACCGGTCACCGGCAGGTCAACGACCTCAACTTCATCGCGTTGGGGTGCGTACACCCCGCTCAGATGGCGTTGAGCCCGGTCGACGGGAGCGGGACGGTGGGGATCAGTGGTGACACTCATCGAGGAGCTCCTGGTATCGGGCGGTTGTCAGGTCGCGGTTGCCGGGGCGAGAATGGTGTCCAGCCAGTCGAAAACGATTCTTTCCCAGACCTTTTGGCCGAGACCGCCGCAGTGGCCGGAAAGCCCGGTTGATGCCGGCGGACTGATGAGCTCCTTGGTCGTGGAACTGATGGCGTCAAGGAGCGCAGCACCTCCGCCACCGACGGGGTCGCCCTCGGATTCGAGAAGCAGTGTCGGGCAGGTGATCTGTGACGCCGTAGCGAGCATGGTGAACGTCTTGAGCTCGTCGAAGTAGTCGGCGATCGTCGAGCAGTGGTGCGCTGCCATCCGTGCGCCGAAGAACTCGGCTTTGTCGGCACTCAAATGCGTCGCCGCATTCATGACCGGGGCGGCGATCTTGCCGGCGAAACCGCCGGGAATCTTGGTTCCCATATCGGGTTGGGCGGGATCGCAGACCAGTGCCGCGTACCGGTTGTCGGCGGCGACGGCCCGCGGCCCGAGATAGCCGGCGAACGAGCGGCCCATCATCGCGACGCGTTCCGGGTCGACAAGATCGCGGGCCAGAACCCAGTCCATGATCTGTCCGTACGGAACTTCGGCGTCGGCGCGGAAGGGGAGCTTGTCGTGGTAGAGACTCGCGCCCTGGCCGGGCCCCTCGACACTGAGCACGTTGTAACCGCGTTCGAGAGCCGGGACAGCGGTGAACCAGCCTGACTCGGCGGTCGAGTCGTATCCGCAGGGGGCGATGAGTGTAGGGCGGCGCACCGGTTGGTCATCGGCCGCGAAAAACCAGCCATGCACCGTCGTTTCCCCTTGGTCGTGGCGGTAAGGCACCGCGACCTTCTGAGCGTGGACGTCCGTCAGCTCGGCGAAACTGGCAAACGCGTCGCGATGGGCGCTGAAAGCGTCGAGCAAACGGGTATCGGTGGGGTCGTGCCGCAGAAAGAAATAGGACTGCCGGTAATACTCGCCGGCCCTCAGGTAGCCGTCTCGGGCGCTGACCCGATGGCCGCCGGCGCGGGATGTGTCGGAGTCGGCACGGACCTGATCGGCGCGTTCGCGCCAGTGCTGATGCCAGCTGTCGGCCGTTGGTTTGCCGATAGCGCGGCCGGTTGCGAATGCTTCCCCCAGGTCAGCGGTCCCGTAATAGGCGCCGTACAGGGTGCGATCGAAATTGCCATCGAAGTCGTCGTTGCTGAACAGGGTGTGAGTCGCCATGGTTGGTCGCTGCTACTGAGCGGCCGGGTTGCCGGCGGCAGCGGGGCGCTCATCGGCGATCGCCCGAGTGCGCTTGATCGCGAAGATGATCAACGCGATCGGGACAACCCAGTTGAGTATCAGATTGGCCGGATGCGATCCCGCAAGATCTTGGGTGGAGGTCAGGGTGCCGGCGATGATGTGCGCGACCGCGATGGCGAAGATGACTTCGGCCCACATCAGGCTGATCCGTTTGTTCTTGGCCCGGAAGTAAGGCGAATCCCAAAGACTTTTGTCGACGCTCTCGCGAGCATATTGCTCCGTGAACGGAATGGTGAATGCGGAGATCGCCATGATCGCTGCCAGGACAAACGTGGATCCGCCGCGGCCGAAGTTGACCAGCGCCTCATCGACCTCGTGGTCGCCGATGAGACCGATGACAGCGATGATCCCGAAGGTGACGACGCCGGCGACGTCGAGCACCTTCCACCCACTGCGCATGGTTTCGTACACCGTGAGCCCCAGTGCGACGACAAACGCCAGAATTGCTGCGAGGGCGACATAGTCGGCGCCCGCGCGCTCGGCGACCACAGAAAAGATGATCCAGGGGGCAAAACCGAGCAGCATCATTTTGGCGTTCATTTACGTCCTCTAGGTCAAGTCTTATTTTAGGTAGATTTAACAACGAAAAACTGGATGCTGCTCGACGTTGCGCAAATATTCATCGAAATTGCGCTCACTCGTACGGCCCAAAACTCGCACCGAAAACCATATTTCGAGTTATGGAGCGGCCATCGCGAGCGGATTCGGCAGGGCCGATATTTCGACAATCAGCCGGCACCAAGTTACGCAGGTGCAATTCAGTGATATGCGACTGCTGCACTCATGGATGATCTTGTACCAATTCCGCTCGAAGAATGCTGCCTCACAAAATCCACCACGCACCATGGCCGGACCGTGCCGCCCTGAACTTGCTCCCTGTCGATGAGGGGGTGCCGGTGGCGGAGGTAGCCCAGCGGCGGGGCGGGCGAACAGAACGCATTCGCTTGTTGGTGCGGGGCGCGGTACCGGAGTTGCTTCGTACGATCGGAGCCGACTTCACCTACAGCGAGTTGGCCGAACGATCCGGGGTGAGTCGGCGCACGCCGCACCGTCGATGGCCTGGGAAGAGCGCGCTGATCGCAGAAGTGCTCAGCGATGACTACGGCGTCTTCTCCGTCGAGCGCACCGACGATCCGGCGGCCGACCTCCTCGAGTTCGCTCCGATACCGGAACTTCTCGGCCCGCCCGACGGTAGTCCTGGTCGACGGTCTCGGCTCGGGCCACCGCCGGACCTCGGCCCGCCGTCGGCGAGTGTGCCGTCGGAGAGCGTGCGGCCGCCCAAGCGCCCACAACGATCACGTCGCAAATTCCAATTGCTTCTCATACATCCGGCACCTACTGGCACTACATGTGCCATTGATCCTTGTGGCCGGGGACAAGAAGTTCTCCGGTTTCCCTCAGCAGCCTCGCTGCCGGGGGCCAAACCGAGCGGACGGAATTAAACGGACCGTGGTTTCATTTAGGTTGGTATGAAGAACATCGGATTCCTTTCGTTCGGGCATTGGTCGGACTCGCCGGGCTCGCAGACGCGGTCGGCCGCAGACACTCTCCTGCAGTCCATCGACCTCGCGGTTGCCGCCGAGGAACTCGGCGCGGACGGCGCGTACTTCCGCGTGCACCACTTCGCCCGGCAGCTCGGTTCCCCGTTTCCCCTGCTCGCGGCGGTGGGCGCGAAAACGAATCGCATCGAGATCGGCACCGGCGTGATCGATATGCGGTACGAGAACCCGTTGTACATGGCCGAAGACGCCGGCGCCGCCGATCTCATCTCGGAAGGCCGCCTGCAGTTGGGGATCAGCCGCGGATCCCCAGAGCAGGTGATCAACGGCTACCACTACTTCGGATACGTCCCCGGCGACGACTCGAATGACGCCGACATGGCACGCCAACACACCGACGCCTTCCTCAAGGTCATCGACGGTGCAAAGTTCGCCCAGCCCAATCCGTCGCCGATGTTCCCGAATCCGCCTGGCGCACTCGGTATCGAACCGCAGTCGCCGGGTCTGCGCGATCGGATCTGGTGGGGCGCGGGCAGCCGCGCGACCGCGCAGTGGACCGCCGGGCAGGGCATGAACCTGATGAGCTCCACGTTGCTCACCGAAGACACCGGAGTCCCCTTCCACCAGTTGCAGGCCGAGCAGATCGAGATGTTCCGCGACGCCTGGAAGGAAGCCGGTCACGCCCGGGAGCCGCGGGTATCCGTGAGCCGCAGCATCTTCGCACTCGTCGACGACCGCGACCGCGCCTACTTCGGTCGCCGTGGCGACGACGCCGATCAGGTCGGTGTCATCGATGGAGGTATCGCACGCTTCGGTCGCAGCTACGCCGACGAGCCCGACCGCCTGATCGAGCAGCTACGCGAGGACGAAGCGATCGCTGCCGCCGACACCCTGCTGCTCACCGTGCCGAATCAGCTTGGCGTCGAGTACAACATCCACGTCATCGAATCGATCCTGAAGCACGTCGCGCCCGCCCTCGGCTGGCGCTGACACGCGTCGGGCCGGCACCTCCGGCGCACGGCCTGCCGGACGTACCATCGCGTTATGACCGAGCCGGGCCGACCATCGCCGCGCCCGCGCATCGTCGACGCCTCCGCGATCATCTGGTTGGTCGCGGGGGCGGCGTTTGTCGTCACCGTGTTGTGGACCGCCATCTGCTACCCGGATGTCCGTGATGAACTGACCGACTCGTTCGCCGCCGATCACCCGGCGATCGACCGCAGCGACGTCGCCGCAACTGTGGACCTGATCATGATCGGCAACGGCCTCGCTGCACTGTCACTCATTGCAGTCGCCGCGGTCGGGGTTCTCCGGGTCCGCAGACGGATCAGCTCGGGCCGCACGATGCTGACTGTTGTCGCCGCACTCGAAGTGGTCGTCGGGATCCAGTTCTGGCTGGTGTCCGAGCCCACCCATCGAGTGGTCGTTGCGGTGGTCTCGGTACTGCCACTCGTCACGGCCGGGTGCGCGGCGATCGGGAGCGCACTGCTGTACGCGCCCCGCGTGAGGACCTGGCTCAGGACCGCACCGACGAACAGCGCCTGATCGACCACTCCCTATTGACTACATAGACCTTGTATTGAAAACAGGGAGCATGTAGACTGGGGTCATGTCAACCGTCGACAATGACGCTGAGGCAGCGGGTACGTCACCCACACGCACCTACAACTCCCCGCGGCGCCGGATGCAGGCAGCTCAGACCCGAGCAGCCATAGTGCACGCCGCCCAAGAGTTGTTCGAGAAACACGGCTGGATCGGCACCAGCATGCCGCGCATCGCACGGACGGCGGGAGTATCCGTCGAAACCGTCTACTCCACAATCGGATCCAAGGTTGCGGTGATGAAGGTCGCCATCGATGTGGCGGTCGCCGGCGACGACGAACCGGTGGCGTTGGCCGACCGCCCCGAGTACGCCGCACTCGGACTCGAGCCCACATTGCGGGAACGAGCCCGAGCCGCGGCGCAGCTGATGGGCGCGATCAACAAACGCACCGGCGCACTCGACGCCGCCCTACGCCAGGGCGCGGCGGTCGAGGACGAGCTCGCAGAACTCGTTGCCACCCTCGACAGAAGTCACCGCCAGGAGACAGCGGCCGGCGGCGCACTGATCGCGGGCCGACCGCTCCGCGACACCGAGTTCGACGAAGTCTGGATGCTCACGAGCATCGCGGTCTACGACCTCCTCGTTCGCGACTCCGGTTGGGGCCGCGATCAATACGAGAGTTGGCTCACCGACCGCATCGAAGAATTGTTCTCACGCCCGACGTGATGAGTCGGGCACCGCCGGAAGGCAACAGCCATGACCACCGATCCCAACGCACCGGCCGATACCCGGATCAACAACATCGTCCACGCCGCGCTGCGGCGCGACCTTGCTCGATCGAAAATTGTTCTGCACGAACCACATCCACCCGATCAGCGGCGGGCGATCGCCGACCATCTCGTATGGATGACCAAGTTCCTGCACCGACATCACACCGCCGAGGACACGCTGTGGCCGCTGATCGTCCGGCGCAGCCCGGACGCCGGCGCGATCCTCGATCAGATGGAGGCCGACCACAGCCGCGTTTCTCCGGCGATCGACCGCGTCGCAACTGTCGCC
This sequence comes from Williamsia sp., assembly GCF_036566845.1. Classification (GTDB taxonomy): domain Bacteria; phylum Actinomycetota; class Actinomycetes; order Mycobacteriales; family Mycobacteriaceae; genus Williamsia. The sequence continues at coordinate 71,832 of NZ_DATCVM010000105.1, forward strand.
CAGCGTTACCGCACAGACGAGACAGCGGCGGAAGAACTGGCGGAAGCCGTCGAGGCGCTCGAGACGGAGCTGCTCCCGCACCTTCGTCGCGAGGAGGACGAGGCGATGCCGATCGTGTCGCGCACCCTCACCAACGCCGAGTTCGCCGCATGGGATCAGGCGACGAACATCGCACCGAAGTCCAAGCGCGAACTCGGGATCGAGGGCCATTGGCTCATCGACAGCCTCGACCGCGAACGCTACGACCACGTCGTCAACCTGGTTCCCGCCGCGACGCGTTTCATAGTGCTCCACGGATTTGCCCGCCCTTACCGGAAAACGTGTGCCAAACGTTGGGGCCCGGGCATGGATGTCACACCGCGCTTTCACGAGAAGATCCGCACAGCAAGACATTTTCACACCGAGGGAACCGTGAGTCTGCGGATCGACGCTCCGGCTCGAGTGTTGTACGACAAGGTCGCCGACGTCACCCGGATCGGTGAAAGAAGTCCCGAATGCCGCACCTGCACATGGCTTCCCGGGCCACCTCCGGAAACCCCCGGCGCACGTTTCCGCGGCCACAACGTATCCCGGCACATGCGCTGGTCTCGCGTCTGCGAAGTCGTGACCGCCGAGCCCGGCATCGCGTTCGCGTTTCGAACGATCCCCGAGCGCATCGACCGGACCCGCCACGACTCCACCACCTGGTCGTACACGTTCACACCGGAGGATCACGGAACCCTGGTCACGCATTCCTACCGGATCACGGTGCTACCACCACGTCCGCTGATCTGGCTCTATGCACGACTCTTCCCCCACCACACCGACATGCGCCCGCAGATGTTACAGAACCTCGAAGCCCTCCAACAGCAGGTGAGCGGTACCGACCCCACGCAACTCGCTCGCCGGGCAACCCATCGGTAGGGTTCGTTCCATGGTCGGACCCCGGTACGCGCGGTAATCGGATGGAAACCGTCCTCCTCGGGACCGGCGCTGCCGACGGATGTCCGAACGCGTTCTGCCGGTGCGATTCCTGCACATCTGCGTTGCGCCGACGCGACATCCGTGGACAGACGGCGGCGCTGGTCGACGGCACGCTCCTGATCGATTGCGGGCCGGAGGTGCCGGCCGCCGCAGCCCGCCTCGGACGGACGCTTTCCGACGTCCGCACCATCCTGATCACACATGACCACCCCGATCACTTCGGACCGCAGGCACTACTGTTCCGGTCCTGGATCGCCGATGCCGGACCGCTCGACCTGGTGGGTCCGGCCGACATACTCGATCGGGCCGGGGACTGGATCGGACCGGACGACCCGGTCACCCTTCGGCCGGTAGCGGTCGGGGATCGAATCGCGTTGTCCGGGTATGACATCCAGGTACTTGAAGCGAAGCATCACGTCTACCACACCGGCGACAGCGTGCTCTACGACGTAACCGGTCCGGACGGTTCCCGAATACTGTGGGCCACCGACACCGGACCACCGACAGAGGATTGGTTCGTGCAGATCGCCGGTGCGCGATACGACGCGGTATTTCTCGACACCACGTTTGGCGACACCCGGCACTCCCCTGGCCACCACACGCTCGACGACGCCCTCACGACGATCTCTGCCTTGCGTACCTGCGGGGCCATCCACGACACCACCGAGGTCGTCGGGGTGCACATGAGTCATCACCATCGGTCGATCGACCACGTCGCGGCGACGCTCGCCGCCGTAGGTGCGCGGCCCGGGGCGGACGGCGACGTGGTCGTCAGCCCACCGGCACACCCCGCTCGTGCGATCAACCCATCTCTGGGGACAGAGGCAGGAATCGGAAGGTCAGGTCGACCTCGTTGACGGCCGCGTCCAGGTGCATCGATCGCTGCGGCGGTCCGTCCAGGGTGTAACCGTCCGGAGTCCGGGTGAGCGTCACAATCCAGCAACCGACGCTGACCGGAACGTCGATCGTCGATTGTCCGGTCATGTCGACCGGCCCGACATCGTCGGCCTGACCACAGGATTGAACGTCGAACGCCGCGCCGTTCAGCGGTTCGTCGCCGGCCGAGGTCCAGATCGCGATGTTTCCGAGCAGGTCAATCGGGCCGTCGTCGATCGGCGGAGTGGATATCTGTGGTGGGGACGTCTCGGGTACCGCGGGCGCCGGCGGTTGGGTCCTGCCGTCCACGGCCGGGCCCGGGACAGAAGTTTCGACCAACTCGGTCGCCGGCCCTGAACCTGTTGTGGGCGAGGATGATACCGGTGCTGACGGCGTGCTCAGATCGTCCCCGCAGGCCGCCAAAACCGCCACCGCCAGTACCACCCCGACGATGCCCGAACCGATGCTGCGTACGTTCATTGTTGCTCCCGCCATGTGTGGCCCGACCTGACTGATGTGTATTCGCAGGAGGAGAATCCGTTAGCGGCTGTCGTTCAACGAGCGGACGGCGTCGGTATTCTAGGGCGATGGCCCGTTCCGCCGGCACCCGCCGCTGCCCCTGTACCAGTGGCCTCACGTGGGATGACTGTTGCGGACCCGTCCTCGCCGGTGATCGACTCGCCGCCACCGCCGAGGCGCTGATGCGGTCACGCTTCTCCGCCTTTGCCATCGGTGACCGCGATTACCTCCTGCACAGCTGGCATCCCCGCAACCGGCCCGAATCGCTGGATCTCGACGAGTCGATGCGCTGGTATCGCCTCGACATCGAATCCACCAGCAAAGGTTCACTTTTCGACTCTGTTGGCGACGTCGCCTTCACCGCGTTCTATCGGGTCAAAGGCAGCGGCGCCGGGACGCTACGGGAGCACAGTCACTTCGAGCGGCTCGACGGCCGCTGGGTATACGTCGAGGGTGTCGTCGCCCCGACCTGAGCGACGCACGCGCCACTCAGGCTTGGTACTGGACGGTCGCCAACGCCAGCGTCTCGTACCTGTCGGCCAGTTCACCCGGTTCCATCGGCCCGTCTTGCTGCCACCACGTGCAGACCGACTGCCCATGCTGATGATGCCGCGGGTCGCATCGCGGGGAAATCGGGTCTGGAAGAGACCTTGTTCGGCGCCGCGGTCGATGACGTCCCGGAACAGGGCTTCCTGTTCATCTCGTAGCGCGATCACCAGCCCGCGACCGGATTCATCAACGCTGCGGAGCTCGGTGGCACCGACGACCGCGTCGAGCTGATGGGTTGTATGAAACATGATCCAGGCACGCATGATCGCCCGCAGCTGATCGGGCGGAGACTCTCCGGCCCGCACCAAGGCCGTGCGTGTCATACCGAGCGCGCGCTGGAGCGCGCGTCTCATGATGCTCTGCAAGATGTCCTGCTTGGACTTGAAGTGGTGGTAGATCGAGGCGGCGGTCATATCGGCGCCACTGGCGATGTCACGCAGGGATGTGCCGTGGTATCCGCGTTCATTGAAGTGGCGCACCGCGGAATCCAGAATCGTGTCGCGCCCGGTTGCCGTGTCACGCCCGGTCGCACTGTGGACCAGGCTGCCTTTTGCGGCCCCCACTGCGCCCTCCCATCGACCTTCATCGTGACCGTCCACAGCGTAGACGGGGCCGGCTGCGCATATTCCGTCCGGAACGTTCGAGGCAGTCCCAGTCGTGGCCCTAGTTCCGACGTGAGAAACGGAGGAGCCGGGTGGTCAAACGAAAGCTGCCACTGTCGTCTCCGATAGGACCCACCGAGGGCAAATAGCCCTCGGCGGGTGCTGGTGGGGACGTTTGTGGCGCCGGCCGCTCAGTGCGTCGGTTCGGCGTCCGGGTCGGGTGTCACGGTCCCGCCCGCGAGATCGTGCAGCGCCCGGAACACGCGCTTGGAGGATTCGGCCCAGGGCATGAGGATTGGGAAGACGTGGAACATCCCACGTTCTTCCATCGCATGAACCGCCACACCGGCGGCTTCGAGGTTCTCGACGAACTTCCGGATCCCGTCACGGAACATCTCGTCGGCGCCCCAGCACACGAACGTAGGCGGAAACCACTCGGGATCGGCGGTGGCGTAGACCGCGGAGACCCGCTCGTCGTTCGGCTGGATGCCCTGCAGATACGGCGCGACCGGCACATTCCAGGGCAGGATGTCGTATTGCGCGTTCTCGGTGATCGACGGGAGATTGAGGTCGAGATCCACCTCGGGTGAGAACAACGCGACCGCGGCCGGGGCCGGCAGGTCGTGGCGATGCAGGTACGTGATGAGCGACGTCGCCAGCCCGCCACCACCCGAATCACCCGCGACAACAAGGTGTTCGGGATCGACACCACGTTCCAGGAGACCCCGGTAGACATCAGCGGCATCGTGCACCCCGGCCGGGAACGGGAACTCCGGCGCCATCCGGTAATCGGCGATGAAGACCTCGTATCCGGTGATCCGAACCAGTGACGCCGCGAACGCGGAGTACATGATCGGGGAAGTCCCGATGTACCCGCCGCCGTGCAGGTAGAGGATCGTTGCGCCGATCGTCTGCTTGTCGTCGCCCTCGTCGACGTATGCGTCGGAGCTGGCTTTTGCCCGGCACCAGAGGCCGTCGATCCCGCCGATCGTGTCCTTGGTGATCTCCACCCGGTCGACCACCTCGATGAACGGCGGCATCACCACCCGGCAGATGTCGTCGAGGATCTTCTCCATCGACCGGAACTCCTCGATGGGCAGGCCCATCGAATAGCCCATGAACGAACGGACGGCCTGACGGGTGACCGACTGCCCGACATTATCGAGCAAACCCCCGGGGCCCGACCACGGCCGATGAAACGGCACCCGCGCCAGACCGTTCAACATGCTCTCCGCCAGGCCCAACACTGCGAGCGCGGTGACCGGTGTCGATGCAGTCTTCACCTCGGGACGATCTGCCATCACCATGGCGCCCATCCTAGAGGTGCCCGGACTTCGCAGCAGGTTCGAGCGACACCGCATCCCTGGCTTGTGTTTTCAATAGTCAGCTTCTACGCTTCGACCATGGTCACAAGTCAGCCGGTCTCAGCGCCCGTCCACACCGACAACTCCCGCTGGTATGCCCTGGCCGCGGTCTGCTTCGGCGTGATCCTGACCTTCCTCAACATCACCGCCACCATCTCCTCCGTCCCCGCGATCGGAGAAGACCTGCACGCCGACAGCGCGACTACGGTCTGGATTCCGAGCATCTTCGCGCTCGTGGTCGCCAGCCTCGTCTTGTCTGCGGGCACCCTCGGCGACGTCATCGGCCGACGAACGGCGTTTGTGAGCGGCGCGGCAATCATGTCCATCGGCAGCTTGTCCTCGTTCCTGGCCCACACCAGCGGATGGCTGCTGGCAGCTCAGGCCATCACCGGGGTGGGCGCAGCGCTGGTCCTGCCCAACAGCCTCGCGATCATCAGCAACAGTTTCACCCACCCGAAAGAACGCACCGAGGCGATCAGCATCTGGGCGGCGTGCTCCGGCCTCGGACTGGCCATCGGCCCCCTGTCCGCGGGCGCAATCCTCGGTGAGTTCTCGTGGAACACAGTATTTTTGGTGAACTCGATCGCCGCATTCGGCGTCGCGCTGATCGCGCCGTTCGTGGTGCCGCAGAGCAGAATTGCCGGCGCCCGTCTCGACCTCCCGGGTCTCGTGACCGGCACCGCCGCGATCGGCTCGCTGACCTTCTGGGTGATCGACGGATCCCACAACGGATTCTCCTCGACGCGAGCCGTCATCGCGATCATCGTGTTCGTCTGCGCACTGTCGGCGTTCATCGCGTACGAACGGGTCGTCAACGCACCGATGCTCGACCTGAAACTCTTTCGGTCACCGTCGTTTTCCACCGTCATGGTGGTGAGTGCCACCGCGCTCTTCGGCTTCACCGGCCTCGCCCTCATCTCGGTTCTGTTCCTCGAGCGGGTCGGCGCACTCAGCGCCTGGACCACCGGCCTCCATCTGCTGGCCTTGATGGGTACCTATGTGGTGGCCAGCGGCATCGCACCACGACTGTTGCCGCGCTTGGGTTTCAAGGCGATGCTCACCGGCGGATTGCTGGTCACCTCGATCGGCGCGCTGCTCCTGCTGCGGGTACACCCGAACGACGGCTGGACCGATCTGACCGTCGCACTGGTGGTGCTCGGCATCGGATTCGGATCACTCATCGCCCCGGCCACCGCCGCCGCGATGAACAGCGTGGCCCCCGCTCAGGCCGGAATGGCCAGCGGCACAGTCAACATGTTCCGCCAGCTCGGCGGTGTACTGGGCACCAGCGTGCTCGGTCGATCCTGACCGCACAGCTCGCCGAAGGGCGGCTGACGCAATCACCCGCCGAGGCCTTCGAATCCGCGTTCCACACCTGCGCGGTGGTCGCCGCGATCGTGTTCGCGGCGGTCGCGGTCCCGACCGTGCTGTTTGTTCGCAACAGTTGAACGCGTGGCCAATACACGTTGGGGCGCTAGAGTCGAGCCATGGGCGATTGGTATTACAACATCTCGACCGGCGAGGTCAACGAGTCGATGCCGCGTGGATTCGATCGGATGGGGCCTTATCCCACCGAAGACGCCGCACGCCATGCGCTGGACTTGGCGAAACAACGCAACGAGGCCGCCGACCGGTACGACGAGGAGTGAATCGCCGAGTACGGCGCCCGTCTTGCCCGTCTAGTCCTGCGTCTAGTCCGGATCGTCCGGGTTGCCGCGCAGGTGAATGATGCTGGCGATCAGCCCGCCCCACACCAAAATCAACGCGATGAGCATCATGACGATTGCTGAGGCGCTCATTTGGTCCCTCCGGTTGAACTGACGGTCAGTGTTTCTTCGGGCGACTGACGCCACGGCGTGAACGACAACGCGATTGCCAGCCCGATGACGAGGATCTGAACGATCCAACCGAACGTGATGACCAGGCCATCGGGTAGCCCGCCATAGCCGTCCGAGAGCAGTTCGACGATCTGGTCGATGAGCATATAAGCCAACACAACCGGCGTGATCACGCCGAGGAACAGCCGCCACAGCCGGCCGACCTTGAACGACGACACCTCGTTCAGATGATCCTGCAACTCCGGCAGCTTCCGCAGGTACCAACAGACCACCACAAGCGCAGCCACCGCGACTCCGACGATGCCGATGTTGTTGGCGAACTTGTCCATGACGTCCAACACGTTGAGTCCGGTCGCGGTGGGCATCAGCAGCACCGACGTCAGCGTGCACGCCGTACCGACGATAATCACTGCCGGCACCCTCGACAAACCGGTCTTGTCCTGAACAGCCGAGACGATGACCTGCACAATGCTGATCAACGAGGTCCAGCCGGCAAACACGAGACAGAGGAAGAACAGGACACCGAATACGGGACCACCCGGCATCTGCGAGATGATGGACGGGAACGCGATGAACGCCAGCCCGATTCCGCTTTCGACGACCTCACTGACGGCAACACCACTGGCCTGGGCCATGTAGCCGAGGACCGCGAAGACCCCGATACCGGCGAGGATCTCGAACCCACTGTTCGAGTAGGCGACCACGAGTCCGGAGCCGGTGAGGTTGGTCTTGCGCTTGAGATACGAAGCGTAGGTGACCATGATGCCGAAGGCGATCGACAGAGAGAAGAAGATCTGACCGTAGGCGGCGATCCACACACCGGTGTCGGACAACGCCGACCAATCGGGCAAGAACAACGCATCCAACCCGCCACCGGCGAGGAAAAGTGCTCTGACCACGAGGATTGTGAAAAGGACAACCAGCAGCGGGACTAATATCTTGGCCGACGCACCGATACCCCGTTGGATGCCCAATGCCAGCACCGCGATCACCGCAATCCAGATCAGCAGCAGAGGTATCCACACGCCGGGGACAAAATCGAATCCGAACGTCGAATCAGAATCCTGCTGAAGGAATCCGACGAGAAGAAGGTCGCCGGGTCGTCGCCCCACTTCTCGTTGAACGAAAAGATCACATACCGCGCCGCCCAGGCGATGATCACCGCGTAGTAGACGGCGATGAAAACGAGACTCCTACCTGCCACCAGCCGATCACCTCGGCCCGTTTGTCCAGACGGCGGAAGGCCAGAGGTGGCGAGCCGCGAAACTTGTGCCCGATCGCATAGTCGAAGAACAAGAGCGGGATTCCCGCTGTGAGCAGGGCGACAAGGTACGGAACGATGAACGCACCGCCACCATTTTCATAGGCGACGTAGGGAAACCGCCAGATATTGCCCAACCCGACCGCAGAACCAATCGCGGCAAGAATGAAAACCATTCGGCCGGACCATTCTTCGCGAACCTGCTCAGCCACAGCACTTCACCTTCCGCATGGGATATACAACCGATCGCGGCGCAATTTTCAGGCAGTCTTACACATTCTTTTGGAGTTCTTTACCTGATTCGCAAACGATTCGACAACGATGTCGTCGATCCTCACCGCGGAACCGGGATCTCGATCGGGCCCACACCCGGAACCTGAATCGTTGTCCGTGTGGTCGGCGGACGACGATTCGTGGTGGCCGCCTGGCCGGTGCTGACCGACAAGGTGATCGTGCTGCCCGGTATCGCCGAATCGCTCGGAGTGGCCGAGACGACCGTGCCGGCGCGTTGACCGGATGCCACATTCTCGATGCTCACGCTGAAGCCCTCGCGTTCGAGCATCGAACGGGCCAGATCAGAGGACATCCCGACCACCGACGGAACCTGTTTGCCGCCGACACCGGCGACATACCTGGGGTCGTTCTGCGGCAGCGACGTCGGACCGAACTTGTCCGCGATGGGCAACATCGCCGAGAACCAGGTACGGGCCGGCTCGTTGCCGCCGTACAGGTTTCCGTAACCGCATTGGCGCAGCGGTCCCGAGCACAGCTCTGAGATCACCGGGGAATCGTTGTAGACGTAGGTGGCGCCGGCCAGATTGTTCGTGAATCCCAGGAAGGCCGATGACCGGTTGGCCTCGGTGGTGCCGGTCTTGCCGGACATCGGGAGAGCCCAGCCGACCGACCCGGCCGCGTTGGCCGCGGTACCCGATCCACGGTCGTCTTCGCTCATCGCGTTGGCGAGGGTGTTGGCCAGTCCTTCTTCGACCACCCGCTCACAGCCCGGGCGTTCGAACGGAACCTCGCCGAACGCCGGACGCCCGTCGGCATCGAGGATCTGGTTGCCGTTGGAGTCCCGCTTCGGCTGGGTGATCGAAGCGATCGGATTCGGTGGACACCAGACACCCCCGGAGGCAAGGGTGGCCGCGACATTCGAGAGTTCCAGGGTGTTGATGGCGGTCGGCCCGAGGGTGAACGAACCGAGGTTGTTCTCCTTCACATAGTCGGCCAGGCTCTGCTCGCCGAACCCCGACGTGCCGGGGTTCGTGTACGAGCGCATGCCCAGCCGAACGGCCATGTCGACGGTGGGCGTGACGCCGACATCCTGCAGCAACTTCACAAACGCGGTGTTCGGTGACTGCGCCAAGGCCTGGGTCACCGTCATCCGAGCCGGATAGTTACCGTCGTTCGCGACGCAATAGGTGTCGGCGGGGCAGCCGTTGACACCGCCGCTGCTACCCATGCCCTTCGCCTGGAAAGTTCTCGGCACCTGCAGTGCCGAACCGGCTCCGAGGCCGCGCTCCATGGCGGCGGCGACGGTGAAGACCTTGAACACAGAACCCGCGCCGTTGCCGACCATCGAGTAGGGCTGCGGCTGCACCGTCTGGCCGGCCTCCCGATCGAGGCCGTAGTCGCGGCTCGACGCCATCGCCAGCACATCGTGCGACTCGGTACCCGGCCTGATCACGTCCATCACATTGGCGACACCCTCGAGATCCGGCGATGCATACGTCCGGACGGCGTCGTGTGTCGCCGCCTGGACCTCGGGGTCGAGGGTGGTGCGGATGAGGTACCCGCCACGGGCGATCTCATCCCGGCTGAACCCGTTGTCGGCGAGGAACTGCAGCGCGTAGTCGCAGAAGAATCCTGCATCTCCGGCCGCGATGCAGCCCTGGTCGAGCGTGCGCGGCGACGGCAGCACGCCGAGCGGAAGGTCTTTGGCCGCCCGGTACTCGTCGGCACGGGCCGGGAAGTTCGCAACCATCGTGTCGAGCACGGTGTTCCGGCGTTCTAGGACACCCTCGGGGTTGGCGTACGGATCGAGGGCCGAACTCGACTGGACCATGCCCGCGAGCATCGCCGATTCGGGAATGGTCAGGTCTTTTGCGGGCTTGCCGAAGTAGGTGTCCGCGGCGGCTGCGATGCCGTAGGCACCGTTCCCGAAGGGGACCAGGTTGAGATAGCGGGTGACGATCGCCTTCTTGGCCTCCTGCTTCGCGGCGTCCACATCGAGGTTCTTCTCCTGCATCGCCTGATCGGTCAGGCTCGATTCGAGCGACAGCGCCATCCGGATCTCACGGAGTTTGCGCGCCGCGGTGGTCTCCGTCGCCGCGCGGCGTTCGGCATCGGTACGGGCCAGCACCAGCAGTTGATAGTTCTTGATGTACTGCTGATCGAGGGTCGATGCGCCCTGCTGCACCTCACCGGAGGCCTGGTTGGTGAGAAACGCACGGATGGTCCCGCGCCAGTCGACACCGTCGTGGTCGAGGAACCGGCGGTCTTCGACGGAGATGATGGCCCGGACCATGTCCGGGGAGATGTCGTTGTAGCCGACCTGGAAGCGACGCTGATCGTAGAGGTACGCAATCGGCTCACCGTTGACGTCGGTCATCGTGGTGACCTCGGGCACCTGCCCGCCGATCAATTCCGACTCGACGTTCTCGAGGGTTCCGGCGGCCCGCCCGGCGGTGAATCCGAGACCACCGGCCAACGGGAACAGCAAACCTGCGACCAAAACGCCCGCCAGCACGCAACAGCCCAACAAGTTCCACAGCGACCTGGTCTTCGACACGATTGACACAATACGGACAATCCCGAAATCAGATTGTTCGCGATGCGAAATTGCAATTGCCTCACCGGCAGTGTGAGGGCGGGGTGCGAGCTTCTATCGCAGGCCGGGTGTGGCGTCGTGAACGAGGGAAAGCGTGTCCTTGATCATCGACTGCGCCACTCCCGCGGGACTGCTGTCCCCACCCGAGACGGTGATCGAACCGAAGTCACCACAATCGAAGATCGCGGCTTTGTCGGGCCACCGTAGGAGGCCCAGCTGTGATTCGGCGGGTACCACCCGCAAGGACACCGTGACGAGATCCGGGATGTCGTGGTCGGCCACGGCCACCTGCCGCAACCGCAGGCCACGCCGTCCGGCCCGGAACACCGACCGTTCGATCTCCGGGGTGATCGGCTCGAGGATCACCTCGGCCTCCGCCGGATCACGCGCCCACAGCAGCCCGGTCAGGATGCGGAGCTGGGTCGCCACATCGTGACCCGACAGATCCGGGGTGGGATCGTTGTCCGTCACGCCCGTCTGCCGGGCGGTGGTGGTCGCCAGGTCGAGGGACACGCCCTCGCTCATCTGGTCGAGAAGGTAGGTGGCGGTGGCGTTCAGACATCCACTCACCGACGTCACCGAGATCCCCTGGCCCAGTGATCGGGCCAGGTCGGCGGCCGGCAGCATCGCGCCGACGGCCCCGGAAATCCTTACCGCACAGCCGAAATCGATTCCCAGCTGCTCCAGCTTTCGCCACCCGTGGAGCGGTGTCGAGGTGGTGGCGGTGACCAAGTGCGCGCCGCACCGAATCGCCATCATCGCGTCCTCGACCGCCGTCGTCGCAACCGCATCGGTCGACGGCACGGCCTGCACGACAACCTTGGCCTCGACCGTGCCGAGAAGGTCGGCCAGGTCGGTGAGTTCGGCCCAGTCCGACGGTGGCGGGACCTCGCCCCTGCCCACGACCTGCGATCGGTGCGTCCGCACCGCGACAACACTCAGGTCGACGTCATGGCGCGCCCGGTACTCGTCGCGGTGAGCACTGATCTGGTTGATGTAGGCCCGCGCGACCGGCCCGTACCCGAGAACAACGATCGGAAGTACACGCATCGGCCTCCCTCAGTTCTCCCGCCCCGGCATGCGGCGAACGGTTCCTCTACCAACGTTCGCACACCGAACCCGAAACCCGCGCGACGTTCACCTCGCCTCACTAAAGTGAGGCGAATCACATCACCACGCGAGCAAAGGATCCCGATGAAGACGAAGGCCGCAATCCTGACCGAGATCGACACCGATTGGAAGATCGACGAGATCGAGCTGGGCGATCCCGTGTTCGGCGAAGTCCAGGTGCGGCTGGCGGCCTCAGGCCTGTGCCATTCGGATGCCCATGTCGCCAACGGTTCCAGCCCTGTCGCGATGCTTCCGGTGGTCGGCGGACACGAAGGCGCGGGTGTGGTCACGAAGGTCGGTCCTGGTGTGGTCGATCTCGAAGAAGGCGACCACGTGGTCCTCGCCTTCATCCCGGCCTGCGGCACCTGCCCGTCGTGCGCTCGCGGCCTGCAGAACCTCTGCGACAAGGGTGCCGGCCTGCTCACCGGCCAGGCCATCTCCGACGGCACCTACCGCGTCACCAAAGACGGTGCGCCCGTTGTGCAGATGTGCCTGCTGGGCACCTTCGCGCCCTACGTCACGGTGCATCAGGCCTCGGTGGTGAAAATCGAGAAGGACATCCCGCTGCAGGTCGCCGCACTGCTGGGATGCGGCGTCTCCACGGGCTGGGGTTCGGCCACCGAGATCGGTGACACCCGCGCCGGCGACACCGTGGTGATCGCCGGGATCGGCGGTGTGGGCATCAACTCTGTTCAGGGCGCCGCGTACGCCGGCGCCTGCCACGTGGTGGCGATCGACCCCGTCGAAGGAAAGCGGAAGATCGCACTCGACTGCGGTGCCACCCATACGTTCTCGTCGATGGAAGAGGCACTGCCGCAACTCGGCGAGCTGACCTGGGGAACGATGGCGAACACGGTCATCCTCACCATGGGCGAGATCAAAGGCGAGTACATCCAGCAGGCCCTCTCGCTGACAGGCAAGGGCGGCCAGGTGATCGTCACCGCGATGGGCCCGTACGACCAGGTCGCCACTGACCTGAACCTGTTCGAGCTGACGTTGCTGCAGAAGCGGGTGCAGGGAGCGATCTTCGGTGGCATCGGGCCGCGGACCCAGATCCCCAAGCTGCTCAATCTCTATCGGTCGGGCGCGCTGAAGCTCGAAGAGCTCGTCACCACCACCTACCGACTGGAAGACATCAACCAGGGCTATAAGGACATGGCGGACGGAAAGAACCTGCGCGGCGTCGTCGTCTATGGGGACGAGGACTACTGACGGCTGATTCACCCGGCAATACCCTGCCGACCTCGTAGAACACCGAATGGCGAACCACCCACCGCATCGTGCGGTGGGTGGTTTTCGTGTGCCCGCCGACCGTCCGGAGTGACCTAACCTACCCCTATCCTCTTAAGGATAGCAATACTTGTAAACCTGATGGATTCACGCTTAGACTGCCCAGAGAATTGTGGTCTGCGTCACGACCCTGCTTTGCGTCATTTGTCAGGACCTCGCGTCCTACCTCACGACAGGAGGCCCACCTTGGTACAGGCGGCCCGCTACACAAGCCCAAACTCGTTCGGCCTCGCCGAGGGGTGGAATCTGAGTCGCGTCACCGAACCGAGCCGGTTGTTCGGCGCCAACGGGATCCGTTCCGGTCCCGACGGACGCGTCTACATCGCGCAGGTCGCCGGTAGCACGATCAGCGCACTCGACATCGACACCGGCAACGTCGAGACCATCAGCGCCCAGGGCAGCGACATCGTCGCGCCCGACGACATGGCGTTCGACGCGAGCGGCGACATGTACATCACCGAGTACTACGACGGCCGCGTCAGCGTCCGGAGCCCCGACGGAAGTACCCGGCTGCTGCGCGACGATCTGCCCGGCGCAAACGGCATCACCATCCACCAGGACAGGTTGTTCGTCAACGAGTGCCGCATCGGCGGCCGGCTGATGGAGATCAACCCGAGCGGCGGCGCCCCGAAGGTGCTCGCCGACAACCTCCCGATGCCCAACGCCATGGAGATCGGCCCTGACGGGATGCTCTACTACCCGTTGGTCGCCACCAACGAGATCTACCGGATCAACCCCGACGGCGGGGAACCCGAACGCGTCGCCGCCGACCTCGGTGGCCCGACCGCGGTCAAGTTCGATTCCGCCGGGTTCATCGTCTCCACCCAGGTCGGCTCCGGCCAGGTCCTGCGCATCGACCCCCGCAGCGGCGAGAAGGCGGTCCTCGCCCAGATCGGGCCCGGGCTCGACAACCTCACCTTTGTCGGCGACCGGCTCTTCGTGTCCGGCTTCACCGGACAGATCACCGAGGTCCTCGGCGGGGGCGACACCCGCACGGCACTGCCCGACGGCCTGACCTGGCCCCTCGACCTGACCGTCGGCCCGGACGGCACCCTGTACATCGCCGACGGGACGTTCTTGCTGGCCCTCGAGGCCGACGGCGAATTGCGGACGCTGGGCATGCTTTTCAGCCCCGGATACCCCGGATACATCCGCGGGATGACATCGATCGGCAAAGATCAGTTCATCGTTGCCGGCAACGGCGACGTGTCGAGGTACGACGCCGCCAAGGCCGAGAGCGAGGTGTTGGTCACCGGCCTCGATCAGACCTACGGTGTGGCGGCTTCGGGTACCGGAGCCATCGCGGTCGCCGACTTCGGCGCCGGCGAGGTGCACTCCGTCGGATCCGGCAGCTCGGAAGTCCTGGCCGGCGGTCTCGACCATCCGACCGGTGTTGCCTTCACCGGCTCCGGAACCCTTCTGGTCGCCGAATCCGGTGCGGGACAAGTTGTTGCGGTGACCGGCTCTGGCACCGACACCGTCGTCGACGGGCTCGAACGGCCACACGGCCTTCTGGTCTCGGGGCAGACGCTGTACATCGTCGATGTCGGCGCCAAGACGCTCATCGCGTTCGACCTGGAAACCAAGAGCCGTCAGACGATCGCAACCGATCTCCCAGTCGGCGCTCCTCCCGGGGTCACCCCGAAACCACTGCTCGGTCTCGTCCCGTTCTCCGGACCGCAGGGACCCTTCACCGGCATCGCGGCCGGCCCCGACGGCACCATCTACATCTCCGGCGACGCCGAGGGCAGCGTGCTCGCCCTGCGCAAGGAAGCGTGATCGGGCCGATGTCCACCACTCCTGCCGATCCCAACGGGCTCGTCGATCTGACCGGCCGGATCATCATCGTCTCCGGCGCCGCCGGTGGCGGTATCGGGACCTCCGTCGTGGCCCTGATAGCCCGGGCCGGAGCGACGGTCATCGCGGTGAGCCGATCCAAGGACAACCTCAAGACACACATCGATCCGCTTGTGGGTGAAGGACTCTCGGTTGTGCCGGTCGCCGCAGACGCGGCGACCGACGACGGCATCGCCACCGTGATGGAGGTCGCCCGCAACACCGACGGGACACTCTATGGCCTGGTGAACGTCGCGGGCGGTGCCGCTCCGGCCACGTGGATGCCGGCCACCCGGGTGACCCGCTCGGATTGGCGGGAACTGTTCACCCAGAACCTCGAGACGATGTTCTTCATGAGCCAGGCGGTCGCCGCCGAACTCAAGTCACGGGATCTGCCGGGATCTATCGTGTCGATCTCCTCGATCAGCGGAATGAACACCGCGCCTTTCCACATCGGATACGGAACGGCGAAGGCCGCACTGGTGGCGGCGACCCGGACGATGGCCGTCGAACTGGCCACCGACAACATCCGGGTCAACACCATCGCCCCCGGGGTCACCGCCACACCGGCTTCGCAGATGTACGTCGACGCCGACCCCGAACGCGACCGGCGTGCGATCGCGATGGGCCGCCGGGGCCGACCGGAGGAACAGGCCGGCGCCATCTTGTTCCTCTTGTCCGACCTCTCGAGCTACATCACCGGGCAGACCCTCCTCGTCGATGGGGGCCTGAACCTCAAGTGGACGCACATGGGCTCTGACCACACGTCCCTGTTCCTCAAGGACGAGGGCTTCCGCGCAGCCATGACGCAGTGATCCAAAAAGTCAACGGCACCACACTTTTAAGGAGAATGTCATGACCGACACAGTCGACAACATCCGGAAAGCGGTTACGAGCACAGCCGATGAACCCCCGACCACGCCGCTGACCATCGGCGTGGAGGCATACACCTCCAAGGAATATGCCCTGGCCGAAGGCGACAAACTCTGGTCCAAGGTGTGGCAACAGGTCGGCCGGGTGGAAGAAATTCCCAAGGTAGGCGACTACCTCACCTATGACATCGGCGACGACTCGATCATCATCACCCGCACTGGTCCCGACACGATCAGCGCATACCACAACGTCTGCTCACACCGCGGCCGCCGGCTCGTCGATACACCGGCCGGTGAGCGCGAAACACGTGGGCACTGCCGGACATTCGTCTGCGGCTTCCACGGCTGGACCTACGACCTCGAGGGCAAGAACGTCTGGGCCGCCGAAAAAGAGGACTGGCCAACCGGCTTGACCGAAAAGAGGACACGGCTCACGCCTGTCAAGGTCGACACATGGGGCGGCTGGGTCTGGATCAACATGGACCCCAACAGCGAGCCGCTACGGGACTACCTGGAGCCGGCAGCGTCGCTGCTCGAGCCGTTCCAGCTGCAGAACATGCGGTACCGGTGGCGCAAATGGCTTGTCTTCGACTGCAACTGGAAGATCGCGCTCGAGGCTTTCATGGAGACCTATCACGTCCCCTACACCCACCCCGAGTTCCGCGCGTACGGCACCTTCCTCGGGTGGTCACGCGCACAGGGCAAGCACAGCAACATCGGGTACGACGCCCCTAAGGGTATGGACGAGAACCAGGCCAAGCTCCGTGTCGGTGAGGGCCCGGATGCGCGCATCTCGACCATCGACCTCCAGAACTTCACCTGGGAGAACGCCAACACCAACACCACCCGGACGCTTGTCGACGCCGCTCAGCGACTGATCGACGAGCTGCCCGAAGGCACTCCGCCCGGTGAGGTACTGGCCCACTGGCTGGCGTCGGCACGCAGAGATGACGCCGAGCGTGGCGTGGTCTGGCCGACCGTCCCGCCCGAGATCGTCGCCAAGAGCGGCACCGCGTGGCAGATCTTCCCGAACTTCCAGATCGGACACGCCCTGAACAACATGCTCTGCTACAGTGCGCGCCCGTACGGCGACGACCCCGACAAGTGCATCTTCGAGGCCGCCGTCTACGAACTGTTCCCCGAAGGTGAAGAGCCGGAGACGAAGTGGGAGTACGCGCCCGTGGACGATCCGGGCTGGCGCACCGTGCTGCCACAGGATTTTGTCAACATGGCCGCCATGCAGAAGGGCATCAAGTCACGCGGATTCTCGGGCCCGAAACCCAATCCGTACCGCGAGCGCAGCATCGTCAACCTGCACCACAATCTCGCGAAATACATGGGAACCGGCGCACCCAGAGATCTCGCCTGACCCCGCCTCACACGACTACCAGTCATCACCGATCAAGGAATCAGAATGCAGCAGAACTGCGAACCTACGCAGACCCCCGACGTCGACAAAGTGGCCTTGCGGGAAAAGTACCTCTTCGAGCGCGACAGGCGCCTGCGTCCCGAAGGACAGCAGCAGTACCTGGAGGCCGAAGGCGAGTTCGCGGACTTCTACGAGGGTGATCCGCACATGCCGGTGGTGCCTCGTGAACCGATCACCGACGAGATCGAGGTGGTGGTCCTCGGAGGCGGTCTCGCGGGACTGATCGCCGCACACCGACTCCAGGAGTCCGGTGTCACCGATTTCAAGATCATCGAGCTCGGCGGCGACTTCGGCGGTGTCTGGTACTGGAACCGTTACCCCGGGATCCAAATCGATTCCGACGCTTATTGTTACCTCCCGCTGCTCGAGGAGACCGGGTACATGCCGAAGGAGAAGTTCTCCAAGGGCGACGAGTGCTTCGAGCACGCCCAGCGCATCGGCAAGCATTTCAACCTCTACGACCACGCGATCTTCCACACCCTGATCCAGTCGCTGCAGTGGGACAACGAGATCAACCGCTGGCAGATCAAGACCAACCGGGGCGACGAGGTCCGTGCCCGCTTCGTGGTCATGTGCCAGGGCCCGTACAACCGTCCGAAACTCCCTGGTATCCCGGGCATCAAGGATTACAAAGGCCATACCTTCCACACCGCCCGCTGGGACTACGACTACACCGGTGGCAATCTGCATGGCGGGCTCGACAAGATCGCGGACAAGAAGATCGCCGTCATCGGCACCGGATCCAGTGGTATCCAGGCGATTCCACATCTGGCCAAGGGCGCGAAGCATCTTACCGTCTTCCAGCGGACTCCGTCGTACATCTTCGAGCGGGCCAACTACCCCACCGATCCCGAATGGGTCAAGAGCCTCGAACCCGGTTGGCGGGCAGCGCGTCAGCGCAACTTCCACAACGCGGCCTTCGCGTTCTACAGCCCCGGCGAGCCGGACCTCATCTGCGACGGCTGGACCGAGGTCTCCCGCAACCTGGCCGCGAAACTGAACGCCACCGAGAACTTCGAGGGCTGGGCCGCCCTGGCCGACCCGGCGACGTTCATGGAACTCAAGGAGGACGAGGACTACAAGGCGATGGAACGGCTGCGGCAACGCGTCGAATCCATCGTCGAGGATCCGACGACCGCCGAGGCACTGAAGCCCTACTACCGCAACATGTGCAAGCGCCCGGTCTTCAACGACGAGTACCTGCCGACCTTCAACCGCGACAACGTCACCCTGATCGATGTGTCGGAGACCAAGGGCGTCGAGCGCATCACCGAGAAGGGCATCATGGTTGACGGCGTCGAGCACGAGTTCGACTGCATCGTCTTCGCCAGCGGGTTCGAGATCACCACAGCCCTCGACCGGCAGTACGACATCGCACCGTTTGCCGGGACCAACGGCACCTCGCTGTATGACCACTGGGGCAAGGGTTTCCGCACCCTACACGGCATCATGGCCAACGGCTTCCCGAATCACTTCGCCACCGGCTTCATCCAAGGTGGCGTCACCGCTGCCACCACGCTGATGTATGAGCAGCAGGCCGATCACATCGCGTACATCATCAAGGAGGCGTCCGAACGCGGCGTCACGTACGTGGAGCCGACCCCGGAAGCCGAAGAGGGCTGGGTGCAGACGGTTCGGCAGCACTCGGTGGACAACAGTACGTTCACCAGCGAATGCACACCGGGCTACTACAACAGCGAGGGTGAGCCGAACGGGCGCTCCTTCCTCGGTGATCCGTTCTGGGGCGGCTTCTACGAACTCACCGAACTGCTCGAAGGGTGGCGCGCCACCGGCGAACTCGAAGGGCTGGTCCTGGACAAGTGAGCACCGAACTCAGATTCGACAACCGGGTTGCCGTGATCACCGGCGCCGGTCGCGGATTGGGCCGGCAGTACGCACTGCTCCTGGCGTCGCTGGGCGCGAAGGTGGTGGTGAACGACCCCGGTAGCAGCATCAGCGGAGAAGGAACCACCGCCGATCCGGCCGAAGACGTTGTCTCCGAGATCCGGGCTGCCGGCGGCGAGGCCATCGCCAACACCGACTCGGTGGCCACCGCCGAGGGCGGGCGCGCGATCATCGAGGCCGCCGTCGACGCCTACGGCAAGATCGACATCCTCATCCACAACGCCGGCAACAATCGCTACGCGCCACTGGCGGAGATGTCCTACGACGACTTCGATGCCGTCCTCGACGTCCACCTGCGCGGCGCGTTCCACGTTGTACGACCGGCATTTCCGCTGATGTGCGAAGCAGGCTACGGACGTATCGTCCTGACCTCGTCCATCGGCGGGATCTACGGCAACAAGAACGTCGCCAACTACGGTTCGGCCAAGGCCGGGATCATCGGGCTCTCGAATGTCGCGGCGCTCGAGGGTGACGAGCACGGCGTGAAAGCGAACGTCATCGTGCCCGCCGCCCTGACCCGGCTCGCCGAAGGTCTGGACACCTCGGCCTATCCCCCGATGGGTCCCGAGCTCACCGCCCCCGCGGTGGGTTGGCTCGCACACGAATCATGTTCGATCACAGGTGAAATGCTCGTCGCCATCGCCGGCCGGATCGCGCGGGCGTTTGTCGCGGAGACTCCCGGCGTCTATCAACCGTCCTGGACGATCGAGGAGGTCGGCGAACAGATCGCCACCATCCGCGACACCGACAACCCCTGGATTCTGCCGGTGGTTCCGTCCGGTCACATCGAGCACATCACGAAGAGCTTCACAACAGCCATGGAGGGCAGCGCACGTGTCAGTTAAGGTCTACGAACGAATTCTCGACCTCTTCGAGGCCGAGGGCATCAACACGCTTTTCGGCATCCCTGATCCCAACTTCGTTCACCTGTTCCAGCTCGCCGAAGAGCGCGGCTGGAATGTTGTTGCCCCGCACCACGAGGAATCAGCCGGCTTCATGGCCGAAGCCGTCTCCCGCATGACCGGCAAGGCCGCCGTCTGCATCGGCACGCTCGGCCCCGGCCTGGCCAACCTGGCCGGCGCCATCATGTGTGCCAAGGTCGAGAACTCCCCCGTCATCTTCCTCGGCGGCCAGCGGGCGCGGATCACCGAACAGCGCGTCCGTCGCGGGCGCATTCAGTTCGTGAAGCAGGCAGCACTTGTCGAGAACTCGGTCAAGTACAGCGCCAGTATCGAATACGCCGAGCAGACCGACGAAATCATCCGCGAAGGTCTCCGCAAGGCGCTGTCGGGAACCCCCGGTCCGGTGTACATCGAGTACCCGCAGCATGTGATCCTCGAGGACATCGACGACAAGCCGGTGCTTCCACCATCGGCATACCGTCTCGTCGGCCAGACCGCCGGTCAGAACTGGATCGACGAGGCCGCCCGCCTCGTCGGTGCCGCGAAGCAGCCCATTCTTCTTGTCGGACACGGTGTTCACACCTCCCGTGCCGGTGCATCGGTCAAGGAACTCGCCGATCTGATGGCCTGCCCGGTGATCCAGACATCCGGCGGCACCTCGTTCATCGAGGGACTCGAAGACCGCACGTTCCCCTACGGCTTCTCCAAGTCGGCGGTGGACGCCGTCGTCAAATCCGATCTGTGCATCGCGATCGGAACCGAACTCGGAGAACCGGTCCACTTCGGCCGCGGCCGGCACTGGGTGGCCAATGAGGAGAACCGCCACTGGATCCTCATCGAACAGGACCCGACGTCGATCGGCGTGAACCGGCCGATCGACGTCCCACTGGTCGGTGACCTCCGCGCCGTGGTTCCGCAGCTTGTTGCCGCCCTGAAGGATTCACCACGGACCGCCACGCCGGAACTGGCGCAGTGGATCGCCGACGACGCCGCGCAACTGGCGGAGCTCGCCGAGACCGCACCCTCGGGCCAGACGCCGGTGCACCCGGCCCGGCTGATCGTGGAGGCCACCAAGGACTTCCCGGCGGACGGCATCATGGTCCGCGACGGCGGCGCCACCACGATCTTCGGGTGGACCTATTCGCAGGCCAAACCCCATGACGTGATGTGGAACCAGAACTTCGGGCATCTCGGAACCGGTCTGCCCTACGCCGTCGGCGCAGGTGTGGCCGACGGTGGCAAGCGGCCCATGATGCTCATCACCGGTGACTCGTCGTTCCAGTTCCATATCGCCGAACTCGAAACGGCTGCCCGGCTGAAACTGCCATTGGTCTGCGTGGTTGCAGTCGACTACGCCTGGGGCCTGGAAGTCGGTGTCTACAAACGCACCTTCGGTCATGACTCCCGGGAGACCGGCGTGCACTGGAGTACCGACACCCGCTTCGACAAGGTCGCCGAGGGCTTCGGTTGCTACGGCGAGTACGTCGAGAAGGACGCGGACATCGCTCCCGCCATCAAACGGGCCTTCGCCAGCGGCAAGACCGGTGTCATCCACGTTGCCATCGACCCGAAGGCGAACTCCGAAGAGATGCCGAGCTACGACGAGTTCCGCACCTGGTACGCCGAGGGTCAGCAGTGAGTTACAGCAGGGCACAACAAAGGAATTGGGGCAGTCATGCGTGAGTATCTGAAGTTCTACATCGACGGCCAGTGGGTCGATCCGGCGCAGCCCGGAACGTTCGACGTCATCAACCCCGCCACCGAAGAAGTGGCCGGCACCGTGGCTGCCGGCTCGGCCGGTGACGTCGATCGGGCGGTTGCCGCCGCGCGCAAGGCTTTTGTCACCTGGTCGACAACGCCTGTTGCCGAACGGATCGCACTGCTGGAGAACATCGCCGCCGAATATCAGAAGCGCATGCCTGATCTCGGAGCCGCATTGTCCGAGGAGATGGGTGCACCAAAGGAGCTTGCCAATGGCTTTCAGGTGAACCTCGGTGCTGGCCAACTATCCACGGCCATCGAGGTGTTGAAGAACTTCACGTTCGAGGAACAGCGGGGCGGTTCCCTGATCGTCAAGGAACCGATCGGTGTGTGCGCTCTCATCACGCCCTGGAATTGGCCGATGAACCTTATCGCGGTCAAGGTGTTCCCCGCGCTGGCGACGGGTTGCACCATGGTGCTCAAGCCGTCCGAGCGATCTCCCTTCACCGGCCAGATCTTTGCCGAGATTCTGGAGACCGCAGGTGTCCCCGCAGGCGTGTTCAACCTTCTGCAGGGCGACGGACCAGGCGTGGGTGTACCGCTGTCGAGTCATGCCGACGTAGACATGATCTCTTTCACCGGGTCGACCAGGGCCGGCATCGACATCGCGAAGAACGCTGCGGCCGGAGTCAAGAGGGTCACCCAGGAGCTCGGTGGCAAGGGACCCAACATCATTCTCGATGACGCAGCGCTTGCCGAAAACGTAGGCAAAGGTGTTGTCACCATGATGATGAACTCGGGACAGACCTGTAGCGCGCCTTCACGCATGCTCGTACCAGGAGCCCGAATGGAAGAGGCCATCACTGCAGCGAAGGCTGCGGCATCGACCGTTTCGGTCGGAGATCCTAACGGCGACTCGGCAATCGGGCCCGTGGTGACAGAATCTCAGTTCGACAAGATCCAGAGCCTCATCCAGCAGGGCATCGACGACGGCGCCACCCTCGTGGCCGGCGGACCCGGGCGCCCGGCCGGCCTCGACAGGGGCTTCTACGTGCAGCCGACAGTTTTCGCCGATGTCAAGAACGACATGACCATTGCCCGCGAGGAGATCTTCGGCCCGGTGCTGACAATCCTGGGTTACGACAGCATCGACCACGCCATCGAGATCGCCAACGACACCGAATACGGTCTCGCCGGATTCGTGGCAGGTGAGGACCTCGAACAGGCACGTGCAGTGGCCCGTCGGATTCGGGCCGGTTCTGTGGCCATCAATGATGGATTCGACTTCGCAGCTCCCTTCGGCGGATACAAGAAGAGCGGCAACGGACGCGAGTGGGGCGAGTTCGGCTTCAGCGACTACCTGGAGATCAAAGGCATCCTCGGCTACACGCCGGGTGGTGACGGCGCGTGACTGCAAGTGACAGAGCGCATCTGGAGGAGCATCATGAGCACACTTGCCGTTGAACGGCTTTCGAGCAGCGTCGGAGCGAAACTGCTGGATGTCGACGTCGACCGCCTGTCCAATGACCCCGACTTGGCCGATCAGGTCGCCGAGGCTCTGGAAACCCACTCCGTCCTGCTGTTCCCGGAACTCGACGCCGATGATCAGACCCTGGTCGACTTCTGCCGGAAGTTGGGAAAGCTGATCAACTTCTCCCATCTGCCACCGGAAACCGCCGAAGTGATGGAGATCAGCTTTGATCCCAGCAACCCGAACGCCGAATACTTTGCCAGCAACTGCTTTTGGCATATCGACGGGCTGCTGGACGAGATCGCGCCCAAGACCTCGATGCTCACCGCGCGGGTGACCTCTGCCGAAGGTGGCGAGACCGAGTTTGCGAGCACCTACGCGGCCTACGATGCCCTGACCGATGACGAGAAGGAACGGTTCGCCGGCCTGCGGGTGGTGCACACCTTCGAGGCCATCCAGCGGCTGACCTATCCCGACCCGACACCAGAACAGTTGAGCGAGTGGGCCTCTCGCGCCGTCCGCGAACATCCGCTGGTGTGGGAACACGACTCGGGGCGGCGTTCGCTGGTGCTGGGGGCAACTGCATCACACATCGTGGGCATGGACATCGACGAAGGTCGCGCGCTGCTGAAAGAGCTGCAGCAGCGCATCACCGCGCCGGATCTGGTGTGTCAGCACAGTTGGTCTGAGGGCGACACGGTGCTCTGGGACAACACCGGCCTGGTCCACCGCGTTCGCGACTTCGACCGGAGCAAACCGCGGACCATGCACCGTTCCACCGTCGCAGGTCAGGAGAAGATCAAATGAGTGACCGCACAGCGATTGTCACCGGCGGAGCCTCCGGTATCGGCAACGCCATCGCAACCCGCCTGGCTTCCGACGGCAATCTGGTCGCCATCTTCGACATCAACGCGGAGGCGGTCGCCGAGGCGGCCGCCGTCATCGAGAAGGCGGGCGGAAAGGCGATCGGACTCACGGTTGACGTCACCGACCGCGCACGCGTCGATGCGGCCATCGCCGAGGTCAAGGCCACGCTGGGGCGTCCCACAGTGCTGGTGAACAACGCCGGCGGAACACTGGCCGGACCATTCCTGGACATCACGCCCGACATCTGGGACCGTGCCCTGGCCCTCAACCTGACGAGCACGTTCCATTGTTGCCAGGCGGTCATCCCGGAGATGCTCGACGAGGGCTGGGGCCGCATCGTCAACATTTCGTCGTCCAGCGTGCACAGTGGTTCTCCCGGACTGGCCGGTTACGTGACGGCCAAGTCCGGCGTGGTGGGTCTGACAAAAGTGTTGGCGCTCGAATTCGGCAGGCGCGGAATCACCGTGAACACCGTGCCGCCCGGCTTCATCGATACCCCGATGCTTCGCCAGACAGTGGATTCCGGAATGGTCGATGTCGATGCACAGGTCGCGAAGACCCCGGTCGGCCGGATCGGTCAGCCCGAAGATGTCGCGGCCACGTGCGCGTTCCTCATCAGCGAGGAAGCCGGCTACATCACGGGTCAGATCATCGGCGTCAACGGTGGGCGGAACACCTAGTGGCCGAATCATCCTCAGCCCGAATCGAACCCGCCAGGCGAGCCGACTGGTCCACAGAGATGCAGAACTTTGTGGACGGGTTCCGCTCATCTGTGGCCAGTGCCGCACCGGAAGAAGGACGACAGGCCGGCGACAACCTGCTCGGGACACTCGCCCGCTATCCATCTTTGGCAATGGCTTTCCTCACTTTCAACAAGCACCTGTTGTCGGGGTCGGCCCTGACCGTCCGCCAGCGTGAACTCCTGGTCCTGCGTGTGGCCCACATCCGGCGGTGCGACTACGAGTGGGCGCAGCACGTGGTCTTGGCCGAACGTGCAGGCTTGACCGCCGATGAGATCAGTCGTGTGACCGCCGGACCGGACGCACCGGAATGGACACCCGTCGAACGAGCGCTTGTGGCCTCCGTCGACGAACTGTTGACCGACGGTGCGATCGCCGACGACACCTGGAAGGTCCTCGCCGACGACTTCGACGAGCAGAAGATGATGGACGTCGTCTTCACCGTCGGCTGCTATTCGATGCTGGCAATGTCATTGCGGTCCTTCGGGATCCAGCCGGAAGAGGGTCTCATCCCCTTCCTCCCGACTCCCCGCTAGCTCTCCCCACCCGTCGACCGTGCCGAATCGACCGCCGAGCGTGCCCTAGATACCGTTGAGCGTGCCAATAATGCTCACGCCCTGGGATCTTCGGCACGATCGACGGTCGGATCGGCACGCTCGACGGCACATCGGATACACCACGTACAGAACGTCTCCGGCCACCACCGCCGAGCGTGCCCTAATCACCGCCGAGCGTGCCAATAATGCTCACGCCCTGGGATTTTCGGCACGATCGACGGTCGGTTCGGCACGCTCGACGGCACATCGGATACACCACGTACAGAACGTCTCCGGCCACCACCGCCGAGCGTGCCCTCGATACCGTTGAGCGTGCCAATAATGCTCACGCCCTGGGATTTTCGGCACGGTCGACGGTCGGATCGACACGCTCGGCGGTGTTTTCGGCACGGTCGGCGGGTTAGGTGCCGGTCCAGACCGGGGTTCGCTTGTACGCGAACGCAGCGGGCCCCTCCTGGGCATCAGCACTGTTGTAACAGTGTTCGGCGGCGGCCCGGGCCGCCGTCAACGCCGCCGAACGCCCCATCTCGGTTGCGAGCATCACCGTGTCCCTGGCCGCCTTCACCGACAACGGCGCCCCGGCCAGTATCTCGGTTGCCAGGTCAATTGCGTTGCTCAGCAAGGACTCTGGCTCGGCGATCCGATTGACCAGGCCGATCTCATACGCCCGCTGGGCGGTGATCGGCTTCCCGGTGAGCAGGATCTCCATCATGATCCGCTGCGGGATCATGTGGATCAGCGGTGACGCCCAGGGCGAACTCCGACCGACCTTCACCTCGGTGACGGCGAACTTGGCGGTGGTGCTCGCCACGCACAGGTCGCAGGCCTGCGCGATCATCCATCCGCCGGCGAAGGCGTAGCCGTTGACCGCGGCGATGGTCGGCTTCGACAGTTCGACGGTGTCGTAGGGCAGGGCGAACATGTCGCGAGGCGGGACGGCCATGCCCGTCGACACCATCTCTTTGAGATCACCACCGGCACAAAATGTCTCGCCGGAACCGGTCAGGATGGCCACGCGCAGCCCGGGCTCGCGTTCGAACCGGGCCCACGCGTCGCGCAGCCCTTCCCGGACATCGACTGACAGACAGTTGCGGCTGTCGGGGCGGTTGATGGTGATGATCGCGATCCCGTCATCGCGGGCGTCGAACAGGACGGCGTCGCTCACTAGTATCCCCTCTGCTGGATGACGTGCGCCTCGCGTGAGAGTTCTTCCTGGAAGTCCGGATGTGCAATCGCGATAAGGCGTTTGGTGCGCTCGGCCAGGCTCTGGCCGCGCAGCTGAGCAGATCCGAACTCGGTGACGATCACGTCGACATCGCTGCGTGGCGTCGTGACCGGCCCCGACAGACGCGTGGTGATCCGGCTGATCGTCCCCCTCTTCGCGGTGGCCGGGAGTGCGATGATCGCGTGGCCTCCCGGGGACCGCGCCCCCCCGCGAACAAAATCGAGTTGGCCGCCAGTGCCGCCGAGATAGGCGGCGCCGCTCTGCTCGGCGTTGATCTGACCCGTCAGATCCACTTCCAGCGCAGAATTGATGGTCACCAGATCATCAAGCTGAGCCATCACCGCCGCCTCATGCGTGTAGGCGGTGTTGCACATCCGGAGTTGTGGGTTCTGATGGGCGAAGTCATACAGGCGCCGGGTACCGATGAGTGCACCCGCGATACTCACACCCGCATCAATTCGCTTGCGGGCGTTGGTGACCGCGCCGGCATCGATGAGGTCGACCAGGCCGTCGCCGACCATGCCCGAGTGCACACCGAGGTCCCGGCGATCCCGCAGCAGTCGCAACATCACCTCGGGCACCGCTCCGATGCCCATCTGGATGACCGCCCCGTCGCCGATGAACGCCGCCGCGTGTTGTGCCATCGCCATGTCGGTGTCGGTGATCGGCGCCGACCTCACCTCCACCGGCGGTCGCGAGACATACACGGCGTAGTCGATCGCGGACGCGGGAATGGTCTCGCCAAATGTGTACGGCACCTGGTCATTCACCTCGGCGATGACCACGCGCGCCGCGGCGACCGCGGCCTGCACGTAGTCACTGATGAGTCCGAGACTGTGGTTGCCGTCGGCATCGGCGGGACTGACCTGGATCAGCGCGACGTCGCACGCCATGTCGCCGCTCGTGATCATGGGTGCTATCTGGCCGACGTGGCACGGAACGACGTCCAGCTCATGGGCTTTGCTCATCGCCCGCAACGAGCCCATCGCCCCCATACTCGACAGCCTGAAGCTCTTCGCTGTTTCCGGTGTGAAGAGTCCGGAGAAGCTGGTCGAGATGAACGCCGACAGGCCACCGACCTCGTGCCCCTGCTCGATGAGGGCTTCGATGAGTGTTGCGGGTTCTCCACAGGCCTGACCGATGACAATCCGATCGCCCGGGAGCAGGAATCGCCGGAGGTCGATTGCCGCCGAATCTCCCATCAGGCCCATGTCCCTTCGTCCGAACGCAACTGGGCCTTGACCGCGTCGGTGTCCTCACCGAGCCTGGGGGCCGCACTGTCGATCCGTCCAGGCGTTCGGGAGAACCATGTGGGCGGACCGGGGAAACGTACTGAGCCATAGGGTGAATCGACCTCTTCGAAGAAGTCGACCGCCTGCAGGTGCGGATTGTCGAACAGCTCGTCCAGGGAACGGACCGGTGCCGCCGGAACGTCCAGGGAACGCAGCAGGTCGAGCCACTCCTGGGTGGTGCGTTCGGAAAATGTCTCTCCCAGAAGCGAATACACCTCGTTGATGCGGGCTGCCCGCTGCTCGAGGGTGGCGAAGTGCTCCCCGGCCCAGTCGGGGGCGACCGCGCCGATGAATGCGTCCCACTGCTTGTCGTTGTAGACCAGCGCCGAGATGTGTCCATCCTTGGTGCGGTACGGCTTTCGATTCGGTGACACGGCCCGGTGATAGGCGGCCGGTCCGATCGGCGGTGTGAACATCGCACCGCCGGCGTGTTCGACCAGCATGAAGGCGGCCATCGTCTCGAACATCGCCACCTCGACCTCTTGACCTTCGCCGGTACGTTCCCGATGGAACAGCGCCATCGTGGTGGCGTAGAGGGCAGTCATCCCCGCAACCTTGTCGGCGATGATCGTGCCGACATAGCTGGGTTCGCCGGTCAGCAGTTCCTGTGCGTACGGCAGACCACATTCGGCCTGGATGGTGTCGTCGTAGGCGGTGAGATTCGCGTCCGGTCCGCCCCGGCCGTAGCCGTAGCAGTTCGTGTAGATGATCGACGGATTGATCGCGGCCACCGCCTCGTAGTCGAAACCGAGCTTGGCGATCGCCGTCGCGCGCATCGAGTGGATGAAGACGTCGGCCGTCGCGATCAGTTCGCGCAGGATCTGCTTGTCGTCATCGGTTCGCAGGTCGAGGACCACGCTGCGCTTGCCGCGGTTCACGTTCACGAACACGCCGCCCATGCCCGGTTCGGGCCCCACCGAGATGTAACGGGTGTTGTCCCCCGCCGGGATCTCGACCTTGATGACATCCGCGCCCATGTCGGCCATCACCTGCGTGCAGTAGGGACCCATGACCATTGCCGTCAGATCAACTACGCGCACTCCGACCAACGGACCTGTGTGTTTCATCCCCAACCCAACC
Organism: Williamsia sp.; assembly: GCF_036566845.1. Lineage (GTDB taxonomy): Bacteria > Actinomycetota > Actinomycetes > Mycobacteriales > Mycobacteriaceae > Williamsia. The sequence goes on from NZ_DATCVM010000105.1 coordinate 100,911, forward strand.
TCTCGACAACGGAACTGAAGCTATCAGGTCAATGTTTACAAGGATAGTGGTAAGACTGGTCACGTGGAGATTTCAAAACCGATCGGGAGGGTCCTGGAACCCTCTCTCGCGATCCGCCCGGATGCCCCCGCGATAGAAGCCGCCTCGGGAATCTGGACGTACGCCGAACTCGATGACCAGGCCCGGAGGGCAGCAGGTGCGCTGTGGTCGCTGGGCGTGCGCCCGGGCGATCGGGTTGCCGCCTGCCTACCCAACGACCTCGACATCGTTGCGGCCTTCCACGGCGCGCAACGGATCGGTGCGATCTGGACCGGTGTCGGCGAGGCCCTCTCGACCGGAGAACAGCAGGACATCATCGACCTGTGCAGACCCGCCGCGGTGCTGACCGGGACGAACGGCAAGGTCGCGACGCCGGAGTGTGTCGACCCGCAGCGCTGGTCGGAATTGATCCGTAGCGACCTGGAAGCGCCGCCGGTCGAACCGGACATCGACGCACCCGCCGGAATCGCATTCACCAGCGGGACCTCCGGGCGACCCAAAGCCGTGGTGCACAGCCACCGGAATCTCCTGTTGCCAGGCGCAGTACTCGCGAGAACCCGCGGATGGGGTTCCGACCTGCGCAAAGGCGACAGCTTTCCGCTGACGATCCTCAACCTCATGGTCCTCTCGACACTGCTCACCGCACAGGCGGGCGGCTGCGCGGTGGTGATGAACCGCCGCGACGTCGACGGGGTCATCGAGTGGATCAGCAGTCGTCGCGTGACCGTGTGGAACGGCGCACCCGCCCAGCTCTACGATCTCGCCCGCCGCCCCGACGCCGACCTGAGCTCGTTGCGGGAGGTGTGGAGCGGTGGCGGTGACACCTCCGATGCGCTGCGCCAGGAGTTCGCCGACGCCCACGGCCTGATCCCCCGCGTCACCTACGGACTGACCGAGGCGCCCACCGTCGTCTCGATCGATCCGCCGGACGGCAGGTGGCAGCAACGCGCGAGTGGCCAGGTCCTGCCCCACTTCGACGTTGCCGCCTACGACGACAACAACAACCGCCTACCTGCCGGTGACACCGGAGAGCTCAAGCTGGCCGCTGCCACCGACGGGGAGTGGGCCGACCTCTGGCGGCCGCTGCTCGGTCACTGGGGTCCGGACGGGCTCGATGAATCGGCCCCCGGCCCGCTGGCCACCGGCGACATCGGGGCGGTCGACGCCGACGGATGGCTGACCGTGATCGACCGAAAGAAGCTGGTGATCATCCGGGGCGGGGCCAACATCTATCCCCTCGAGGTGGAACGCGCCATCAGCACCCACCCGGACGTCGAGCGGGTGGCGGTGTACCCGATCCCCGATGACCGCTTGGGCCAACGGGTCGCGGCCGTCGTCGAGAGTTCGCTGCCCACACTGGATTTCGACGACCTCGTCGCACATTGCCGGCGCGAGGTGTCGTCGTACAAGGTCCCCGAGGCCTGGGCGCAGGTCACCACCTTGCCGGTGAATGCCATGGGCAAGGTGCAGCGTGCCGGCCTCGCCGAGTTCGTCGAGCAACAACGCATTTCGGGCCCGCAGGCCGTATCGAAGGGAACCACCGCGTGACCGACCTGTTCGATCTCACAGGCAAAGTGGCCATCGTGACCGGCGCATCGTCGGGACTCGGGGTCGCGGTCGCCCAGACCCTGGTCGACGCCGGCGCGCGGGTTGCCGTGGTGGCCCGCCGCAAAGACAAGCTGGCCGCGGTCGCCGACCGCATCGGTGGTCTGGCCGTCCCCTGCGATCTCTCCGATCTCGATCAGGTCGGCACCATCGTGCCCATCGTCGTCGACGAACTCGGTCCGCCGGACATCATCATCAACGGCGCCGGAAGCATGTTCACCGAGGAAAAGGCCGAGGCCGAGCCACTCGAGGCCATCCGACAGACCCTCGGCCTGAACCTGATGGCCCCTTTTCTGCTGGCCCAGAGCGCCTTTCCCCACCTGGTCGCGGCCGGCGGCGGGTCGATCGTGAACATCTCGTCGATCAGTGGACAGGTCGGCATACCCGGGATCCCGCAAGCGTCCTATGCGGCGAGCAAGGCCGGGTTGTCCGGTCTCACGGTCGAGCTGGCAGTGCAGTGGGCGAGGCATTCGATTCGGGTGAACACCGTGGCCCCCGGATTCTTCCGCAGCGAGATCACCACGCCCCTGTACACAAGCGAGCGGGCGTCTGAGTACCTGCGCCGCAATACACCGCTCCCGAAAGAAGGTTCCGCGCAGGACATCGTCGGCGCGGTGCTCTGGCTCGCCTCAGATGCCGGACACTACGTCACCGGGCAGACCATCATGGTTGACGGCGGCTGGACAGCACGCTGACACACCGGCCGGCAGCACCACTGCAAGCATTGCAATCCTTATGAGGATTGACGTAATGTCGGCCACATTGTTGCCCCGGCTCGGGGTGCAGAAAGGACATCTTTTCTCATGTTTTCGGCAGTTGTCATCGAAAAGGGCGACGCAGGGCAATCGGTTGCCGTGCGGAACGTCGAGGAGTCCGAACTTCCGGAAGGAAACGTCCGGATCGACGTGGACTACTCCTCACTCAATTTCAAAGACGCCCTTGCCATCACCGGCAAATCCCCCGTGGTCCGCAAGTTCCCGATGGTGCCCGGCATCGACCTCGCCGGAACCGTCACGGAGAGCTCGCACGGCGACTGGTCCGCAGGCGATCGGGTGGTCCTCAACGGCTGGGGCGTCGGAGAGACCCACTGGGGTGGCTTTGCCCAGACCGCCAGCCTCAACGGAGACTGGCTCGTCCCACTGCCCGCCGAGTTCACCACCAAACAGGCGATGGCCATCGGCACCGCCGGCTACACCGCAAGCCTCTGCGTCGAGGCCCTCGTCAAGGCCGGTGTCAGCCCCGACCAGGGCGAGATCCTCGTGACCGGTGCCACCGGTGGCGTCGGCAGCGTTGCCATCGCACTCCTCACCAAGGCCGGCTTCACAGTGGCCGCATCCACCGGCAAGGCCTCTGAGGTCGAATACCTGCAGCAACTCGGCGCCACGACGGTCGTCGATCGCGCCGAGCTCTCCGAAAAGGGCAAGCCCATGCAGAAAGAACGCTGGGCCGGCGTAGTCGATTCGGTCGGAAGCTTCACGCTCGCCAATGCCTGCGCCCAGACCCGCTACGGCGGCACGGTGACCGCCTGCGGTCTCGCGCAGGGTATGGACTTCCCCGCCTCGGTGGCGCCGTTCATCCTGCGAGGAGTGTCGCTCCTGGGCATCGACAGCGTGATGGCACCCAAGGATCGCCGGATCACCGCCTGGGCACGTCTGTCCCGTGATCTCGATCCGAGTGCGCTGGAATCGATCGCCACCGAGATCTCGCTCGCAGAATCGATCAACGCCGCCGATCAGCTGATGGACGGCACAGTCCGCGGCCGCATCGTCGTCGACGTCAACCGCTGAATCAGGAGTAGCCACATGACAACCAGCGAGCAAGAAGCCGAAACCGCGACACTCGACCTGAGTGATGTGGACCATCGCGTCGGCAAACCTATCGGCGGTGGCCAACTGCACGACCCGTGCAGCGGTTCCGACATCCGCCGCTGGGTCATGGCGATGGACAATCCCAACCCCATCCACTGGGACGAGAACTTCGCCAAGGAAAGCAAGTTCGGCGGGCTCATCGCGCCGCAGTCCATCGCCGTCGGCCTCGACTACGGGCACGGCGCGGCGCCGGCCTGCGTCGGCCACATTCCGAACAGCCACCTGATCTTCGGCGGCGAAGAGTGGTGGTTCTACGGCACACCGGTCCGACCCGGCGACAAACTGTTCCAGGACAGACGTTTTCACGACTACAAGGTCGCCGACACCAAGTTTGCCGGACCCACGATGTTCTCCCGCGGTGACACCACACACAAGAATCAGCACGGCGCGCTGGTGGCCCGGGAGCGGTCGACCGCCATACGCTATCTCGCGGCCGAGGCGAACAAACGGGGTATGTACGACAACCAGATCGGCGCGACCAAGAAGTGGACCAACGACGAACTCCTCGAGGTCGAGAAGTTGCGTCACGAGTGGCTGATGTCCAATCGTCTTGGTGTCTCGCCGCGGTTCGATGAGGTCGACGTCGGCGACAAGCTCCACCGCCGGGTGATCGGACCGCACAGCGTCGCGAGCTTCACCACCGAGTACCGCGCCTTCCTGTTCAACATCTGGGGCACGTTCGGATGGGTTGCGCCCGAAGGGATCAAGGACCCCTGGGTCTATCAGGATCCGGGTTGGACCGAAGGCTTCGGATTCGATGAGGAAGGCGCCTTCATCGACCCACGCAAGCGCGACGGCCTGTACGTCGGACCGTCGCGGGGCCACATCGACGCCGAGAAGGCCGGCGAGGTCGGGATGGCGCGGGCTTATGGCTACGGCGCCACGATGGGTGCCTGGTGCACCGACTACCTCGCCAACTGGGCCGGTCACGACGGCATGGTCCGGCACACCAAGGCCGATTTCCGTGGCCCCGCCTTCGAGGGTGACGTGACCTACTTCGACGCCGAAATCGTCGACAAGAAGGCCGAATCAGACTGGGGCGTACCGCTCGTCCAGATCAAACTCAAACTGACCAGCCAGGACGGCACCACTCTGGTGACCTGCACCGCCGAAGTCGAACTGCCGCTCTAGCGGCACAGAGGGGTTAGCTGTGAAATCTGCGTCGATCGTGTCGGGCCCGCCGCTGGAGGACGAACCCGGTCTCGGCACCCTCACCATGCCGGGATTCCTGCGCGAGGTGACCACCCGGTACGGCGACCGCGAAGCACTCGTCCTGCATACGCCGGACGGCGTCATCCGCTGGAGCTATACGCAGCTGTGGGAACGCGCGGTGGAGGTGGCCCGGGCACTGCGGGCCACCGGACTCGGCAAAGACGGCCGGGTCGGCGTTCTCATGACCAACCGGCCCGAGTGGATCGCAGCAGTCTTCGGCACATCGCTCGCCGGAGGTGTTGCGGTCACCCTCAGCACGTTTTCCACCCGCTCGGAGTTGGATTACCTCCTCGACATCTCCGAGGTGTCGGTGTTGCTGTTCGACCACAAGGTGCTGAACAAGGACCTGACCGCGGTCCTGACCGATCTCGATCCCGAGATCGGTTCTGCCGCACCCGGAACGCTGCGGTCGGCGAAGTACCCATTCCTGCGTCACCTCGCAGCGGTGGGGGCCGAGGGTGATGCGGGTGGAGGTCTCGGTGCGATCGAGTCCTGGGATACCTTCCTCCAGCGGGGGCATTCGGAGCCACGGGAGCTGGTCGAGGCCACCGCCGCGGCGGTGAAGCCCAGCGACACCGCGGTGCTGTTCTTCTCCTCGGGAACCACGAGCAAGCCGAAGGGCATCTTCAGCGCTCATCGTGGGGTGTCCATCCAATTGTGGCGTTTCCGCCAGATCTATCACTTCGGCCCCGACGACAACATCCGGTGCTGGAGCGCCAATGGATTCTTCTGGTCGGGCAATTTCGCGATGGCACTGGGTAATACGCTGGCCAGTGGCGGATCACTGGTACTGCAGACGACGTTCGATGCCACCGAAGCGCTGGAGCTCATCGAATCCGAGAAGGTCAACTTCCCCTTCGCCTGGCCGCATCAGTGGGCACAATTCGAATCCGCTCCCAATTGGGGCACAGCGGATCTGAGTAGCCTGAGGTTTGTCGACCACCGCACCCCGGTGGCCCGACATCCGTCCGTCACTGCGCAGTGGATCGAACCCGGCTACGCCTACGGCAACACCGAGACCTTCACGATTTCGAGCATATTCCCGGCCAACACCACCGAAGAGCAGGCCGGCGGAAGCAGCGGAAAACCACTGTCCGGCATCACGTTCAAGATCGTCGATACGTTGACCGGACAGACCCTCCCACTCGGTGAACGCGGGGAGATCTGTGTCAAGGGACCGACGTTGATGCTCGGATATCTCGGCACACCGCTGAGCGAGACCGTCGACGACGAAGGCTTCTTCGTCACCGGGGACGGCGGCTATCTCGACGCCGAAGGCCGCCTTTTCTGGGAAGGGCGCCTGACCGACATCATCAAGACCGGTGGCGCCAACGTCTCACCGCTCGAGGTCGACGAGGTACTGGTCGCACACCCCGGCGTCAAGGTCACCCGCACCGTCGGGGTACCGCACGAGACCCTCGGCGAAGTGGTTGTCGCCTGCATCGTTCCGCATGCCGACGCCGACCTCGACCCCGAGGAGATCCGCACGTTTGTCAAGGCCCAGCTGGCGAGTTACAAAGTGCCACGCCATGTTTTGTTCTTCAACGACGACGAGGTCACCCTCACCGGCAGTGCGAAGATCAAGACGAGCGATATCCGCGATCTCGCCGCCAAGAGGCTCGCTCCCGCAACCCGATGATGTGGTGTTCTGGCGGCCAAACCCGCAGGTCGAGGCCGCCAGAACAGCACACTATCGGTATCGGGCGGCCAGACCGGCGCGGTGCTGCGCGGGTGAGCCATACAGCGAACGGTTCAGAATGGCGCGCTTGAGGTAGACGTGGATACCGCTCTCCCACGTGTAGCCCATTCCGCCGTGGAGTTGCATCGCCTTACCCGCCACATCCACGGCCATCGAGGACGCAAATGACTTGGCCATCGAGGCTGTCACCGCGGCATCGGGCCGCCCGGCAGCCAGCGCGGTGACAGCGGCATCGACGAGCTTCTGCGCGACCGTCACCTGAACGAGCATGTCCGCGCAGGCGTGCTTCACAGCTTGAAACGACCCGATCTTGCGGCCGAATTGTTCTCGTACACCCACATATTCAACCGTCGCCGCCATCACGGCCTCACTGAGCCCAAGACTGTCGCAAGCCACTCCGAGCGCTGCGCGATCGTGGAGTTGCCGCAACGCCTCCCCGCCGTCCGATACAAACCGCCACACCGATTCCACCGGCACCACGACATCGTCGGCGATCACCCGGCCGAAGCTGCGCGTGAAATCGACGACTGGCTCATCAGCAACCTCCAGTCCACCGATGGTCGGCTCGACGACCACAACAACGATCCCGCCGCCGGGCTCTTCGGTATCGATCGCGGGAATGAGAAGTCGGTCGGCAACCGGTGCACCCAAGACCAGGTCGGCCTGCCCGTTCACCTGCCATCCCGCATCACAGCGGGTGACGCGGAACCGCGGCTGATCGAGTTCGTCGAGGGCGCTCTCACCTTCCACCACTGCGATCGGTACGACAACACCGGATACGGTGTCCCGCAACAGTTCGTCTCGGGCCGCAGAAGGCGCCAGCGCCTCCAGCAGTCCCAGGCTCAGCGTGGCCACGGCCGGGTAGGGGCCGCTCGCCAGGGCTTGTCCGGCTTCCCGCAGGACGACGGCGGTCTCGGCGAAGGTCGCACCGGCGCCGTCGAACTCGTCGTCCGCCTCCAGTCCGAGCCAGCCGGAACCGGCGACCAATTGCCAGTCGATCGGCACACCGACATCTGCCTTGGCCAGTAGGTCACGAGCCACTGCTCGGAGTTCGCCATGCAGTTCTGAGAGGTTGTCAGTCGACATCAGGTTCCTACCGGTTCACGCGGAAGCCCGAGGCCCCGCTCGCCGATGATGTTGCGTTGTATCTCGCTGGTCCCGCCCGGGATTGTCCATTCCCACGATCCGACGAAATCGAGGACCCAGGAACCCGATTCCCATCCGCTCGACAGCGGTTTGCGCAGGTCTGTCTGCGCAGACAGTCCGGCAACCTCGGCCCCGAAGTCGGTCAGTGCTTGCAGCAGTTCGCTGTAGAACAGCTTCACGATCGAGGCATCGCCCGGCCCGGGATCGTTGTTGGTGGCAAAGTCCGAACAGAGCAGCCGCAGGCCGTCGATCGAAATCTCCAACTCCGCCAGTCGATCTGCCACCCGTGAGTCATCCAGCGGCACAGACCCGTTCCGGCGGGGTTTCGAGCACTCTTCGACCAGCCATCGAAAACCACCGTGCGCCAGCCGTTCCGACAGCTCGAGCATCGTCATACCGCGTTCGGCACCAAGAGTTTCCTGCGCCACCTGCCAGCCGGCGTTCTCCGCGCCGACCAGGTTCTCGGCCGGGACCACCACGTCGTTGAGGAAGATCTCGCAGAAGTGGGATTCGCCGGTCGCCTGCCGGATCGGCCGGACCTCGACTCCCGGCGTCCGCATGTCCATCAGAAAGTACGAGATGCCGCGTCGTTTGGGCGCATCCGGATCGGTACGCGCCAGCAGCAGACACCAGTCGGCGTGCAGCGCGCCACTGGCCCAGAGCTTCTGGCCGTTGACGATGTACGTGTCACCACTCCTGCGCGCAGATGTCGTGAGAGCGGCCATGTCTGAGCCCGCACCGGGTTCAGAGAATCCCTGACACCAGATCTCACCGTCGAGGATCGCCGGGAGATGGCGTTCGCGCTGCTTGTCGGTCCCTGCGGCCAGCAGCGTGGATGCCGCGTGATGGATCGAGACGAACGGCAGCACCAGACGCGGTGCGTCGTGCGCGGCGAGCTCTTGGTAGAGCACCACCTGCTGCTCGACCGACATGCCGCCGCCCCACGCCGCCGGCCAATGCGGAACGGCATACCCGGCGTGGTGGAGTTCGGCAAACCATTCCTTCTGGAAGCGGACGAACTCCTCGTCCGGCACCCCGGTCTGCGCCGACCGCCAGTCTGGTGGAATGTGGCTCACACACCAGTCCCGTACCGTCGCGCGGAAGTCACTGGGCTCTGCCGCCATCAGGATCGGGCCCGATCCACCAGCGCCAGAAGACGTTTCCGATGTTCATCGGTCTGCATCGTGACAACTTCTGCGGCAAAACCCGCCTGCAGCGGGCCGGCCAGGGCCCGACTCAGATGCATGTTGACGATCCGTTTGGTGCTCTGCAACGCCTCGCGGGGTTGCGCGGCAAGACGCTGCGCCAACTGCTGCGCCTGGTCACCGAGGTCGTCCGGGGCACAGACCCGTGTCGCCAGGCCCAACTCCACAGCAGTCGCCGCCGGGATCCGGTCACCGGTGTACAGGTACTCCCGCGACCTCAGAATCGGTGTCAGCAACGGCCAGAACGCCGCGCCCCCGTCACCGGCGGCCAGACCGACTGCCACGTGAGGATCGGCCAGATAGGCCTTCTCCGAGATCAGGACCACGTCGCAGAGCACCGCGATGCTGCAGCCGAGACCGACCGCCGGGCCATTGACGGCAGCGATGACCGGCAGTGGGAACCGCAGCATCTCGTCGATGATCTCGGCACCTTCGCGAATGCTCTCGTCGCGTCCGGCGGGATCGTCGAGGAACGAGGTGATCCAGCCCAGGTCGCCACCGGCACTGAATGCCCGGCCCGACCCCGTGAGGATCACGACGGCGGCATCGCGGTCGGCGGCGATCTGCCGCCAGACGTTCGCCAGGGCCCAATGCAGGTTCTCGTTGACCGCACCGAGGTCGTCGGGCCGATTGATGGTGACTGTCCGGACCGGTCCGTCAGACGTCACCGTCAGTTCGGCGGGAAGGTCGTACGTCACCGTGTCCCCACTGTTTTGGCCAATGCCGTCGGTCATCGCGGTTGTCGTCGCATCTGTCATCGAATGACCGCCGCCGGTTCGGACACCGCGACCGGCGCGTTGCCGAACAGTCCGGTCAGGCCCTTGCGACTCACGCGCGCCGTCAGCGCAGCGCCCGTCGAAGCAAGGCCCAGCGGTAGTCGTCGCAACGGCAAGCTGTACCGCGAGAGCCACGAGAGTGTGGTCTCGTCGCAGAATCCGGTGGCCCCGTGCAATTGGTGGGCAACCCGGAAGACGACGTCGGCCGCCTCCACCGCTGCCAACCGCAGCGCCAACGCATCATCGACGGCCTCGTCCAAACCGGCTTCGATGCTCCACAATGCGTACTTGGCAAGGACTTCCACGCCACAGCGCTCGACTTCGGCGTCGGTGAGCTGGAACTGGACACCTTGCAGTTGGGCCAGCGGCCGACCGAACTGCTCGCGCATGAGGACGTGCGCACGGGTGAGTTCCAGTGCACGGTCGAGCATTCCCAACAACGTCCAGCACGGCAGCACCAACCCGAGGGCGAGGTCCGTGGCGCCGCCGTTGTCGATGGGCACAAGATCGAGCGGCGCCACAAACGCCGATGTTCGAGGGGATTCGGTCGCCGGAAGCACGGTGACCGAACTGCGGAGACCACTCAATGACACCGCTGACCACCGTAGATCCAGACCGGCGACGGCGGCTGCGGGGCCGCTGTCGGCAACCACCACCAAGCCGTCGACATCAAGATCCATCGGCTTCGCGAGACGTTCGGCCACCGGATACGGGATGCCCCAATGCCCGGCGCTCCGACACAACGCGGCTGCCGCCTCGAGTTCGTCAACATCGCCACGGGGGTTGAGATCCCAGGCCCCGAGGCCGGCAAACACCGACTCCAGCGCCCGATGACGTCCCGCCGGATCCACCTCTGCCACTTCGAGGAGCCGGTCGCCGCCCGCCGATTCGAATGCCCGGAGTGCCGCTGTTCCGTAGTCCGTGGCCTCGGTGCTCAGTTCGATGTTCATGACGCCACCAGCAGGTTGCGGGCAAGCAGAATCCGCTGCATCTCGATGCTGCCGGACGACACCGTTGCCGCCTGCGAGTAGGTCCAGTGCGCCCCGACGTCGAGCCGGAAACCTTCGGCCGCCTCGCCCGTCGACGGGGCGTAGGCGGCAATCTCCGAAAGCACGGCGGCGCTGGCCTGATCGAGACTTGTCACCGCAATCCGGTAGAGGGCGGAGTCCGCCGGGCGGACCCGGCCCTCGCTCTGCATCGAGACGACCCGATACGCGAGCAGCCTGGCCCGACGGCAGTGCACCAGCATCCGGGCCCACCGTGCGAGGAGTTCGGCCGGCAGATTGTCCCACTCGTCGCCCAGCACCTGTGGCGCCTCGTGCAGCAGCTTCTCGCATCGGGCGTATCGCGCGATCCCCACCCGCTCGAACGCGAGCACTTCCTGAACGACCCTCCATCCCTCGTCGACGGACCCGAGGACTTGCGCCTGCGACACCTTCAGATCGTTGAAGAAGACCTCGTTGAGGTGATGGGGGCCGAGCATCGAGCGGATCGGCCTCACCTCGATGGCCGGATCGGACATCGGGACCAGGAACACCGTCAGCCCGTTCTGCTTACGCTCCCCCGACGAGGTGCGGGCGAGAAGGAAACACCACTGCGCCATCGTGGCGTACGAGGTCCAGATCTTCTGGCCGGAAATGCTCCAGCCGTCACCCTCGCGCCGCGCCGCGGTGCGCAGCGACGCCAGATCGGATCCCGATCCGGGCTCACTGAAACCCTGACACCAGATCACCTCGCCACGCGCGATCGGCGGGAGATGCAACTGCTGCTGCTCCTGCGTCCCGTGCCGCATGATCGTCGGCCCGACCCAGTTCACGCCCATGTACTGGGCGCCTCGCGGCTCGTGATGTGCCCACATCTCCTCGCGGACCACGGCCTGTTCCCAGACCGACGCATCGCGTCCGCCGAACTCTTCGGGCCAGGCCATACAGAGCAGGTCCCGCTCCGCGAGGAACCGGCAGAACGCCTGGGCGGTGTCGAGGTCGCCCGGGTCATCGGTGAACGCGCCCCGGAACTGTGCCGGGACATTGTCCTTGATCAGCCGGCGAAGGTCAGCGCGGAGCGCATTCGCCGGCTCACCCAACGTGAAGTCCATGCGAGCACGGTAGCTCAATCCTCATAAGGATTGGAATACTTGAATGGTAAGTGTCGGGAGATTAAACTGGCTGAGTGAATATAAGGTGGCGAATGTGACAACAGCCCCGAGCCGCCGGGTACCACAGCGCCGGATCGCCGAAACCGTTGCCGATGAGCTGCGGGACAACATCCTGGCCGACGACAACTACCGCCTTCCCACCCAGGAACAACTGGTCAAGGACTTCGGCGTCAGCTACCCCTCGATCCGCGAAGCACTGCGCATCCTTGAGACAGAGGGGCTGGTAACGGTCCGCCGGGGCAACGTCGGCGGCGCGGACGTCCACCGTCCTGACGAGACGTCCGCCGCCTACCACCTCGGCCTTTCCCTGCAGGCAGGCCGCGTCACCCTCGAGGACCTCGCAGTCGGACTGCAGATGCTCGAGCCCATGTGTGCCGCCGAGTGCGCCAGACGCGAAGACCGTCTCGAGGTTGTGGTCCCGGCCCTGACCAAGGCCATCGACGAATCCGTCGAGCACATCACCAACGGTGTCGACTTCACCCACGCCGCACGCGACTTCCACGACATGGTCGTCTCGTTCACACCCATCGCCACCATCCGATACGCCGTGGGTAGTTACGTGGCGCTGTGGACGGCGCAAGAGGAGGCCTGGGCAGAAGCGCGCACCCGGCACGGCGAGTACCCGTCGCAGGTCGAGGCCGAGGGTGCCGTCCATGCCCATCGCCGACTGGTCGAGGAAATCGCCGCAGGCCGGGCCGACGAAGCCGAACGCATGGCCCGTGCCCACCTCGCCGCAACGCAGGCTCTCGTGCTGGAGCGCTACGGCGACCGTGTGGTCAACGCCTCCGCAGCCATGTCGCGCCAGACCATCCAATCCAGCCGACGGTCCCGCCGGTAGCGGTCGGGCTGCCGATTCCCCAAAATTCGCGCCGCTCGCCGACATCCGCTCCTGTTGCAACAGGAGCGCACGCAGGCAACCGGCGCGAATTTGGTTGTTGCCAGGGTCAGTTGGTGGTGACCAGCGCTGAGACCGTGTCGAGTCGATGTAGTTCGGCGTCAGACAATTCCAGGTCGACCGACGCGATCAGGGCATCCAACTGCCCGTGAACGCGGGCGCTGGCGATGGGTGCGACAACGGTTGACTGTTGCCTCGTCCACGCCAGTGCCACCGTGGCGATCTCCATGCCGCGTGTTACCGCGATGATCGCCAATTCGTCGACCACGGCCAGACCTTCGGTGGTGAAGTAGCCGTCGACGATCCGGCTGCGGGCGGCGCCGTCCACGTCGGCCTGCGTACGGTATTTGCCGGTGAGGAAGCCGCTGGCGAGTGCCCAGTACGGCATCACACCGAGATCGAACTTCTCGGCGAGAGGGCGCAGGGTCGATTCGAAGGGCTCCCGTACAACAAGGCTGTAGTGCGGTTGCAGGGCAATCGGTTTGGCAAAGTTGTTTGCTTCACAGATCGACAGCCACTCGGAGATACGTTCCGGCGAGTAGTTCGAGATCCCGAGGTACCGGACCTTGCCGTCGCGAACCAGAGAGTCGAACGCGCCCAACGTTTCTTCCAGCGGCACAGACGGATCGTCGTAGTGCGCGTAGTACAGATCGATGTGGTCGGTCTGCAAACGCTGCAAGGACGCCTCGGCGGCCCTGGCGATGTTGTCGGGGGCAAGGCCCAGGAAGTCCGGGTGCCGGCTCACCTTGGTGGCAAGGACAACATCATCGCGACGACCACGGGCGGCGAGCCACTGCCCGAGGACGGTTTCGGACTCTCCTCCCGAGTTTCCCGGAATCGACGCCATATAGCTGTCGGACGTGTCGATGAAATCACCGCCGGCCACGACGAACGCGTCGAGAACTGCGAATGACGTGTCCTGGTCGCTGGTCCAGCCAAAAGTGTTGCCACCCAGATTGAGCGGGAACACATCCAGATCAGAGTGTCCGATACGGGTCACGAGATCCCTCTGTAGTCGGTCGGGATTTCCCTACTTCTTGACCTTTTTCACAATCCACAGCAGGATGACCGAGCCCAGAAGCGCTGTGAGGAACGTGAAGAACCATCCGCCACTTGCGGTGTCGAAGGCGAAGCTCAGGATGAACCCACCGAGGAACGCGCCGATCACACCGACAACGATGTTGAGCAGAATGCCCATCTGCTTGTCGGTGCCCATGAACTTGCTTGCCAGCCAACCGGCGAGGCCACCGATGATGATGTAACCGATCACGCCCACCGAGGTTGTGGTGGTCGACCGCTCTGCCAGGATCTCAACCGCTTGATACGTGGTGCTCACTTCGTGTTCCTAACGTCGTTGTGTGGAACGATCCGGCGCCTGCAGCCGCCCATCTCAGGCTCGTCGCCGCAGCACATCCGCGTCCAACACTACAAACCCTGGACGGATCATGGGCGATCATTGCGGGTCATCACCGGCCCAAAGCCACCAGATTGTCCACTGACCTGCGAACATCCGAATCGATGACCCTCGCAACAAGATTGCCGACCGGGCCGTTCAACACGCCGCCGCTGATGGTTGCGTTGAGGTCGAACACCGAACCTTCGCCGTCGGGCGTCACCTTCAGTTCGATGTCGATGTGCACACCACCGCGTCCGCGGCCCGAGAGTTCGAGAAGTTGAGGCTTCTCGTAGCGGGTCACCGTCCATGCGATCGTGTTGCGAAAACCCTTGACCTTGATCAGCGATGAGACCTTGGTACCCAACTCGACCTGAGCGGGGAGCGGACTCTTCCACCCGGCAAAGATCGTCATCCACTCGTCGAATCTGCCCAGATCCGATGCCATCTCCCACGCCGCGTCAGGCCGAAGATTCGACCGCACCGAGACATCTACGCCAGCCATACATAACCTCCATAGAATTTGTCGCGCCCACGGTGGGGCATCCGGTCAAAAGAGTTGCGGTAGAACCAAAACCATGACAATCGTCCACGCGATGTGGGTGAAGACCGGCGCCACGACGCCGGCCGTTGCCCGGCGTTCGAGCGCACAGACCAGACCCAGCAAGATCGCCGCGAACCCGAGCATCGGATTTCCGCTGGCCAGCGTTGCGATCACGTAGATGACCGTCGAGAAGATCACTGGTGCATGGCCTCTGAGTGCGGAGTACACCGCGCCGCGGAAGAACATCTCCTCCGCGATGCCGTTGACGATCGCCGTGGACAGAACCAGCACCAGGCCACCGGTGTCGGCGTGGTCGAGCACATCGGCGATGAAGTCGCGAACCGGCGGGATCTCCCTGACGACAAGGCCGCCGACCACAAAGATCGCACCGAGCAAGGCGCCGACCACCACCCCGATCCACGCAGCACGCACCGGACCACCACGAGGAGGCGGGAACGAGCCGATCGGCAGCGGTCCGGACAGCAATGCCCCCACAGCCCACACGGCGGCGAGCGCGAACGTCATGGGATAGAACGACGAATCGCCCGGATCGATCGAGAGAGACAGTCCGAGCATCACGCTGCCGGCGATCAACACGATCGCGACAACGATCCGCCGCCGCATCAACGTCCGTCGCGGCTCCGGAGGTTCGGGATCGTCTTGGACTGTGCCCAGCAGGAATTCGAGCTTCTCGGGTATCGCGATCACAACAGAGGCCACAACTTGTTCAGACCCGACGTGGCGATCACTCCGTCCACCACCGACCGGACCGGCATCACCACCCGATTGCGGACGCCGCGCTTCACCCGCATCAGATCTCCACCAGCCCAGGACGGATCGGTGTCGGCCAGGTGATGAATATCGGTCAGTTTGTCCACCGGCTTCGGCATCGGACTGTCCACAGAGCGCCGCACAGCTTCGCGAATGGTCAAGAGTCCTCCCGGCGGATCAGGGACGTGGTCGCGGATCTTGTTCTCGGAGGCCTTCATCGGATGATCCAGCGAGCGCACCAGATCGGAGGCGAGGCCACTCGGTATCGGCACCACCAGGCCGCTGAGAAAGCCGGCCAGCCGAATGTCGATGCCGGGCAACACCACACCCACCCGCGGCGAGCGGCTCGCGCGCAGATACGCGAACAGCAAGGAACTGTACGACGACGTCTCAGCGCTCGCGATGTCGTAGTACCCCGGCGGTACCTTTTCAAACGCCGCCGCCGCGAGATAGTGAACGGTGTCACGCACCGAGATGGGATCCATCGGGTTGTCGATCCAGGACGGCAACGGGATCACCGCCAGCCGGTCCGACATGTATCGCACCATCTCGAACGACGTCGATCCCGCACCGATCACCACTGCCGCCCGCAGCCACACCAGTTCGGGGCCGTCGTCGAGGTCGAGTGCCTGACCCACCTCCGACCGGCTCTCCAGGTGCTCGGAAAGCTCACCGTCGTCGGGGACGAATCCACCGAGATAGACGATGCGTCCCACCCGGTGATCACGCGCCGCGAACGCGACATTGCGCGCCGCGACCTCGTCGTCCCTGCGGAAGTTCTTCTGACCGATGCCATGGACCAGGTAATACGCCACGTCGATGGGGCCGGCCGACGTCAGGCCGGCACGCACCGAATCGGGGTCCATCGCATCGAGCTCCACGGTCGCGACGTCGCCGAACCAGCCGAACGGCTTCAGTCTGTTGGCATTCCGCGACGCAGCAACAACGTCGTGTCCGTCTGCCAGCAGTCTGGTGACCAGACGGGCCCCGATGTAACCGGTGGCACCCAGTACAAGTATTCGCATGTCTTCGCCGTCCGTTGGATCTGTGCTCGCCACCGGGGTTTCGGTGAGGCCAGCCGACCCGCCCCCGTGCTGGAGCAGCTATCGCTGTACGTCTGACATACATAGCACCGTCGCCCCGTATGTGCAGTGACACCGCACACCCTGGCGACGTTGCCGCCCTACGAAAACACTCCAGGCACCGAACGCGCTGCGCGTTCGGTGCCTGGAGTGGAATTACCTGCTGGTCAGTGCGCCAGCGCTTTTGCCTTCAACTGCTCGAACTCGCCCTGGTCGATGGTGCCTGCGTCGAGCAGGGCCTTCGCGGACGCGATCTGATCTGCGGGTCCCGCAGTACCGGCGGCCTGCTTGATGTACGCATCGGCCTGCTTCTGCGCGGCGAGCTGGGAATCACGTGCCCGCTCGGACATTCCGCGACCACGAGCGATGAGGTACACGAACAGGGTTATGTAGGGCAGAAGGACCAAGAAGAGAATCCAGACGGCCTTGACCCAACCCGAGGTCTTGTGGTCACGAAACAGATCGATCAAAACGTTGAACAGAATCATGAGGTACGCGATGAAAGCGAAGATCACCAGCGTGTACCAGATGAAGTCCCAGAATGAATCCCACATAGCCCGACCGCTCCTTGCTCGGCAGATCGCCGACTATCGGCGACCAGGTAAAAATCATTGCACGCCAGTGGGTGCAATCGCACGACCTGGGTCCGGGTTTACGGATTTTTTCGCAGGTTTGCGTGAAAAGTTGCCACCCATTTACTCACATTTCGGTCATCGCGTCGTCGAGATTTCGCCCGTCAGGAATCACCGCACCGGTCAGATAGCTACCGGCCCGGCTGGTGAGATAGAGAACGGCACCGATGACATCGTCCGGACGCCCGATCCGTCCGAATGGGGTGTTCGCCTCGATCGCGTCGCGCCGTTCTTCCAGATCGAGCACCTTGTCGAACGCGGACGACGGGAACTCATCGACCGGTGCTCCCCACGTGACCCCGGCGTTGTTCACCAGGATGTCGATCGATTCGACCCGGTCGAGCACGTCTTGGGCAAGCTTGGAACAGCCCTCGGGTGTCGACAGATCCGCCCCGATCGCGATCACCTCCGACTCGGCGGCCTTCTCGAGTGCGTCCGGCGATGACAACCCTGACCCCGCGCTCATGGAGTCCGTGGGCGATCATCGCCCCGATCCCGCTGGTACCCCCGGTGACCAGGACTGTCTTACCACTGATGTCGAACAGGTCTGCAGTCATGCTCTGTTGATACCAACTACCGGCGTCGCGGGTGCGGGATCCAGGAACGCGCGCCCACACCGTTGCGCACCGAATCGTCGATCGTGGAGTTGACCCCGCCCACCCGATAGGTGGCACCGCGGTGGCAGGCAGCAGGTCGCCCTTGCCGAAAAGCTTGTGCCGCAACGTACCCGGTGTCACGGCGTACGCGAGATTGAAACCGTCGATGCCGCCCCAGGCCGCGATGTCGCGCACGGTCCGCTCCTCCAGGTCGCCGGACGCCTGACTGAAGGCGGCCACCGCCGACTGGATGGCGTTGCTCTGCACGTTGCCGATCGGTTCGTCGAGGTCGTACTCGGGTCGGCGAACACCGCGTGGTCCTTGTCGCGCCGCACGGCGTCGCGCTCCCAGGAGCCTTCCCACAGTTTGTAGAGCACTTCGAGGTATTCGTAGGCATGGTCATAGCGCGCGTCGTGCTCGAGCTGGTCGACCTCACCCGTGTTCAGTGAGATCTGGGCGCCCTGACGGATCGCGGCCTCGTCGGTACCCGCGTACACGTCGTAGGGATGCCAACCTCTCACCTTCGATCGCCCGGGAACCCGGACCTACCGGTCTTCCGGCGTCCGAAGGCGACGGAAGCACTTGCGATCACGCTGACCCCAATGTCCCGCTAGATTTGACGGGGTGACTTCTGAATCATCATTCGATCTGCCGGACCCGAACGACCGTCTGACCCCGGCGATCGTCCTCTCGGCCTCCGACGGCGCGAGGAACACCGTCATCGACGAAATCCGCAGCCGGTACGGCCGCGACTACACCATCACGTTCGCCGCAACCGGGGGCGAATGCCTCGAACTCACCAAAAACCTCCTGGCGCACAAGGTTCCGATCGCGCTGTTCCTCATCGAGCTCGACGATCTCGGCGACTGGCACGGCGATGCGCTGCTCCAGAAACTGCGATTTGTCGTGCCATCGGCCCGTCGAGTGGCCCTGATCCCCGCGGTCCGGTTCGGGGATTCCTTCGACGAACTGCGAAGCGGTGTCACCGAGGGGCGCTACGACACCTACCTCGGAATCCCTCGCGGTCAGCGCGACGAGGAGTTCCACACCGCGATCGTGGAGTATCTGTCCGACTGGGGATGGTCGGTGGCCGCACCCGAGGTCGCCTACCTACAGATCGTGGCCGACGGTCCCTCACCGGAACTGTCCGCGATCCGCGACTTCCTCGACCGGATGGGTATGCCCGTCGAGATCCATCACCCGGAGTCCATCGTGGGCCGGGAGATCCTCGAATCGGTTGAAGGTGACTCCGAGCTGCCAGTTCTCAGCCGTCTCGGAAAGCCACCGCTGTCGCGGCCGACGGTCAGCGAGGTCGCGGCCACCATCTACGGCACCCCGGACAAGATTCCCGAGGGCACCGTCGCCGACCTCCTGGTGATCGGCGCGGGGCCGGCCGGGCTCGCCACCGCCGTCTACGGCGCCTCCGAGGGCCTCACCACCACGGTCATCGAACAAGGTGCCATCGGTGGCCAGGCCGGCACCAGCTCGATGATCCGGAACTATCTCGGCTTTCCGCGCGGGATCTCCGGTATGCGCTTGGCCCAGCGAGCCCGGATCCAGGCCAGTCGCTTCGGGGCGCAGTTCTTCTCCGGTGAGGGCGTGACCGAGATCGAGATCGACGCCTCGTTCGACCATCACCACGTGCGAGTCGGCGACGCCCGCATCTGCGCGCGCACCATCGTCATCGCCACGGGTGTGGCCTACCGCCGATTCGGCGTGCGCGGCTGCGAGGACCTCGTCGGGTCGGGGGTCTATTACGGCGCCGCCACCAGCGCCGCTCGTGAGATGACCGGCCGCGACGTCGTGGTGGTCGGGGGTGGTAACTCCGCCGGCCAGGCCGCGATGCACCTGTCCCGGTTCGCCAAGTCGGTGACGATCGCGATCCGTCGGGACTCACTCACCGCCACCATGTCGGACTACCTGATCCAGGAGATCGAAGCCAGTCCGTGCATCACGGTAAAGCCCCACACCGAGGTGGTCGACGGCGGCGGCGAGGGTCATCTCGAGTGGCTCGAACTCTGCAACAACCAGACCCGCAGCTCCGAGCGCGTGGACGCGTCGGGACTGTTCCTGCTTCTGGGCGCGGCACCGACCTGCGACTGGATCCCGAAAGCCATCAAACGCGACGAACACGGTTTCCTGTTGACCGGGCGATCGATGCCGAAGGAGTACTGGACGGGCGGGGTTCCGCCGGCGTTCCTCGAGACCACGGTGCCCGGGATCTTCGCCGTCGGCGACGTGCGCAGCGGCTCGATGAAGCGCGTGGCATCAGCCAGCGGCGAGGGCGCCTCCGCGGTTCCCCTGGTCCATGACCGTCTGCAACAGGTCCGTCTGGAGAACCTGCCGGCCGCGCACTAGACCCGCGGCACCGGGGTCAGGCCAGGCGGTAGACACGTCGAGCGTTGTCGCGGAACACCTTTCGGAGCAAACTACCGCCGTAGGGCTCCAGGACATCCAGCTGACTCCCGACGATCATCGACAGCGTTGCGTTCGGTTTGTCTACCGGGAAGTTGGACCCGAACATCAACCGATCGGGCCCGAACGCCTTCACCGCATGTTCGATCAGGGGCCCGGTCATGTTGGTCAGTGTCTGCTGCGTGCCGATGTTCCCAAAACGCTGATGTCCGTAGCCCAGCAACGGGAACGCGATGCCCGACAGCTTCGCGACCACGTTGCGGCACTGCGCCAACGCCGAGATGTCCTCACGCCACGCCCGCAGGAGTTCGTGCCGCTGCGCCGCCGTACTGCCCGTCGTCTGACCCATCGGACCGAACAGACCGACAGGAGTGCCGAGATGGTTGAGGACGATGGTCGTGTCGGGATACTCACGTGCCAGCGCCCGGACATCGCGGAGTTGGTGCGAATACACCCAGACTTCGAAGACCAGGTCGTGCTCCGCGATCGCGGCGAACCCCGCCAGGAACTCCGGGGACACCAGCACCCCGTCGGCGTCGGCCCAACTCCGCACCTTGGGATCGGGGTGCCACGCGGACACACATCGAATTCCGCGGACCTTGTCACTGACGTCGAGGTGCATCTCGATGAGCTGCCCGAACTTCGGATTGCACGGGTCACCTCGGGCCACGATGGCGGCGAGATCGGGTGCGCCGTTCTTTCCGAACGGAAGGTGTGTCACCCAACGGGTTTCATCGGTGGAGCCGAACGGCTCGTCAACAACCCACTGGGTCTCCATGTACACCACAGATTCGATCGGCACGCCGCATACCGGAACCGCATCGGCGGAGTCGGCGTAGTAGTGCTTCGGCAGATACGGCCTGGCGACGATCCGGGGGTCGAGGATGAGCTCTCGATCCTTCTGAGCCACCGCGTAGCGGAAGATTGCCTTTCCGAGCACCGGGGCCGCTCGGTAAAGCCGGGTACTTCGCGATGATTCCCACGGAGAAGTCAGCGGATCCCACTGATGGACGTGTGTATCGATGATCCCCGGAATGACCCGCGCCAGCAGACCCGAATCATCGTCCGCGGATTGGCGCGCGCGTGCCCCGGACGATTCACCCGGCCCGGCGAGCGAACTGTCGCGCACATAATTACCGGCGCGCCCCTTTGCCATGAGTCGACTCTACCCAGCCGACTGCCGTCGCTTGATCGTAAGTGGGCGGAAAACACAATAAACTGTCGCAGGGGTGCGAGGTCATCTGGACCGCCTCGATGGGACCACAGCACGCGGATTCATCTGAACACGCCTCCACCTGGCAATATTGGTAAATCAACGGAGAGGCCGGGCTATAGCGTGGGTACTCATACGCGACACGTGCTGTTGCAGGTGCGCGATGTGCTGGCCCGGGATCCAGACGGATTCACCGCCAATTTCTACATCCGGCTATTCGCATCAAATCCGGCGCTCCGCGAACTGTTTCCGGCAAATATGGGCCACCAAAGAGAAACCCTGTTCCGGGTCATCGACTACGTCTTCGAGGCCGTACCCGACCGCGACAACCACCCAATGCTGTTGGAGTTCCTCGGGCAGCTGGGTCGCGATCACCGCAAGTACGGTGTGACCGAGGAGAACTACAACGAATTCTTCGTCGCGCTGACACGTGAGATCGCTTCGACAATGGGTGATTCGTGGGACGAAGAGACCGCAAACGTCGTCTCTCAGGCGGTGATGCTGACAACCGGTGTGATGCGAGGCGCCGCACATTCGGCCAAGGGTCCCGCGACGTGGCCCGCCACCGTCGCCGAAAAATATCGGCTGTCAAGAGATCTCGCCGTCGTCCGGCTCCGTACCGGCGAACCGTTGCGATTCGCCGCCGGGCAGTACCTCGAGGTGCAGATCCCGCAGTGGCCGCGGACCTGGCGTCACCTGTCGCCGTCCATCCCCCCGAACCCGGAAGGCGAACTCGAGTTCCATGTCCGGGCGGTGCCGGGCGGGACGGTCAGCAACTCGATCGTCACCGAAACCCAGGTCGGCGATGTGTGGAATCTGGCGCAGAGCCACGGCACGCTGCATGTCAATCCCACCGGCAACGACGTCCTCATGGTCGCCGGCGGAACCGGGCTCGCCCCACTGCGCGCGATCATCATCGACCTGACCCGACTCGTCACACCGCCGGCGGTGCACCTGTTCTACGGGGCGCGCTACCCCGCCGACCTGTACGACCTCGCCCGGCTGTGGCAGATCGCGGCCATGAACCCCTGGCTCACGATCACCACCGTTGTCGAGGACACCGATGACCCGTGGTGGAGTACATCCAGCGAACACTCGGGCCGAATCACTTTCGAACGCGTACAGGGCCAGTTGTCGGATGCGGTCCTCGGATCCGGCGTCGACTGGACCACCCATCAGGTCCTGATGGCCGGCTCCCCCGACATGCTGCTCAACACCCGCCGACGGTTCCTGATCGCCGGCATCCCCGCGAGCCGGATCCAGAACGACCCGTACTGAGCTGTCTCTCGCCGCGACGGCTAGGGATTCGCAGGCGCGCTCTCTGTCGAACCACCTGGACTCGGGTCAGGCGATTCACCTGGATTGTCCGGATCGGGTGACTCACCTGGTCCCCCCGGATCGGGAGACTCACCTGGACCGCCAGGGTCCGGTGACTCACCTGGCTCGCCAGGGTCTCCCGGAACAGGGGACTCCTCTGACGAAGACGGCGGCGGCGGTGTCTGCGTGACCGTGGTCGGTGGCGGGACAACGGTCACCGTGGTCGGCTCTTCCGTTGTCACCGGGGCCTGCGTGGTCTCAGGAGGAAGTGTCGGTGATGAGATCGTCGACCGCGGCGTCGACTTCTTCGACGACGTGGTCGTGGTGGTGGTGGTGGACTGCGACGTGGTCGAGCGTTCGTCGACGGCCGTCTTGGGGATGCTGGAGTCGCCGGTCATCACCACTGCGGTGATCACCCCGACCGCCACGAGCAGTGCCGCAGCAACCGCCGCCGACAAGAGCACCCACCGGCTGTTGTTGGCACTGCGGCCGGCCATGGAGGCGGCAACCATCGCGGCACCGTAGGCGGCCGCGTACTGCCCGTCGTCGGTGACCTGGACCGGAAGCTGCAGCGCATATTCGAGAGACGGTGCGACACCCAGAATCGCGGCACCCGGTCCGAGTACCGCGATGCCCTGCAACGCACCGGCAGGGTTGTCGACCACGCCGACGGCATCGGCGAGGAGTTGCGCTCCGTCGGGTTCGGTGACCGGTGGACGTGCACCGAAGCCGGAGATCTCACTGGCGCCGACGACCACCCGGGTGTTGGTGTCGACCAGCGCCACGGACTGGCCGGGAAACAGCGCACCGGATCTGTCGAGGTCGGCGACGAGCACCACACCACGCGCACCGAAGATCACGCTGGCGATCTCTGCGTAGGCCACCGGGCTCGCGACCACGGTCGTCTGGGCAAACCAGTCCGGTGCCGACGGCGGAACCCCGGGTTCGGTCGGCTCCGGCATCAGTTCGGCGGGAAGCCGACCGGAGTTGATGATGTCGCCGACGGCCTGCGTGATGGCGCTGTCAGCGCAGGCGACGGTGATCGCCGACGGCAAGATCGGTGCGGATTGCACAAGCTGATAGATCGCGTCGAAGACGTCGAGCGGGGCCTTGGCCGGCAGTTCCACGAAGTTGCGGGCGAGCACCTCGCCGGTGTCGGAGTCGGCGACCACCGATGCGATCTCCAGGTCGGTGACCGATATCCCGAGTACCTGGTTCATGCTGATGTATCGCCCTGTCATCTGTTTGTGTTACCCGCCGGAGACGAAGCGTAGCGCAGCTCGACCCTGATCAGAGACGAAGCGGAGCGGAGCTCGACCCTGATCAGAGACGAAGCCTAGCGGAGCCCGGATGGTCAGCGGCCGCCGCGTTCTCGTCGTGGTTTCCAGACCACGAGGGCGTTGGTGCGTGGGATCGGGACGAGGTCGCTGCCCCGGGCCGAGCGGTGTTGTGCGAGTTCGGACTCCAGTTCGCGGACCCGGCTCTGCAGTGCGTCGACCTGGTTTGTCAGCTCGATGACGCGTTTGATCCCGGCGAGGTTCACGCCGTCGTCCTGCGAGAGGCGTTGCACCATCCGCAGGAGTTCGACATCGCGGCTGGAGTAGCGACGACCGCCGCCGGCCGCCCGCTGTGGGGTGACCAGACCGAGCCGGTCGTAGGTCCGCAACGTCTGGGCGTGCATCCCGGCGAGCTCGGCCGCCACCGAGATCACGAACATCCGAGCGGACTCGGCAGCGTCCCGGTCGCGATCATCCGGCGGCGGCGCGCTCATGACCTACCCCAGTTTGCACGCGGGTCGAACCCGCTGGCCTTCTCTGCGGCGGCGTACTTGGTCAGTGCCTCGATCGCGGCGTCGTCCAATGTCGGTGGCACGGCAACCTTCACGGTCACCAGCAGGTCACCGGCACCGCCGGCTCGTTTCACCACACCGCGTCCCCGCACCCGCAGGGTGCGGCCGTCGACGGTGTTCGGCGGGATCTTCAGACCCACGCTTCCCTCGAGCGTCGGCACCGACACCGTGGTGCCGAGGACCAGCTCGGAGAAGCTGACCGGCAACGTCACCTTGATGTCGTCGCCGCTGCGGGTGAATGTCCGGTCGGGTGCCACGTTGACGGTGACGTAGAGGTCACCGGACGGGGCGCCACGGAGACCGGCCTCGCCTTGTCCGGCAAGACGGATCTTGCCGCCGTTCGACACACCCGGCGGGATCCGCACGGTGATCGGACGCGTACGGATGGTTGCCCCGTTGCCTTCGCAGTCGGGGCAGGGGTCGTCGATCCGGGAGCCGGTGCCACGGCAATCCGTGCACGGCTCGCTGAATCCGAAGGCACCCTGGTTGCGGCTGACCACTCCGGCACCGTTGCAGCTCGGGCACACCCGAGGGCTGGTACCGGGCTTTGCTCCGCTGCCATGACAGTTGGTGCAGGGCGCGGAACTCGTGATCGTGAGGGTGGTCGAGGTGCCCAGTGCAGCTTCTTTGAAGCTAAGCGTGGTCTCGGTCTCCAGGTCGTTGCCGCGACGGCTCCGTGTCTGGGTTCCCCGTGATCCACCGCCGCGGTTGAACAGACCGCCGAAGAGGTCACCGAGGTTCTGATCGGATCCGCCTCCGGGGCCGTCGCCGAACAGGTCGTTGATGTTGAATTCCTGGCCGCCGGACGGTGCACCGAAGCCACCGGGGAATCCGGCCCCGCCTCGGGCAGCGCCTCCGCGGGCACCGGCGAACATGCGCCGGGTGTCGTCGTACTCTTTGCGTTTCGCCGGATCGGACAGGACGCTGTGCGCTTCGGAGACGAGCTTGAACCGCTCCTCCGCTGCCGCGTCGTTCGGGTTGGCGTCGGGATGAAGTTCCCGGGCCAGCTTCCGATATGCCTTCTTGATCTCGTCGGCGGACGCACCGGGCTTGACGCCCAGCGCTTTGTAGAAGTCCTGTTCCAGCCATTCACGTTGTGGGGCCACCAGGCGTCACCTCCTTCTGTAGATCTTCGTCTTTTTTCGCTGTGTATTTCATTGTCTGCCGAAGATGCCGGCCCAGGCACCTCGGGTGCCTGGGCCGGTCAGCTCTAGTCCTGCTGCGGCGTCGTGTCCGCGGGCGGTGTTTCGCCGGATTGGGATCCGTCGACAACAACGACCATCGCGGTGCGCAGGACGCGGTCGGCGAGCCGGAAGCCCTGCCGATACACGGTCCCGATCACCGGGCGCGAGCCGTCACCCTCGTTTTGCACTGCCTCGTGCAGCGCCGGATCGAACTCGTCACCCACCACACCGAAGGCCGCGAGGCCTGCGGAGCTGAGCGTTTCGGTGATCTTATCGGCCACTGCACGCAGCGGTCCGGTTTCGAGATCGCCGTGAGCCCGGGCCCGGTCGAGGTCGTCCAGCACCGGCAACAGCGACTTGATCAAGTCACCTTTGCCGTACTGCTGAGCCGAGACCTTCTCCCGTTCTGCGCGCTTGCGGTAGTTCGCGTACTCGGCGTGCACCCGCTGCAGATCGGCGAGCAGTTCGGCTTCTTTGTCCGAACCCGCCGCGTCGGCAGCGACCTCATCGATTGCGGCGTCCACTGTGTCCACCGAATCCGGTTGCTCCCCTTCCGACTCGGGAGCATCCGCAACATCCTCGGGACGCACCTCACCCGTTTCGGGATCGATACGCCGCTTGTCGGTCACGGTTACCGGTTCGGCTTCGGGACCGGTCACTTGTTGTCCCCGGCGTTTTCGGAGCCGTCGACACCCTCGTCGACAACCTCGGCGTCGACGACGTCATCGGCACCACCGGGCGCTGCTGCGCCGCCCTCTTCGGCAGCTGCCGCGTAGATGGCCTGGCCCAGCTCCTGCGAGTCGGTGGTCAGCGTCTCGACGGCCGACTTCACGGCGCCGAGGTCACTGCCCTTGAGTGCTTCGCGAACACCTTCGATCGAGCCCTCGACCTTGGTCTTGAGGTCGGCGGGAACCTTGTCGTCGGAGTCCTTGAGGAACTTCTCGGTCTGGTTCACCAGCGACTCGGCCTGGTTGCGGGTCTCGGCCTCTTCACGGCGCGCGCGATCCTCGTCGGCGTGAGCTTCCGCATCCTTGATCATCCGGTCGATCTCGTCCTTGCTCAGGCCCGAGCCGTCCTGGATACGGATGGTGTTCTCTTTGCCGGTGCCCTTGTCCTTCGCGGTGACGTGCACGATGCCGTTGGCGTCGATGTCGAAGGTCACCTCGATCTGCGGGACACCTTGCGGGGCGGGAGCGATACCGGCCAGCTCGAACGATCCGAGCAGCTTGTTGTGCGAGGCGATCTCGCGCTCACCCTGATAGACCTGGATCTGCACCGACGGCTGACTGTCTTCTGCCGTGGTGTAGGTCTCGGACCGCTTGGTGGGGATGGTGGTGTTGCGCTCGATGAGCTTGTGCATGACGCCACCCTTGGTCTCGATACCGAGGCTCAGCGGGGTCACGTCGAGCAGCAGCACGTCCTTGACCTCACCGCGCAGCACACCGGCCTGCAGTGCGGCACCGACGGCCACGACCTCATCGGGGTTGACGCCCTTGTTGGGCTCGCGTCCACCGGTGAGCTCCTTGACCAGTTCGGTCACGGCCGGCATACGGGTCGAACCACCAACGAGCACAACGTGATCGATGTCGCTGACGGAAACGCCGGCATCCTTGATCACGGCCTGGAAGGGCGCACGGGTGCGCTCGAGCAGGTCTCCGGTGATCTTCTGGAACTCGCTGCGGCTGAGCTGCTCGTCGAGGAAGAGCGGGTTCTTGTCCGCGTCCACGGTGATGTAGGGCAGGTTGATCGACGTGCTCTGTCCGGAGGACAGTTCGATCTTCGCCTTCTCGGCGGCCTCACGCAGACGCTGCAGGGCCATCTTGTCCTTGGTGAGGTCGATTCCGCTGCTCGCCTTGAACTTGTCGACGAGCCAGTCGACAACACGCTGATCCCAGTCGTCGCCACCGAGGTGGTTGTCGCCGGAGGTCGCACGGACCTCGACGACGCCGTCACCGATCTCCAGGAGGGACACGTCGAACGTGCCGCCACCGAGGTCGAAGACGAGGATGGTCTGCTCTTTTTCGCCCTTGTCCAGGCCGTAGGCCAGCGCGGCCGCGGTGGGCTCGTTGACGATACGCAGGACATTGAGGCCGGCGATCTGGCCGGCTTCCTTGGTGGCCTGACGCTGGGCGTCGTTGAAGTACGCGGGCACGGTGATCACGGCGTCGACAACGTCTTCGCCGAGGTACGCCTCTGCGTCACGCTTCAGTTTCATCAGCGTGCGGGCGCTGATCTCCTGCGGGGTGTACTTCTTGTCGTCGATCGCGGTGTTCCAGTCTTCGCCCATGTGGCGCTTGACGGAACGGATGGTGCGGTCGACGTTGGTCACTGCCTGGTTCTTGGCCGGCTGCCCGACCAGGACCTCGCCATTGCGGGCGAATGCAACAACCGACGGGGTGGTGCGCGAGCCTTCGGCGTTCGCGACGACGGTGGCCTCTCCACCTTCGAGGACCGACACCACCGAGTTGGTGGTGCCCAGGTCGATTCCTACAGCACGAGCCATTTCTTGCCTCCTATAAGCAGTGCATCCGCAGCAGTGCGGCGCACGGATGTTCACGTTTGTGGTTCTCGGTCTGAAACCTCAGCGCGATCGACTCAACTTCTACCGAGTCTCGATCGTCCCGTCAAGTCACATTGAGTGGGGGTCGCTCAGGTCTCTCGAGTCTTACAACCGGCCACCTGGCGATGTTGTTCCCGATTTCAGAAAAAACTTGAGCCTTCCCGACTCAACCTTCCATGTTGGGGTGCCACCGGTCACCCGATCCGGATCAGGAGAGGTGCATCACGAATGTTCACAATCATTTGCAGACAACAACTAGTTGCCCTACGCTAACTAAATCGTGTGACTTAGATCTGAACTGTGAACTTGCTTGCCAGCTGATGGAGAACCTTGATGTCCATATCCACTACGTCGACGACGACGACGAGTCCACCGACCGGGCCGATCGTGGCGGTGCTGGCGTTCGCCGGCATCGTCGTCTCACTGATGCAGACACTCGTGATCCCGATCATCCCGAGTCTTCCCGACTACCTGAACGCATCCCCGTCTGACACCGCTTGGGCGATCACCGGCACCCTACTCGCCGCTGCTGTAGCCGTACCGACGATGGGGCGTCTCGGTGACATGTTCGGCAAACGACGCATGATGCTGATCAGTGTCACCCTGTTGGTGGCAGGTTCGATCGTCGTCGCATTGTCGTCCAGCGTCGTCCCGATGATCATCGGTCGTGTCCTGCAGGGCCTGGCCTCGGGACTCATCCCGCTCGGCATCAGCATCATGCGCGACATCCTGCCTCCCCAGAAACTCGCCGGGGCCGTCGCCATGATGAGCGCCTCCCTCGGCGTCGGCGGTGCACTCGGGCTCCCGATCGCCGCGATCATCGCCGAATACGCAGACTGGCACATGCTGTTCTGGACCTCCGCCGCGCTCGGAATCGTCGCAGCCGTTCTGATCTTCAGGATGGTTCCCGAGTCTCCGGTACGAACTGGCGGCAAGTTCGACTTCGCCGGCGCCATCTCACTGGCGATCGCGCTGATCGCGCTACTCCTGCCGATCTCCAAGGGTTCCGACTGGGGTTGGACCAGCACCACCACACTCGCACTGCTGGCCATCTCACTTGTCGCCTTCCTCGTCTGGGGTTGGTGGGAGCTGCATACCACCAAGCCGTTGGTCGACCTTCGCGTCAGCGCACGCCGCCAGGTTCTGCTGACCAACGTCGCATCGATCGTGTTCGGCTTTGCCATGTTTGCCGCGTCGATGGTCTTTCCGCAGGTGGTTCAGCTGCCCGAGGCCACGGGATTCGGGCTCGGCGGTTCGATGCTGCTGTCCGGATTGGTGATGGCTCCGTTCGGAATAGTCATGATGCTGATCTCGCCGGTCGGATCGAAGATCACCAATGCGTACGGTCCGAAGATCACACTGATGCTCGGCGCTGTGATTGTCGCCGTCGGCTACGGGATCGGTATCTTCGCAATGCATTCGATCTGGCAATTGGTCATGATCGCGATGATCATCGGCACCGGTGTCGGACTCGCCTACGGAGCGATGCCGGCACTCATCATGGGCGCGGTTCCACCGTCCGAGACCGGTGCGGCAAACAGCTTCAACACCCTGATGCGTTCACTCGGAACATCTTTCGCAAGCGCGATCGCCGGTGTGATCCTGGCCAACATGACGATGTCGCTCGGTTCATCCGTACTTCCGTCAGAGGAAGCGTTCAGCACCATCATGGCGCTGGCGGCCGGTTCGGCCATCGCAGCGTTGATCATCACCGCATTCCTGCCCAAGCTCCGTGCGCCGATCGCGGACACGGCCCCCGAAACTGCCGACGACATCGCCTCCGCACTCACGTCGTCGAAGTAGCAACCACCAAGAGGAGAAGCGCGAATGTCGAAATCACCGGTCATCGTCGGAGTCGACGGTTCCGAGAGTTCGGATCAGGCCGTTGTCTGGGCGGCGAACACCGCCGAGCTCATGGGTCGCGAATTGGTGGTCGTCGGAGTCTACGAACCGCAGGTCGGCGGATACGCGGGTACGGCGATGGCGTATACCGGTGACCTCGTCACCCTGATCCAGGATGCGGTCAAGGAGACGGTCACCGCTGCCGAGAAACTCGCTCGCGAGACCACACCGACGGTGGAGGTGTCGAGCCGGATCGTGGCGGGCACTCCTACCGCGGTGCTCAACGACGAATCCGCCGACGCTGCAATGGTCGTCGTCGGCACCAGGGGTCGTGGTGCAGTGCGCGGCCTGATCGCCGGATCCGTCAGCACCGGCGTCGCCGCACATGCCTCCAGCCCCGTTGCCGTGGTCGCACATCCCCCGGGCACCGGCCCGGTGGTGGTCGGCATCGACGGCTCGGAATCCAGCGACCTCGCTCTCACGGCCGCCTTCGAGCAGGCCGCGCTCCGCGGCACCGGCCTCACCGTCGTCCACACCTGGACCGACTTGGCCACCAACACCTTCGGCGGGTTCGGAATCACCGATGACCTGGTCCAACAGACCGAGGACGAAGCGCACAAGCTCGTGGCGCAGCGAATTGCCGCCCACACCGCCGACCATCCCGACGTCGTAGTGTCGACCATGGTCGCCGCGGACGGGCCCGCCCACCAGCTGCTGACCGCTGCCGCCGAGGGTGCCCAGCTCCTTGTCCTCGGCAGCCGTGGACGCGGAGGCTTCACCGGGCTCCTGCTGGGCTCGGTGAGCCAGACCGTGTTGCACCACGCACCGAGCCCGGTTCTGATCGTCAAGACCCCCGCCGCCTGACGCTCGGCCCGACGACTGCCGTCGGGTCAGAGTGCGGTGAGGATCTGCGGCCCGTCCGGTGTGATCGCCACCGTGTGCTCGCAGTGGGCGGCGCGAGCGCCGGACGCGCTGCGCAGTTCCCACCCGTCGGGGGCGTGGACGTACCGGTCGTCGCCACCGCGGATCAGCATTGGTTCGATCGCGATCACCAGTCCCGCACGAAGTTTCATACCGCGCCCCACCCGTCCCTCATTCGGGACGTGTGGGGCTTCGTGCATTGCCCGGCCGATGCCGTGGCCGCCATGGTTTTCGAGCAGCCCGTAACCGGCGGCGCGCGCGGGTCCGGCGATGGCGTGCCCGATGTCACCCATGTTCCCACCTGGTTGCGCCGCCTCGATACCTCGCAACAACGCGGCCTCGGTTGCGGCAATCAGATCGACATCGCCCGAATCTTCTTGGCCAACAAGGAAACTGATTGCCGCATCACCGCACCACCCGTCGAGATATGCACCGCAGTCGATGCTCACCAGATCTCCGTCGCGAAGCTGCCGACCGACCGGGACACCATGCACGATCCCGTTGTTGACGCTGGCGCAGATCACTCCGGCAAACGGCGTCGGAGCCCACTTGGGGTGGTAACCCAGGAAGGCAGACTTCGCTCCCGCTCGTTCGATGACGGCGGCTGCGACCTCGTCGAGTTGCTCGAGAGTCGAGCCGACGGCCGCTTCGGCCTCCACCGCGGACAACGCCCGCGCGACCACTCGGCCGGCCTCACGCATCATCTCGATCTCACCGGGTGATTTGAGTTGCCCCATGACGCGGTCCTTTCGCCTCACCCGCCATGATCCTCCCACCGGGATCCTCACGCGGCGTCGGGAGCACCCGTGGTGGATTCCGGCACGCTCTTGGCATCCGGCTCGGCGTCGGTTTCCGGTTCGGCGGTGTCGGTCTCGGTCTCGGTCTCGGTGGTGGTCGTGGTGGTGTCGGTCAGGGTGGTGTCGGTCGTGGTGGTTTCCGTTTCGGTGGTATCGGGTGCCCGATGCTTCCCGACATATTCGGTTGCCGCCTGCATATCGGCGATGGTCGAAACATCCTCTGCGGATGCGTCTTCGGCAGAGTTGCTGCCGACCGTGTGCACAGCCGGGGCCGCAGCAGTCCTGGTGGACACCGACGTCGACGTGGAGTTCGGCGTCTCGAACAGATCGGTCTCGACCCGGATACCCGACGAACCACCCACCCCGACCCGCAGGATGTCGCGATCGAAGCTCGGGATCGGCAGCGGGATCAGGCCCTGATCAGACAGGAACGTCAGCGATGTGGGGTCGGCGATCGCGAACACGTACTCGGGTGAACCGGCGACCTGGCTCACGCTGAAGATGAACAACACCCCGGCGCAGGTCCCCACGTTCGAGTGAGATGCGTATGACACCAGCGCCATACAGCTGACGTTCTCGACGAGGTCCGTGAAACCGACCGCAGTCGCAAACCCGCCGAGTGCGATGGCTGTGGCCTGACCCGAACCCGCCGCCGCGATCGTGACGCCCAATGGCAACGAGATCGCTTTTGTGTGACCGGGTTCCATGGCGATGAGGTCATCGATCGAATCCGGCGGGAGCGTCACGGCCACTGCTCCGCTGAGGAAACCCCAGGCGTGCGCCTCCGCGGAACTGCCCGGAGCGGCGAAGAGCGAATTGGCGTACGCGAGCCCGGGTCCCGTGATCTTGGCGGTGGTGCCGCCGATTTCCAGATCGGGGATGACGTCGAACCAGTCGAGCCAGTCGGGCACGAGTGTGATGTCCACGTCTTCGCGTGCGGTCGCCGCGCTGTTGAGGTCGAGGTCCACACCCAAGGCCGGCAACAGTGCGGTGACGGGAGGATCGATCGACCACTGGCAGTCGACATTGGCGTTGACGGTTCCGCTTCCACCCTCGCAGCTTTCGATCGGCAACAGGTTGACGATGGGGTCGTACCAGGCAGCGTGCCCGGCGCCCGCACCAACCGTGGCGCCCATGGCCGCGGTCACGAACACTGCGGTGGCAACTCCTGCCCGTTGCTTTTGTCGAGCCCTGTTCTTCTTCGAAACTGCTGTGGAGCCACGCGGCATTGCGGACCCTGCCTCTCTGCTGGACTGGAACGAAACTACAGTCCTGGCCGGCATCTGTGCGCCGAATCACCCAAAGCACTCAATAGGTACACGGGATGAACCTTCACGATTGTGATACCTCTCCTCGATCGGGGCTGTCGCCGCGGGGTTTCGGCAGCCATCTGGAAGAATCTGGCGCGTGAGTGCGATCGCGACAGGCCCGTCCGTCGCATCGCGCCCTCTTCGTCCGGCCCCCGGCAACGAGTACCGGATCGACCTCGATGGCCTTCGCGGCATCGCGATCACACTGGTCGCGGTCTTTCACATCTGGTTCGGCCGGGTCTCCGGCGGGGTCGATGTCTTCCTGACCCTGTCGGGCTACTTCTTTGTCGCCTCGCTCCTCAAGCATGTCCTCGCGACATCGCCGGCCACCGTCGGCTGGACATCGGCACTGAATCCGGGACCACGGCTGTGGCGCCTGGCCCGCCGCCTCCTGCCGGCACTGCTGACCGTCCTGCTGTTCATCGTGGTGATGTGCCTGCTGCTCATGCCGAGGACCCGATGGGCGCCGCTGGGCAGTGAGGTGATCGCCTCTGCCTTCTACTACCAGAACTGGCACCTGGCGCTCGCCGCACAGGACTACGCCGCCGCGGACTCCGCCAACAGTCCACTTCAGCACCTGTGGTCGATGTCGGTGCAGGGACAGTTCTTTGTGGTGACACTGCTGGCCGCGCTGGCGCTCGGCGGAGCCCTGAAGATGCTGGCGATGAGGTTCGCCACATTCCGCAGGCCCGTGGTCGTTCGCTCCGTGGTCGGAGTCGCGCTCCTCGGTGTCACGCTGGTGTCGTTTGCCTGGGCGCATCACCGGCACGGCATCAATCAGCCGTTCAACTACTACGACACGATCGCCAGGACCTGGGAGCCCCTCGCCGGTGGTCTGCTCGCGGTGGCGATGCCCCGCGTCCGGATGCCTCAGTGGTTGCGCGACACCCTCGGCCTGATCGCACTGGGTCTGATCATCACGTGCGGCTGGTGGATCGCCGGTGTTCAGCAGTACCCGTCGACGATGGCATTGGTGCCCGTGGGCGCAACGCTGCTGCTGATCTGGAGTGGCTCACGGCAGACCGCTCCCACCGACATCACCGGACCCGCAACGGTCAGCTCGTGGTTGGCCCACCCGTCGATCGTCTGGCTCGGTTCGATCGCGTACGCGCTCTACCTGTGGCACTGGCCGCTGCTGATCTTCTACCTGACGTGGCGATACAAGGACAGCGTAGGGATCATCGAAGGCGCCGCGATCATCGTGGTCTCGCTGGTGCTGGCCTGGACCACAACCAGATTCATCGAGAAGCCGCTGCGACAGCCCAGGCCGGCGCCCACAAGGACGGACGTGGCCTCACGTGGCACCCGAGGATGGCCGCGCTACGCGACGGTGCTGACGTCGGTGCTGGTGGTTCTCACCCTGAGTGCCGGGGTCAGCATCGCCGCGTGGGACAACCACGTGAAGAACCTGTCCGTCGACACCGAGAACCTCGATCCCCGCCTCTACCCCGGTGCGCGTGCCTACCTCGACGGCGCACCGGTCCCGCGCGTCGAGGCCGAGCCCAGTCCGGATGTGGCAGACATGGATTGGCCGATCACGTCATACGACTCGGTGATCTCCGGATGGAAGGACGGATCGATCCGGGTCGGCGTCTACGGCGATGTCGCCGCCGATCGGACCATCGCACTCGTCGGCGGCTCTCACGCCGAATACTGGATCACCGCACTCGATGCCGTCGGCAAACAGCAGGGTTTCAAGGTCACGACGTACCTGAAGGTCGGATGTCCGCTGACGGTCGACCATGTCTTCACCTGGTTCGGACAGAAGTACTACCAGTGCAACGAGTGGTCGCGCGACGTGATGGACCGCCTGGCCCTCGACAGGCCGGATGTGGTGTTCACCAACAGCACTCGGCCCGTCGAGGGTGAGGTCGCGGGCGACTTCGTCCCGTCCGACTACATCGACATCTTCTCCGAGTTCCGGGACCGCGGCCAGAAAGTCATTGCGGTGCGCGACAATCCGTGGACCCTGGGCAGCCAGAGCCCACCGGAATGCCTGGCACTGGGCAAGAAACCGTCACAGTGCGGCGTCGAACGATCCCTCGTGATGGCAACCACCGATCCGGCGCTGGCCATCGCACCCGACTTCCCCAACATGAGCTTCCTCGATTACACCGACGCCATGTGCGATGCCGTCTACTGCCCGGCCGTGGTCGGGAACATCCTGGTGTGGCACGACTTCCACCACCTCAGTGCCACGTTTGTGCGCAGCCTGATCCCGGCGCTGGGAACCGACATGCAAAAGGTGTTGTCGGGCTGGTGGTGAAAACGCAGAAGACCGGGCCGGGCGGTTACCGGCTCGATCTCGACGGTTTGCGTGGTCTCGCGATCACACTGGTGGTTGTCTTCCACATCTGGTTCGGCCGGGTCTCGGGCGGCGTCGACGTCTTCCTGACGTTGTCGGGATACTTCTTTGTGGCGTCGCTCTGCAAACATGTCGTGGCCACCTCGGCCGGATCGGGATCGACGTGGGCGGCCGCGCTGAACCCGTTCGGGCGCCTGTGGCGGCTGGCCCGGCGCTTGGTGCCGGCAATGCTCACCGTGCTAGTCGCCATCGTCACGCTCACCATCGCGGTTCTGCCACGGGCACGGTGGGAATCGTTGGGCGACGAGGTGATCGCCTCGGCGCTGTACTTCCAGAACTGGCATCTCGCGCTCGCCTCGCAGGACTACGCCGCCGCCGATTCGGCCAACAGCCCAATGCAGCACCTGTGGTCGATGTCGGTCCAAGGCCAGTTCTTCGCGGGCACGCTGGTGGCATTGCTGCTGGCCGGTGCAGTCGTCCGGGCCGTCGGAACCCGTTCAGGTGTCTTCCGGCGACCCGCAGTGGTGCGCGGCGCGCTCGCCGGGGTCATCGCACTTGCGGCGCTGACCTCCTTCGCGTGGGCGTTGCATCGCCACGGAATCGATCAGTCGTTCACCTATTACGACACGTTTGCCCGGGCGTGGGAGCCCCTGCTCGGCGGTCTCTTGGCAGTGTGGATGCCCCGGATCACGTTGCCGCAGTGGATCCGCAACGCGCTCGCTGCCATCGCCTTGGTTCTCATCATCACGTGCGGCTGGTGGATTTCCGGCGTCGACGAGTACCCGTCGGCGATGGCGTTGGTTCCCGTCGGTGCAACAGTGCTGCTGATCTGGGTCGGATCGGGCGACCCGACGCGCGTGGGTTCGTGGCTGGCGCATCCCCGGATCGTCTGGTTGGGTTCCATCGCCTACTCTCTCTACCTCTGGCATTGGCCGCTCTTGATCTTCTACCTGGCCTGGCGCTACCAGAGCGGGGTGTCGATCGTAGAGGGCACCGGAATCGTCGCGGCGTCGCTGGTCTTGGCCTATCTGACAACAAAATTCGTCGAGATCCCACTGCGGTCCGGTCGCAAGAAGCCGCACACCGACCGGCGACACGGCCTGGTGCCCGGCTACGCCGCGGCCCTGACCTGCGTACTGGTGGTGCTGACCGCCGGAGCCGGTCTGGCGATCCAGGATTGGCGATCACCCGCGACTTCGCTGAGTGCCGGTGCACAGAACCGAGATGTGGAGCTGTATCCGGGGGCCAGGGCGCTCTGGGCCGGTGCGCCGGTCCCGGACGTGCAACTGCAGCCCGATGCGCTTGCGGTGAAGGATGATTGGCCTATCTCGTCCGCCGATGGAGTTGTCTCCGGATGGACTGACGGCTCCGTGCGAGTGGGTGTCTACGGCGCCCTGGAGGCCACCCGCACCATTGCACTGGTCGGAGGTTCCCACTCCGAACACTGGCTCACAGCCCTCGATGAGATCGGGCGGGAGCAGCGCTTCCGGGTGACCACGTACCTGAAGGTCGGATGTCCGTTGATCACGGACACGATCCTCACCCCGATCGGCGCGGAGTACCCCCAGTGCAACGAGTGGTCGCGGATGGTGATGGATCAGCTGGCCGTCGATCGCCCCAACGTCGTCGTCACCACCAGCACCCGCCCCACCGAGGGCGAGGGTTCGGGCGACTACATCCCGTCGGACTACCTCGACATCTTCACCGAGTTCCGCGACCGCGGGCAGCAGGTGATCGCGATCCGCGACACCCCCTGGGCACTGGGCCCGCATCTGACCCCTCCGGAATGTCTCGCAAGCGGCAGATCAGCCGCCGACTGCGGCGTCGACCGCGAACAGGCACTGTCACCGGTTGACCCCACCCTCGCCATCCGGGAGCAGTTCCCCAACATGTCGTTCCTCGACTTCTCCGACGCGCTCTGCGACGACACCAATTGCCCGGCGATCGTGGGCAACATCCTGGTGTGGCACGACTATCACCACCTGACCACGGCCTTCGTGGCGAGCCTGACCGAGGCTATGAGCGACGAGTTGCAGAAGGCCCTGCCCGGGTGGTGGTGATCCCGCGGAGGGCTACTTGTCCGTGCCGGCCCATCGCGCGATGTCGGCATCGGTCACCTCGACCGGACCGGTGGCCAGCTGGGTGATGCGGATGTGGTTGCCGAACGGGTCACGGAGCGCGCAGTCGATACCGTACGGCTGCTCCGTCGGCTCCTCGGTGAACTCCACACCCTTGGCCGACAACTCCTTGTACGTCCGGCGGCAATCGTCGGTGTTCAGGGTGGCAGCCATACCCAGCGCGCCCTTCGTCAGCAGGTCACGAACTTGCGCTGCCACGTCTTCGGTCAACGAAGGCGGTCCGGGGACTTCGAGGAGGATCTGCCGGCCGGGGTCGGATGGCAGCGCGATGGTGAGCCATCGCATGAAGCCCATGTCGACATCGTCTGCGACTTCGAAGCCAAGCTTGCCGACGTAGAAGTCAAGAGCTTCATCCTGATTGAGAACCATGACCGCGTGGATTCCGATTTTGTTGAACATAGGCCAACAGTAGAGACGGTCAGCGTGGTGGCGCTTCTCCGAAACTGCTCGGTTTCGACCATGCCTTCACAAAGCACACGGGAACATTCAATGGCTGTGCCCGAGCACGGAACTCACTCGGTGAACTGCCGGTGATGGCACGAAACGTCCGGCTGAACGTGCCGAGGCTCCCGAAACCGACACGGCCGGCGATCACAGTGACCGATTCGTCCGAACCACGCAGCAATGCCATCGCGCGTTCGATCCGGCGGCGCTGCAGATGCCGATGCGGGGTCTCACCGAAGGTCGCCCGAAAGGTGCGGATGAAGTGGGCGGGCGACATGTAGGCGATGGCCGCGAGCTGCTCGATGTCCAATGCGTTCGCGTACTGGCGATCCATGGTGTCGCGGGCGCGCAGCAGGCGCCGATTCTGATCTTCCACAGGACTCATACCCACGTCAGCAGCCTAGTTTGCCCCCGTCCACTCAGTGCGTTTCAGGCCCACTGATCCCAGGCCAGCTTGAGCGACATCACCACCACCACGGTCAGCAGCGCGATCCGGATGACACCTGTTCCGCGGTTCAGTACCGTTCGCGACCCCAGGATCGATCCCCCGACATTGGCGACCGCGAGCATCAAACCCAGTGCCCACCATATGTTTCCGCCGATGGCGAAGACGACGAGCGCACCGAGGTTGGTGGCGGTGTTGGCGATCTTCGCCAGCGCCGCACTCTCGATGAAGTTGCGCGACAACAAAGCTGTGAGCGCAATGATGAGGAACATGCCGGTACCAGGACCGAAGATGCCGTCGTAGTACCCGATCACGGCGAAGGCGATACATCCGCCAACCATCTGGCGGCCGGTCAGCGGTGGGCTCTCGCCGCTGTTGCTTCCGAATGACGGCCGCACCGCGACAAAGATCCCCACCGCCAGCATCAGCACGATCACCAGCGGCCGGATGATCTCCGCCGATACCGCCGTCGCCGACAACGCCCCAGCGGCCGAGCACGTGAACGCAATCGGCACCGACATCAGTGCCAGCTTCCGGGGGACCTTCACGACCCTCGAATAGTTGACCGCCGCCACGCTCGTCCCCGCGACGGCCGCCAGTTTGTTGGTGCCGAGCGCCGTCGCCGGCACCGCGGTCGGAAAGGCGATCAGCATCGCCGGGATGAGGATCAGCCCGCCGCCGCCGATGACCGCGTCGATCCAGCCGGCCACACCCGCAGCGGCCAGCAACAGGACCAGGACGTCCCAGTCCGGAATCACCGATCCCACCGCTCATGCATCACTGCACGGTAGATCGCGGACGATTGTGACCCAGACCTCCCCGTCGTGCACTTTCGCGGGCCGGTACGGCATGCTGTACGCGATGCTCTCCGCCACCAACGCAACCCTTACGGTCAGCACGACCGAAACCACGACGGCCAGTTCGACAGGACGCAAGTACCTTCACCATGTCGATCTGATTCGGGCGATCACGTTTTCGCTGGTCATCTTCGTGCATTGCCTCACGGCGACCACCGAT
>NZ_DATCVM010000106.1:0-12606 GCF_036566845.1 Williamsia sp.
GTTTTGACCGGTCAGGTGCTCGACACCGACGGCAACCCGGTCGCCGGCGCTTTCGTGCGTCTGCTTGACGGAACAGGCGAGTTCACCGCCGAGGTCGTTGCCAGCGGTACCGGCGATTTCCGCTTCTTCGCCGCCCCCGGAACCTGGACGCTGCGTGCGCTGTCGTCCACCGGCAACGGTGACGTCACCGTGAAGCCGGAAGGTGCCGGCGTGCACGAGCAGAACGTGACCGTCAGCAAGTAAGAGCCTCGACTCTGACAAAGGCCCGGTCACCTTTCGAGGTGACCGGGCCTTCGCCATTCTCGCAAACGCGCCATCTGTACCAGGACGCTCCACTTGTTCATGGAGCGTCCTTGTACAAGTGGAGCGTGCGTGGGCTGACTCACAGCTTCAGGACCGAAGGGCCCTGCGCCTCAACAGTTTTCTGAATCCGACCGAGAGCCTGTCGCGAATCAGCCTCGGTGGCATCGAATGTCGCCGCCGCCATGCGCAGGCCCTGAACCATCTCATCAACGGCGGTATCCAGAGACTTTCGCCGGTCCGACAAGTAGGTCCTGAACTCCCCCAACGCACCATTCGCCGTACCCCGGAATGTGTCTACACCGCCACCATTCATACGAGTCTCACCTGCAGACAACTCGTCAGTCGCGGCCAAACCCGCCTGAGTTGTCATGCTCGCCGCAGTCGCTACGTCCTCGACGGACACACAGAACTCACCCGACATCGCTTCCCCCTGATCCACCAAACCCCTACCTGTACCTTAAGGTATTGCCAGCGACTGGGTCGTCGTTCACAGGTCGTTTCGAGGGGACGTATTGGACCTGGGGGATATACGTGCGTGGGATGTTTCTGGTCTGAGAACTCTGCAAGCGACATTGTCGAGTCGACAGCGACACATTGACCGACGTCAAGACAAAGCTCGAGTCGATCGGACAGTTTCCGGGCTGGACAGGCGAGTCCGTCGACGCTGCCAAACAGAAGTTCACCATCACCGCAGATGACCTGTCAGACGAAATAGCCACCGTCAGCGCCGTCCAGGAACTCGCGCGGCAGACCGTGGTCGCCGTGGAGCACCTGCAGTCCGAGCTCAAGAAGCTCGAGTCCGACGCGGCTGCCGAGGAGATGTCCCTAAATGATGACGGGCAGGTCTCCTACAGCACCGACGGAAAAGACGACGGCGAGATCGAACAGCTCAAACGATCCGAAGAGCGCATAGAGGCCGCCGCAACAGCTTTGATCACGCAAGCCGCGGACGTCGACAGTGATGCTGCTGCAGTCCTGAGAAAAGCCGCTGCAGGTGAGATCACCGCCCGTGGTGCCCGAACACCGGAAGACATCAAGAAGGCAGGACGCGAACAGGGAAGTCTCACAACAGATCCGCCTCCAGCTGATCTGGCACCATTGCAGGCCAAGGAATACTGGGACGCGTTGTCGCCGGAGCAAAAGGACTATGTGCTCTCCCAGCATCCGGACTGGGTTGGCAATGTCGACGGGATTCCCGCCGTCGTACGTGACGAAGCCAACCGAGCGTTGATTCCCATCGAACGCGCACGACTCGAAGCCGAGAGAAAACGGTTGCAAGACAACCTCGACGGTCACTGGTTCGGCGGCACGTTCACCAACGAAGATGCCGAACTCTGGTATGTCGAGCAGAAGCTCAAGGATCTCGACGCGGTCGAAAGTGCGCTATCGCAGATTGACTCGAGCACGGGTCAACCTCGCGATCTGAAGTTGATGCTGCTCGATATGACCACTGGCGAGCGCGGACGCGCCGCCGTTGCCGTCGGAGACCCTGACACAGCCGACCATGTTTCGGTAACTACTCCTGGCCTGGGGACAACTGTGAACGGGAGTTTGGATGGGATGATCGGTGAAGCCACGAATCTGAAAATCGAGGTCGAGAATCAGCTCGATTTCACGAACCGAAATGGCACTGTGTCCACGATTGCTTGGGTCGGCTATGACACTCCGAACGTAACCGGACCCGGAAACTTCGACACGGCTCGAGGTGGCCTAGATGTCGCCGGCGATTCAGTAGCAGACGAGGCCGCCCTAGACCTGTCCAACTTTTACCGCGGGGTAGACGCCGCGTCTGCGGCTCCCGACCCGCACATCACGGCCCTGGGACACTCCTACGGCTCCGTTGTGACGTCCCACGCTTTGCAGAGTTCGCAGGCTGCCGGGGTCGACGAGGCCGTATTCTACGGCTCACCCGGCCTCGGCGACGACGGCACAGTAGCAACGGTCAATGCGGGCACCCTCGGCCTCGATCGCGGAGACGCGTATGTCATAGAAAACGATGGTGACACGATTGCCGATTTCGGAACGTTCGGAGGCGATCCCACTCGCACTGGTGACCTGACCCAGTTGACATCCGACGCCGGCGTCGACCGGACAGGAATCGAACGCGAAGGTGGCCACGGGCACGCCGACTACCCGCGGTCTTCGACGGGTCCAGACGGTCAGGATCGACTGAAGATGCCCGGTTACAATCTGGCGGCCATCGTTGGCGACTCAGGACTGGAAATCGAGGAACCGAAATGACGCAACGCCACCGGCGATTGTGGAGACGGGTTGCCCTTGGGACCATCTTGGCCGCGATCTGCGCATTTGCCGTGGCGGTGATCTTCGTAGCCGGAACCCTGTCCGAGAACAGCACCGATGAAGGGAATTCGATGTCAGACGAGCAACGCGCCGAAAACGACATAGCTCTCCGCAATCAACCATCCTATGAAGCTGGCGTCGAAGCCCTCAATGCGGTTCTGCTCGACGCGAGCACGGCGCTCACCCGCGAGTTCCCGTATTTGCGATTCGAATGGCGCCGAGAGGCGACCTTCACAACCTGTCCCGACCATTCGGATCCGGCGATGTCTGGCATATCGGCCTCCCGGTTCGCCGATCAGCCCATCGCCCAAGCTGATTGGGCCCGAGCGATGCAGATCGTCGTGGACCACGCTTACACCCTCGGGGCGGTCGAAACCGGTACCTATCACGATGAGACCAACGTCCACGACACGATCATCTTCGCAGGCGGCTTCAGCATCCGATTCGGGTCGATCAAGGCAACCGCGCTCAGAGGCAACACACCATGCCGACTACCTCAGGATGCGCTCGATCAGGTTCCGTGACACCAGTGGCACAGTGAGGGAATCCCCACACGCACTGCGTTTCGGCAGACGCTAGAATACCCAGGTGGTCATCTTCTTCGAAGCATTGTTGGTACTGGCGAGCATTCTGATCGTCTGGTTCGGCCTGTATGTTCTCTACCGGCTGGTCACTGACGAATCGTGACCCGTTCCGGCAACGAGGCGGTCAATCAGGCCGCCATCAAGGCCCAGGAAACCGGCAGCCGGAACATTCCGGCATTGCCTGACCTGCCGCTGCCCGACGACACCGCCAACCTCCGCCAGGGTCCGGACCTTCATCCGGGACTGCTGGCGTTGTTGCCGTTGGTGGGGGTCTGGCGCGGTGAGGGCGAAGGCAATCACCCGGAAACCGGCGACTACCGCTTTGGTCAGCAGCTGATCATCAGCCACGACGGCCAGAACTACCTCAACTGGCAGGCCCGCTCGTGGGTCATCGGCGACGATGGCGACGACGACGCCAAACCCGATCTCCGCGAATCCGGATTCTGGCGGATCGGCGAGGACGACTCCATCGAACTT
The DNA here is from genome assembly GCF_036566845.1 of Williamsia sp. GTDB lineage: Bacteria > Actinomycetota > Actinomycetes > Mycobacteriales > Mycobacteriaceae > Williamsia. The sequence continues at coordinate 3,666 of NZ_DATCVM010000106.1, forward strand.
CTCCTCACCCACGCCGAGGGTTGGATCGAACTGTTCTACGGCAATCCCCTCAACCAGACGAGCTGGGAACTGGTCACCGATGTGGTGATCACCTCCGCGTCAGGCGCCAAGGCCGGTGGCGCGAAGCGACTCTACGGGCTCGTCGAAGACGGCGACCTCGCGTACGTCGAGGAACGTGTCGACAGCGATGGCGATCTGGTACCCCGGGCATCGGCGAAACTGAGTCGCTACGCCGGATGAATGCCCGCCTCCGCCCGGTTGACCGTCAGTCCTGACCTCGCTCGGCGACAAGGAACGCACGCCCCCGCGCCGACAGTTCATAACCGACAGCGAGACTGTGCGTGAGGCCGAGGTTCTTCAATTTGCGGACGTCGAGTTTGAACGGATCCTTCTCCCGGCCACACATGTCCGCGAGTTCGATGGCACGTCGACCCGGGTTCCCTTCGATCAGCCCCAGGGTCTCACGAGTCCACGGACCACTCGGACTGCGAGCATCGAACCGGTCCAGCCGGGTCACGATCTCGACGACATCCTCCGGGCTCAGATGATCATCTGTTCGCAGCGCGATGCGAGGGTCCGGACCCGCCCATGTCAGGGCGATCCGAAAGACCGGATCGGTCTCGTTACCGCGGAATCGTTTTCGTAGCGCTGCGACGGACTTCTCGCCTGCCAGACCCGCCTGGTCGTCGGTGATGGCGTCCGGGTCGACCTCGTCGACAGCTGTGATCCGAACCAGTCCGGAATAGCTCTGAAAGACCTCGCCCGCTTTCACCCGAGACGCTTTCCAACGACGAAATGCGAGTGACACAGTCCCGTCCGCAACACCGACCGCCACTGCCATCGGCAAGATCATCGTGTCCCCTCACAAGAAATGGGCAGACCCCCGCACCACCCGCAAGGCAGCGGGGCATCCGGCCAGGACGAGGTCGGAAAGGTGCGGGGGTCCGGTGACCAACGTGGATTCAGCTTCATACCGATTGGGGTACAAGATAATCCACCAATCGGCCGGCTAGCTGATGGTCACCTCACGTGTCCTAGAAATCAATTTCAGACCACCTCCTTCCTCGTGTACCGACGAAGCTACTCCCGCTTCCGGGTGTCGGCAACAGGATTTTCTGAGGGCGAAATCCGACCGAGGTCGATGACCACGTCGGCGCGGTGATGGATCGGCAGCCGATGGGTCACCACCACCACTGCCCGGTCCGGATCGACCAGCGCCTCATCGGAAGCGTCGAGCAGTTCACGCTGCAGCCGATCAGAATCGTGGCGGTCGAGGTTCTCCCCCGGCTCATCGAGTAGAAGTACCGGCGCCTCGTTGATCAATGCTCGCGCGAGCAGCAACCGTCGTCGCTGACCACCGCTGATCGAGTCGGCACCGGCGTCAAGCGGGGTGTCTATGCCCTGCGGGAGACCGGCCACCCATTCGCCCAGCCCGACCCGATCGATCACGTCGATGATCATCGAATCGGGCGCGTCGCCCCTCGAGACCAGCAGATTCTCGCGAACGCTGGTGGTGAAGATGTGCCCGTCTTCGGCGAAGTACCGAACGGCGTAGTCCTCGTTGCCGGGCCGGGTGACGGTACCGGTCACCGGCGGCAACAAGCCGGCAAGTGTGAGAAGCAACGTGGACTTTCCACACCCGCTCGGACCGATCAACGCGACCCGCGACCCTGATTCGATGTCGAGGTCCATCCCGTCCTCGCCGCCGAACACGTCACCTCCGGGCCATCCCCAGCACAGCCCCCTCGCCACCACCGCGTTCCGGCCGGTTCCCACGGCCACCGGCGGGACGATGTGTCCGAAATCGTCTGCCCGGTCGATCATCGACATGATCCGCCGAGCAGAACTATGGCTTCGCTGCAGCTGCAGCGCCGCTTCGGTCATCGGCCCGGTCGATTCAAAAGCGCTCAGTGGCAGCAGTATCAGCACACCGAGCGCCATCGGGGACACCGCATCGGCCAACCCGATCCCCACCAGCGCGGCCGCCAACACCGACACCCCGACCGCCAGCGGAACCACGGCGTTGGCCCAGGCGCCATGCATCGCACCCCGATCCGCGGCGTCGGCGACGTCGGATTCGGCCACTCGTGCCTCGTCCAGCAGCACCTCGCGCCGGCCGGCCACAGCCAGTTCCGCGGCATGGTCGAGGACGGTCATGATCGCGCCCGCGTTCCGGGTCTGAGCGGCAGACTCCGCTCGCGCCGCAATCCGCGCTCCCCGGACAGCCAGCCACGGTGCCACCACACCGCAGATCAGCAACGCCATGGCCAACACCAGCGCCGCCCAGAGCGACACGAAGGCCATGATCACCACTGCCGCCCCGGACACGACCATCGACACCCCGATCGGGATGACTGCGCGGATGAGCGCATTTCCGATCTCGTCGACGTCGGTCCCGGTCCGCGACAACAACTCTCCGCGGCGTAATCCCACCGAGTATCCCGCGGGTCCGCCGGCGAGCGCCAGGTACAGCCGGCTGCGCGCCGTCGACATCGCATCAAATGCCAGGTCGTGGGTGGCGAGACGTTCGAGGTACCGGAACAGTCCCCGGGAGATGCCCAGTGCCCGAACCGCTGTGACCGCCACCGACAGGGAGAGAACCGGCGGCATCTCCCACGCTCGTGTGATCAGCCATGCCGACAGTGCGGCCAGGGCCAGAGCACTACCCGCACCCAGGATTCCGAGCAACAACGATCGTGCCACGGGTCTGCCACGCAGCCCCAGAAGACCCAGTGCCCGCCACAGCGGATCACCCTGGAGCCCCCGCACAGACGTGTTGTCAGCGTTCGACATACGTCACCCCCGCCACGTCGACGATGTCGTCGGCCACAGCGAGCATCGCGGGGCGGTGCGCCACCACCACGACGGTGTCGCCGGCCGCGGCCCGCGCCTGCAATGCCCGCGCCACCGCCGATTCGGCGTCGGCATCGAGGTGGGTGGTGGGTTCGTCCAGCAGCAGAAGTGGTGCGGGCGAGGCCAGTACCCGGGCCAGGGCCAGTCGCTGCCGTTGTCCGGCGGACAGTCCGACACCCCCGGTTCCCAGGTCTGTCTGCCAGCCGTCGGGTAGTCCGGACACAACCGCATCGAAACCACTGGCCCGGCAGCCGAAGTCACGGTCGCGCGGTCCCACCGGCCCGGTCATCTCGAAGTTCTCGGCAACTGTTCCCGGGACCAACGCCGGGTGTTGGGGCAGCCAGGCCACCTGCTCCCACAGCGCTTCCGGATCGAGCTCGGCAACCGGGACGTCGCCGATGATGACCGACCCTTCCTGAGGCGATTGAAGACCCAGGATCGCGGCCAGGACCGTTGACTTTCCGGCACCATTCGGGCCGGTGAGCACCGTCAGTCGCCCGGGTGTGATGGTCGCGGACAGATCGTGCGGCGCCCAGCCGTCGCGGCCGTGTACGCCGAGTCCGGCGACCACGATCGTGGCTCCGGCCACCGCAACCGAGCGGCTCCCCACCTGACGCTGCGCGGACTGACCCTCGATGATCTCGAACACCTCACGTGCACTGGCTGTTCCGGCCTCCGAATTGTGGAACTGGGCGCCGGCGGTGCGGAGCGGCAGGTACACCTCGGGCGCGAGGATCAGCGCGAGAACACCTCCGTACAGACCCATGTCGCCGTGCACCAGGCGCAGGCCGATGCTGACGGCCACCAGGGCGACAGACAGCGTCGCAAGGAATTCCAGCACCGCTCCGGAGAGGAACGCCACCCGCAAGGCCTGCATCGTGCTCCGTCGATGGGCCTGCCCGAGTTCCCCCACCCTCGCCGCGGGCTCGCGCTCGCGCCCCAGGGCACGCAACGTCGGGATTCCCGCGATCAGATCGAGAAGCTGAGAGGACAAGCGGCTCATCGCCGCAAGCCGATTGGCCGTCCGGTCGCGAGTCAGTCGGCCGATGAGGATCATGAAGATCGGGATGAGGGGCAGTGTCACGACCACGATGACGGCCGACGTCAGATCCGCCATCGCGATGACCACCACGAGGACCGGGATCGCGATCACCGAGAGCATCAGCGCCGGAACGTAGCCGGTCAGATACGGTCCCAGCGCTTCCAGGCCGGTCGTCAGAATCGTCGCGAGCCGGTTGCGCCTGGTCAGCAACTCCCGTGGCGGCGTGCGTGTCGGATCCGACACCGCGGCCAGGGCTTCATCACGCAGGTCTGCGATCACCCCGGCACTGGCCCGGTGGGCGTACCGATCGTGGACGTACACCGCGGTCACCCGCACCACGATTGCTCCGGCCAGCGCCCACAGGTGCCAGGCCTGCGCGTCCAGACTTCGTTGATCCGGCGACACGATCAGCTCGGACAGGATCGACGCGACCATCATCGCGGTGACGATCACGCAGACAACCTGCGTGACCGCCATCAGCACCGTCAGCACCAGGAAGCGGCGCGACGTCCGCGAATAGCGCCACAGCCGTGGGTCGATCGGCGGGCCGGAAGCCGATGACGCCTTCTCACCGGTCATGTCGACGCCCGATCACTTCGACTGCCCGATCACCGCGTCTTCTCGGTCACTTTCGGGCTGCGTAGAGGCAGTCCGATCGATGGTGGGATCTGGCTGGTCGAAATGCGTTGGCGGAACACCCAGTAGGTCCAGCCCTGGTAGCACAGGACGATCGGGGTCATGATCGCTGCGGCCCAGGTGATGACCACCAGGGTGTGGTGGCTCGAGGCGCTGCCTTCGATGGTCATGTTGAACGCGGGATCGGTGGTCGAGGGGATGACGTTGGGGAACATCGATCCCAGGATCAGCACGACCACGCCGGTGATCGCGAAGCAGGTGGCGACAAAGGCCCAGCCTTCGCGGCGCAGGTACGCCAGCGCGGTGGCCGCGATGATCGCGACCGCGGCAACGAGCAGTGCGATCCAGGTCCAGCCTTTGCCGTACTCGACTTGGGTCCACAGTCCCCAGACCGCGGCGACCGCGGTGGTGGGTATCGCGATTGTGAATGCCGCCTTCATCGAATCTTCCTGCAGTTCACCGGTTGTCTTGAGGGCGAGGAACACTGCGCCGTGGGTGGCGAACAGCAACGCGGTCGCCACACCGCCCAGCAGCGCGTAGGGCGAGAGCAGGTCGAAGAAGTTGCCGGTGAATTGTTCGTCGCCGTCGATGGGGAGGCCGCGTACCAGGTTTGCGAACGCGACTCCCCAGAGGATCGCGGGCAGCCACGACCCCAGGCCGATTCCGACGTCGGCCCACCATCGCCAGCGGGGATCGTCGATCTTGCCGCGCCATTCGATGGCGACCACTCGGACGATCAGGCCGACGAGGATCAGGAACAGCGGTATGTAGAAGGTGGAGAACATGGTGGCGTACCAGGCCGGGAACGCCGCGAACAGTGCTCCGCCGCCGGTGATCAGCCAGACCTCGTTGCCGTCCCAGACCGGGCCGATCGTGTTGAGCATCGCCCGTCGGCGGGTGTCGCCGGGGACCCCGTTCTTCTTACGACCGAGGAACGGCATCAGCATGCCGACGCCGAAGTCGAAACCCTCGAGTACGAAGTAGCCGAGGAACAGAACGCCTACCAGGCAAAACCAGAACTCTGCCAGACTCATTGCTCTACCTCAGTCCCTCAGTACGCGAACGACAGTTGTTTGGGCTCATCGGATTCCGGCCGGTCATCCGTCTCCGGCCCGTCAGGACCATCGATCGGCGGACCGGAATCCGCCGGGGCCGGACCCTCGCGGGTGTACTTCCGGATCAAGGTGAACCAGATGACACCCAGCCCGCCATACAGCAGCGTGAAGATGATCAGCGTGACCAGCACCTGATAGCCCGAATGCTGACTCACACCTTCCTGGACCGTGAGGTGGATGTTCTCCAATCCGTTGGTGTCGCCCTGCGACGACGGGTTGGGTGCCACCATCCAGGGCTGCCTGCCCATCTCGGTGAAGATCCAGCCCGAGCTGTTCGCCAGGAACGGGGTGGGGATCATCCAGATGGCAAACGTGGCAAACTTTTTCGAGTCGGGTATTCGGCCCCGTCGCATCAGCCACAGCCCGAGTAGCGCCAGCGCCGCCGAACCCAGCGCCCATCCGATCATCGCCCGGAATGCCCAGTAGGTGACAAAGAGGTTGGGCTTGTAGTTACCGGGCCCGAAGTTGGCGACATGCTCGGCCTGCAACTCCTCGACACCCTGCAACGTCGAGTTGAAATCGTTGTCGGCCAGGAACGACAGCATGCCCGGGATCTCGATGAGATGTGTCACCGATTCACAGTTGTTCTGTGTCCCGATCGCCAGGATCGAGAAGCCCGCCCCGGTTTCGGTGGTACACAACGATTCGGCCGAGGCCATCTTCATCGGCTGCTGTTTGAACATCAGCTTTGCCTGCTGATCGCCGGTGATGGCAAGCGCCACACCGCTGATGATCATGATCCACAGCGCAAGGCGGGTCACCGGGCGATACAGCGTCTTGGCGTCGTGTTCGAGTTGATCGGCGGTTTTGCCGTTCATCGACGGTTCGGGGTCATCGGCGACCGCCACCGACGATCCGTCCCCGACCGGTGCGCCAACCGGCACATCCTCTCGGAGCTTCTTGGCCCGTCGCATGTTTCGGACCATCCACCAGCAACCGATGGCGGCCACAAACGTTCCCGCGGTGAGAAATGCGCCGGCGATCGTATGAGGGAAGGCGGCCAAGGTGGTGCTGTTGGTCATCACGTCCCACAGACTCTTGAGCTCGGGACGCTGCTTCTCCTCATTCCACTGCGCACCCACCGGATGCTGCATCCACGAATTGGCCGCGATGATGAACCAGGCCGAGGCATTGACACCGATGGCGACCATCCAGATCGTCATCAGGTGCACCTTCTTCGGCAAACGATCCCACCCGAAGATCCACAGTCCCAAGAACGTTGACTCCAGGAAGAACGCCACCAGCCCTTCCAAAGCCAGCGGCCCACCAAAGACATCGCCGACAAATCGGCTGTACTCGCTCCAGTTCATCCCGAACTGGAACTCCTGCACGATGCCCGTGGCCACGCCGAGCGCAAAGTTGATCAGCAGCAACTTGCCGAAGAACTTCGTGGCCCGCAACCACTGCTGCTTGCCGGTCACCACCCAGACCGTCTGCATGATCGCCACCATCGGCGCCAAACCGATCGTCAACGGGACCAGGATGAAGTGGTAGACGGTCGTGATGCCGAACTGCCATCGGGAGACGTCCAGAGCGTCCATGTTCCCTCATTCGCCGGGGGTTCTACTACGTCCAGTAGTAGTTGCAGGCTACGCCGTCGATCATGGGCCCTACAAGCGAAAATGCCCACTTTCGGTGTGCCGGTGGCCACTCTTGCCGAAGTCGGGCACAAAGCCCCGCCTCCGTGGGACCTCAGGCCCGGTAACACTCCTCATGACGCGTCGGTGGCACGGGAGCACTGTGATCGACAGGCTTTGCGCATCGGTCAAACGCACACAGCCACCACGGACCCCCACCGTCGCACCGACGCCAAAAGACCGCATGATCTAGAAAATAGTGCACGCAACCAAATTGCGAACCTTCAACGAGATAACTGCGAGAAAAGAAACCGGCCTCACTCGATGGCGCGGTCCACCAACGCCGAGAAGTCTTGTGGCCGATCCGGAGTCGACATCGTGTAACCGTTCAACTCGGTGACCCTGGCGGCCAGCGTGATGCTCGATAGCAGCCAGACCGCTTCGGCGCCGACGAGATCTGCCGGACTCAGGGGTGCGATCTTGGTTTCCCACCCCTCCTTTTCGGCCTGAGCGAACAACGCCTGCTGGGTCGTGCCCTCCAGAATCCCGGATTCTGCGGGAGGGGTCGTCAGAGTTTCACCTTCGACAAGGATCACGGTCGATCGTGGACTCTCGAGGACCAGTCCCTCACTACTCGTGTAGATGACGTCATCTACACCCTGCTGCGCGGCATATCGCAGTGCAGCCATGTTCGTGGCATAGCTCAATGTCTTCGCACCCAATAGCTGCCAGGGGGCGGCAGCGGCCAGATCCACCGAATAGCCGCGGGCAGCGGTGATCACCTTGACGCCGTGCTCACGCACGTGGGCCGCCCGCTCGGCCACCGGGCCGACGGTGAGGTATTCGGTGGCGCCGCCACCGTCGCGGGTCAAGCCGGTCTGCTTCTGCTTGCCCGCCTTCTTGACCTCCGATCCGGCCGGAGCTGATTCGCGGCCACGCGAATACACGAGCCGCATGAGACCCTCTGCCGACTCGTTCTTCTCCGTCCAGACCCGGGCACCGATCGCGATGGCCTCGGCCCATTGCTCCACGTCCGGCTCCGGTAGATCGAGTGCCCTGGCACTGCGCGTCAACCGCTGAAGATGCAGATCGACGCAGCGAGCGGTTCCGGAACGGACCAGGAGCGTCTCGAAGACGCCGTCACCGCGTACGGCGGCGAGGTCGTCCGCGTGCAGGATCGGCACGTCCGGGTCGAGAACAGCGCCATCAACAGTCACCAGAATTGGTTGAGCCATAGCGGCAAGGGTAGCGAGCACACTCGTACCATTGGGAAGGTGACTGACTTGTTGGAATCCTTGCGCCCGTCCGGAGCCGTCGCCGGCCTGGAAAACTCGCCAGACGAAACCGTGGCCTGGCATTTTGGAGACCCATTCGGAGAGCAGCGGGCCGCCACCACATCTGCGGCCGTCATCGACCGCTCGCACCGCGGTGTCATCGCGCTGACCGGCGACGAGAGATTGAGCTGGTTGAACACGATCTCCAGCCAATTCGTCACCGACCTCGCGGACGGTCACAGTGCCGAAAACCTGAGTCTCGACGGCAACGGCCGCGTCGAAGACCACTTCGTCCTGACCGAGCTGGACCAGACAACCTGGATCGACACCGAGGCACAGCGAGCAGAGCCTCTCGCCGCGTTCCTGCAGAAGATGGTCTTCTGGGCCAAGGTCGAGGTCGCGCCTCGCCCCGACATGGCGGTACTGACGCTGGTCGGTCCCGCC
>NZ_DATCVM010000107.1:0-7082 GCF_036566845.1 Williamsia sp.
ACCGAGGTCTGCGGGCTTCACCAGGGCCGCCAGCGCTCGGACGGTTCCCGTGCTCGCTCCGGGATAGAGGCTGGGACCGGCTGCGGCCGCACACCAAAACCACCGCCGCAATAGTTCACGTTCCCGCTCCCTGAGCACGGAGTGGTGAGCGAATACCCGCGCAAGTACTACCAGCAGGTATTTGTAGGGCAGGAATCCGACGTGTGGCACGCTCGCATCCCTCTGTAAGAATTGGACAGCCAATTCCAAAGCACGCTCCGCGCCCTTGTAGGCGGCACTGACATCCTCATCTGCGAATTCACTGCCGACCCGCCGGTCCGAGTCGAACTCGCCACGAATTTCCCGCATCACATCTGACCCTCTGCGGGCGAGCATCGCCTGGACGATCGTGTTACCGTCCACACGCCCGAACCCTAGATCGGTGGCCAGGTGATCGGCGATGAGATCGACCTCGTTGCGAGTCCCGCCCGGACTCAACGCCGTGAAGACCTCGGCTCGGGTCAGTCGTTTGCCATAACTGTTGAGGCGATCGAAGATGTCACGAAGTACTTCTTCGTCTTCTGATTCGACGATCGACACCGGTATCTTGTACTGCCTGATCCGTTTGGCCACATCAGTGGCCAGGTCGAAGTACTCGTCGGCTTCCGGGTTACGTCGGGACCACGCCAGCAACTGGTGCAGATCAAACAGGACCGGTAGCGGAATCGTCACTCCTCGCGACGACCCGTGGGGAACGATCTCACCATCGGGCAGGGTGAGATCCAACGCGAATCGATCATCGCCGGCACCGCCGACGGTAAGCGCGTTCGCGAGCGTTGTCACACGTTGTTGTCCATCGACCCACCAGTACGCGGACTGCAGCGCAGGAGCATCAATCGTCAACGCGCCAACCCGCAATGTGTCCGCGTGTGCGGCACGTTGCCACAGGAGTAGGCTACCGATCGGGTAACCCTTCACAATGCTGTCGAAAAGCCTGAGTGCATCGGTCTGCCCCCAACGCAGCGGACGCTGAAACTCCGGAACTCGAATCCGCCCGGCAAGGACTTGTTTGACGGCGTCCTCGATGTCGAGGACGTCGGCAGTCGGTGTGGCACCCAATCTGGCACTCATGCGACCTCTTCCTGGTCGCACCCATTGTTGCCTATGCCGCTGACAATCGGTGTCAGGTCAGACGAACACGCAGCACGCCCCGACGCCGCCCGACCGTCCATCACTGGGCCGCAGGCAACAGTTCGCGCTCAACAGCCGGGGCAGCGACCTCGACGGTTGTGCGTCACGCCGATGACGTCTGCGGACTGACAGCCAAACGGACTTGTTGGCTCACGTTCAGCGGCAGGTCGCGCCCGGCTATAGATCATGACCGGTCACGCCCAGCAGCTCCCTGATGTCGTCGACGCCGATCGCGCTACCGAACATCTCCCCCTCATCCATGACCGCGTTGAAGAGTTCGCGTTTGCGGTCCTGCAGCGCAACAACTTTCTCTTCGATGGTTCCCGCCGACACCAGCCGGTACACCGTCACCGGTCGGGTCTGTCCGATGCGGTGCGCGCGGTCGATGGCCTGAGCTTCGGCGGCTGGATTCCACCACGGATCGCAGACGAAGACGTAGTCGGCCTCGGTCAGGTTGAGACCGAACCCACCGGCCTTGAGGCTGATCAGGAACACTTTGCTGATGCCGTCGGTGAACTGCTGGATCGCCTCGGTGCGTTGCCGCGCGTTCATCGACCCGTCTAGATAGCTGTAGGTGATCCCGGCCGCGTCCAGGTGTTCGCGGATAATCCGAAGGAAGCCGGTGAACTGGCTGAAGACGAGTGCGCTGTGGCCTTCTTCGATCAACTCAGGCAGCTGCTCCTCGAGGAACTCGACCTTGGCCGACGGCAGCTCCCTGTTCGTCGGATCCACCAGTCCCGCATGCAGACTCAACTGCCGCAGCATCGTCAACGACCGGAAGATCTCGAACCGGTTCTTCTCCCAGTCACCCAGCAGACCGAGAACCTTCTGCCGCTCGCGCGCGAGTCGCGTGTCGTAGATCGTCTGGTGCGTTTCCAGCAAGACCACCGGCACCACCTGTTCCTGCTTCGGCGGTAGATCGGTGGCGACCTGATCCTTGGTGCGGCGCAACATCATCGGCTTGATCCGACGGCGCAGCGTCGCCAACCGTTCGGGATGGGCACCGCTCTCGATCGGCCGGCGGAAGAACTCCGTGAACCGCTTCGGTTTCGGGAACAGGCCCGGCGCGGTGATCGACAACATCGACCACAACTCCATGAGGTTGTTCTCCATCGGTGTACCGGTGATCGCCAGTTTGAACGGCGCCGTCAACCGTCGTGCACATTGGTGGGCTTTTGCCTTGTGGTTCTTGACGAACTGCGCCTCGTCGAGGATCAGCCCCGCCCAGTCCACGGCTTCGAACACATCAAAGTCGATGCGCAACAACGTGTACGACGTGATCACGATGTCGGCATCGTCCACTCGCGCCTGCAGCGCTTCGCGGCTCTTCGCCTCGGTGGCGGTCACCGCGACCGCGGTCAGGTCGGGGGTGAACTTGGCGCACTCGGCCAGCCAGTTGGCGATGACGCTGGTGGGCGCGACCACCAGGAAGGGTCCAGCCGTCAGGCGTTCTTCGCGGAGTCGCCCGATCAATGCCAGGGTCTGCAAGGTCTTGCCGAGGCCCATGTCGTCGGCGAGGATGCCTCCCAAGCCGTTGTCCCACAGAAAGCTCAGCCAGTTGAGGCCGTCGCGCTGGTAAGGCCGCAGCTCGGCGCGCAGCATGGTCGGTGGTTCGATGTCGGACGGGGGCCGGGCCGCACGCAACCTCGACAGATTTTCCTGCCAGCCGCGGGTCTGCTCGTCAACCGTCCCCAGTTCGAGCAGTTCCTCCCAGAGCGTGACGTTGAACGAGTCCGCCTTCACCTGGCCCGCGTCGAACTCGCCGAGTGCCCGCCCCTCGGCGAGGAGTTCGACGAGCCTGACCAGCTCAGGTGTGTCGAGCGAGAAATACGTCCCGGATGGCAGCAGCATGTGGGTGGCGCCGGACGACAGCTCTCTGATGAGATCGCCGAGCGGAACCTGTTCCCCCTCAACGGTCACGGTAATCTGCAGGTCGAACCAATCGTTGGCCTCAGTCTGCGCATCGGGGGCCGAGAAGCCAAGCTGTGCAGGAGATTCCGACCGACGGTAGTCGGTAAGATCCTCGGTCAGCTCGACAACGATGTCGTCGCGGTCGATGATCCGCGGCAGCACCTCGACGCGAAAACGCGCTGCTTCGACTCCGGACAGGTCGGCGCCGGCGAGCAGCGTGCGCACCGAGGAGGCCTCGGTGGGCTCCTCCCGGGAGTCGCCGCTCCTCGCAACGGCTCCGAGGATGTCGATGTTGCGTTGCCACACATCATCTTCCGCGCGCTTGTTGCGGTAGAAGGACAGGGGCGACCGGGTTGTCGGATCGATGTCGCGTCGATCGTCGTTGACGTAGTACCGGAGGGTCCACCGCGCGCGAAGTCCGACGTCGGTGGTGGACACGGTGAGTACCGCGGTCGGACCGGTGATCTCCGGCGGTTCGAACAACCGGTCGGCGACGCGCACCGGAACGGACGCCTGCAAGCGCGGCAACACATCGTTCATGAAGTGGTCGGCGTCGGCCACCGGGATCTGCGCTGTCAGCTTGCTACCGGCCAGGTCCAGCAGTGACTTCGGCGGAACGGGATCGAACGGTGCGAGCGTCAGCACGCGGTCGCCGGCGCGAAAGACACCATGGGGTTCGGGTTTTCCCAGCATGTACGAGTTGCCGAGATCCCAAGGTTCATCGTCGACGAGCAGGCGCGCGTCGAGGGAGGCCGCCGCAGTCGTGTCCCCCGGACCGATGTCGAGTCCCAGCACCGCCCTCTTCGCGATCTCGACACGATCGGCGAGTGATGAACTGTCTGAGATCAGCCGTACACCCGCGGACACAACGTCTTCGAGGGCCGTCCAGATCGCCGCGGAGGCGGTGGCGAGGTCGAGCTGATCGTGCGGGCTCGAGCTCCGGAGACCGTCGTCAGTCTGTGCAAGATGTTGTAGTGCGCGGAACTGGGCTGCGTCGAACTCGCCGTGGACATCAGGGCCTTCGAGCACACGCCACGAGATACCGGTTCGCACCCACCCGCCGGTGTTGTCGGCCGCCATGGGCCGCGTGCGGACGGACGGGTCCTCGGCGGCCTTGTCCTGTTCGACGACGACCAGCAAGGCGAGTGTTCTGGCCGGAGCGTGTTCGGACTCGGAGATGATCGACGTGGCCACCGACTCCCACGAGGGTGAGTCCCGGTCGTCGCCGTCGGGAGCCGACGCTGCCAGCAGAACCACGACGCAGTGCTTGCAGGACATCCTGACCGGGCAGGTGCAGATGGCGCTGCCGATCGACCAGTCGTCGCCCACCGCGGTGAATCGGACCGTCACGTCAGCCGGTGTGTCGTCGGGTCCGACACACGTCCCGCTCAGTGTCTGGACCGTGCCGCCCTCCCACGTGAGGTCGCGAACCGTCGACTCGGCTCCGTAGCGCTCGCCCCGCTCCACGACGTTGGCGCCGAAGATGGGTGTGAGCCTGTCCGGGGTGATGGTGTGGGCCCAGCTGAAAAGCACCGACTGAGCCTATCTGTTCGCGAAACCGGCGTTGCTGACGGTTGTAGCTCAGTGGTCGGGCGTCGTGGTCTAGCGCTTGCGTTGGCGAACTCGAGCAGGGTCAGCGTCAGTGTTCGTCGGTGGTCCGCGAGTTCGTGAGCATGAGTGCCCCACCGGCGGCGATCACCCCGACGACGACCGCCAGGATCGCGTAAGTGATCTGTTCACCGTGGAAGAACGAGTCGATCAGGCTGCTGCTCCAGGCACCAGCGGGCAGCTGAGTGGTGACCAGCACCGCGATGAGGGTGCCGACCACAGCAGTTCCGACGCTGGTACCGACTTCTTGTGCGGTGTCGTTGAGGGCTGTGCCGATGGAGGTGCGGTTGGCCGGCATCGCCTCGACAAGAGCGACCGCGCAGATCGTCATGACGGTGCGGAGTCCGATAGTCATCACGACCATGCAGACCGCGATGGCGAGGTATCCGTGTTCGACGCTCCAGGACATTCCTGCCAGCGAACCGGCGAGACAAGCCGCTCCGACGAGGCACGCGATCCGGTGGCCGAACCGGGCGCCGAGCCACTCCGAGAGTGGGGTCGCCGCGATCATGGTCACGATGATCGGCAGATTCGCGAGACCGGCCTTCATCGGGCTCCAGCCGTATGCGTACTGGAAGTGCAGGATGAGCCCGAACATGACGCTGGCCATCGCGATCGATGTCCCGATCTGGGCAATGGCAGCGCCTCGGACGGTGCCGACCGAGAACATCCTCAGGTCCAGCATCGGTGCTGTGGTGCGACGTTCGTGCCAGATGAAGGCCACGCCGGCGGCGATGGCGCCGAGGATCGAAGCGACGGTGAGCGCAGAGAGCCAGCCATGTTCGACACCACTCGTCAGCGACCAGCAGGCCAGGCCGATCGTGGCGATGCTCAGCAGTGCGCCGGGCACGTCGAGCCGGTCCTTGGTGAGGTCCTCACGCCGGTCAGCCGCCACCCCGAACCAGACGCCGATGCCGGCGATCAGGGCGATCGGCGCGTTGACGACCAGCAGCCACTCCCAGCTCACATGGGACAACACCGTTCCACCGAGCACCGGGCCGAGAACGAAACCGGACATGCCCACGACGATCATCAACGTCATGGCGCGCATCCGCAGTGTCTTGTCGTCGAACAGCCGGAACACCAGCGAGTTCGTGATCGGTGCCATCGCCGCCGCAGCAACACCGAGCGCTGCGCGCAATGCGATGAGTTCGCCGGTTGTGGTCACGGCCAGCACGAGCAGGCTCACCAGACCGAAGAAGCCAAGCCCGATCAGCAGTACCCGCCGGCGACCGAACCTGTCAGCGACCGAACCAGCAGTCAGCAACAGCCCACCGAAGGTCAACGAGTAGGCACCGGTCACCCACTGCAGATCCGTGGTTCCGCTCCCGAGGTCGCGCCCGATGGTCGGCAAGGCGATCGACAGCAGAGTGTTGTCGACCATCTCGACGAAGAATGCCAGGCACAGTGCGGCCAGCGGAATCCACGCCGCAGCGAGGGAAGTGTAGGTGCGCGACGATGCGGTGGTCGCTGTGGTGGTGATGGACATGAGTGGTCTCCTAGCCGGCGTTGATGTACCTGACGCTAGGAGCCGGGACTTTCATAGACCTGCCATGAAGCTGTCGTGCACTGTCACCAGCGGTCCGGCACGAGGCCAGGTGACATGGGCTGGAGCCCGCCTGGTCGTCGAGCTATCGGAGGATGACGCGGAGCACTTTCTTGTCGGCATCGAGCCGAGTCCCTCGAAGCGCTTCGACCTCGGACGACATGACCACACTGGGTCGGTCGAGGCTGTAGCTGCGTCCGCGGTACCGCACTCGAGCGTGACCGGCAGCAAGGACGTTCTGCACCCAGTCCGATCGGGATCCGTAGTTGAGGACCACCCACAGGGTTGGTCCTGAGACGAACACCATGACCGGCGTCTTGTATCGCTGGCCGCTCTTGCGTCCGACATGGTCGATCACAGCCATGTGCGGAGCGTGCCCAGCCCACAGCCGGACTACGTGATTCGTGACTTGATTGTTGAATCGCGCGATGACTCGCATCCGATTCTCCCCCAGCGATGCTGCGATCCACGCTGCGAAGCCGGCAACTCTCGATGACATGGTCACGACGCCCCCCGGTGTCCGGTGTCTCACCAAGAAGTGTGGGCGCCTGAACCTGGGTGCACATCGGTGATCACCCTGACATCGAGGAGAGCACGCCTCCGCAGTGCGCCGGTGAAAGTCGGGCTAGCGCCTTTTCGTCCCTTTGAGGGGTCACCAAGGGCATATGTCCCTTGGTGGGTGGTGTGGGGCCTGATTGTGCCCGCAGACTGCAAAATACCCCGTATCCGCAGTCCGGGGACTGTGAATACGGGGTATCCGCAAGTTGTGTTCGGCGGTGTCCTACTCTCCCACACTGATTAGGGTGCAGTACCATCGGCGCTGGTAGGCTTAGCTTCCGGGTTCGGA
>NZ_DATCVM010000108.1:0-10715 GCF_036566845.1 Williamsia sp.
CAGCTGCGCCGCCGCACGGCCGGTCGGGGCCGCCAGCGCCACGCGCAGCGAGGGGCCGTACTCGTCGAACATCAACGCCAGGACCCGGGCCACCGTGTGAGTCTTGCCGGTACCCGGTCCGCCCGCGATGACGGTGGTCCAGCCCGCACTGGCCAGGGCCGCTGCGACCCGTTGCCGGTCGGCCCCCTCTTCGGGAAAGTGCCTTCGCAGACCGGTGAGCAACCGGCCGGCATTCATCTCCGGGTGACTGCGTGATCGTTCGTCGAGGAGTTCCCGGATCCGTTGCTCCTGCAGGAAGTACCGCCTCAGATACAGCAACGGCCCTTCCGGTGTCCGGGCGAGATGCAGAGGGCGCAGCGGGCCGGACGACGATCCGGTCACCAACGGGCTGGCTTCGAGTGCGGCCACCACGTCGGCGGACTTGGGCCATGGCAGCGAAGCGGGGTCGACGCCGAACTCGTCCTCGTCGAGAGCGACCTCGGACAGCCGGTCGACCTCGACACAGACCGAACCCAAGCGCACGGCCCGAACGGCAAGCGCAGTGGCCAGCAGAACATCCGGGATGACCTCGGATTTGCTCAAGGCCGCGAGTCGTTGCGCCACATGCACATCGGCCGCGGTCAGTACACCGGCGACGTTGAAGGGCACAAGTGTGGGATGGGCCTTGACCGCGATCCGCGCGTCGTAGTCGACCGTCACAGCTGGACTGTCCTTCCGGAGATCAGGTCGGAGACCGAGACGATCAGCGATGCCGGTGGCTGCCATCGGAACACACCACATCCGGACGGGGTGGCGGTACCGATCATGCCGCGCACGAAATGATACTGCGCGCCTGCGAGATTGACCTGCGGGTCGTAGCCCGGCAGACGCCACCGCAAATAGCGATGCAGCGCAACAGAATAGAGCAGGGCCTGCAGAGGATAGTGTGAATGGATCATCTCGCCGGCCATGCGTTCGGGCGTGTAGTCGAGCGCGCTGAGATCTCCGCGCGCGGTTCGGTTCGTCTTGTAGTCGACGATGACAAACCGATTACCGGGCAGGCGTAACACGGCATCGATGCTGCCGACGAGGAATCCTCGCAGCGGTGGCACCTGCACGCCGCGCAAGTGTTCCGGATAACCGGCGAGCAGGTCGTCGGATGCCAGGTGAGTGACCATCAGGTCGCTGATCTCGCGCAGTGTGGCGGCCTCGTCACCACCGAGCGGGAACTCGAAGTCGAGTTCGGCGAGACGATCCCTGGTCGCGATCTGTCCGAGGGTGGTCTCCGGTTCCAGTCCGAGCGGTGTCTGCAGAACGGCCAGCAACGCGCTCGCCAGGACTGCGGGATCGGCATCCGCCATCCACATCGCAACCGCCTCCCGGCAGTGTGTTGCCACTTCGGCTGCCAGATCCTCGGCATCGGTGTCGATGACCTCCAGCACTTCGTGAACCAGTGTTCCGAACGCGGCCCCGAACGGCAGCGTGTTCATCAGCGAGGGATACGCGAGTTCGTCGGTGCCATGGGCAACCGGCGCGTCGAGCGGTTCGGTGATCTGCTCGTCCGTCTTGTCCGTCGTCTCCGGTTCGCTGGTCACCGCGGGCTCGTGGTGGGTGCCGGCGACCAACGCCGAGTAGGAGGTACGGCGCCAGGTGTGATCGATCCGGCGGGTGAACTCCGCAACCGTGAGCTCGCCCGCCGCGGCCCGCGGCGGAATCCACGGCGGGTCGTCAGCCGATCCGTAGTCGGCCGGTTCCACCCGTACGCCGGTGCCCGCGGCCTGCCCCCAGTCGGTCAGGAACTGGCCCACCTTGGCGTCATCGGGTACCGCCGGACGCGGATCCGGGGTGGTCCGGTCCCGGCTGAAGAGCAGCCGGTGCAGTGGAGACGACCGCGCCGATGTCGCCGGTGCCCACCACAGGACAACCGCCGACGCCGCACGCGTCAGCGCCACATACAACAATCTCAGTTCTTCACCGTTGTCCTCGGTGGCCGAGGCCTCCCGACGATTGCGGTATCCTGGCGCATTCTTGCCGCCGATGTCGAGCAGTCGCCGACCCGATTCGTCGTGGAGCAGAAACGTGTCCGGTGTCGGGTGCTGCGCTCCGTCCCAGCCGTAGGGCACGTAGACGATCGGGAATTCGAGCCCCTTGCTCCGGTGCACCGTGAGCAACTGCACGGCCGCCGCGTCACTGTCGAGGCGCCGGCTTTGTTCTCCCTGATTGCCGGCAGTGGGGTCGTTGATCGATTGCTGGAGCCACCGCACCAGTGCCGTCAAACCAAGACCCTGCTCAACTACCGAACGGTTGCAGAGCTGGGCCACATGCGTCAGATCGGTGAGGCGACGCTCGCCACCGACCACCGACAGGACTCGACCCGGTACATCCCGGACACCGGAGAGATGCTCGTACACGGCCGCGAAACCGGACTCGTGGTACACCGCGACGAGCTCGCGGATCAGTGCGCTGATGTCCGCGGTCAGTCCGTCGGCACCGGAATCGAGTTCGGTGGCAGTCCATCCGAGCAGGGGTGTGAGTGCGGCCAGGCGTATTCGCGCGCTCCGGCTCGGCTGTTCCATCGCCTGCAGCAGCCACAGCCAGTCCAGGGCACCCTGCGTGCTGTACACACTGGTACCGCCGGCCAGCACCGACGGCACTCCCCTGGCGTCCAGCGCCGACTGGATCATGGTCAGGTGCTTGTGATTTCGGACCAGGACCGCGACATCTCCCGGTGCCACCGGACGTTCACCGCCGGAACCACGCAGCGGCGGCCGCGAGTTCAGGAGCCGGGTGAGGTCGGCAGCGACGTCGTCGGCGACCGATCGTCGTAGTCGGTCCAAGGCCGGAAAACCGCTCTTGCCCAGCGGTCCGTGGCCCCGGCGGTTCAGATATCGCAATCGCAGCGGGACCTGTCCGGGCAATCTCGACTCGGTGTGTGTCGCACCGACGTCGTGGACGACGATCTCCGGACTGCCGAGCGCCGCACCGCCGTACACCCGGTCGAGCGCCTCGACCAGATCTGCGTCGCTGCGCCAGTTGGTGGGCAGAGCCTGATGGTTGTCGGCGGCCCGCACGGCCTCGAGATAGCTGAACACCTCCGCCCCGCGGAAGGCGTAGATCGACTGCTTGGGGTCACCTACCAGCACCAGGGTGGTGTGACCGTGAAACGCCAGCCGAAAGATGTCCCACTGCACCGGATCGGTGTCCTGGAACTCATCGACCAGGACCACCTGGAACCGGCTCCGCACCCGTCGGCAGGCCTGCTCTCCGTGCTCCGCGTCGCCGAGCGCATCGCGCAGCAGGATCTGCAGATCGTCGTAGTCGCGAATGTTGGTCTGGCGCTTGCGGCGTTCGACCTCGAGTGTCACCGTCGTCGCGAAATCGATCCGCTGGTACTCGTCGGTGTCGGGGTCAGTGTCCGGGGAGAGCTTCGCCTGTCGCTGGAAGACCGCCTGCCGGCAGAACGAGTGCGCGTCGCCCAGACTGAACGGCGCGGCGCCGCTGCCACTGAAGCGATGGAGGTACAGATCGTCGGTGACCTCGGTGATCAGATCGCTGACGTCCTCGACCAGGGTGATGTCGTTCTCGAAATCCCCGGCCACACCGAGTCCGTCGAGCATGCGACTACAGAACGTGTGGGTGGTGGCGATGGTGGCCGCGTCGAAGTCGGAGACCGCATCGGCGAGGCGACGGCGGCGCACGTCCACCTCTTCCGCCGGACCGGTCGCCAGCATCACCGCCAGTGGGTCGTTCGACTCCTTTGCGGCATCGGGATCGGTCAGAGCGGTGGCCAGACCGGTGAGCCGCAGCCTCGTGCGTTCGCGGAGTTCCGCGGTGGCAAAGCGACTGAATGTCACCAGCAGAAGATCGGAGAGCGGAACACCGTCGGCGACGTACCGGGCCGCGAGACCGACTATGGCATAGGTCTTTCCGGTGCCTGCACTGGCTTCGAGCACTGTGGTGCCGGACGGTAACGGCCCGGTGATGTCGAACGTGACCGGGGCGATGGGGCTTTGGATCATGTCTCAGCGCACCTGTTCCGAATCCAGCAGGGGTGTCCACAAGCGCATGGCACACGCCGCGAATCGCGATCCTTGCTCATCCCAGTCATTTTCCTGCGCCTGCGCCCGCGCGGCGATCACCGATTTGAAGTCGCCCTCATGCAGATACCGGACGTACACGTCCTGGCCGTCGCCGCCGAACTGATTCCCGAAGTTCTTGTCGGCGGCATCCAGTGCCAGGACGGAATCGTCGCCGTGGTGCCGTCGATCGGCATACTCGGCGGCGGCGGCGGTGGGCAGCGGAAGCGGCGATTGCAGCCCGCGATCGCGGAGGTCGACGATCTGCCGCAGCACCGCAACCGGATTCGGCGGAGCGGTCAACGTCGACCGGCGAACACGGCCAAACGGTCCGCGACCAATCACCACTGACGAGGTGACGTCGGCCCCGGAGGCGGCCAGCGCGAGGACCGCGACCCAGGCGGCCAGCCGGTGTTTGGCAGCCAGCCTGGAATAGATCGTCCGGACCAGTGTCCCGCGATGTACAGAAGGGACTGTTCCGGTCAGCCGGCGGCCGTCTCCGAGGTCGATGGTCACGTCGACAACATCGGGATGAGCTTCGTACAGGGGCGCCGCCTCCGTCACCAGCGACTCGACCAGGCCGGAGATCTCCCCGAAGGCCTTTGCGCCCAACAGAAACGGTGGCAACGTACCGCGCCGCAGTTCGGCTCCACGCAACGCATCGGCATCGACTCCGCTCAACCTTGCCTGCAGCATCCGATCGCCGATGGCCCACTTGCCCAACCCGTCGATGTCGGCGCTGAGCACGTCGTTCAGTTCGTCGTCGTCACCCGGCAGGTACATGCCGAGCCGCTGACGGCAGAACGCCCGCATCGGATGCTCCACAAAGGCCATCAGATCCGACAATTCGACATCACCGGTGATCGCCGGCAGCTGTTCCGGCAGGAACTCCGGCTCGGAGACCTGCACCGATTGGGTGGCGACGGCACCGGCAAGCGCTGTCCGGTCGAAGCTGAGAGGATCCGGGGCGGCAAAGTTCACGGGGTCGAAGCCGTGTAACGGGTGAGACCTCAACACCGTCGATCCGTCAACCAGCATCGCATCGGCGGTGTCGAGCAGTTCTCCCACCGGAACCGCCGGTGGCCTGCGCAGTCCGGTCACCGGGTCGGTGCCGGTGTACAGGACGACGAGTTTGTCGATCGCCGACATCGTCGCGTCGAGCAGCAGCTGACGATCCTCACTACGGATATCGCGTTCTCCGACACAAGGATTGCGGGCCAGGATGTCGTCACCATTGATCCCGCCGACACGTGGATAGCTTTCGTCGTCGAGGCCGAGGAGGATGACAACCCGGTGCGGCACCGCCCGCATCGGGACCATGGTGCAGACCGTCAATTCACCGGTGCGGAAGTTGGCCCGCGTCGGACGACCGGCCAGCCGATGCGACAGCATGGCCCGGATGTCCGCGAGCCGGACGGTCGTATCGCCGCCATGCTCGGTGGCCGATGCCAGTTCGCGTAGTGCCTGGCCACGTTGCCACGCGTCGGCTGGCCGCACCGCCGTGAGCAGATCAAGTGCGGTGGCCAGGTTCTCGGCCCACTGTGTTGCCGGCCGCGGCCCTCGAAGACTTGTCAGCGCGGTGTCGAGCCGACTGATGAACTCGGCGAATCTGCCGGCCAGTTCGACGTCGGCGCTGTCCACATCGTCGAGTGGCAACGCGGTGTCGAGCCAGCCGAGTTCGGTTTCGTCCGCGGCCACACCCAAGAGGATCCGGTCGAGACCTGCATCGAAGGTGTTCTGGCGAAAACCACTGAGCCCGAATGGCTTTCGCTGGTTGTCGTTGATGCCCCACCGGGCGCCGGACTCGGCGGTCCATTGCCGCAGGCGTTCGAGGTCGTCGTCGCCGAAACCGAAGCGGGTACGCACCGGCGGTGTGTCCGCGAGATCGAGGACTTCACTGGCCTTGACACGTCCGCCGGCGAGCAGCAGCAGGTCGGTCATCACATCCAGCAGCGGATTGGTCTGGCGCAAGGCCCGGTCGGCCAGCCGAACACGAAGTTCGTGGCCCGGATGTGCGTGACTCACCTGGCCGAATGCCGCCCGGATGAGCGGCGCATGGGTTTCGACATCGGGACACATCACGATCACATCGCGCGGATCGAGCGTCGGGTCTTCCTGGAACAGTCGCAAGACGAGTTCGCGCAGTACCTCCACCTGGCGGGCTGCGCCGTGACAGGAATGAACCTGGACACTGCCGTCGGCCTCGCCCACCGGTTCGGCGACCCGATCGGTGCGCAGTGCATCCTGCAGACGCTCGAGATGCGTGCCCCCGCGGACGTGTTCGTCCGGGTGATGCACATCGGCTGCGGCGACGGCCGACAGATTGATCTGCAGTTCGCGGACCTCACGTGACAGCGACGCCAGCAACGGGTGTTCGATGTCCCGGACGACAACACCACTGCGCCGAAGGGGTACCGGAGCCGACCTGAGCTTCTGCCACATCACCGGGCTGGCATGGGGCAGAAAGAGATTGATGTCTCGATGCGTGCCGAGCGCCGCCAGGACCCGCAACTGTTCGGTGCTGAGCCGGGTGACGCCGAACAGTGACAACCGCTCCGGCAGATCCACCGCGTCGACCCGGTCGACGAGCGCCGCGCAGACCTGCTCGAGCCGTTCGGGCGGACTCGGTGAATCGATCCGCTCACGCAGTAACCGCCACAGATGGGCTTGCCACCGTTGATCAGGATCGAGTGGCTCACCGGCACCGTCTGTGTCCTCGCCGCGGTACCAATCGATGATCATCGTCGGCCGATGCGTTCCGTACCCGCGGAACAGTGCGGTGAGGTGCTCAGCTGTCCCGTAACGGCGTCCGATCCGGAATCCGGGAGTGCGCTTTCCGGAGCCGGCGGAATGACCCAGGTGGCGGGCCAGGATCGCGCACGCCGGGTCATCCACGGCGTCATCGACGACCGACAGCAAGGTCCACAGCATGCGACCGGTCGACCAGGGGTCGTTGTCGAACTGACCCGACGCGACACCGCTGACCCGGGCCATCACGTCATCGACGAGCGAGGCCGGATGCGGAAAGTCGATGTTGGCCGCGATACCGTCCCCGGCGCCCGCAGCCGTCGTACCCAGGCGGGTCGACAACTGCTGCGTCAGCCATCGCTCGACACCCTGCGCCGGAACCGCGATCAGTTCGGGGGCGAACGGATCAGACGGCGCGGTTGTCAAGATCTCGGCAAGCGCACCGACCAGCGTGCTGGTTCGTTCGGCACGGTGCAATGTCAGCACGCGGGGCCCCTTCCCGTTGTCGACCTCGTTCTATCACGAACGCCCGACACAGCCGGTGACCGCGCGACCGACGTCAGGACCGTCTGCGCAACGGAACCGGATCCGCGGATTTCGATTTCAGGAAGGCCCGGATTTCCTCTGAGAGCGGCAGAACCTTGCCGGATTCGGAATCCACGACCACTGCGGTGGTCTCGCACAGCGCGACGATCCTGCCTTTCGGGTCGGAGAGCGAGCTCCCGAAGTCGAAGGACGATCCGCCGAGGCGACTCACCCAGATCCGGGCGGTGATGGACTCGGGGCTGTAGTAGAGCGGTGCGACGAACTCGATTTCCTGACGGGCGATGTGAATGGCCACCTGGTCGTATCCGTCTCGAACCCAACCGGACACCGAACGCACGCGGGCTTCTTCGAAGAGTCTGGCGAATTGCACGTTGTTCACGTGGCGATTGACGTCCATGTCGCCGAAGCGCAATTGCAACGAGACTTCGGTGTACGGAGGGGTGTCATTCACCGCCCTGACTGTAGTAGGTCAGTCACGGTCGAAGTCGAAGCGGGTCTGCCCGTGTGGATTCTTCTCGAAGGCGAGCACCTTTCGTGGTTCGACGCGAAACACCAGGGCGAAGTCGTCGCCGGTCCCGAAGCCACCGGCGGAGGGCTCGAATGCCCACGCCTCGCCGTACTTGTCGAAGAACGCGGCGGCGATGGCCACCAACTCCGACGCGTCGGTGACCTGCACACAGCGACCCTCGATCACCACATCGCACCCGCGCTGCCAGGTGTTCACCCCAGTTGTCACCGTCACCTGATCGTTGACCGCCAGGTTGTGCGACTTCTGTTCATCCGGCCCGCTGCAGAAGTAGAAGAGTTCACCAGCCCAGACCCCGACCAGTGGGGTGCCATGCGGCCGCCCGTCGCGGCGCACCGTCGTCACCCAATACAGCTCGGCTCGCTGCAGGAAGTGCGATGTCGACTCCCAGTCGGCGGGCGACGCTCCCGGTCGGCTGAAACGCTCGTCGAATCGTGTGGTCGGTCGGATTGCCATGATGTCTCCTCGCGTCGGGCGGCCCCTGGACATACCGACCGCGGCAGAGCCGAAGAGTCATCGGTGACCACCGCGGGGCCCCGCGATGCTGGTGACTCGGGGTACTAGGTGCCGCTACCGAACACCTTGGCCCACAGTCGCACCGGCAGAAGCCGCGCAACTTTCATCAACGCGGCCATCGGTACCGGGAACACGACTTCCATCTGGCCCCGTTCGAGGCCCCGACAGATCGAATCGGCAGCCTCGTCGGCCTCGATGAGAAAAGGCATCGGAAACGTGTTCGACTCCGTCAGACCGGTCTTCACAAAACCCGGGCAGACGGTGACCACACGGACGCCCTTCCTGCGCAACGCAACACGCATGCCCTCGAGCATGTTGATCTGGGCCGCCTTCGTGGCGCCATAGGCCTCCGCCCCGCCGAGCCCGCGGTACCCGGCCACCGACGCCACGCCGACGATCGTTCCGCTACGGCCGGCCACCATCCGTGGGAGCACCGCGCCGATGCAGTTGTTCATCCCCAGCAGGTTGACCTGCACATGGCGTTCGAACAGGTCACGGTCCCACGCGGTGGCATCCATCTGCTCCCAGAATCCGGCGTTGATGATCACCATGTCGATGCGGCCGAGTGCCTCACGCACCTGTGTGGCAGCGGAATCCACCGAGGCCCGGTCGGTGACATCGGCAACCACGACGGTCATCGACGAGCCTGCCACCTGCCGCAGTTCGGTCTCCCGGCGCGCCGAGATGGCCACGTGGGCACCACGTTCGACAAGTGCCTTCGCTGTCGCCGCGCCGATGCCACTCGACGCACCGACCACCCACACCCGTTTACCCGCCAGGTCCGTTGTCATGTCAGGTCACCTCTGCATCTGGATTTGGCTGACCTGGAGGTAGTCCGAGGCGAAACCGGCCTCGCAGTACGCCAGGTAGTACTCCCACATCCGCATGAAGGTCTCGTCGAAACCCAACTGCTCCACGGCCTGCCGGTGTTGTGTGAACGATGCTCGCCACCGTCGAAGCGTCTCGGCGTAGTCCTGCCCGAAATCGTGACGTTGTGTGACATGTAGCGTCGTGTGCTGCGCGAGTGTGTTCTCGATCGCCTCGAACGACGGGATCAGGCCGCCCGGGAAAATGTACTTCTGGATCCATCCGAAAGACTTGCGGGTGGCCAACATTCGCTGATGCGGCATCAGGATCGCCTGGATGGCAACCTTGCCTCCAGGTGCGAGCAGCGTGTCGATCTTCTCGAAATAGGTGGGCCAGAACTCCTCGCCCACCGCCTCGATCATCTCGACGGAGACGATCGCATCGAATTGTCCGGTGACGGCGCGATAGTCCTGCAGCCGGAGGTCGACCATGTCCGCCACGCCCTCGGCACCGAGGCGCTCGTCGGCCATCTCGAGCTGTTCGCGCGACAGGGTCACGGTGGTCACATGCGCACCGCGTTTCGCGGCCCTGATCGCCAGGGCTCCCCAACCGGTACCGATCTCCAGAACCCTGCTGCCGGTCCCAACTCCCGCCTGGTCGAGTATCGCGTCGAGTTTGCGGTACTGGGCCTGCTCGAGATCCTGACCGGACGACGGACGCTGCGGATCGAACATCGCCGCGCTGTACGTCATGGTGGGATCGAGGAACGTGGCGAAGAGGTCGTTGCTGAGGTCGTAGTGCGCGCCGATGTTGCGCCGCGAACCCTCGGGGGTGTTCTTGTGTCGGTGCGGGATCTTGGTGTCCACGAAGATCCGCAGCTTCCACCAGGGTTCGGGAACCAACGAGGTCAGGCGAGCGGCGAACGGCGTCAGCGCCTCCCCAAGATCACTGCCTTCGGCGACCCGCCAATCGCCCGCCATGTACGCCTCGCCGAGGCCGATCTTCGGATTGTGGCCCATCCGCTCATGCAGGGCTTTTGGACGGACGACCTCCAGACGTGGGCTGGACGCATCTCCGCCCCCACGGATCGTTCCGTCGGGATAGAGGACCTGGACCTGCGTACGCCGGACGGCCTGACTCACGAAGAACTGGGCGAAACTCGCCAGGAAGCAGACGCCACCGAGAATCGGACGGCGTAAGCAGAACGGCTCCGCCATCGCGGGCAATTGCACTGGTTCGGCCAGGTCGGACATCAAACTCCTTCGGGCGGTGTGTGTGGGGGCCGTGCGCGAACGGGGAGGCGCCGCAACCACAACCATATTCCGTGCAGTGCGATGAGCGCGGAAACACGTTGTGGCATGAGCGGATTGGTGATCAACGTGCGGGTCAGCCGACGCGGCGTGTAGACGGCGGGCCGACCGTCGAAACTCGCGGTGAACACCGGCGTACCGGCATGAAGCAGACTGATCGACATCCCGACCCGCTCGGAATCGAGTCGGACGTTGATGTCGTAGTCG
>NZ_DATCVM010000109.1:0-54909 GCF_036566845.1 Williamsia sp.
GACCGCGCTCACACGGAGTGACTTCACCGGTACGCCGCGTACGGTCCATGACCAGAAAAGAGCCGGCCGTGGTGAACGGCGAAGCACCCGGATCACAGGGCGTGGGCCCGAAGGTCTCGCCTGTCGACAGATCCAGCGAGTCGTCAAGACACTGCCCGGTGCCGCGAGGCCCAAGGTCGCGAGTCGTCGTGTCGAAAATCTCCGTGCCATGGTGGCCAAATCCCAATAGGCGGAGCGCCACAGACAAACGTGATCACCGCTGCGATCAGCAGGACATAATCAACGAACGCATCTGGCCGGCAATCGCCTTCCGGCTGAACAGCTTTGCCGTGGATTCGACCTACGGGACCACCGATCCCCGTCCGCGCCGCAACGCGACGTTGTCCCCCATCGATCCCCGCCCCCGGTTTCACAGTGTCCCGTGACATGGGACGCACGGAGGGCGCGGGCGTTTCCGGTGAGTTCTCCGGCTCAGAAGCCGGGTGCGACTCGCTGCCAGGGGCGGGCGGCCTCGATCTGAGCAGCCAGCGTCAGCAGCAGGGCCTCAGACCCGGGACGGCCGGCGAAATGCACGGCCAAGGGAGTACGGGTCACCGGGTGAACACCGAACGGGACCGACATCGCCGGCCATCCCAGCATGTTGAACAGTCCGCAGAACGGCGCATAGTTGACGTTGGCCCACATGTTCGCCGCCCATCCCCTGGCACTCCACTCCTTGGCCGGCGGCGGTGACGTCGCCAGTGCGGGGGTCAGGAGTACGTCGGCCTTGTTGCGGTCGAGGTACGCGAGCACTTTTCGTTCGATCTTGCCGACCTGCTTGTCGTCGACCAGATCGAAGCGGGTGACGGTGCGGCCCAGTGAAGTGTGAACTTTGCTGCGCCGCTGCAGCTTTCCCAGATCTCCACCGGATGCCGCGACGTCGTCGGCATCGGCAGCCGCACCGGCCAGCCATCGCATCAGCAGCGGCGCGGGATTGGCGGGATACGGCAGGTCCGCGTGAGGCACGTGGTGCCCCAGCCCGGCCAGCAGGGAACTGCAACTCGCCTGCGCCTGCGCCCAATGCTGGTCGGTTTTGCCGACGGCCAGCGGAAAGTTTTCTGCCACAACAATTCCCAGCGGGCCCGGATCGGTCGAGAGACCCGCCTGGGCAAGATCCGGTGCGGCGGCCATGACCGACAGCATGAGTGCGGCATCGCCGACCGTGGTGGCCAGTGGTCCGTTCTCGGCCATACCGAACCAGCCGTTGCCACCCATCTCCGACGGCACCACACCGCGGCCCGGCTTGAAGCCGAACAGCCCGCAGTCGGCCGCCGGGATCCGGATCGACCCCAGCCCGTCGTTGCCGTGGGCGATGTCGACCTGGCCGCTCGCGACCGCCGCCCCGGCTCCACCCGACGAACCACCGGGGGTTCGCTTGGTATTCCACGGATTTCGCGTCACCGTGTCTTGATTGTCGGTGGTCCCCCACAAGCACAATTCCGGTACCGCCGTGGTCCCGACAACAATTGCCCCGGCCGCCCGCAGCCTCCGAACGACGGTGTGATTTCCCAGCTGAGGCGCCCGGCTGGTGGCCTGCGATCCGATCGTCATGATCTCGCCGGCGATCGGGATGTTGTCCTTGATGGCCACCGGAACACCGGCCAGTGGCAGGTCCGCGAGTTGGGGGTGGGCGGTCAGGACTTCGGCTTCGGCGACCGCCCGGTCGGCCCGGACTGCGACAAATGCACCCAGTTCCGGGTCCCGCTCGGAAATGCGGGCCAGCGCCGCACGGGTGACCTCGACTGGGTCAAGCCGTCCCGCGCGTACTCCGGCGGCGGTCTGGACTGCAGTCATCGATCACCTTTTAGTCTGTGTAGACGGACGGATTCAATCGGCCGACGTAGGGCAGGTCGCGGTACCGCTCGGCGTAGTCGAGACCGTAACCGACAACGAACTCGTTCGGGATGTCGAAACCGACATCGGCCACCGGCACATCAACCCGTACGGCGTCGGGTTTGCGCAGCAGTGTGCAGACCTCCAGCGACCGCGGATGGCGGGTCCGGAGGTTCTTGATCAACCACGACAGGGTCAGACCCGAATCGATGATGTCTTCGACGATCACCACGTCGCGATCATTGATGTCGCGGTCGAGATCTTTGAGGATGCGCACCACACCCGACGACGACGTCGACGAACCGTACGAACTCACCGCCATGAACTCGAGTTGCGAGGGGATCGGGAGCGCCCGGGCGAAGTCGGTCATGAACATGACCGCACCTTTGAGGACCCCGACGAGAACGAGATCGTCGGGAGCGTCGCGATATCGCGAGGCAACACTCTGGGCCAGTTCGACGATCCGCTCCTGGATCTGCTCCTCGGTGACCACTACCGCTTCGATGTCATTGCCATATGGATCGCGCTGCGTCGTCACAAACAACATCATGCCTCAAACGCCGCGGTGGCAATTGCACGGGGCGAACAATCCGCCCGTGCACAACGTGTACACCGAACGAATGAACTTCACGATCATAAAGTTTTCGCGATCTCAGTTTGCTTTACTGGCTAGATCCACGAACCGCTTCGATTTTCACGGTTACGGGAACGGTCGGCCAAAAGTCGGACACCCATTCGATCAATCGGACACCCTTTCGATTCAATCGAAATCGGAGACGTGGACGCATCGTTCACCTTTCGGGTGACTTTTGTCACCCGCCGATCCCAGGACGTACCCATGAAACGCAGAAATGGATTGATCGCACTTTGTGCAGCAGCGGTGACCGCAGCCGGGTTCATCACGGCAATTCCGGCAAATGCCGCACCCACACCTACCGACATCAGCTACGAAGCCGAGATCGTGGACAACAGCAAGATCGTCTTCACCACCGATATAGGTTCACTCCGCACCAATGACGATGAGCTCGAGATCGTCGATTCCGCCGGCAACGTGGCCGCCACCGTTCCCCTTTTCTTCAATCTCGACGACCTGCAATTCCCGATTGCAACAGAGGTCGACGGGCGCACCGCCACCCTCACCCCGGTGGTGGACCGGTCCGCTGCGACACCTGTCGCGGCGCCCACCAGCAGAGAAGAACGTGACATGCAGGCGCTGGAGACACTGGGGACCTACGTATCGGTCTCCGTGGCGATCGGCGGGCTGGTCGGCACCATCATCGGCGCCGGGATCGGTTGTGTGGCCGGGCTACCGGCGGCAGGAGTCGGCTGTCTCCCGGGCGCCGTCACCGGTGCCGGTATCGGCGGCGTCCTCGGCACCATTGCCGTCGGCGGACCCACCCTGATCGGTGCCGCCATCAATTACTTCAACACGATCAATTCGCCGTTCGTGCCGCCGAAATCCTGATCAGGCCTCTCAGCGGTCGCGGTGCTCGATCACAAGTCGGGCGCCGCGTCGCGCGACCTGAGTCCGGAACGCGGGTTGCCCACCGATCGCGACAGCACCTTGCCCGTGCCAGCCCGTGATCAGTGCATCCACCGCCCGGACAACGGTTTCGGTGGGTTCGGTGGCCCCGTTGGCAAGAAGCCAGCGGCGTAGCAGTCGCAGCCTGATCGCCCCTGGCAACACCTCGAGGTCGCGGCATTCGGCGGTGTCGCCCGCGACCACTGCCGAATGGTCGTCGACCATGCCTTCCAGCACGTCCACATCGAACTGGAGGTGCCGCGCGGTGCGGGCCAGCGCCTCGGCGACGCCACCGGAGAGCACCTCCTCCAGCAGTGGCATCACCTCACGCCGCAACCGGACGCGGGTGAACCGCGGGTCCTCGTTGTGCGGATCGTCGTACGGCGTCACATCGAGTTCGGCACAGGCGGCCACCGTCGTCGCACGTCGCACACCGAGGAGGGGGCGCGCGAACGGCGGTGCCCACGGCCGCATCCCGGCCACCGACCGGGCTCCCGAACCACGCGCGAACCCCAATAGAACGGTTTCGGCCTGGTCGTCGAGTGTGTGCCCGAGGAAAACGGGCCGGTCAGCGCGGTGCGCCTCGAACGCGGTGTATCGCGCGCGGCGGGCCGCGGCTTCCGGACCACCACCACCGGTGACGTCCACGGCGACGATCACCGGCTCCGCACCCAGCATCTCGGCCACCGCGGCCGCCTTGTCGGCCACGTCAGCCGAACCGGCCTGCAGACGGTGGTCGACGATCAGTGCCCGCACGTCGAGCCCGGCCCGCACCGCGGCCGCGGTCAGCGCCGTCGAATCGGGACCGCCGGAGAGCCCGACGCAGACCGGTGGACCGGTCAGGTGCTCTTCGGCGAAAGCCTTTACCGCCCTGACGATCTCGGAGACCGCACCGGAGGTCACAACACGCGGTCGATCCACGCCCGCGGGGCCTGGATCTCGGCGGGCAGCGGCATCGTCTCCGGTCCGGTCCAGATCGTGTTGAAACGCGTCATGCCGACCGTGTCGACCACCTCGTCCACAAACGCCTTGCCCCGCGTGTACTGCGCGATCTTGGCGTCCATTCCCATCAGCGCGCGCAGCAACCGTTGCACGGGGTTCTGGGGCCTGGCGCGACGCTTGTCGAACGCGGCACGAATACGGTCGACGGTCGGCACCTTCGCCGGGCCCACCGCATCCATCACGTGGTCGGCGTGCCCTTCGAGCAGCGTGCCGAGCATCATCATCCGGTTGAATGCCTCGTACTGCTCGGGCGACTGGAGCAGTTGCATCGCACCCACGATGCCCTTCTCACGCGGCAGGTCGCTGCGCAGCGACGCAGTGATCCGACCCACCATCTCACCGGTCGACTCGGTGTCCTCCGCCGTGAGCGCCTCGACGTTCGATTGCATGTATCCGCGCAGCCACGGGTTCGCCGAGAACTGCACCCGATGGGTCACCTCATGCAGGCAGACCCACAGGCGGAAGTCCGCCGGCACCACCCGCAACCCACGTTCGACCGCAATGATGTTGGGCGTCACCAACATCAGCACGCCGTCGTGGCCACTGGCCGGGTCCGGCGTGAACGGGTCGTACTGACCCAGGATCGCACCCGAGAGCAGTGCCAGCAGTCCGCCGGCCTGCACACCCGCGATCCGTCCGGTGATCCCGGGTGCTCCATCGGATTCGCCCGGGTCGAGCATCGCCGACATGGACAGCGCCGCTGCCTCGATCCACTCACCACGGTCGAGGACCCTGGCAGCGGGCACCGGAAGTCCGTCGGCCAGACCGGTGATCTCCCGCACCGGGGCCTCCGAAGCCACCGCTGCTGCCGCGAGTTCCTTGCGGGCGGCCTCGGTGGTGTACGCGGTGGTCAACGGACCCGGCCGGGCGACCTTCTTGCCCACCGTGGCCGCGAGGTTCCAGTCGATACTCATCGGCAACCGCACTCCCGAAGGGCCACAGCCACCTCGTCGAGCGCGGGCCTGGCCTCCGTCGGACCGGTTCCGTTGGACATCAAGGCAAAACTCAGCACGCGACCTTCTCTCGTCTGCACAACACCGGCCAACGCACTGGCGACCGTCAAAGTTCCGGTCTTTGCACGAATCCATCCGGCGCCGTCTGAGTTCTCGAGAACAAAACGCTCCGCAAGGGTTCCGGTGGCGCCCGCCACCGGCAGCATGTCCAGGATCGGCCGCAGTTTCGGCTGGGCCGTCCCCGCACCGGCGACCAGCACCTTGTCGAGCAATCCGGCCGATACCCCGTTGCCTTCCGACAATCCGCTGACGTCCTCAAAAGCAGTGCCGTTCATGTTGAAGCCGTTGTCACTCAAAACTTTTCGGACCGCGTCGATCCCGCCGGCCAGTGTCGGCCGTCCACCGATGGCCTTGGCGATCTCGATGGACACGGTCTCGGCGAGCACGTTGTCGCTCGCGCGCATCATGTCTCCGAGCCGGGTCACCAGCGGCGCAGAGGTGACCGAGGCGACCACGGCGCCACCGGCAGGCACTGTTCCGGAGGTGACGGGGCTGTCGACGCCGAGTGCAGCGGCCAACGCCGACCCGGCTGCCAACGCCGGTGTCGCGGTGCGCGGTGAGTCGATCTCCAAGGGCTCGACCCGTCCGGAATCGGCGATGAGCGCTTCGATCGGCGTGATGTTGCCGGCGGCGATCTCGACCGGATCCCAACTCGTCGCCATGGTCGGCCCGTTGAAGGCGCTGGTGTCGACCGCCACCGAGGTGACGTCGATGCCGGCCCTCTTGATCTGATCGGCCAGCGCGGCGATCCGCGGTGCGTCGGTGAAGAACGTTTCCTCGCCCTCCGGCTGTACGGACAGTGTCGGGTCTCCGGCACCCACCAGGATCACCTGTCCACCGGTACCGGCAACCACCGTGGTGGTGATCCGCTGATCGTGTGGCAACGCGAGCAGTGCGGCCGACGCCGTGAGGATCTTGATCGTCGATGCCGGCACCATCTGCTGATTCGGGGTCTGCGACCACAGCGTCTGTCCGGTGATCGCGTCGGAGACCTCACCCGACAAGTCGCCCAGACCAGGATTCGAGAGTGCTTCGGCGAGACCGGCGGTGATCCCGGCCGTCGTCGGCAGCGGCGCATCGACTGCCACCGGGTTGATCTGGGGGATCAGCGACACCGGCGATGGCTGCGCGGATGCACCTGCGGGAAGACTGTTGTGCCGCTCGTCAACCCGCAATGCGATGACCAGCACGATCGCTGCCACGATGATGAGGACTGCGACAGGAAGTAGCGTCCACAGGAGCCCCTTGCGTCTTCGCGAACTGCCTGGCACCAAATACCTCCGGTCGAAGTTCTTGCCGCTCGCGGCGGGCCCGAGTCTCCACAGTATCGTTGAGTCGATTTGCTGACCGGCTAGCCAGAACACATTCAGTGGGCAAGAACATACGAGGAGTACAACGTGGACTTCGACGTCACGATTGAGATCCCCAAGGGACAACGCAACAAGTACGAAGTGGACCACGAGTCGGGGAAGATCTACCTCGACCGGTACCTGTACACATCGATGGGTTATCCCGCCGACTACGGCTACATCGACAACACACTCGGCGAGGACGGCGACCCCTTGGACGCCATGGTCCTGCTCCCCGAGTCCGTCTACCCCGGCGTGATCGTCCGAGCTCGGATCATCGGCATGTTCCGCATGACCGATGAGGCCGGCGGCGACGACAAGCTGCTCGCGGTGCCCGCCGGAGACGTCCGCTGGGACCACATCCAGGACATCGGCGATGTCTCGGACTTCGAGCTCGGAGCGATCGCCCACTTCTTCGAGCACTACAAGGACCTCGAGCCCGGCAAGGACGTTCAGGCCGGCGGCTGGACCGGTCGGGTCGAGGCCGAGAAGGTGGCCCAGGAAGCGATCGAACGCCTGGCCGAACATCCCGACGAGGTCAACGAGCCCTCGCGCGGCTGATCCCCGGCATGAGAAAGGCCCGACCCGCCCCTGTGAGGTCGGGCCTTTTTCGTCGGTGCGGGCTCAGCCCTGGGTGCTTTCCGCAGGCACGTTGTACTCGGTGAGGCTGCGTTCGGCGGCGACGACGTAGCGGCCGAGCAGCCTGGTCAATGTGTCCAAATCGCTGTCGTCCCAGTCCGACAGCATCTTCACCAGCTCTGTCGAGCGGCGGGTCTTGAGTTCGGCCACCCGTTCGGCCCCTGACTCGGTGACCACGAGAATCGTCGCGCGACCGTCACTCGGGTCGGCTTCGCGGCGGACGTATCCGAGTTTGACCAGATGGGCCACGTGGCGGCTGATCGTCGATGGGTCGCTGAAGAGTGCATCGGCGAGTTCTCCGGAGCGCGCCGGAGCCTCGTTCAGGCGGAACAAGCAGTGATACGCCGCGGTTTCGACGACTTTGTCGGCGGTTCGCCACTTGGTGACCGCCAATCGGTCACGGATCCGCAGGTGCCTCGCAAGGACCTCGATGAGGTCCGAAATCTGATCGTCTCGCGACATCGTCTCCGACTTGATCCTTCCCGAGTTCAACGAGTTTCGGCGTACAACTAGTTGGTACGTGAAAGTATGGCCCGCGCCACAGCGCTTCCGCAACATCGGTCCGAAGAAGATCGGTGTAGCCAAGTCGCCCTCCGCCGGCCCGACCACTAGCCTCAGATGTCGTGACTCCTTCGCCGCCGAACTCGCGCCCCCACTTCACTTCGATGCCCGACCTCGCTCTACGCGCCCTCGGCGGAGCCGTCCTGTGGACCAACGACGACCTGTTCGCAGAGTCGGAGAACCTCATCAAGACACCCGACGCCGAATATCAGCCCGCGACGTTCGGGCACAAGGGCCAGGTCTACGACGGCTGGGAAACCCGGCGTCGCCGTGAAGCGGGTGTCGACCAGGCGATCATCCGCCTCGGCGTTCCCGGCGTCATCTACGGCGTGGTGGTCGACACGTCCTGGTTTGTCGGCAACTACCCGCCTTACATCTCGGTGGAAGCTGCTGCGGCCGAAGGCATTCCGACCACGGATGACCTTCTCCAGAACACCAAGTGGCAGACGATCGTCGACCGCGTCCCGGTCAACGGCGACACCCGCAACCCGTTCCGGGTGGATTCCAAAGAACGCTTCACCCACGTCCGCCTCTCGATCCATCCCGATGGCGGGGTGGCCCGGTTCCGGGTGCACGGTCGCGGCACCCCCGACCCGAAGTTCTTGTCGTACGGCCACTTCGACCTCGCCGCACTCGAGAACGGCGGCTTGATCACCGCCTGCTCCAACATGTTCTACGGCTCGCCGAACAACCTCCTGATGCCCGGCCGAGCCCGCACGATGGGTGAGGGCTGGGAGACCTCACGCCGCCGAGACGACGGAAACGACTGGGTGCAGGTGAAATTGGCCGGCGAGTCGACGATCGGTCTCGCCGAACTCGACACCAGCTACTTCCTCGGCAATGCGCCGGGGTCGGCGATGATCCGCGGCCGAGACGGCGACGACGGTGAGTGGTTCGAGGTCTTGAAACGGACGGCGCTGCAACCCGATACCCGCCACCGGTTCCTGGTGGAGGCCGACCGCCCGATGACCGAGGCGCGCCTCGACATCTACCCGGATGGTGGCATGGCCCGGCTACGGCTGTACGGATCGTTGACGGAGAAGGCCCGCGCAGAGATCATCGATCGCTGGGAGAACGGCGAGAGCTGACGCCGCTCGCCAGGCTCCCTCGTGGGGCGTGGTGAATCAGGCTGCGGCGGCCCGCTGCAGCAGCCCGGGCAGCACCTTGTCTGCGATGAGCCGGGCCGAACCCGAGCCCTGCCCCCGATCGAGTGGCCGCAGGATGACTGCGTCGGCGACCTCCGCGGCGTAGACGTCGAGAATCAATGTGAGCAGACCATTGGCGGTCCCCACGTAGCGCACGGTGTCACCGAACCGCGACTCTCCCAGGCGGATGAGCTCGGCGCGCGCGGCGGCCGCGTCCTCGGCGATCACGACATCGATCTCCAGCGCCACTACCAGGTCGGCGGGGTCATCGCCCAAGGCCTGCCAGCCCGCCCGCAGCGCAGCACGTTCTTTGATGCCACCCCGCAGTTCCGGCTGACGGATCCGGCGAACCACCGAACTCCGGGCCTCGGCGGGACGGGGCCCGCTCCAGGCGAGGGGATGTTCGTCACCATCGATGGCAACCTGCAACTCGGGACGAGTTCTGGGTGTGTGGGGACGGCGGTCTTCGGTCATGACTTCTCCTGCTCAAGAACGTTCTCTGCGAGTGAGTTCAGTTGCCGGGCGAGATCCTCGATGCCGGTTGCGGCATCCCAGCGAACGGCCACGGGCTCGGAATGGCCCGCGACGGCCAGTGAGGCGATTCCCACGCGGTCGCGGGCATCGGTCCACAGCTGTAGCCGGCGGATACCGGGAAACCGACCGATTTCGTCGTCAAGCCAATCGGACAACGCCTGCTCATGGAGCCCGGCCCATTCATAGCCGTGCTCCGGGATCAGGTCTCGGGCCAGCGGCAGGGCGGTGCCGCCGTGGGTGGGGTCGCGGGTGTCCGCGAGCCAGTCGGCACGACCGACGACCACGGCAGGTCCGGCCACCGATGATCCGGCTACTGACGGCCCGGACCACACCAGGTAGTCGATGCCGTGGCTGGTGAGGTTCACCGCGCGCCGGGCGAGGATCTCGCTCGCGTCGACCAGGATCCGTCCACCGCGCCGGTGCGCGATCGCTGCCAACGCGGCCAATGGCAGCACTTCGCCGGTGGCCTTCGCGACTGCGGGCACGATCAGGAGTGCGGCCGGCCGTCGTTCGAGTTCACTGTCCACGGCGGCCAGCGTGGTCGACAGATCGATCTGAGCCGGCACCACACGGCGGGCACCGGACGCGAGGTCGGCGGTCAGATCAAGAGTCAGGACGTCACCGGGCGCTGCATCGGAGACCAGCGCGACGGCTTCGGCGAGGTCGGATACCGGCAGAACCCGGTCGGTCGGGCGGGCCTTCACAATTCGGGCGATCTCTACCCTGAAATCGCTGGTGGAGGAACTCGTCACCCGCCATCCCTTCGATCAGGACTCCGGGGAGTCCGCGCTTGCCGCCGTCTGAACAGACCGCAGCCAGGTTGTCACCCGGAGCACCCCGCCGCGAGAGGAGGGTTGCCGGTCAGCAAGCCGGGGCTTGTCGCTGACACTCATCACCATCAACAACATTGCCGCCCCGCTGATTTCCATGTCAATCGAGCGGCCCATTAAACGCGGCGTGAATGTTATTCCGCGCTGGCAGCGGTGTTTTGTGATCCGCTCCGGTTCCGCCACCAATGAAATGCGAAGTAGCCGAGCATCACGACACCGGCACCGACGGCCAGGTAGAACAGCAGGTTCGCACCGACCGTCTCACCGAGCGCATAGCCGGTCACACACACGACGATCACCCAGACGACACCGCCGACGACGTTCGCGAACAGGTACTGCCGGGTCGGCATCTGGCTCATCCCGGCCACAAACGGGGTCACCGTGCGGACATATCCGATCCAGCGCGCTCCGACCACCGTCGCGATGCCACCATCTCGGATGAGCGCCTCGGCGCGGGCCCAGCGTTGCTCCCCGACCCAGCCACCGAGCCGCGATCCGGTGATGCGGTCACCGGACCGGCGCCCGAACCAGTAGCCGGTCCAGTCCCCCAGAACGGCCGCCACGCAGGCACCGACGATGAGCCATCCGATGTTGGTGTCACCGATCGCCGCCGCCACCGAACCGGCCAGCATCACCGTCTCACCGGGCAGTATCAGCCCGAGCAACAACGCGGCCTCGCCATAGACGACTCCGAACACGACGAGATATATCGCCCACGGTGGTGTCGACTGCACAATCGAGATGACCCAATCGGCCAGAGAATGAAGGATGTGCGCTCCGATCTCCCGTGCCCGGCGACCGTTCGGCGGCGCGCCGTTCGCGATGCCGGGTCAGAGGGCCTGATCCAGATCTTTCAACAGATCGTCGACGCCTTCTAGTCCCACCGAGATGCGAACCAGTGAATCGGACAAACCGATCGCCGCCCGCCCTTCGGGGCCCATCGCGCGATGCGTCGTCGTGGCAGGGTGTGTGATCAGCGACTTCGAGTCGCCGAGGTTGTTCGAAATGTCGACGATCTTCAGTCCGTCGAGCAATTCGAAGGCACGCGCCTTGCCGGAGACCGGACCATTGTCGGCGAGTTCGAAGGTCACCACGGTGCCGCCACCCGACATCTGCTTCTTCGCCAGGTCATGTTGCGGATGCGATCCGAGGAACGGGTACCGCACCGCGGCCACCCGCGGGTCGGCCTCCAGGAACTCGGCGATGCGCAGGGCCGAGGCCGTCGAATGGTCCACCCGAAGGCGCATCGTCTCGAGGCCCTTGAGCAACGTCCAGGCATTGAAGGGGCTCAGCGCGGGGCCGGTGTGGCGCATCAGCGTCTGCACCGGACCGTCGATGTACTCCTTGGTGCCCAGTACCGCCCCGCCCATCACGCGGCCCTGACCGTCGATGTGCTTGGTGCCCGAGTACACGATCACGTCGGCGCCGAGTTCGAGACCGCTCTGGAGCAGGGGGGTGGCGAAGACGTTGTCCAGCACCACCTTTGCGCCGGCTGCGTGGGCGAGCTCGCACACGCGTTCCACGTCGACCAGGGTCTGCATCGGGTTGGACGGGGTCTCGAAGAACACCGCGTCGGTCGGCTTCGACAAGGCCTGTTCCCACTGCTGCAGGTCTTCACCGTCGACGAAGACGGTCTCGATACCCCAGCGCGGAAGGATCTCGTTGCACACCACAAAGCACGAACCGAACAGGCTGCGTGCCGCCACCAGCCGGTCACCGGCCTTGAGCAGGGCGCCGAGCGCCACGAACACTGCCGCCATGCCACTCGCCGTGGCGAAGCACGCCTCAGCGCCCTCGAGCTGACGGAGTCGCTCCTGGAACATGGCCACGGTCGGGTTGCCGTAGCGGGAGTAGACGAATCGTTCGTCCTCACCGGTGAACGCGCGCTCGGCCGCGGCCGCAGACGAGTAGACGTACCCCGAGGTCAGGTACATCGCTTCGGAGGTCTCCTCGAAGCCGGACCGCATGAGCCCCCCGCGCACGGCGAGGGTGTCGGGCGAAAGCCCCTCGGGCAGGTTGGCGTTCAACTGATCCTCCATAGCGCGGTGTCGGCCTTGATCGAGAATGTGGCGTTGGTCACGATTGGCGCCATGGGAGGCCGGTTGCCTTCCATCCGACTACACCGCGATGCCCTGCGGGGTCGATGGCGCCTTCGAATCCGTCGAGAACGTTGTAGGCCTTGGCGACCCCATCAGCGGTCGCGGCCTCGGCGGCCCCGATCGAGCGATGACCGGAGCGACACAGGAAGACCACTTGCTGGTCGTCCGCGACCCCCGCCGCGCGCAGTTCGCCGACGAAGTCGGAGTTGCGGGCACCGTCGGGAAAACTGACCCACTCGACGAAGACCGTCTTCTTGGCAAGACCCGACAGGTCCGGCACGCCCACGTAACTCCACTCGGCCTGCGTCCGACAGTCCACCAGCACCGACGTCGGATCCTCGGTGAGGATCTTCCAGGCCTCTTCTGGGGTCAGGTCGCCTGCGTATGTCATGCGCAAACCTTCCAATTGCCGTCCTCGTTGACGAGAACAATAGGGGTGATCTTGGTTTCGCTCTTGTGTTCCCGGAACCAGTGGACGTTGGCCGTTGCTCGATCGCCGTTGACGACGGTCTCCGAGATGTTGCTCACCTCGATCTTGCCGTCAGCGTCACGCGCGTCCCGGTTCTCGTTGGTGAACGCTTCCTGGGTTGGGAAGTCGGCGGAATTCAGCTCGGCGGAACAGAAGACGGCGCGGTAGCTCGTGTAGTTGATCGCGTTCTGCGCCGTGTAGTAGTCGTTGACGACGCGGGTCACCTTCGCCTGGTCCGTCAGGCGTTCCTCAGCCGGTCGGAGTACCTGCATGAGAACGATCGCGATCAGGACAACCACCATGATCGTGGCAGCCACGAGGAACGGCCAGATCGTCCGTCGCTCGTCGTCGAAAACTTCTGGTTCCGTCTTTTTGCCCCCCACCGACCGCGCGCGGCCGGCTCCGGAGTCACTTCCTGCCATGGCCGCGAGCTTAACGCCCGTATTTGCCCGAGCTGCCACCAGCGTGAGACGGTGGGCGAGATATTTGGGCAGCCAAACCTTACTTGACTGCCCGTTAAACCGCCGTTTTTGGTTCCGGCCAGGTCCAGCGCCTACCGTGGGGTGAAAGTAGCCACACCAGGTCGCGTCAGTGACGTCCGCCTGGACTATCCGCACGAGAAAGCAACTGCGACTCATGAGCGATCAGAACCGCCCGCTTCGCGTGGCCATCATCGGTGCCGGCCCCGCCGGTATCTATGCCGCCGACGCATTGATGAAGTCGGACAAAGCCAAAGACCGTGGTGTCTCGATCGACCTGTTCGAGCGGATGCCGGCCCCATTCGGCCTGATCCGATACGGCGTGGCCCCCGACCATCCGCGGATCAAGGGCATCATCAACGCCTTGCACAAGGTCCTCGACAAGCCCCAGATCCGGTTGATCGGCAACGTCAACTACGGCAGCGACATCGCGCTCGAAGATCTGCAGTCGATGTACGACGCCGTGATCTTCTCCACCGGCGCCACCGACGACCGGGTCATGCAGATCCCCGGCATCGAGCTGGACGGTTCCTACGGCGCCGCACAGTTCGTCGCCTGGTACGACGGACACCCCGATTTCCCGCGCACCTGGCCGCTGGAAGCGGAGAAGGTCGCCGTCATCGGCGTCGGCAACGTCGCCCTCGACGTCGCACGCGTGCTCGCCAAGACCGGCGACGAACTCCTACCCACCGAGATCCCGGCCAACGTCTACGAAGGCCTCAAGGCCAACAAGGCACTCGAAGTCCACGTCTTCGGACGCCGCGGCCCCGCACAGGCCAAGTTCACCCCGCTCGAACTCAAAGAACTCGACCACTCCCCGACGATCGACGTGATCGTCAACCCCGAGGACATCGACTACGACGAGGGCTCCACGGTCGCGCGGCGGTCGTCAAAGATCACCGACCAGGTCGCCACGATCATCGAGCAGTACGCGATCCGCGACCCCAAGGGCCGCCCACACAAGCTGTTCCTGCACTTCTTCGAGTCCCCCACCGAGATCCTCGGCGAAGACGGCAAAGTCGTCGGCCTGCGGACCGAACGGACCGAACTCGACGGCACCGGCAACGTCAAGGGCACCGGCACCTTCACCGACTGGGAACTCGGCGCGGTCTACCGGGCCGTGGGTTACCTGTCGGACAACCTCCCGCAGATCCCGTTCGACGACCAGGCCGGGGTCATCCCCAACGAGGCCGGCCGAATCTTCGACCAGGGCTCACACATGACCGGCATGTACACCACCGGCTGGATCAAACGCGGCCCCGTCGGCCTCATCGGCCACACCAAGGGCGATGCCAACGAGACCGTCGACTGCCTGCTCGACGACATGCACGAAGGCAAGCTCCTCGATCCGGCCGAGCCGGGCGAGGACGCCATCGTGAAATACCTCGACGCCAAGAGCGTCGCCTACACCACCTGGGACGGCTGGTACCGCCTCGACGAGCACGAACGCGCACTCGGAGCCGCCGAAGGTCGTGAGCGCGTCAAAGTCGTCGAACGCGACGAGATGTTCGCCGCCTCCGAGCCCCACAAGGTCGAAAAGGGCTGAGGCCCCCAACCCAAAATTCGCTCCACCTGCTCGCGTGTGCTCCTGTTGCGACAGGAGCGAACGCCGGGAGGTGGAGCGAATTTGGTGGTGCTAGTTGTCGCGACGCTGGACGTTGGCCCAGTAGCCGATGTTGTTCTGCAAGGGATCGATGTTGCTGGAGATGGTGTAGCCCGAGATCGAGCTCGGGAAGCAGCCGAACCATTTGGTCTCGATGCGGAGTGTTTCGTTCTTCTTGAGTTTCGGCGTGAACTTCTGCGCGCCGTTGAACTCCTGCAGGGTCACGTTCGGGAAATCGGCACCGTAGGCCTTGACCTCCATCCAGCGAACCATGTACCACGAGTTGACCCACGGGTCACCAGGCTTGCCGAACGAGCAGTACACGCCGCCGGTCAGATCTAGATCGACCGCACCCACGGGGGCAGCCTGCGCCGGGGCGGTGGCGATGGCACTGCCGGCGGCGATGCCGACAGCTGCAGCTGCGGCGACGGCAGCGCGAATCAACTTCTGCTTCATCTCTTCACTCCTTTGGTGGACCACGTTGAGGTGGCTTTTGATGTTCATCGGCGATGCCAGCCTGAGCGTTAGCCAAGAATTCACTGAGAGCGACGTTACAGGGCAGTCGTTATCATTTCGTTATAAAGGCTCGTACCGGCGGACCCACTAGTAGACGAACGCGGCGCCGAGCCACAGCGACGCCGCGAACAGCGCGCCGGCGAGTTCGATGATCATCGCCAGCCCGGCGGCCTTGGTGGCTGCCACCGCGCCATTCCAACCACCTCGTAAGTCCTTGCAACGCCACCATTCCGCCAGGAATGCGCCGAGGACGAACCCGATGACGAGGCCGACAACCGGGACGACGAAGAATCCGACTATCCCGAGGAGCCCGCCCGCGATCACCGTGCGGCCGGGCACACCGGAATCCTTCATCGACTTGTTTGCGACCAGATACTTGACGATCGCGGCTGCGCCGAGGAAGCCGGCGGCGATCGCGAACACCAGCCAGGCGGTGCCGCCGACCACAAACGCCCACACCGCGATGGCGCCGAGGATCAGGATCAGTCCGGGCAGAACCGGCACCACCACACCGCAGAGCCCGATGAAGATGATCGCAGCAACAACGAGCTCACCCGTCAACGGCACCCGAAGACTCCGCTACCGCTTGTCGTCGGACGCAGAAGACGGCTTACCCAGCCCGACGGGCGCGCGCTGCGCCGCAGACGGAGGCGGTGGTGATTGGGATGACTGGGATTGGGGAGCCTGGGGAGCTGGGGCCTGGGGTGGAGGCGGCGGTGATTGGGGCCGCGCCGCGGCCGGTGGACGCCGTGTGATTCGGGTCTGGGCCGCGTCGTTCGGGGCGGTATCCGGCTCCGGCGACTGCACCTGCGCGGGAGGATCCGACGCCGGAACCGAGCGGACGGTACTGACCGGACGAACCATGCGCGCCGCCGCCGTGGCCCGCTGCCGGGCGGTGGCGACGTCGTCGGCAGTGGCGATCACCACGCCCATCCGGCGCCTGGCGAAACTCTCCGGCTTGCCGAACAAGCGGATATCGGTTTCCGGAACGGCAAGCGCGGCAGCAACATTCTCGAATGCGATTGCCGGTTCATCCAACCCGCCGTAGATCACCGCGGAGGCTCCCGGCGAGGCCAGTGTGACATCGACAGGCAGTCCCAGGATGGCCCGCGCGTGCATCTCGAACTCCGAAAGCCGCTGTGTACCAATGGTGACCAGGCCGGTGTCGTGCGGGCGCGGACTGACCTCGGAGAAATAGACGTCGTCGTCCTTGATGAACATCTCGACCCCGAAGATGCCGCGGCCACCGAGGTAGCCGTCGCCGAGAGCCGCCGCGATCCGGGCGGCCACCGAGGTGGCACCGCCGAGTGCGGACTCGCTCATCGGTTGCGGCTGCCATGATTCGACGTAGTCGCCCTGTTGTTGCCGGTGCCCGATCGGAGCGCAGAAGTATGTGCCCAACTTGCCCGTCGCCGGATCCACGGCACGGACGGTGAGAAGAGTGATCTCGTAGTCGAAGTCGACAAACCCCTCGACGATGACCCGGCCGCCTTTCACCCGGCCGCCTACGACCGCGTAGTCCCAGGCCCGGTCGATCTCGTCGGGGC
Source organism: Williamsia sp. (assembly GCF_036566845.1). Classification (GTDB taxonomy): domain Bacteria; phylum Actinomycetota; class Actinomycetes; order Mycobacteriales; family Mycobacteriaceae; genus Williamsia. The sequence continues at coordinate 17,181 of NZ_DATCVM010000109.1, forward strand.
CGCGAACCACGCTCTGCCCCTTGCCCGACGACGACATCACCGGCTTCACGACGCAGGGGTATCCGACCCGGGCGGTGGCAGCACGGATCTCATCGGCAGAGTCGGCAAAGGCGTAGGGCGAAGTGGGTAGGCCGAGTCGCTCGTCGGCGAGGCGGCGGATGCCCTCACGATTCATCGTCAGCGCGGTCGCCCGCGCCGTGGGGATGACCTCCGTGGATCCTTCCTCGTGGATCTCGACGAGCACCTCGGTCGCGATTGCCTCGATCTCGGGTACGACAAAGTCGGGACGCTCGGCCTCGATCACCCCGCGCAGCGCGACCGGGTCGGTCATGTCGATGACATGGGAACGATGCGCGACCTGGTGGCCGGGCGCATCGGGGTAACGATCCACCGCAATCACTTCGACACCGAGTCGCTGGAACGCGATGACAACTTCCTTGCCCAACTCGCCTGCGCCGAGGAGCATCACCGTGGTGGCACCGGGTGTCAGCGGCGTGCCAATGCGCTGCGGTACCGAATTGATGACGACGCCGAATTCCGAATTGCTGTTGGTCACGTGTTCAAGGCTAACCCCTGCGGGTCCGCTGATTGCACAAGGAAACCCTGGTCCGAGCGGATCAGGTCGATCACTGCGGCGGATTCAGGCCATCTGGGCATGTATATAGCACCAGCGCCAGCTCTCACCGGGCTCCGCCGAGCGGATGACGGGATGCCCTGTCACCTCGAAATGCCTGCTCGCGTGGCGGCGCGGGCTCGTGTCGCAGCAGGCAACATGACCGCAGGTCAGGCATCTGCGCAGCGCCGCCGGATGGCGCACCCCCTCGGCAGCGCAGTCCTCGCAGCCGGCGACCGCCTCGTCACCCGAGGTCTCTGACACCGGATCCTGGCCCGGATCGAGGGGTGCCTGCGCCAACTCCGGGCACCGCGCCGGTTCCATCACGTCCTCGGGCTTGACGAGCCGGTGCATCGCCGACCGGTGGATCGGCTTCATCGCCCGCTTCCCCTCGTTCACCTCATCACCTCATCACCGGTGAGGTGTGGTGATCAGTGTCGACCGCCGCGACATAGATCTCGGTTCTCTCCGAACGGCCGCGCAGCAGAACCGATTCGACACGCGACCAATGCCCGGCCTCCGAGTCGGTGGCCGATGAGATCGCCCGGCCGGAGGCCACCGGCCGGCTCGGATCCTGCTTGGCGAACTCGCTCAGACGTGCCGACTCGTTGACGGCATCGCCGATGACCGTGTACTCGAATCTCTGTATGGCCCCGACATTTCCGGCCACCACCGATCCGTACGCCACACCGATCCCGGCGGAGAGCTCGGGGATCTCACCGGCCAACCGCACCGAGATCTCGCGCGCGGTGGACAGTGCCGCGCTCGCCGGGTCATCCAGTTCCAGTGGCGCACCGAACGCCGCGAGCACCGCGTCACCCTGAAACTTGTTGACCAGACCGGAATGCGATTCAACCGCCGAGACGACCACCGCGAAGAACTTGTTCAGCAATGCCACGACCTCATCGGGCGGTCGCGATGCCGCGATCGCGGTGGAACCGATGACATCGACGAACACGATGCCCACGAACCGCTCGGCGCCACCGAGTTCGGGATTCTGGGCCAGCGCCGCTTCGGCGACGTCCCGGCCGACGTGCCTGCCGAACAGGTCTCGCATCCGTTCGCGCTCTTCGAGTCCGGTGACCATCAGGTTGAAACCCCGTTGCAGGTCACCCAATTCGGTTCCGTCGTAGACCACCACCCGGACGTCGTTGTCGCCGGCACTGACCCGGGTCATCGCCTGGCGGACTGATCCGACGGGCGCCTTGATCGCACTGATGCTGAGGTAGTTGAGCAGGAATCCGGTGAACAGGCCGATCACCCCGAGCACGGTCACGGCGACGAACACATCGGTCTTGGTGGTGGTGTCCCGCAGGACCGAGAAGAAGGCGACCAGCATCGTCCCGACAATCGGGATACCCGATCCGAGAACCCAACTCAACATGACCCGGGTCCGCAGTCCGCTGCGCCGTTTGATGCCCGGATAACCCGCCTCCAGCGCCTGAGCCGCCACCGGGCGTAGCGCGAACTCGACGAGCAGGTACGAGATTGCGGAAACCACCGCGCCGGAAAGTCCGACCACAAGCGCGATCTTCGGGATGAGCTCGGGGTCCGGGATGCCGTAGCAGAGGGTGAAGAACACACCTGCGATGAACCACAACATCAACTGCATCCGCGTCAGGACCCACGGCGCCCGCAACGCCCACCGTGCCTCGTCCGGCGTGGGCTGCTCATCACGGAGCGCCCACCGCAGATGCCGCAGCACCCGAGCCGTCCCGAATGCCCAGCCGAAGCAGAACGCGAAGGCCACATACACCGGAACGGCAATGTAATTGACCCACCACAGCTCAGGTTGGAGGACACTCGGTTCGGGTATCCCGACCACCACCAGCAGGATCGCGATCCCGGCACCGATCGCGTTGGCGGTCAGGACCGACACCGTGATCAGCAATTGGATCCGGATGCGCTGGCGGCGGGGGGTCTCGGTTGCCGAGCCCAGCAACACCGAACCGAAATCCGACTCCTGCCCTGGAAACCTCACCCGTCACCCCCTCCCGATCCACCGACACCCGATTCACCGACACCCGCAATCTACCTGCGCAACCAGGTGCGCTACGCCCCCGCCACGACTCCCGAACAAGTCCGGGGTCAGGTCGAGTTCAGGAATGCCGGCGGTACTCCTGCTTCGGCCGGCCGGTCGCCCCGTATCGCAGACGCATCGTCAGTTTCCCAGATGCCACCAGGTTGGCGAGGTGCCGTCGGGCGGTGGGCGGCGAGATGCCGACGGCGGCCGACACCTCATCGGCGAACATCGACGTGTCCGTGTCGGCGAAGGTCCGCAGGATCAACTCCTCTGTCCGAGAACCGGTTTCGATGATCTCCCGCGACGCCCGGCCGAAACGGAGCGCGCCGAGCGCCGCGTCGACGGCTTCCTGCTCGAGGGTCGGCTCGGCGAGAATCCGGCGGTACTGCAGGTACGCGGAGAGTCGGCGCGCCAGCTCGGTGTTGTCGAAAGGCTTGATCAGGTACGTCAGCGCGCCCATCCGCAGCGCCCGGCGGACCGCTCCGCCGTCGGTTTCCGCGCTGAGCACAAAGGCATCGCAATCGATCCGGGCCAGCAGGTCGAGGCCGAAGCCGTCCGGGAGGTGGACATCGATCAGCGCCAGCGAGATGTTCGGATGATCCGAGATCGCCGCCATGGCCTGCGCGATGCTGCCGGCGCGGGCCACCACGGCGAGCCCACCGACGGCGTCGACAACACCCGCGTGCAGGGCCGCGACGCGGAAGTCGTCGTCGACGATCAGCACCTCGAGTGGTGGCGAACTCATGGCGCCGCCCCTTCGAGCATGTGCGGGAGCCGGGCCAGGAAGACGGCACCGCCGAGCCGATTGTCGGCCGAGACGCCGCCGCCTCGGTCCACCAGCGAGAGGTCACCGCCCGATTGCCAGGCGAGCAGCCTGGACAACGCCAGGCCCATCCCCCGGCCGCCGGGGACCGTCCGGTCGTCGTGGGTGGTGACGCCTTCGATGAACACCTGCTGTGGATCGTCGAACGCTACGCCCCGGCCCGAGTCGGCGACGGTCACCAGGAGTGTCTCGTCCTCGCTGATCAACTCCACGCACACCTGGGCTTCCGGCAGTCCGGCAACTGCCTCGATCGCGTTGTCGATGAGATTGCCGACGATGGTCGTGACCACCACGGGTTCGACCAGTATGCCTTGAAGGTAGGTCTGCTCGTCCAACGTCAATAGCACGCCGCGTTCACGCGCGACGGCGGCTTTGGCATCGATGAAGGCACGCAGATGAGGTTCTCCGATGTTCTCGATCCCGGGGATCTCCATGCCGTACGGCCCGGTGCCCATCACCTCGTCGAGGTAGTCTAGTGCGTTCGCACTGTCGCCTTGTCGCAGCAACCCCGCGATCAGGTGCATCTGATTGGCGGACTCGTGACGCGAGGCCCGCAGGGCGTCGCTCATGGCCTTGATCGAGTCGACCTGGCGGGTCAGCGATTCGACGTCGGTGCGGTCGACCACCGACAGCACCATTCCGAGGTCGCGGTTGTCGCGGCGGACCGGATGTGAGCTGACCAGGACGATGCGGTCGCCGACGGTGGCCGATCGCGGGTCGGACACCGGCGTTCGCGCGACTTCCAAAACCCTCGCGGTCAAGCCGATTTCGTCGACCTTCGCACCGACGTCAGCGGTGATGGCCAGCAGTTCGCGGGCTCTGTCGTTGATCACCCGGACCACGGAATCACCGTCGATCGCGACCACACCTTCGGAGATCGAGTGCAGCACCGCGCCTTGCTCCCGGACGAGTTCGGCCAGCTGATCGGGTTCCAGACCCAACGTCAGTCGACGCCAGCGCCTGGCCAGCAACATCGAACCGATCGCCCCCACGAACAGCGCACCGGCGGCGATACCCGCAAGCGCCAGCAGGTCCCGCCTGACGTCCTCGCGAACCTGCTCGGTCGAGATGCCGACGCTGACGAGCCCGACCACCCGGTCGCCGTCGAGCGAATACACCGGCACCTTCGCGCGAACCGACTCGCCCAGGGTGCCACTGTCGGTGGCGAGGTCCTCGTCGCCGCTCAGCGCCTCCGACGGATCGGTGCTGAGGGGTTTGCCCAGTTCGTCGGGATCGGGGTGGGCCAGACGCAGCCCCTCGTCGTTGCCGATCACAACAAACAGTGCCCCGGTGCGTTCGGCGACCTCGGCGGCCTGCCGTTGCAGGGCGCCGGCTTCCAACTCCGACCGGACTGGCGCACCTCCCAGGCCCTCGACCTCGGCCTGCACCTGATCGTCCGTTGCAACCGATCGGGCGATCGCGAGGGCGCGTTGGGCGTACTCATCCCGAAGCCGGCTCGTACTGCCGGAGATCACCAACCCGAATCCCAGGCCGAGGCTGACGGCGAGGACCACCATCTGCAGGAGGAGCACCTGGCTGCGTAGCCGCATCTCGTCAGCCTAGTGTCGCGAGTCGAAAGTCTCTTGCGAGTATCCGGTGGAGCGATTGCGCTCTGGCAAGGCGGAGGAGGGAGACATAGCGGAGCTATATCGACCGACGACAACGTAGCCAGGCGGCAATCGAACGCCGGAGACTGCAAAAGGACTTTCGACTCGGGGCACTAGTTCCGTGCGATCAGAATGGAATCGATCCCACCGCGACTCCGACCACCAACATCGCCACCGACACCGCCACGGCGCGCCAGAGTACCTTTTTGTGGTGGTCTGCCAGCGAAACTCCCGCGAGGGACACCAGCAACAAGATGGCCGGCACCAGCGGACTCTGCATGTGCACGGTCTGGCCGGTGATCGAGGCCCGCGCCATCTCCGCCGAATCGATGCCGTAGGCCGCGGCCGTCTCCGAGAGGACCGGCAGCACACCGAAGTAGAACGCGTCGTTGCTCATCAGGAACGTCAGCGGCATCGACAGCAGTCCGGTGACCACCGCGAGATGAGGTCCCATCGACTCCGGAAGCGCTGAGGTGAGCCACTGCGCGATCGCCTCGACCATCCCGGTACCAGCGAAGACCCCGGTCAACACGGCCGCGGCAAGGACCATCGCAACCACCGAGACGATGCTGGAGGAGTGGCGTGTGATGGCTTCCTGCTGGCCTTTGACGTGGGGGAAGTTGATGACGAGGGCGATCGCTGCAGCCACCATGAACAGCACGGGTATCGCGATGACATCCATGCCCAGCACCGCGAGCAGACCGACGGTCAGCGCAGCATTGACCCAGAAGAGCTTCGGCCGCAAAGTGGTTCGGCCCGGATCAAGTACTCCGCCGAATGCCGTTCCCCCACCGGACTCATCAGCGCCATTTCCACCCGATCCCGTTCCGGCCTCTGGTCCACCAGCTCCTGTTCCACCAGATCCTGTTCCGCCCGAGACCGTCACCGTGTCACGACTGCCGACGAGAACCGATTCCCGGATCGTGATGGATCCGATCCGACGACGTTCGAGCACACCGAGGTGATAGGCGAACAAGAGCACCATCACCAGGCCCACCACGAGGGACGGGATCATCGGGACAAAGACCTCCGACGGCGAAATCCCCAGCGCCGCAGCAGCACGTGCGGTCGGACCGCCCCACGGCAGGATGTTGAGGGTGCCGTTGGCCAGGCCCGCGGTCACGGTCAGGACCACCGGGCTCACACCGAGTTTGAGGTAGAGCGGAAGCAGCGCGGACGTCACGATGATGAAGGTTGTCGACCCGTCGCCGTCGAGCGAGACCACCATCGCGAGCAACGCGGTCCCGACAACAAGTCTCGCCGGATCTGCCCGCACCGCTCGCACCACACCGCGCACGATGGGGTCGAACAATCCGACATCGATCATGATCCCGAAGTAGATGATCGCGAAGAAGAGCATCGCGGCGGTCGGCGCGAGGTCCTCGATACCGTCGGTGATCATGTCACTGATTCCGAGTCCGGCACCGGCGAACAACCCGAAGGCCACCGGCACCAGGATCAACGCCACCACCGGGGTCGAACGTTTGGTGATGATCAGGACCATGAACGTGGCCACCATCAGGAGGCCCAAGGCTACTAACATGACGACACTGCTCTCGGTTGACCGGCGATGAACGCGGAGTGATCTCCGTTACATCAAGAGTCTTGGCCGCCACGCGATCACAGTCACGCTTGAGTGCGTTAGTCGCGTTTTGCGCATTTTCGAAAGTCGGACGACCACGGCCGTCAAGTGTCGAGCAGGTACTCCGCGGTCAGCTGTTTCCACAGCGGTAGATGCGGATCCTCCAAGGGGTCGCGACGATCGAGCAGATAGGTGACCGCCGCACCCCGCATGCTCGATAGCAGGATCGGATAGAGCTCGCCGTAACGCGGAGCCGAGGTCAGTGCCGGACCGAGAAATGATGCGACCGCCGTACGGACAACGGGGCCGAGTTGTTTCTCGGCCGGCGGCAGCGCACTGCGAAGTCTCGCGTTGGTCCGCGCCGCGGTCCACAATTCCATCGAGGCCACGAAGTAGGGCTGATGGAACGTGGACCATCCGGTGTCGACACCGATCGAGATCCGGTCGATCGGGTCGTCGGGCCAATCGATCGCGATGGGCAGCTCTTCGATCCTGACCACGGCCAGGTGATGCACCGCGGCCATCAGGAGGTCGTCGCGGGACGGAAAGTGGTGCAGGAGTTTGCCACGCGAGACGCCGGCCTCCTCTTGGATCGCCAGCGTGCTGGCGTGCGCATAGCCCTTGGCCACGAGTACATCGATTGCCGCATCGAGGATCTGAGTGCGGCTCCTCGTGCTCTTCGCACTCCGGATGCCGAGTTCGCTTGTGCCGGCAATGGGTTCGGTCCGGCCAGTCATGGCACGATACTAGCGCCATCAGACGTCCATGAAGTGCGGCAGCCCGGCGCGGTAGCGGTCGCGGTCGACCTGCTTGAACGGGTCAAGAATCGGCAGCTCCCACAGCGGATGCACGGGAACCGACGCCGCCCCGCTGTCGGCTGCGGCCAGGATCGCGTTGGCAACCCGCCGACCGGATTCGTTGGCACCCTCCATGGTTGCGAGGTCGATGTTGGTCCGCACGTGGTCGCCGGCGATGAAGAAGTTCCCGATCGCGGTGTCGGCCGTCGGCCGGTTCCGGTAGGAGTCGGCGGTGTTGACCATCAGCGGCGTTGCGTTGGAGACGGTGGGCGACCACGTGATCCCGGGATCGAGGTGCCAGCTCACCAACTCACTGTCGCGCATGATCGCTGTCGCACCACGATTCATCGCACGACTCAACTGAGCCCAGACCTCCCTGGCGATCTCGTCTTTCGTGCACTGCTTCGCAGTCTTCCGGTACAGGATCCCGGGGGTGTCCCAGTCGGAAACGTCGACCGACAGGCAGTCGTGGACCGTGCCGTCGCCGTACTTCCGACCGAAGTCCACCTCCCAGGGCGAGGCCTGGAACAGCCCGGTCAGGGCCCATGGGGTGCCCAGCGCCGCGATGTGGCTGGGCGGAACGTCGGATCGGCGCGACAGGTAGTACTGGATGCCGACCATCCAGTCGTCCTGCAGCGACCGGATACCTTCGAGCTCCGGGGCGGCCGAGAGGATCTGTTGCTGGAGTAGCGGTTTGAGCCGGTCCAGTGGCATCGCTGCGACGTACCAGTCCGCGGTGACCGACGACGCCCCGGCGTCACCACCGACGCGCGCACCGACGATGCGACCGTCGGTGACATCGAATCCGGTTGCCCCTTGCCCCATCACGAACCGCACCCCGCGACTCTTCAGGTATTCGACCCACGGATCGATCCAGGCATGATTGGTGGGAGCGTTGAGGATTCGGTCGACCCCACCGCTGACGAGGGTCGCGTCGTATTGCCCGATCAGCCCGGTGGCCGAGGTGGCCAGCGCCAACCCGATCTGTCCGATCGTGCGTGCCGAGCCCATATCCGGCTTGGCCGCGACGGTCGCTCGCGTGAGCGCACTGACCAGATACTTCTGGTACGAACTCGACTTACCCTTTGCCTTGACGAACTCCATCCACGATTGCTTCTCCCACTGCCCGATCCGGCGCTCTTCGCAGCTCGTGGCGATGATGAGTTCACGGCCTACGAAGTAGGCGAGTTCGGCAGGCGGGATGTCGCCGGTGAGCGTCAGCCCGGTCATCAGGGCGCTGCGCAAGTTCTCCAAATCGGTGACGGCACCGGCATGTTCGATCATCCCCTCGATCGACTGCGGCGCGATCACCGGCGCGTAGCCGGGTTCGTCGAAGACGATGACGGCGCCCTCGACGTTGATCAGGTGGGCATCGCGCACATTCGAGCCGCCGGCAACCGGGATGCGCGACATCGTGTCGGGCACATGCTGATAGCAGCCGGGAAAGAAGCGGAAGCCGTGTTCACCGGGCAAGGCCTGACGGCCGCCGGACACCGGGCCCGGCGCGTCCATACTGCGGGCCTTGCCGCCGAGGTGGGCCGGCTCGTAGACGGTGACAGAGAACCCTCGTTCGATCAGCTCGTGCGCGACGGTCAGGCCGGACATGCCACCACCGAAGACAGCGACCTCCCGCCGCGGCCGGCCGGCCGGTGGCACCCCTGCGGCCTCCGGTCCGACGAACGACGGGATCACCATCGCCGCCCCGGTGACGGTGGCCGCAGCACCGACCCCCTTCAGCAGCGACCGCCGCGACACCCCACTGTTGATCGTCGTGTTCATCCCAACCCCCGTTGATTACAGTCAACACTGACTGCTTGATGTCAGTGATTTGTATCACGCCAAGACTGCGGGTCGGGATGGTTTTCCAGAATCGTCTCAGATCGGGCGGTCCATTGTCACGCCGCGAAACAAAAAGCCGCCGGTCAGCAACATCTGCTGACCGGCGGCCTGGTGTATCTGTGAATCTGTCGACCGAGCTCACGGGCCCCGGATCAGAGGATCTCGCGCCGAACGATCGTCTGATCGCGACCGGGACCGACACCGATGCACGAGATGTGGGCTCCCGAGAGTTCCTCGAGACGCAACACGTAGTCCTGGGCGTTCTTGGGCAGGTCGTCAAAGGTCCGGCAATGCGAGATGTCTTCCCACCAGCCGGGCATCTCCTCGTAGATCGGCTTGGCGTGGTGAAAACCGGTCTGGCTCATCGGCATCTCATCCACCCGCTGTCCATCGACCTCGTAGGCGACACAGATCGGGATGGTGTCGAGGCTGGACAGGACGTCGAGCTTCGTCAGGAAGAAGTCGGTGATTCCGTTGACCCGGGTGGCATACCGCGCGATCACCGCGTCGAACCAGCCACAACGACGGGCGCGCCCGGTGGTCACACCGACCTCGCCGCCGGTCTTGGCCAGATATGCGCCCCACTCGTCGAACAGTTCGGTGGGGAACGGTCCCGATCCCACACGCGTGGTGTACGCCTTGAGGATTCCGAGCACGGTGGTGATGCGGGTGGGGCCGATGCCCGAACCGACCGATGCGCCACCGGATGTCGGGTTCGACGAGGTCACGTACGGGTAGGTGCCGTGGTCGACGTCGAGCAGGGTGCCCTGCGAACCTTCGAGCAGCACGGTCTCGCCGGACTCGAGCGCCTGGTTCAGCAGCAGGCGCGTGTCGGCGATGCGGTGCTTGAAACCGTCGGCCTGGCCCAGGACCTCTTCGACCACCTTCGCCGGTTCGAGCGCACGACGGTTGTAGATCTTGGTGAGGATCTGGTTCTTGATCTCGAGCGCGGCCTCGACCTTCTGGGTCAGGATGCTCTCGTCGAGCACGTCGGCGACACGCACTCCCACGCGGGCGATCTTGTCCTGATAGCAGGGGCCGATACCCCGTCCCGTGGTGCCGATCTTCTTGTTGCCCAGGAACCGTTCGGTCACCTTGTCGATGGCCACGTGGTACGGCATCAGCAGGTGGGCGTCGGCCGAGATCAGCAGGCCGGTGGTGTCGACGTCCCGGTCTTCGAGCCCACTGAGTTCGGTCAGCAGCACCCCGGGATCGACAACAACGCCGTTGCCGATGACGTTCTTGACGCCGGGGGTCAGGATCCCGGACGGGATCAGATGCAGGGCGAAGGTTTCGCCGTTGGGTAGGACGACGGTGTGCCCGGCGTTGTTTCCGCCCTGATACCGCACCACCCACTGCAGGCGACCACCCAAGAGATCGGTGGCTTTACCTTTACCTTCATCGCCCCACTGGGCGCCGATCAGCACGATCGCAGGCATTTACGCGCTCCTTCCGGCCGGCGCACGTCAGATGCGACACCGAACCGTGGGTCAACCCTACTTGGTCGTGACCGGATATCTGCTACCGGACCTCCCCCGCATGTCAGACGGCTCGCAAATCACCCGCGGCCTCCGATCAGTAGGATCGCGGCAGGAAACGCATGCGACAGCAGGCATGCGACAGCAGATGTGGGACACACAGGGGTCCACCGAATGTGAGCGAGGGCCGGGTGCGATCTGCAGAGGTACGGGTGATCGCCGAGGAGTCCGCGCCGGACGAGCTGATCCCCGCAGGCCCGAAGTGCACGCGGACAGTCCGCGAGCGTGGACCGATCATCACCACCCTCACTTCGGTGTTGTCCGATCCCCACGTCAAACGACTGATCGTGGTCGCCGGGCCGGATCTGCCGGACGCGTTCTGCGCCGCGGTCATCGGCCGGTTGATGCTGATGGAGCGGCTCGACGTCGAGGTCGCTCTCGTCCTGCCGTTCGCGACCCCGGCCTCCGGCGTCTACGGACTGCCGACCGGTTCGGCCGCGGCCGTGCTGGCAACGGAGGGATCGGCCGCCGAGGTTCCGCTGATCCGCGACGACATGGCAATCGTCCTGCTCGGCGCGGCCCGGCAGCGCGGCATCGACGGCGACCTGGACGGCGAGAGCTACGTGGACAGCACACTGCTTTTCCGCGGTAAGGCCAAGGCGGTGATCGTCGAACCGATCGCCGAGATGCCCGGTGTGCGGGCACGTCTGGACAAACGTTTCCGTTCGCGCTGGCATGCCGGCCGGGCCGCCCAGACCGGTGCGACGCAGCTGATCGTCGAGCGCGACGGCATCACCGCCCCACGTCCGACAAAACGGTCGACGTTCTACCGCAATCAGCAGAACTGGCATCTGGTGCGGCCGTGACCCCGGGAACCATGGGCGCCGTGGCCCGTGCCGTCCGGCCCGGACCGGTATTCCTCGCCGTTGTCGCGGCCACGGCCATCGGCGCGGTGATCCTGTGGAACGCCGGCGGCGAACGCACACCGACGGCCATCTTCGGCGCGTTGCTGATGGTGATGGGCGGCTGGGTCATCTCGCTGTGCCTGCACGAGTTCGCCCATGCGGTAACCGCATTCAAGTTCGGCGACCACGGAGCCGAACTGCGGGGTTATCTGACGCTCAATCCCCTCAAGTACGCACATCCGGGGCTGTCACTGGTCTTGCCGCTGCTGTTCATCATCTTGGGCGGCATCGGTTTTCCCGGTGGCGCGGTGTACGTCAACCAGTCGGGATTCACGAAAGCCCAACGCAGCGGAGTCTCGGCCGCGGGACCGTTGACGAACATCGTGCTGGGCGGGGTTCTGCTGGTGGTGATCGGCAGCCAGGATCTGTTCGCGCTGCTGCCCGAGCTCAACTTCTGGTCGGCGCTGTCGATGCTGGCCGTCCTCCAGATCACCGCTGCCCTGCTGAATCTGCTCCCGATCCCCGGCCTCGACGGTTACGGGATCATCGAGCCGCACCTGTCCGACCAGACGAGACGTTCGGTGGAACCGATTGCGCCGTACGGGTTTCTACTGATCTTCGTCCTGCTGTTCATCCCTACACTGAACCGGATCTTCTTCGACATCGTCTACGGGATCTTCGAATTGGGCGGCGCAGACCGAGCATTGGCCTCATGGGGCTGGCAGCTCTTCGTCTTCTGGCGGTAGCGACTCCCAATTCTGGTGGCTTTTGGCGCCGCTCACCTGGGTTTTGCTCACCAATAGCCACCAAAACCGGACGTTCCGGGGCTACCAGGTGATCTTCTTGTGGCAGTCCTCCTGCATGCCGGCCGGGTCGACCTGAATCGTGGCGTGGTCGAGCCCGTGGGCTTCGAGTACTTCGCGTGCCGCCACCAGGACGGCGGCGTTGTCGGAGGTGGCGGTCACGTGCACGGTCGCCACATCCATGCCGGTTGTCAAGGTCCACACGTGCAGGTCGTGGACGTCGGTGACACCGTCGATGTCGACGAGTTCTCCCCGGATCCTGTCCACGTCAACATGTTGCGGCGCCTGCTGCGCCAGGATGCGCAGGGCATCGAGGGCCAGCCGAACTGCCCGCGGCGCCACCCAGAGCGCGATCAGGACGGCGACGACGAGGTCGGCGTACGGCCAGTTCGTGGTCATCGTGACGATGCCGGCGATCAGGACGCCCACCGAACCCACCGCGTCGGCGAGGACTTCCATGTACGCACCCCGCACCGCGATGCTCCCCTTGGAGTCACTGCGGAGCAGCAGCATCACAACGATGTTGGCGGCCAGGCCGACCAGGGCGACGATCACCAGCGTCAGGCCGGGGACGTGCGGATCGGTTCCGATGCGCTCGATGGCCTCGTAGAGGACGTAGGCCGCGACACCCAGGAGCAGGATTGCGTTGGCGATGGCGGTGAACACCTCGGCGCGATGCCAGCCGAACGTCTTCACGTCGTCTGCAGCGCCGTGGCGGGCCAGCAGGAGTGCCCCGAGTCCCATCAGCATCGCAACGACATCGGTGAGCATGTGCCCGGCATCGGCTATCAGTGCCAGCGAGTTCACCATCACGCCGACGGTGATCTCCAGGACGAAGAACACCGAGATGATGACGGCGCCGACGACCATGGGCCAGATCCTGCGTTGCTGCCCCGGCATCGCAGGTGCGTGGCCATGGCCGGAATGGCTGTGCGAGTGGCCCACGAAAGGTCCCTCCAGTCGACGAATGCGGCTTGATCAGCCGAATCCCAATATATGCACGATCATGCATGTGTTGCAAGCGCGGGAGATCACCGCAAGGTGGCGAGGGCCGACACCCGCGTCAGACCGCAGACCATCAACAGATCGACCAGAGTCGACCTGACCTGCGCCAGGATCACGGTCTCGGTGAGCCCACTGTCGGCGACCAGACCTTTGCCCGACCGCCTGGCGATGCTCCGCAGTACCCGCGCTCCCTCGGCCTGATCCGGCGACTGTCCCGGATCGGCGAGCATCATGTCGTTGAGCACGTAACAGGCGTGTCCGAGGTCGGCCACCAACTCGATGATCTGGGGTTGGATCCGATCGTCGTTGTCGACGGCCCCGGCGGCACGACGGGCAAGCACCCGGACATTGCGGACCGCGTTGTCGAGTGGGTCGGCCACCGCCGCCACCCGATCGAAACGGGAATGATTTGCCCAGTGCAGCGGTGAGATCTTGCTGATCTCCTCACCCCCGGAGATGTCCGACCGCATCTCGTCGATTCCGGACTGGGTTCCGCGTGCACGTTCGAGTGCCGACCGCACACGATCGGTGTCCATCGCGCGCAGACCGGCTGCAACGTCCGACAGGACATCGGCGGTCGTGGCGAGCACGGCGGCGGCGTCGCTGCGGGCCCGCAACACCGGATGTGTCGGCATCAACGCGATGACAGCGATCGCCACCACTCCACCGGTGAACGCGTCGATCATCCGGTTGAATCCTTCGATTCCGCCGGGCGGCAGCAGGGTTGCGACCAACACCGCGGAACTCGCCGCCTGCATGGGAACCAGCGGACCCTTGTCGAGAAGGACTGCCGCCGACATCGCGATTGCGACAACGACCATGATCTGCCACGTGCCCGACCCGATCACCGAGATGATGAGGTCGCCGACCGCGACTCCCACGGTGACACCGAAGGCCACCTCGAGCGCACGACGCTGTCGTCGGCCCGCCGACAGGCCCAGCGAGATGACCGCGGCGATCGGCGCGAAGAACGGCTGCTTGTGCCCGAAGACCTCGGTGGCGATCAACCACGCCAGACCCGCGCCCAACGCACATTGCAGCACCGGCACGATCGACACCCGCAAGCGGTGCAGGGGCGCGCGAAGGCGTGCGGGGACCCGACTGCGATCGATCCGGATCCGGTCGATCAGCCGACGCCCCCGCTTGCCGTCATGGTCAGGCGAGCCCGAGCTCGCCGGCGGCTGCGGGGTCACTGTCGTTCAGCAGGTCGAGACAACGGAGGTACTCGTCTTCCTCGCCGATCGTCTGTGCCGCGCGGGCCAGGACTCCGACGCAACGCAGGAATCCCTGGTTCGGCTCGTGGCGCCACGGCACCGGACCGAATCCCTTCCACCCGTGGCGGCGCAGCTGGTCGAGTCCGCGGTGATAGCCGGTGCGCGCATAGGCGTAGGCGGTGATGGTTGCGCCCTCGTTGATGGATGCCTCGGCCAGATAGGCCCAGGCGATCGAGGCGGTGGGATGCGCTGCGGCGACGGCGGCCGGATCGGCCCCGTTCAACAGGTCCGATTCTGCCTCGTCATCTCCGGTCAACAGGGTGGGTTGGGGGCCGAGAAGATCTCCGAACGACGTCATCGCTTCATTGTCGCAGCTCTGCTTCAGAACCGGTCGACCCGTCCACCTCCCTGCCGGTTCGATAGGGTGGGCGCAGCGCTGCGCGGGGGTATTTCGTGATCCAGTTGTCGACCGGCCTCTGCGCGCTGAAATCAGTTGTCGGTCTAGGGACAGGGCTGGGTGGATGTCACATCCTGACGATGAGGGTAATTCTTTTGTGAACCGGACGTTTTCGACGTTCCGGAAACGTCGCGAGGAGCGGTACGAACCGGTGGCACCGACCGAGCCACCGAACCGCCTCGAGCGACGCCCGCAGCAGGTCGATCAGCCACCGGCCGAGCCTGCCGTCGAGTCGACTGTCGCTCCTTCGCAGGACACCCCCGACACCCCCGCCCCTTCGCACGACACCGACGCCGGGCTCACCAAGCCGATCTCGACGCAACAGGCAGAAGCCCCGGCGGAGGTGACGAACACCGGGACTCCCGAGGCGCAATCAGCAGACACCGAAACGCCGGCTGCGGACGACACCGAACCGGTCGCCACCGAAACCCCGGCCGCAGAAAACCCGGCCGACGAACCAGCCACCGCCGAAGCCACCGAAGCCGGCGCGGACGAAACCCCTGGCACCGACGATCCGGCCGAAGCCGCCACGCCGGCAGTCGAGGACAACGTGGTCCGTGACGACGTGACCCCAGACGAGGTCGTCCCCGACAGAGTGGCCGACAACCAGGCGGTCGGGGCCGACGTCGCCGAAGCCGAAGTCGCCGAGGCCGAGCCGGTCAACGAGGTTCCAGACCCCGTGGCGTCCGACATCGACGCTCCCGGAACCGACGCCGACGGACACAAAGCTCCAGAGGATGACTCGTTCGCGCCTGAAGCTGCTGCGGCGGCCGCCGCCGCCGCGGAAGCATCTGATGCCGACGCCCCCGACACCGAGGCACCCGAGACCGACGCCCCGGAGACGCCGGCACTCGATGCCCAGGCTCCCGCGACAGAGAACGCCGGGACCGAGAACGCCGATGCCGCGGCCACCGCCGGAGTGGCTCAGCCCGTCGCCGAGGACCCGGCACCCACGCCTGCGCCCACCCCGGAGTTCAGCGACGAGGCCACCACCCGCTTCGCTGCGGTGACGCCCGGCCCGCCGCCCGCGGTCGTCGCACCCGCAGGGTCACCCGCCGACGACAGGGCAACCGAACGGATCGACACCGGATCGGACGCCACCACCGAGAAGATCAACATCGGCAAGGTCGCTCCCGTGGCCGCGGCGGCAGCGACGCCTCCCCCAGCCCGGCCTGGCGGCAACTGGAAAGCCGAACCGGCTGCGCCGCAATACATTCCAGCTGGCGGCAATCCGCAAACTCGACCACCGGAAAGCACACCCAAGAAATCCCGGAAGGGACTCTGGATCTCACTGGTCGCACTCCTGGTGATCATCGCGGCAGTGGTCGTGGCGTTCGTCCTGGTGGCCGGTGGCGACGACGCCGACGCACCACCGGCCGACGTCGCCGCCGATCGCGCACTCGAATACGTCACCGCATTGCAGGACGGCAACATCGTCGTGCTTCGCGAGATCACCTGTGGTGAGGCGCAGCAGCGATTCACCACGATGTCGGACTCGGAGTTCGCCGCGGACCACCGTGCGCAGGAGGCCAACAACGAGCTCGTCGGAGTCGACGGGGTCAAGGCTTCGAAGATCGTCGACGACGGCAACAGCGCGGTGGTCGAAGTGATCGCCTACAAGACCGCAACACCCGACGAGAAACTCGATGTGGCATTGACGCTGAGCAAGATCGACGGCGAGTGGAAGGTCTGCAAGGGCTGATGGCTCCGGTGAACGTCCGCACACCTTCCGCCCCGCGAAGCTAGGCTTCCTCAGGTGCCCTCATCACCAGATCGGCCATCGGTACATACGCCCGCCGACCACCACGTGGTGAACGCTCCGACCGCTGCCATGCCATCGGCTGCCGGTCAGCCCGGGCGCACGGACGTGGACAACTCCCACGCCACCACCGCCCCGGTTCCCGCAGCCCCAGCCATCCCGAGGCGTCGGATACAACTGCCACCGACTCCGAACCTCGCACCGAATCCGGCCGCGACAGCCCGGTTCCCCGGACCACCGACGGCGGCGCCGCGCCCCGGCGCCTATTCCCCACCGCCCGCCTATTCGGCGACGCCCTATCCGGCCCAGCCCAATCACGCCCGGCCCGGTTACTCCCGGCCCGAGCCCACACCGGCATATCTCGCCCAGCCGTATCCGGGCGGTCGACCGAACCCACCGTCGGCCTATCGGCCAACCGGCGTCGAACCCGCTGCGGTTCGGATGACCACAACGACGCAGCGGCCGCACCGCCGGGTGGATACCTCGGTCGTGTGTGCAGCCGCTGCGTTGGTCTTGCTGGCGCTCGCAGTCCTTGTCGGACTGATGCTCTGATCGCCGGGTGAAGCCGGGGTGTGTCAGCCCAGGATCGACTTGCCCGTCGACTTGAGGTCGTTGCAGGCCTCGACAACACGCTCGCTCATCGACGCTTCTGCCTTCTTCAGGTAGTTGCGCGGGTCGTAGACCTTTTTGTTGCCGACCTCGCCGTCGACCTTCAGGACGCCGTCGTAATTCGCGAACATGTGACCGGCGATCGGGCGGGTGAACGCGTACTGGGTGTCGGTGTCGACGTTCATCTTGATGACGCCGTAGCTCAGAGACTCCTCGATCTCGCTCTTGAGCGAGCCCGATCCGCCGTGAAAGACGAAGTCGAACGGCTTGGCGTCGTCGGACAGACCGAGCTTCTTGACGGCGACTTCCTGACCGGTCTTGAGGACCTCGGGACGCAGCTTGACGTTGCCGGGCTTGTAGACACCGTGGACGTTGCCGAACGTCGCGGCCAGCAGGTAGCGGCTGCCGGTGTCGCCGGCGCCGAGTGCCTCGATGGTGGCCTCGAAATCTTCGGCGGTGGTGAACAGTTTGTCGTTGATCTCGTTCTCGACACCGTCTTCTTCACCACCGACAACGCCGATCTCGATCTCGAGGACGATCTTTGCGGCGGCGGCCTTTGCGAGCAGTTCCTTGGCGATTTCCAGGTTCTCCTCGAGCGGCACCGCGCTGCCGTCCCACATGTGCGACTGGAACAGCGGGTTCTGGCCGGCGTCCACCCGTGCCTGTGAGATCTCGATCAGCGGGCGGACGTAGGTGTCGAGCTTGTCCTTGGGGCAGTGGTCGGTGTGCAGCGCGACCAGCACGTTGTACTTCTCGGCGACAACGTGAGCGAACTCGGCGAGCGCAACGGCGCCGGTGACCATGTCCTTGATGCCCAGGCCCGAACCGAACTCGGCACCACCGGTCGAGAACTGGATGATTCCGTCACTGCCGGCGTCGGCGAATCCCTTGATCGCGGCATTGATGCTGTTCGACGAGGTGCAGTTGATCGCGGGGAAGGCGAACCCGCCTTCTTTCGCCGCGTTGAGCATCTGCGCATATTGTTCGGGGGTTGCGATGGGCATAGGTCCTCCAGAGCTGCAGTTTCGATTATGTCTCGGGACAAGTATGTCAAGTGCACGCCTGCCCTGCCGCTCCCGGACCCGCCGGATTGAGTTCAGCCGACGATCACCCGGTACGCTTGGCTTCTGTGATCGAGACTCTTCTTGCCCAGACCACCACCGAAGTGGCCCTGTTGCCTGGGTTCCTGGACCCGGTCAACCTGCTCAACTCGTTCGGGACATGGATGTTGGGCGGATTGCTCCTCGTCGTGTTCATCGAATCGGGGCTGCTGTTCCCGCTGCTGCCGGGCGACTCACTTCTGTTCACCGCCGGCCTGATCGTGGCCGCAAAATCCGATGAGATCGAGCCGTTTGCCCCGCTCTGGGTGCTGCTGGTCACCATCCCCATCGCCGCATTCCTCGGCGACCAGGTGGGTTACTTCCTCGGCAACCGCTTCGGTTATTCGCTCTTCAAAACCGATGCGAGGGTCCTGAAGAAGAAGTACATCGACGAAGCCCACGAGTTCTTCGAGAAGCACGGTCCCATCACCATCGTCCTGGCCCGTTTTGTCCCGATCGTGCGCACCTTCGCGCCGCTGGTGGCCGGCGCCGCGCGGATGCGCTACTCGACGTTCCTCCTCTACAACATCGTCGGCGCGATCTTGTGGGGTGTGGGTGTGACCCTGCTCGGCTTCTGGCTCGGACAGATCTCGTTCATCCAGGACAACATCGACTACATCTTCTTGCTCATCGTGTTCGTCTCGGTGCTGCCGATCCTCAGCGAGATCTACAAGCGCTGGCGCCGGCGTGACGTCAAAGAGCCGGCCGCCGATCCGACCGCCGATCCGGCGACCGAACCCTTCGACACCACTCGCTGACCGGGTCTGCTCAGCACGGTCCCTGTCGTCCCCCTCACGGGTCACCGAGGGCATATTGCCCTCAGGTACTGCTCAGGGGGACGCCTGGTCACCGGCTTCGAAGATCCGGTCCGAGAGTTCCTGATCGTTCAGGTCGAGGATCTGGTTCCAGAAGTACACGGCTTCGGGGCCGTATGAGTGCCCGTGGCCGTTCGGTACATCGGTCGAGAACACCTGGTCGAGGGTGACCTGCCAGAACGTCACGAACGGAATCCATGTCATGCCCTTGTCGACATCATCCCCGCGTGGTTCCTCGAGCCAATCGGGCTTGTGCAGCAACAGATCCGGTGACCACCACACGATGGGGTCGCTGGGGTGCTGCCAGTAGACGATCCGCGGCGTCTCCCACGGCCCCAACTGCGGCGGATTCAGATCGTCGGGTGATGAGGCGAACCGTACGTTCTGCCCGCCGTAGATAACGGGCTGGATCTCGGGGCTGCCGGGATCACGAGAATCGGTGATCTGCCGCCACTGTTCGGTGAAGTTGGGGGTTCCGACAAACAGCGCGCCATCAGTTCGGGCGAGCATGTCCTGAGCGCCGGAGAACGCATCCTGTCCACCGTAGGATCCGAGCGATTCTCCGAACACCAGGAGTTTTGGCCGATCGTTCTCGGGAAAACTGCTCCAGCGCTCGTATACCGCCTCGAACAAGGCCCGGCCGGCCAGACGCGGCGTTTCGCGGTCCGCGATGAACGCCAGTGGGCTGGGCAGGAAGGAGTACTGCATGGCTGCGATCGCCGAGTTGCCACCCGCGAGGTATTCCAGTGAAGACGCGACATCCTGATTGACCCAGCCTCGTCCGGTGGTGGTGACCACGGCGAGGTACTCGCGGCTGAATGCGTCGGTTCGATCCAGTTCGGCCACCACACCTTCGGCGAGTGCGTTCACCGTCGCCTGGCCCTCTTCGAATCCGCTGTCGTCAACCGATGCGCGACCGGCGTACACCCGGATCGGCGCCTGCGCCGGCTGTCCGGTCACCTCGGCGATCTGCTGCTGACGCGGCCCACCGTCCACAAAGGTCCGCCCCTCGCGGCCCAACGAGTCCCAGGTCTCCAACGATTCGGGGGAACCCGAACGCTCGGGCTCGGTCGGCTGCACCACGCCGTCCGCGGTGCCCTCGTCCGCCACCTTGGCCGACCCATTGGCGATGCGGGTGACACCGGTGGTCACCAGACCGTCGACCGCGAGGAGGAACACCACCGCGACCACCGCGACGCTGATCCCGATCGCCACCGGGCCGGGGAGGAATCGGCCGACCAGTCGATTGAAGAGGTGTGCCAGCGCACGGAGACCACGGCCGAGGTACAGACAGACAAAAAAGACCACGAGACCAACAAAGAACACTCCGATGTAGTCCCAGTTGCTGCCGGGCTCGATCCCGACCAGTTCGCGGGTGATGTCCTGCCACCACGAGCCCAGGAAAATGAAGAGGGGCAACACGATCAGCGCGGCCAGCGCCATCCCATACCACCCGATGCGCTTCCACTGCGGCGACCACTCGCGGGTCAGGCCGCACTTGCGGAAGATCCAGACGAACAGAACTCCGATGCCGTAGCCGATCGCCACGCTGATACCGGTCGCGACCGCCTGTAGGTTCCACTGACGCGGCAGGAGCGAGGGTGACATCGACCAGGCGTAGAAGACCAGCCCGACCACCAGTCCGACGGGCTCGAACTTGCTGAGCCACCCCCGAATTCGATGAAACCTCTCCTTCTGTGGTTCCTCGCCGCCGGCCTGGCCCGGGGACGGGGAGTCGTCCGAGGGCTCAACTGCGTGCTCTCGGTCAGCCGCTTCGGCGTCGGTCGAAGCCCTCTTGTTGACGTCGACGTCGGTCGGATCGTCGCCGGATGACGCCCGGGTCGACGACTGCTCGGGAAACTCGTTCATCTCCGTCTTTTCTCAGGTGCGCCCCTGATTGATCAAGTCCCAACAGACCTGCAGGTGACGCGCACACCCACAACCGGAATCGTCGTGGGTCCGCATCAGGTCACGACGATCCGAAGTCATTCAAACAGGCTGGGCAAAACCGCAGCGGGTAAGGGTGCGAGCGCATACACAATGATCCACCCGCCCCGCCGAACCCGGCTAGTGTCGATCAGCGAAGGTCCCGATCGTCGCCGGATCCGGCGTCGGCACCTTACGGGTAACAAGAATCCCGTCCCCGGTCTCGGGCAGTGAGCCAGAGGCGAACTACGTATGCAGGAGTTACGACATGACCGACACCACGGCGGGTCATCCTTTGACGGTCGCAGGCGTTCCCAATCTGCGTGATCTCGGCGGCTGGACAACAACCGGCGGCGCTCGGGTGAGACCTTCGACCGTCTACCGCTCCACCGAGTTGTATCGCCTCGGCGACAGTGGGCGGCCCGCTTTCGATCGGCTCGGAATCAGGACTGTCTACGACTTGCGCACGGCGGCAGAACGGTCCGCTGCGCCGGACCCACATCTGGACGGGGTGATCGGTCTGCCCCTCGACGTGCTCGCAGACTCGTCCACGGCGGTGCCGGCCAACCTGGGGTCGTTGTTCACCGACGCCTCGGCGGTGACCGAACTCAGCGAACGCCTTCGCGACGGACAAGGGTTTCGCCTGATGGCCGACACCTATCGCCAGATCGTGACGTTGCCCAGCGCGGTGACGGCGTACAAGGCACTGTTCCTCGGTCTGGCCGGCGCCGAGCAACGCCCCGCGCTGTTTCACTGCACCACGGGCAAGGACCGGACCGGTTGGGCGGCAGCATCACTGCTCACGCTTCTCGGTGTCGCCGAGGAGGATGTGTACCGGGACTACCTGCTCACCAACGATCAGCTGCTGCCTGCGCTGCATCCGGCATTCGCCAAGTTCGAGGAAGCCGGCGGTGACCCCGAGGTCCTGCCGCCGGTGCTCGGGGTCGACAAGGCCTATCTCGATGCCGCTTTCGACGAGATGCGCAGCGAATACGGTGACATCGAGGGCTACTTCATGAAGGGATTGGGCATCGACGAGGCAACCCTGCGGTCTCTACGCTCCGACCTCACCGAATCACCCTGACCGAGTTCGGGGTCAGCCGACGAGCTGATCCTTCAGGTCGCGCTTGACGAGTTTGCCGGTGGGTGTCCGCGGCAGGCTGTCGACGAACACAACCCGGCGGGGAACCTTGAACCTGGCCAGCCGGGAACCGGTGAACTGCAACAGTTCTCGCAGACCTGGGTACCTACCATCCGGCCGAGTTGAGCAACGTCTTCGCCTTCGACCACCTGGTGCATCTGAGTTCGGACCTGCTGAAGCCGTACGGCCCGCTCGACCGCTCTCCTGTCCCGACGGACGCCGACCGCATCGAACCGGCCCTCGACTGGGCGATGACGCCGACCGAGCTCGCGAAATCGGTTGTCTACGTAATTGATCAGCCGTGGGGCATCAGCATCAGCGACATCACCGTGCGCGCCAGCGGCGACGACTACATCTACTGAGTCCGCCTGCCCTACTGAGTCGAGGCCCGGATCGGCCCTGAAAACTGGTGAACAGCGGGGCGCCGAGGGATATTCGGCCATAGCTCCTCACTATTGTGCTGATCTCAGGGCCGGTTTCCGTTCACCACGCCTGGTCGAGATCGGCGTGCCGGCTGATCCAGGCATGCATGGCAATACCGGCCGCAACACCGGCGTTGATGGATCGGGTCGATCCGAATTGTGCGATCGACACGGTCAGGTCGGCCTGCTCCTGCGCATCGGCACTGACACCGGGCCCTTCTTGACCGAACAGCAGCACACATTCCCGTGGTAGGTCAGCCGTTTCGAGCGGGACGGAGCCCGGGGTGTTGTCGACGGCAACCACCGACAGCCCGTTCTCGCGAGCCCAGACCATCAAATCGTGTACCGACTCATGGTGCAGCACATGCTGATAACGGTCCGTCACCATCGCGCCGCGCCGGTTCCACCGGCGCCGTCCGACGATGTGAACGGCTTCGGCCATGAACGCGTTGGCCGTTCGGACCACCGTGCCGATGTTGCCGTCATGACCGAAGTTCTCGATGGCCACATGAAACGGATGCCGGCGGGTGTCCAGATCGGCAACAATCGCCTCGCGCGTCCAATAGCGGTACGCGTCAACCACATTGCGCCGATCACCGGCGGCGAGCAATTCCGGGTCGTAACGCGGATCCGCGGGTGGTTCGGTGCCGTGTTCGTCGGTCCAGGGGCCGACTCCGACTTGCGGTTCGCCCCACTCCGTCGGGCCGGCTTCCTCGGTCACTCAGGCCAGACCGATGTCACTAAGACCCAGGAGCGACCGGTATTCCACACCCTCGGCGCCGATGATCGCGTCGGCGCCGGTGTTGCGGTCGACCACGGTCGCCACACCCACCACGATCGCGCCCGCGTCGCGCAGTGCGCGGACGGCGGTCAGCGGCGAGTTGCCGGTGGTGGTCGTGTCTTCCACAACCAGCACCCGCTGCCCTACGATGTCGGGGCCTTCGATCTGTCGTTGCATGCCATGCGCTTTGGCAGACTTGCGGACCACAAATGAATTGATGGGACGGCCGGCGGCATGCATGATCGCGGTGGCCACCGGGTCTGCGCCCAGCGTGAGTCCGCCGGCCGCAACGTAATCCCAGTCGGCGGTCAGCTCACGCAGGAGAGCGCCGATGAGCGGGGAGGCCTCGTGGTGCAGGGTGGCGCGGCGCAGATCGACGTAGTAGTCGGCTTCGGCACCGGACGACAGCGTGACCTTGCCGTGCACCACCGCAAGCTCTTTCACCAACTCGGCCAACCGCTGGCGCCCACCGGCGGGAACGATCACGGGGGCGGCAGGGTCAGTCAACGGGTCCTCCAGGTCGGCGGGGTGCGGTTCCGGGTGGGCCCGGCTGGCGAGGGATCCGGCCCGACGATCGGACCGGTGGGACCGGGCTGCGGCCGGTCTGGTCGCCGCCGACCGGGGGTACCGACGGACGGCGGATCGGAGCGGAGTCACGGGCACGAGTTCCGCTGTCGGGGCCGGACGGCCGTACCGGCGGCCGCTGCGGGAGGTCTTCCCGTCGGATGCTCTCGGTGCGCGGCTCGGCGAGGCCACGACGTGAACGTCCGGTGGGGCTGGACGGATCGCGCGGGTCGGGTGCGCCCTGCGGATCGACCACCGGCGGGAGCACCCGCAGCAGATCGGTGAAGCGGCGCACGGTTTCCAGTGCGGTGTCGAGCCGGTCGGGATCGTTCGTGAGGGGCATCGATCCCAGCGACCAGGCGCCTTCGTTCCACAGGATCTGGATGTAGTCCGGTGCGTTGGTGGCCAGCGCCACCATCCGGCGGTCGCACACCCGCCGCGCCACGTCGAGGTGGCTCGAGAACATCACGCGCCTGCCCATCGCACCGAGTAGCTCGACATCGGGTTCGGCGGGGGCGAGGGTCTTTTCGTGCCGCACGTCGATGATCACGTTGGACGCCGTGGTCCTCCGGATCGCGACGATGGTGGCGGTCTCGGCGAGATCGAAGACAAGCGTCTCCTCGCCGTAGTACGTGCCGTATGCGACATCGAGGACCTCGATGTGGTCCTCGACGTCCATTGCGGCCCGCACGAACTCGGTTTTGAGGTCGGGATCGGTTGCGCGGTATGTGAACCCGTGCGCATCGCCCCAGATGGCACGTTCCTGACGGACGCCGGTGGTGCGTTTGCGATCGAGCCACAGCAGAGCGAGGGCACCGGCGAGCGCCACGGCGGCGATCAAGAAGTAGACGGCAGTCATCACGGCTCAGCTTACCGTGGTGTCTGTGATTGACCTGCGAACGGATGACCAATTGCCCGCGGTGTCCGGGGACGGGTGAGCGGCCGGACGGGTCAGTTGTCGGGGATCGACGACGATACGCGCCCGTCGACGATGAGGTCAACGGTGGTGGCGGTGTCGCTCTCGATCACTCTGACCACGACCA
Source organism: Williamsia sp. (assembly GCF_036566845.1). GTDB lineage: Bacteria > Actinomycetota > Actinomycetes > Mycobacteriales > Mycobacteriaceae > Williamsia. Next base: position 42,487 of record NZ_DATCVM010000109.1, read on the forward strand.
GGTCGCCCGTTGTGAGGTCCGCTACCTCGTTGCCCTTGGCCGATTCCACGTGGGTGTCGGGGCTCAGGGTCAGTTGGTGTTTGCGGCCGTCCGGGGTGTGGACCGACAAGACGTCGGTACCGATCTTGTCGATCGTGCACAGCATGATCTTCGACCGCACGGTGTCGAGCTGCTCGGGCACCTCATCGGATTCCGGCGTGACGTCGTCGGCGGCCAGTCCCGCCTGATTCGGGGGAATGTAAGTGAATTCCGCTGCGGATTGCCCGGTGTCATCATCGCGCTGGGCACCCAGATGGACACAATAGGCCAACGCCACGCCGGCGACGGCCAGCCCGGCAATACACAACAACGTCACGACGATCGTCGAGCGCGGTCGGATTTCAGGCACGTGTCCGAAGATAGAAGCCAAGTCTGAGATCCGACTGTGAATAGGCCCAGGTTGGACAAAACATCTCAGCCCGCCCGGACATACCCCAGGGCCTTGTCGACCTGATTCGCCGGCGCCTCGCCCTGCGCGTACGTGCGCAGGTTGTCGAGGAACCGGTCGGCGAGTTCGTCACGCCAGCCCACCACGTCCCCGCTCATGTGGGCGGAGATGTGCACGTTCTCCATGTCCCACAGCGGGCTCAGCTCGGGTAGCGGCTCGGTGTCGAACACGTCCAGCGACGCCGCCGCGATCGCGCCGGTCCGCATCGCCTCGATGAGCGCGAGTTCGTTGACGAGTTGACCCCGGCCGACGTTGATCAGGTGCGACGTCGGTTTCATCGCCGCCAGGACCTCAGCGCTGATCAGGCCCGTGGTCTGCTCGGTCAAAGGTGCAATCGTGATCACGTTGTCGAACCGCCCCACATATCGGGAAAGGTCATCGGTGGCCAGCACCGTCCCGAAGTCGGGGTCGCCGGTGCGTTCGGTCCGGCCCGCCCCGGTCACCTGCAGGCCGACGGTCCGGAGCAATCGGGCCACGGCCCGGCCGATCCCACCGGTGCCGATCACCAGTGCGCTGCGGCCGGCGGTCCGGATGGTGTCGCGGCGCTCCCAGCGCTTTTGCTGTTGGAGTCGTTGTGACCGGTGGAACTGTTTGTCCTGCGCGATGATCGACCCGAGCACGAACTCGGCGATCGGCCCGTCGAAGACACCGTGGGCGTTGGTGACGATGACGTCGGACGACCGGAGTTCGTCGAACAGCATGGCGTCGACGCCGGCTGCACACACATGCACCCAGCGCAGGGTGTTCGCCTGCGCCCAGTTGTCCCGCAACGCTGCGGAGAAGAAGTCCCAGAGCAGCAGTACATCTGCCCCTTGCCCGTCCGAGAGCGCCGGACCCAGGCTGTTGGTGGTGCAGACGCGCACCTCCGCGACCTCGCGGATCTGCGCCAGGTTCGCGGGTTCGTCCAATCCGTCGCGAGTCAGGATCGCGACCACCGGTTGTCCGGTGCCGGAGACGAAGCCGGAGGCGGAGCTCGACCCTGTGCCGGAGACGAAGCCGGAGGCGGAGCTCGACCCTTTGCCGAAGGTGTTCTGTCCAGTTCCCATGGGGCCACGGTAGGGCAGTGACGCGACAACCTCGACCCGACTGTCCAATTGTTGACAATCCTTCAATCCGGCGTCACGGTGTACCAATGAGCCCTACCAAGCTGAGCCCCGCGCTGAAGCAAGCGACGCCTGTGGTCGTCGACCACGCCAAGGGATCATGGATCCACGGCACCGACGGCGTCGACTACCTCGACTTCACCACCGGCATCGGAGTGACCAGTACCGGTCACTGTCACCCGAAAGTGGTTGCGGCAGCCCAGGAACAATGCGGCAAGATCATCCACGCCCAGTACACGACCGTGATGCACAAGCCACTTCTCGAGCTCACCGACAAACTCGGCGAGCACCTGCCCGCCGGCCTGGATTCGGTGTTCTACGCAAACTCCGGGTCCGAGGCGGTCGAGGCCTCGGTACGTCTGGCCCGCATGGCCACCGGGCGTCCCAACATCGTGGTCTTCCAGGGCGGCTTCCACGGACGCACCGTCGCCGCAGCCACGCTGACCACCGCCGGAACCCGGTTCTCCGCCGGCTTCTCACCGCTGATGGGCGGCGTCCACATGGCCCCGTTCCCCTACGCCTTCCGGTACGGCTGGGACGAGCAGACCGCGGTCGACTTCGCGCTGCGTGAACTCGATTACCTGTTCGCCTCCCGGGTCGCCCCGAACGACACGGCCGCGTTCCTGATCGAGCCGGTTCTCGGTGACGGCGGCTACCTGCCCACCCCACCGGCATTCCTCGCCGGCCTGCGCGAACGGGCCGACAAGCACCGCATCACCCTCATCCTCGACGAAGTCCAGGCCGGTGTCGGGCGCACCGGGAAGTTCTGGGGCCACCAGCACACCGCCGGACTGACCCCGGACATCCTGATCACCGCCAAGGGGATCGCCTCGGGCTTCCCCATCTCGGCCATCGCCGCGCCGGAGTCGATGATGGCCAAGGCCTGGCCGGGGTCGCAGGGCGGCACCTACGGCGGTAACGCCGTCGCCGCCGCGGCCGGCGTCGCGACCCTCGAGGTGATCGCCGAGGAAAACCTGGTCGACAACGCCCGTGTCCGGGGCGACCAGATGCTGCAGGGGTTGACCGAACTCGCCCCGAAGTTCAGCCAGATCGGCAACGTTCGCGGGCTCGGCCTGATGGCGGGCATCGAGTTCGTCAACGACACCGGTGCCCCGGACGCGGCCGCGGCCGCGGCCGTCCAGCAGGCCTGCGTCCCCGAACGGCTGCTCACCCTGACATGCGGCCCGATGGGCAATGTCGTACGCCTGATCCCCGCCCTCGTGGTCACCGAAGACGAGATCGCCACCGGGCTGAACCGGTTCGAATCCGCGCTCACCGCGGCCCTTGGATAGTAGGGTCATGGATCTTGCGCCATCCCCCCACCGCATCTGCGATGAACTCACCGCCCTCGGCCTGAGCGCCGATGCCTCATCGCGCCGCCGCACCGAGTACTCGTACGACGCATCGAACTACCGCCTGCCGCCGCTGGTTGTGGTGTTCCCCCGCACTGATCAAGAAGTCGCGGCGGTGGCCTCGTACTGCCACCGCAATCACCTCACGCTGACCGCACGTGGTGGCGGAACCGGGATGGGCGGCAACGCCATCGGCACCGGCGTGATCCTCGACTTCTCCAGGTTCATGAATCAGGTCCTCACCGTCGACGCCGAACAGCGCACGGCTGTGGCCCAGGCCGGGATCGTCCTGACCGCGCTGCAGGGCGAGGTCCGCGGAGCGACCGGCGGCTCGCTCACCTTTGCCCCCGATCCGTCGAGTCAGTCCCGGGCCACTCTCGGCGGCGCCATCGCCAACGACGCCTGCGGGAATCACTCTGTGCGCCACGGCCGGACCACCGATCATGTCGAATCACTGAACCTCGTCACCGCCGAAGGCCTGCTCCTGACCGCGACCCGCACCGGCCTCGTGGCCACCGATCCCACCGACGCCGACGCGGCCGACCGTGCCGCCGAGCTTTCCGCGCGCCTGACCGAACTGACGGCGTCGCACCTGGGCGCCATCCGCACCGAGATGGAACGCATCCCACGCCAGGTCTCCGGATACCATCTCGGCAAACTCCTGCCGGAGAACGGCTTCGACGTCGCCCGCGCCCTCGTCGGCACCGAGGGAACCTGCGCGATCGTGGTCTCGGCGACCGTGCGACTGGTGCCTAGGGCCACCCGGCCGTTGTTGCTGTGCCTGGGATACCGCAACGTGGTCGACGCCGCCCGCGACGTCCCAACCCTCCTCGAATTCGCGCCGTCGGCGATCGAAGGCATCGACGAGCGGATCGTGGCGACCATGAGAGCTCGCCGCGGCGACGACTCGATCGCCGGACTGCCGGACGGAAATGCCTGGCTCTACGTCGATCTCGACGACGAGAGCAGTTCGGACAGCTCGGCGGAAGCGGCTCTGGATCTACTCGACAAACTGCGCGCCAACGGTCGTCTGGTCGACGGACGTACCGTGCCCGACCCGTCGCAACGGGTCTCGCTCTGGCGGATTCGCGAGGACGGCGCCGGCCTCTCGTCTCGGCTGGTCGATCCGGAGGACATCGCGCCCGAGGAGGGTGGTCACGGCGGGGCGTACGAATCCTGGCCGGGCTGGGAGGATTCCGCCGTCGCTCCCGAGAATCTCGCCGAGTATCTCGAGGGTTTCGAGCAGCTCCTCGACCAGCACGGGCTGACCGGTGTGATGTACGGGCACTTCGGGGCCGGGTGCATGCACGTACGCATCACCTTTGATCTTCGCAGTGACGAAGGCCGGGCAACCATGAGGCGCTTCTGCACCGAGGCCGCAGAACTGGTTGTCGCCCACGGTGGTTCGCTATCCGGTGAGCACGGCGACGGTCGGTCGCGGTCGGAGTTCCTGCCGATCATGTATTCCCCCGAACTCATCTCGGCGTTTGCCGACTTCAAGAAGATCTGGGATCCGACCGGCATCCTCAATCCCGGCAGCATCGTAGACCCGGATCGGATCGACGACCATCTCGCTCTTGCCGATGTGCCGAACCGGATCTGGAAGACCGCCTTCGACCTCGGGACGCCTGGACTCTCCGACGGCGGCAAGCCCGGCCTCGACCCCTTTGTGCACGCCGTACAGGGATGTATCGGAGTCGGGAGGTGCCGGTCCGCCTCGGGCGGCGTGATGTGTCCGAGCTACCGGGCGACCGGAGACGAAAAGGATTCCACACGTGGCCGGGCCAGGGTTCTGCAGGAAATGGTCCGCACTGCACCGGACATCAAGGCGGGCTGGCGAGACGCCGATTCCCGCGAAGCCCTCGATCTGTGCCTGTCGTGTAAGGCCTGTTCCACCGACTGCCCGGTCGGCGTCGACATGGCCACGTACAAGTCCGAGTTCTTCTCCAACTACTACCGGGGGCGCCTGCGGCCGCTGTCGCACTACTCGCTGGGCTGGATGCCGGCCTGGCTCAAGGCCGCTGCACCCCTGGCACCGCTGATCAACAAATCGCTGTCCGGACCGCTGGCCCGGGTTGCCGCGAAGGCCGGCGGTCTCGACCCCCGGCGCACGATGCCGGCGTTCTCTACCCGGAAACAGGTGCGGGCGTCGATGTCCGGGTTCCGGATCGACTCGTCCGCCGACACCGTTCTGTTTGTCGATTCGTTCACGAAGGCCTTTCGCCCGCAGGTCGCGGCTGCGGTTGCGGGCGTGCTGGGCAGTGCCGGCCGGACGATCAGCTGCGAGTCGGACAACTGTTGTGGACTGACCTGGATTTCCACCGGTCAACTCGGTCGCGCGAAGAAGGTGCTCGAACGCACCGCAACCGCGCTCGACGACGGCACCGACCGACCGATCGTCGTTCCCGAGCCGAGTTGCGCTGCCGCCCTGCGTAAAGACCTGCCCGAACTCGTCCACACCGACGCCGCCAAGCGGGTCGCCGCCCGCGTCCGCAGCTTTGCCACCGAGGTCGGCCATCTCCTCGACAGCGGATGGCAGCCCCCGGTTCCGCTCCCCGCCGAGGTCACCGTCCAGACACATTGCCATGAATACGCGACCTTCGGGCCGAACACACAAGCGGCAGTGCTGCGCAGACTCGGCGCCACCACCGTCCACCAGGCCGACGGTTGTTGCGGCGTCGCAGGCAATTTCGGTTTCGAGAAGGGCCACTACGAGGTGAGCATGGGGGTGGCCGAACAGGCCTTGGCACCCGCTCTGCGCGCTCACGCCGACCACACGCCGGTCTTGACGGACGGATTCAGTTGCGCGATGGCGGTCCAGCACCTGACCGCCACCGACGCGACGGTGCCCGATGTGCCATCGGTGCATCTGGCCGAATTGCTCGACCCGCGTGGGCCGCGTGGGCCGCAGCCACCGAACCATCCACAGAGCACTCCATCATCCATCACTCGATCGTCCACAGAGCACCACTGAAGGAGGTACACCGATGACATCGTCCCCGGTACTGAGCACGGATCGAAAGGCTTTGGCGGCCGGGCTGATCGGCTCGCTGCCCACCGGCCTGTACATCGACGGTCAGTGGAAGCCGGCCGCGTCCGGTGCCACCTTCGACGTCGAGAACCCGGCCACCGGCCAGGTCATCGCGAAGGTCGCCAGGGGTGGCGCGACCGATGCCGCGGCAGCGATCGAGAGCGCGGCACGGCACCAGAAAGCCTGGGCCGCCACGTCTCCCCGCGAGCGGAGCGAGATACTGCGCCGCGCCTATGAACTGATCCTCGCGCGTCAAGACGACCTCGCCCTGATCATGACCACCGAGATGGGAAAGCCACTGGCCGAGGCCAAGGGCGAAGTCGCCTACGCCGCGGAGTTCTTCCGCTGGTTCTCCGAAGAGGCCGTGCGGATCGACGGTGACCACACCACCACCGGCGACGGCAAGAACCGCATCATCGTGACCAAAGAACCGGTGGGCCCCTGCATCCTGGTCACACCGTGGAACTTCCCGCTGGCGATGGGCACCCGCAAGATCGGACCGGCGATCGCCGCGGGCTGCACCATGGTGTTCAAGCCTGCCGAGCTGACACCGCTGACCGCCCTCGCGCTGACCGAGATCCTCACCATCGCAGGCCTGCCCGCCGGTGTACTCAACATTGTCACCACCGACGACCCGGGGTCGGTGGTCGAGACCTGGATGGACAGCGGATTGGCCCGCAAGATCAGCTTCACAGGCTCGACTCAGGTCGGAAAGCTGCTGCTGGCGCAGGCATCTCGAACCGTCATGCGCACGTCGATGGAACTCGGCGGCAACGCACCGTTCATCGTCTGCGAGGACGCCGATCTCGACAAGGCGGTCGACGGCGCGATGGTGGCAAAGATGCGCAACATGGGTGAGGCCTGCACCGCGGCCAACCGATTGTTCGTCCACCGCAGCGTTGCCGGCGAGTTCGCTGCCCGGCTGGCCGAGCGGATGGGTTCGTTGCGGGTCGGTGACGGGGCCGAGGACGGCACCGATGTCGGGCCGCTGGTGGAGGGCAAGGCGGTCGACAAGGTCAAGGAGCTGGTCGCCGACGCCGTCGATCGCGGCGCCACGATTGTCTGCGGCCAGGGGCCGGACTCCGCGGACGGAATCGGGACCGGTTACTTCTATCTCCCCACGGTGCTGGCAGATGTCGACGCAAAATCCGACCTGATGGGTACCGAGATCTTCGGTCCGGTCGCACCGGTGATCCCCTACGACACCGAGGACGAAGTGCTGGAGCTCGCCAACGACACTCCTTGGGGCCTGGTCGGATATCTGTTCACCCAGGACATCGACCGCGGTCTTCGGATGTCGGCGGCGCTGGAGGTCGGAATGGTGGGACTCAACACCGGCCTGGTGTCCAATCCGGCGGCGCCGTTCGGCGGTGTCAAACAGTCCGGACTCGGCAGAGAGGGCGGACGGGTCGGTATCGACGAGTTCCTGGAGATCAAGTACTTGGCGATCCCACGAACCTGAGCGTTCCAAATCCGCAGCGTCGCAGTACCGCAGCGTCGCGGCACCGCAGACGGCATCACGAAGATCAGACGCAGAAGGAGGTGTTGGTGGATGTATCTCGGCTCCCAGTTGTTCAGTGACACGGAATATCAGAACCGGCTCGCCGGAGTCCGGCGCCTGATGGACCGGCAGGGGTTGTCGGCGATCATCGTGACCGACCCGGCCAACATCTTCTACCTCATCGGGTACAACGCGTGGTCGTTCTACACGCCTCAGATGTTGTTCGTGCCGATGGACGGCGACATGGTGTTCTTCGCACGAGAGATGGACGCCCATGGCGCGCACCGCACCACCTGGTTGCCGCCCGAGCAGATTGTCGGATACCCGGAGAGCTACGTGCACCGGCCGCATGTCCATCCTTTCGACTGGGTGGCCTTTGCGCTGCGCCAGCGTCACCTCATCGCCCCGGCATCGCGGGGCGGGTCGGTGGGCCTGGAGATGGATTCACACTTCTTCTCCCCCAAGGCATATCGGGCCCTCGTCAACGCAATACCGGAGTGGAAGCTCGTCGACTGCTTCGAACTCGTCAACTGGGTGCGGTCGGTCAAGTCCGTCGCGGAGATCCAATTGATGCGGCAGGCGGGAATGGTCTGTTCGGAGGCGATGCGGGCGGCCATCGACACCATCGACATCGGGGTGCGCCAATGCGATGCGGCCGCAGCCATCTCGCAGGCACAGATCACCGGTACCGACCAGTTCGGTGGTGACTATCCGGCGATCGTCCCGATGATGCCCACCGGCGAGGCCGCCGACACCCCGCACCTGACGTGGAACGAGGGCACGTTTGTCAGTGGGGAGGCGGTGGTCGTCGAACTCACCGGCGCTCACAAGCGCTATCACTGCCCCTTGGCCCGCACCGTGGCGCTCGGGCCGGTCAACAAGGACGTCGACTACGTCGCAGGGGCCACCGCGGAAGGCCTGAACAACGTCCTGGAGGCCATCGCCCCCGGGGTGGCCACCCGGGAGCTGGCCTCGACATGGAACTGGACGCTGGCCAAGTACGGCCTCGAAAAGCATTCGCGGCTCGGCTATTCCATCGGCATCGGGTACCCGCCGGACTGGGGTGAGCGGACCATCAGCATCCGCACCGAGGACGAATCGGTCCTCGAGGAGAACATGACCTTCCACATCGTCTGTGGCATGTGGATGGACGGCTACGGATTCGAACTGTCGGAATCGGTTCGCGTCAGCGCCACCGGTGTGGAGACATTCACCAGTTTCCCCAGAGAGCTCATCCGAAAGGCGAGCTGACCAGAGAACGGACTGATCGAACAAGTGAGAGGAAAACGCATGACCGCAACCGAACTCTCCCACGGACCAACCGACTTCCCGCTCGCGGGCGGACCGACTTTCCCGCTCGCCGGCCGCGCCAAAGATCTGGTGGGATCGATGATCGATTCCTCGACGTCGCTACTTGCCGCGCAGAAGCACGACATAGTCCGGTTCGCCATGGGTTCTCCGGCCGACGAAGCGGTTCCGGCCGACGAGTTCCGCGAGATCGCGGGCAGCATCCTCGATCAGTCGTCGTTCACCTACGGCGCGTCCGAGGGTGAACCGCGATTGCTCGACCTGCTGGTGAAATACCTTGCCGGGACCCCGGATCCGGCCAGCGAGGATCGGCTGGTCATCACCACCGGCGGCATGCAGGGTCTCGACCTGGCCTGCAAGCTGTTCGTCGATCCGGGCGATCTGGTGATCACCGAGTCCCCCACCTACACCAACGGCAGCGCCACCGCGTTGTCGTATGGAGCGCACCTTCTCGAGGTGCCGGTCGACGACGAGGGCATGCTGGTGGACCTGCTCCCCGACCTCGTCGCCCGCACCCATCGGACACCCAAGGCGATCTATACGATCCCCAACTTCCAGAATCCGTCCGGTGTCACGTTGTCCCTGGAACGCCGGAAGGCGTTGCTGGAGCTGGCCCACAAGTGGGGCGCTTTGATCATCGACGACGACCCCTATGCGCTGCTTCGCTTCTCCGGTGAGGAGATCCCGTCCTTCCGGACCCTGAGCCCGGACGATCCGCTGATCTTCTCGGTCCGGACGTTCTCGAAGATCCTCGCGCCCGGATGGCGCGTCGGCTGGGTCGACGCCGATCCGGCGCTGCGTCAGCTGCTGATCAACGGCAAGCAGGCGATGGACACCTGCACCAACGTCCCGAACCAGCACATCGTCGCCGAGTACATCTCCCGTGGCGGCCTCGAAGACCACCTCGTCTCCCTGCGCAGCCTCTATCGCGTCCGGCGCGACGCGATGCTCGCATCGCTGAAACGCCATCTCGGCGAGAACTTCTCGACCACCAACCCCGACGGCGGCTTCTTCCTGTGGGTCACGTTGGATGGCAAGTATGCCGAACTCGACACCCGCGAACTCTTCGAGATCGCGCTGGCGCAGGGCGTGGCCTTCATCCCCGGACCCGCACTGTCCCCCGGCGGACACTTCCGTAACGCGTTGCGGCTCTGCTTCGCATCGAGCACTCCCGAACGGATCGACGAGGGGGTGCGCCGGCTGAAGAGCGCACTGGACCTGGCGGTGGCCGCCTCGTGACCGAGCAGATCGTTGATGCGGCTGTCGCTGCGGCTGCGGCTGCGGTGGTCGACCTCATCGACGAGGCCGAGCTGGTGTCGCTGACGCGGTCCCTGATCGACGCCGGCGGCGAGAATCCCGGCGGTACCGAGGGTCAGACCGTGGCGGTCCTCGACCGCGCCTGCCAGGCACTGGGTTTCACGGTCGAGACCTGGGATGTGACCCCGGGGCGGCCGAATCTGACGGCCACGTTGCCCGGCACCGGTGCCGCTCCCGGCCTCATGATCCTCGGGCACTCCGATGTGGTGCCGGCCGGCGATGGCTGGACCAGACGTCCCTTCGAGGCCAGTGTCACCGACGGCCGGATCTACGGGCGCGGTGCCACGGACATGAAGGGCGGCCTCGCGGCGGCGGTGATCGCGATGGCGGCCCTGTCGCGCACCGGAGTGCACTTGCCCGGCCCGGTGCAGCTGGCCTGCACGGTCGACGAGGAGGACCTGGGTATCGGCATCCGCGACTTCGTGACCCGTTCGTCGTCGTACCGGTTCGCCGGCTGCGTGGTCGCCGAGCCCACCGACCTCGAAACGGTGATCGCGTGTCGCGGTGCGTCATACATCGAGGTCGGGATCACCGGCCGGGCAGCCCATTCCGGACGGCCCGCCGACGGCCGTAACGCCATCGACGCGGCCGCCGCCATCATCGATCTGGTGCGCGCCGATCAGCGGCTCATGCTCGAGTCCCCGGATCCGTTGCTGGGTACCGGCACCTGGAACACCGGTCTCATCGAAGGCGGACAAGGTATTTCCGTTGTCGCGCCCAGCGCCACCGTCAGTTTCGATCGGCGACTCATGCCGGGTGAAGACGCATTCGAGGTCGCGAAATGGCTTCGCGGAGCCATCAACGATGCCGGTATCGATTCGGACGGCATCGCCGTCGATGTCGAGGTCACGATGGCGATGCCGGGCTTCCAGACCGATCGCGACCATCCGCTGGCCCGTCACGCCGCCGACGCGATCCGCGACGCCGGCGGCAGCACCTCCATCACCGGTTGGACAGCTGCCTGCGACGGAGGTTTCATCAACCGCGACTTGGGCATTCCGGCAATCGTCCTGGGACCGGGAGGCCTGAACGATCAGGCCCACCGCCCCGACGAATCGGTGTCGATCACCGAACTGGTGACGGCGGCAAAAGCCTACGCACTTCTGGCACTACGCCTGCTCTCACTCTGACTCTGCCGTACCACCCACCGCCGACCGTGCCCTAATCTCCGTCGACCGTGCCCTAATCTCCGTCGAGCGTGCGGAAATTCCGCCGACCGGGCCCTTGTCGTCGCCGAGCGTGCTGCCGGGTGCTCGGATCGTTCGCCGCTGGACTACCCACGGTAGCCGCGCTCTCGCAGAACCTCGTCGATGGCGCGGGTGTGGTTCATCGCGTAGTGTTCCGCCCGGACACGAATGATGTGCCACCTGATGAGCAACCTCAGCCAACTCTCCGGCGGAGATTCGGACTTGGTGTCGATGTGCGGAATCAACCCGCGAATCTGCCTGATTCCGCGCATACCAGGATGCTCGACGATGTATCTCCACAGGTCGCGCACTTCGAGACCTGTCGCCTTCAACAGGTCATCGAGGTGTCCCAACGCACGCCATTCCGGAGGCCGACGCCCCAGGTCGTAGGCAGTTCGAAGCACCGACAAAACCGGGATCCCGTCAATTGTGGTCACATCGGCAGGCGCCAGATCACTGCGAACCACGTTGATCCCTCCGCGGCGTTATAGCGTTCGCCCGAGTTTCGCACTTGCACCCGAACCCCAGAGTGATTTCTCATCCGACCTCATACGGAATCGACGCGGAAGCGTCGATTCCGGTTCCACCAAGATTCAGAACGGCACAGTCGGTGGCAACAGAGGCACGCTCGACGGCAGCAAGCGCACGCTCGGCGGGGTTAACGGCACGCTCGGCGGGGGGGAAAGGCCCGGTGGACGGCAACAAGGGCACGGTCAGCGGATTGCCCGCCGATCGTGCCCTTGTTGCCGCCGCGCTTGTCAGTTACAACTCAGTTGGAGCCGACCAATTTCTTCTCGGGGTCGGTTTCCTCGCCGGGCACGTCGGTGCCACGGATCGAGCATCCGGCAGTCTCACGCAGGAACGGCAGTGCGATCATGCCGACGACGCACGCCAGCATCATGTAGGCCGCCGGGAACAGTTCCCAGCCCTCGTTGGCCGTCACCGCATCGTTGATGAGTGGCGCCGTGCCACCGAATGCCGCAGTCGCGACGTTGTACGAAATCGCGAATCCCGCATATCGAACCTGCGTCGGGAACATTGCCGGGAACGTGGCCGAGATCGTGGACAGCTGCGGGATGTACAGCAGCCCCAGCACCAGGAACCCGATGATCGCCCATCCGAACCCCTGACCCATCA
>NZ_DATCVM010000110.1:0-8801 GCF_036566845.1 Williamsia sp.
AGACCGACGGAACCGTCGATCTGCCCGCCGCGATCTTCGACGCGCCGGCGAACATCTCGCTCCTGCATCAGGTTGTCATCGCCCAGCTGGGTGCGGCACGCCAGGGAACGCACTCCACCAAGACGCGGGCCGAGGTCCGCGGTGGTGGCGCAAAGCCTTACCGCCAGAAGGGAACCGGTCGCGCTCGTCAGGGCTCGACCCGCGCCCCTCAGTTCGCCGGTGGTGGCATCGTCCATGGCCCGCAGCCGCGTGACTACAGCCAGCGCACCCCCAAGAAGATGAAGGCAGCCGCCCTGCGCGGAGCCCTCTCGGACCGGGCGCGCAACGAGCGCATCCACGTGATCACCGAACTGGTTGCCGGGCAGGCCCCGTCGACCAAGACGGCACGGCTGTTCCTCGAAGAGCTGTCTGATCGCCGGAAGTTCCTGTTGGTGGTCGGCCGTGAGGACACCGCTGCATGGAAGAGCGTTGCGAACCTGCAGCACGTGCTGCCGATCGCTCCCGATCAGCTGAACACCTACGACGTCCTCGACGCCGATGAGGTTGTCTTCAGCCGCGAAGCCCTCGGCACCTTCATTGCTGGTGCGAACAAAGACGAGAAGGAGGCCTGAGTTTCATGACTGTTCAGGCAAACCCCCGTGACATCATCCTGGCCCCGGTGATCTCCGAGAAGTCCTACGGGCTGATCGAGGACAACGTGTACACGTTCTTCGTGCACCCGGAGTCGAACAAGACCCAGATCAAGATCGCCATCGAAGAGATCTTCGACGTGCAGGTCACGAGCGTGAACACCGCCAACCGTCAGGGCAAGCGCAAGCGGACCAAGTACGGCTACGGCAAGCGCAAGGACACCAAGCGCGCGATCGTGACCCTGGCCGCCGACAGTAAGCCCATCGAGATCTTCGGAGGGCCGGTCGGCTGACGCCGGGCGGACTGTCGAAGAAGTAGAGGACAAGAAGACTCATGGCAATTCGTAAGTACAAGCCGACGACTCCCGGTCGTCGTGGCTCGTCTGGCGCAGACTTTGCCGAGGTGACTCGTAGTACCCCGGAGAAGTCGCTGATTCGTCCGTTGCACAGCACGGGTGGACGAAACGCGCACGGCCGCATCACGACCCGGCACCGGGGTGGTGGCCACAAGCGGGCCTACCGCCTCATCGATTTCCGTCGCAACGACAAAGACGGCATCAACGCCAAGGTCGCTCACATCGAGTACGACCCCAACCGCACTGCGCGGATCGCGTTGCTGCACTACGTCGATGGCGAAAAGCGTTACATCCTTGCACCCAAGGGCCTGAAGCAGTTCGACGTGGTGGAGAGCGGTCCGACCGCCGACATCAAGCCGGGCAACAGCCTGCCGTTGCGCAACATCCCGACCGGTACCCAGATCCACAACGTGGAACTGCGTCCGGGCGGCGGAGCCAAGATGGTCCGTTCCGCCGGCGCCGGAGCGCAGCTGCTGGGTAAGGAAGGCGCCTACGCCACCGTGCGTCTGCCTTCCGGTGAGATCCGCCGTGTCGACGTGCGCTGCCGCGCAACCGTCGGCGAGGTGGGCAACGCCGAGCAGAGCAACATCAACTGGGGCAAGGCCGGCCGCATGCGCTGGAAGGGCAAGCGCCCGACCGTCCGTGGTGTCGTCATGAACCCGGTCGACCACCCGCACGGTGGTGGCGAGGGCAAGACCTCCGGTGGACGCCACCCGGTCAGCCCGTGGGGCAAGCCCGAGGGCCGCACCCGCAAGAACAAGCCGAGCGACAAGCTCATCGTCCGCCGCCGCCGCACCGGCAAGAACAAGCGATAACCCAGGAGGGAGTTAGAGAATGCCACGCAGCCTCAAGAAAGGCCCGTTCGTCGACGACCACCTGTTGGGCAAGGTCGATGTTCAGAACGAAAAGGGCACCAAGCAGGTCATCAAGACCTGGTCCCGTCGGTCCACCATCATTCCGGACTTCATCGGACACACTTTCGCCGTCCACGACGGTCGCAAGCACGTCCCGGTGTTCGTCTCGGATTCGATGGTCGGGCACAAGCTCGGCGAGTTCGCGCCGACGCGCACCTTCAAGGGACACATCAAAGACGACCGGAAAGCGAAGCGTCGGTAGATGAGTATTGAAACAACCAACCCGACCGCCAAGGCGACCGCTCGTTTTGTGCGTGTGACGCCGATGAAGGCGCGTCGTGTCATCGACTTGGTTCGCGGCAAGAACGTGGACGAAGCTCTCGACATCCTGCAGTTCGCGCCCCAGGCAGCGAGCGAGCCGGTGGCGAAGGTGCTTGCCAGCGCCGTCGCCAATGCCGAGAACAACCTCGACCTCGACCGTCGCACCCTCGTGGTGTCGCAGGCGTTCGCCGACGAGGGACCGACCATGAAGCGTTTCCGTCCGCGTGCCCAAGGGCGTGCGTTCCGGATCCGTAAGCGGACCAGCCACATCACCGTCGTCGTCGAGAGCATCGCCGACAAGGGTGCGGCGACCAGCCGCAACCGCCGGAAGGGAGCTCAGTAGTGGGCCAGAAGATCAACCCGCACGGCTTCCGTCTCGGTATCACCACGGACTGGAAGTCCCGTTGGTACGCAGACAAGCAGTACGCGGAATACGTGAAAGAGGATGTTGCCATCCGCAAGCTCCTGGCCACCGGCCTCGAGCGCGCCGGCATCGCCAAGGTGGAGATCGAGCGCACCCGTGACCGGGTTCGCGTCGACATCCACACCGCCCGTCCGGGCATCGTCATCGGTCGCCGCGGCGCCGAGGCCGACCGGATCCGTGGCGACTTGGAGAAGCTGTCCGGCAAGCAGGTGCAGCTGAACATCCTCGAGGTCAAGAACGCCGAATCGGAAGCTCAGCTGGTGGCACAGGGTGTCGCCGAGCAGCTCAGCAACCGTGTGGCTTTCCGCCGGGCGATGCGTAAGGCCATCCAGTCGGCCATGCGTCAGCCCAACGTCAAGGGAATCCGGGTCCAGTGCTCGGGTCGTCTCGGCGGTGCGGAGATGAGCCGTAGCGAGTTCTACCGTGAAGGCCGTGTGCCGCTGCACACCCTTCGCGCAGACATCGACTACGGCCTGTACGAGGCCAAGACAACCTTCGGCCGTATCGGCGTGAAGGTGTGGATCTACAAGGGCGACATCGTCGGTGGCAAGCGCGAGCAACTCGCCTCGGCTGCTGCTCCCAGCGATGACCGTCGTCCGCGTCGGCCCAGCCGTCCGCGTCGCAGCGGTTCGTCGGGTACCACCGCGACCAGCACTGAGGCCGGCCGCGCAGCGACCGCCGATGCTTCGGCCGCCGACGCTCCAGCGACAACGCCTGCGCCCGCGCAGGCCGAGAACCAGGAGGGCTGAGGCATGTTGATCCCCCGTCGGGTCAAGCACCGCAAGCAGCACCACCCCAGCCTGAAAGGTCAGGCCACGGGCGGCACCAAGGTGACGTTCGGTGACTACGGCATCCAGGCTCTGGAAAGCGCGTACATCACCAACCGTCAGATCGAGTCAGCTCGTATCGCCATCAACCGGCACATCAAGCGTGGCGGCAAGGTGTGGATCAACATCTTCCCCGACCGCCCGTTGACGAAGAAGCCTGCCGAAACCCGCATGGGTTCCGGTAAGGGTTCGCCCGAGTGGTGGGTCGCCCCGGTCAAGCCGGGTCGCATCCTCTTCGAGATGAGCTACCCCAGTGAGGAGACTGCTCGCGAGGCCCTGCGCCGCGCGCAGCACAAGCTCCCGATCAAAACCCGCATCGTGACCAGGGAGGAGCTGTTCTGATGAGTATCGGAATCGCCGCCACCGAGCTCCGCGAGCTCAGTGACGAAGAACTGGTCGAACGTTTGCGTGAGTCGAAGGAAGAGCTGTTCAACCTTCGGTTCCAGATGGCCACCGGCCAGCTCGACAACAACCGCCGGCTGCGTACCGTGCGTCGCGAAATCGCGCGCGTGTACACCGTCATGCGGGAACGTGAGCTGGGCCTGGCCGCCGGACCCGAAGCCACGGACGGTGACGACGCATGAGTAAGGACCAGGAAGTGACAGAAACATCCGCCGAGGAGCGTGCACGCCGCAAAGAGCGGATCGGGTATGTCGTCTCGGACAAGATGCAGAAGACCATCGTGGTCGAGCTGGAAGATCGTGTGAAGCATCCGCTTTACGGCAAGATCATCCGCACCACCAGCAAGGTCAAGGCTCACGACGAGAACGAGACCGCCGGTATCGGCGACCGCGTTCGCCTGATGGAGACCCGCCCCACCAGCGCCACCAAGCGCTGGCGTCTGGTTGAGGTCCTCGAGAAGGCCAAGTAAGCCAACGCTTTACAACGAGAGCGGCCCGTCCCTGAATGGGGGCGGGCCGCTTTTGTGTCCGGCCCCGATGCCCATGTCCCGAATTCGCTCCGCCTGCCTGCGTACGCTCCTATTGCAACAGGAGCGTACGCAGGCAAGCGGAGCGAATTTTGGTGGCGGGGTGGCGGGGTGGTGCGGGGTGTCAGCCTCGGCTGAGGGCGAGGACCTCGTCATCGGACAGCGGGGACGCGGGGTGGTGGCTCAGGCACAGCGGGGTGTTGACCTTCGAGAACGGCCCGCCGTCCGGCGCGACGTAGAACTCACCGGTGGCCAGATGCCCGATGTCGCTGATGCGACTGCCTTTTGCCGACGCCATCTCGTTGGCCGCGTTGATCTGTACCGGAGTGTTGAGGCGGCCGAAGAACTGTGTGGACGCGTTGCCGACGATCTTGGCGTCGATGCCCTTGGGAGCCTGCGTCGCGAAGATCAGTCCCAGACCGTACTTCCGTGCCTGCGATGCGAGCGCCACCGTGCTTCGGGTGCACGGGGTCACGCGCCCTGACGGGACCAGGGTCTGTGCCTCATCCATGACGAACAACGCGCCGAGTGGGCGATCGCCGGCCGGATTCTTCTTGATCCAGGCGAACAGTGCGAGTTCGAGTTGGTTCACGAAACCCTGTCGTTGGCTTTCGTCGGGCAGTCCGATGAGGCTGATCACCGAGATCCGCGCCCGCTTACCGGCGGTCGGGGTCAGCAGGACGGCAGGGTCGACTGCAATCCCGTCACCCCCGAGCATGGGATCGTTGATCATCGCGGCTTTGAGATTCTCGGCGAGCGGTCCGGCGAGCTTCTCGGTATCGACGAGCCCGCTCATGTCGTCGGTCATTTCCGCCAGGAGTTCGATGTATTCGACGAGGGATCCGCTGGATCGCTTGCCGTACAGGGCCATTGTCTGCTTGAGGATCGCTTCTTGGCGCGTTGCCTTGGCACCGCCGACCCGCGCGTAGGGTTTCAGCGCCGAGACGGCGGCATCGACAGCCAACTCGAACTCGTCGGGGTCGTCGCGCACCGCACCGAAATCGGGGAGCGGCCGAAAGCTCAACGGGCGCCCGGATGTGCGCCGCGGCGTCCAGATCACGGTCTCGACGGTATCGATGTACTCCGCGGCCCTGGACGAATCGTCACCCGACCACCCCGACGGTGGGTCGGGCCAGGCCGTTCCCAGCCGGGCGAGGTCGTTGTTGGGGTCGAGGACGATGGCCGAAACGCCCAGCAACGCACATTCTTCGATCAGCCGGCGGATCATCACCGTCTTTCCCGAGCCCGACCCCGCGAAGATGACGGTGTGTTTCCGGAGAGCTTCGAGGTCGACGGTCGCAGTCTCTCCCGCTCGCGATGTGCCAAGGTTGATCGCCGTGGAGACGGCGGACGGGGCCGGAACCTGCGGGTGGTCGCCGTCGACGTAAACCGGTATCTCCGTGGTGATCTCCGCGGATCGCTCGGGAGTGGGCTCGCCCGGTGTCTGGAGCTCGGGGGTGTGGTGGTGGACGGGGAGTTGTTCGACGGGGACGCGGTCCGGGTTGCTCCAGTCGGTGTCAGCTGCCGGTGCGGTTGCGCGCTGTGGCTGCGCCCCGGCATCGCCGAGTGCGATTCGGAGGAACTCGATCTGGTGGGCGGGACGCGTCGTCCGGAGCCACGTGTCGAACCCGGCGGGCATGGTCTTTGTCATCTCGTTGAGCGCACTGAGTGCGGCCAGGTCGTCGTAGGACAGTGCGAGTACCTGGCCACCGTTGGAGGTGAATTCGGCGACCATGTCGGCTGTCTTCGGTCCACCCGGCCAATCGATGTTCCGCAGTATGAAGAGCTGACGACGCGGGACCGACCCTGACAGGCCGGCGTCGATCGAGGCGTTGCGGAGACGTGACTGAACGGCACCGGCGTGGGTGGCCGAGATCGCGCGGAACGCCCAGTGATGTTCATCGTCCGTGAGGGAATCGAGCGTCTGTCGCAGTCGGGCATGGAGGCGGAACTGGCCACCGACCTGATCGATCGTGAAGTCGTCCGAACCCGATTCGACTGCCCAGGCACGCAATCCGGCGTTCAGCAACGCCGGGATCACGTCGTCTTCCTTCTTCGGGTCCAAGGCCGGTGCGGTGAGGGCGTTTCGGATGTGGCGCCCGAAGACCTCGTCGAGGTCGCCGGCCGGAGGTTCGACGGCGCCGGCGTTCTTCGGCTGTGACGGAGCCAGGACAACGCTGGCCGGCTGGTCGACCAGGGACTCGAGCTCGGTCGCGACCTCGTTGTCGAGACAGTCGTTGATGTGCCGGTCGACACGTTTGATCAGCAGCCGGGCATTGAGCGAGGTGGCGTCGGCAAAGGCCTGATCCTGGACGGGCCAGGTCGGGTAGGGCGGTGTGAAGCTTAGTGCAGCAAATGATTTGGAGAGCCGTCGTTCGACCAGCGTTCGGGCGAAGGTGCCGTCGGGCAGTCCTTCGAGGATGAAATTGGCTCGGAATCGGTCCGGAACCGATGCTGTCGCCTGGGTTTCGATGATGGTCCAGGCACTCGGTAGGCACGACACCACGCAAACCGTGCGGAGCAGCACTTCTCGAACGGACATCAGCCCATGTGCCAACAGGTCGACCACGGAAGCCGCGTAGGTCGAAGTCGAGGAGGGCGTGTCCGTTCCGGATCGAGATTGCGCGAGCAAGGTGTCGATCTGGTCGATGGCCAGAACGGTGGGCCCGGTCACCGCCATGTACTCCGAGATGGCCCGGACGGTCTGTTCGTAGGGGAGCGCTCGGGGTGGGAGCTGCCACTCGGTTCGCTCGGCCGGGTCGATCTCGTCGATGTTGTTCTCGAGATAGGCGATGCCGAGATCGTTGAGCCGTGAACTCGGTGCCGCGGACAGGACCAGCGCCCTCAGGGTTGCGTGGTGTCCGCGGATGAGGGCGGGCAGCGGTTTGCGCAGACCGTTCACGAACTCGTCGAGAATTGCGGGCGTGACGAGGGTTTCCCCCGAGATCGCACGGCGGGCCACCCGCGAGGTGCCCGCCCGGTCGGCGAGACGCTGCATCACGTCGTGGAGTTGGGTCTTGTCGACGGGCGGTGCGATCTGCCGGTTCAGGGAGTCGAGCAATGAACTGAGCAGTGTGCGCCAGAAGTCGCTGGGATCGAGCAGGTCGAGCATCACGAAGTAGCCGTCGTGCTTCTGCACGTACTCGCGCACCTGGCCGAGAAGATGGGTCTTGCCGGAACCGGCCGGGCCCTGCAAGACCACCCCGAGCGGACTCGGTCCGGTGCTCTCCTGCGCGTCGGCGACGGCGCGTTCGATTGCTCGCCACGCCCGGGCGTGCAGTCCGTCGACGTGTATGTCGTTGTGCGAGATCCACACATCGTCACGGGTATGCGCTGAGTTGGAGAATCCGCTGCGTGCCTTGGCGAGCGCTTCGAGGGGCGATACGGAAGTCACACGGTCTCCACGTAGATGAGGTGCTTGTCCTGGCCGCCGATCGAGATTGCGGCGGCCCGGTCGTCTGAGGTCAATGTCTTCTGGTTCTCTTCCGGAATCAAGGTGATGCCCGGTTGTGTGTACAACTCCCGGAAGGCGCGGTCGAGGTCTGAGCGACTGACGTCGCTCAACGCCGGCCGAAGTCTGCGCAACGACACCCATGCGCCCGGTTTGGCGGCCAGCGACCGGTAGGCGTCGACCACCCGGGTTTCGATGTCGGCTGTGGTCTGTTCGGATGAACTCGGGGTGACAGGATCTTGTGCGACCGAATCTTCTGATGGCAGAAAGACATCCGCCAATCGAAGATTCGATCGCCGGAAGTGACGGCCGAGACCGGCGAGCACGGTGAAGAGTGCTTTGCCCTGCGGTGTGGTGCCGGCCGGTGGCGTGGTGCCGAGGAGTTCGTTGCACGTGGCCCAGCCGCGATCGGCCAGCGAGTGCTTGTGCGGCACCTTCGACGTATCGCTGTCGATGAGTCCCAGACTGTTGAGTTTGCGACGGCTCGGGGCCTTGAGCTCGGGCCCGTGTTCCTTGATCTCGGTGTTGGTGAGGCCTCGTCCCTCGGCCATCAACACCAGCAGGACGATCATTTCGGTACCGGTGAGGTCCGAAGTGGTCACGGGAGCTCCTTTGCAGCCAAGCGATCAGAACGCAGCGTCTCGATTATGTCTGCAACTCGGGTGGTATCGCTCAGCACCTGTTCATTTGTGAAGCGGACCACCAGGTATCCGGCAAGTTGCAGCGCGACATCCCGCGTCCGATCGTCGGAGTACTTCGTGGCGGTTCGATGTTCGGGGCCGTCGATCTCGACCACAAGTCTCGCATCCGGCCACACCAGATCTGCTCGGACAAACGGTTGAAGATCGCCGGTCGGCACAAGGTGGTTCCATCTGCGATCGGCAGCCCAGGCCGCGCACACCAGGTGGGACTCGAGTCGCTGCTCGGCCGCGCTGGCCGGGTGTGGCCGTCCGGAGATGGGCGGAAACGTCACGGCGGGCAGCGTCCAGGGGGCGTGATCAACGGCTTCGC
>NZ_DATCVM010000111.1:0-1620 GCF_036566845.1 Williamsia sp.
GGTTGAGCTGATGGATCGGGAAGCAGGCGTCCAGTGCGGTGGAGAAGCCCATGGCATCCACGGACTGGTTCACCGACTCCTTGATGAACAGGGCGGTGGCCGTCGGCAGTTTGGCGATTCGGCCTGCGAATTCGACTGCACGGTCCGATAACTCGTCGTTGCCGAAGACCTTGCTCACCATCCCGATGGCATGGGCGTCGTCAGCGCCGAGTGCGTCGCCGGTGAGCAGCAGCTCTTTGGCCTTGCGGGGTCCGAACTCCCACGGATGCCCGAAGAACTCCACACCGCACATGCCGAGCCGGGTTCCGACGACGTCGGCGAACACGGTGTCTTCGGCCGCGACGATGAGATCGCAACACCATGCCAGCATCAGTCCGGCCGAAAGCACCATTCCGTGGACCTCGGCGATGGTGATCTTGCGCAGATTGCGCCATCGCCTGGTGTTCTCGAAGAAGTAGTGCCACTCCTGCCGGTGTCGGGACTCCACACCACCCAACGTCCCACCGTTGCACTGATATGTGGGGTGCTGGCCGGGGCCCGGCGCGCGCTCGCGGACGTCGTCGGAGGAGCCGAGGTCGTGTCCTGCGGAGAAGGACGGACCCGCGCCCCGCAGGATCACCACGCGGACTGTGTCGTCGGCCTCGGCGAGCTCGAACGCCGACCCCAACTCGACGAGAATCCCGCGGTTCTGCGCATTGCGCTGCTTCGGGCGATCGAGCGTGATGACCGCGACCCGGCCCTGCTCGACGAGCTCGTAGCGCAGGTACGTGAACAGGCTGTCGAAGTCCTGCACTCCAGTACTCCCTTCATGGGATGAGAAAGCGATCCGGCCGTCACGGACGCGGTGTCCTCGGGCGATCCGGCGGGTCGTGACCACCCCGTGCTGCTCACGGGGCGTCCGACCTTCAGGAGGCTACGTGGTCCGACGGCAAAATGTCCATAGCCGATACGCAGCACGGAATCTTCTTGCTAGATAAATTGCCAAGACAATCGCCTCTTGCGCTTGACGATGTATCTTGTTAGTACTGTGTTGTACGTCGCATTGAGGGGCGCCGGAGATGCCGGATCGTCGCCGCGGTGTTCGGCTCTAGGCCAGACCGAGAAAGGTTGAAGATGGAGATCGGGATATTTCTCATGCCGGCGCACCCGCCGGAGCGGAGCCTGTACGACGCGACGCAGTGGGACCTCGAAATCATCGAGCTCGCCGATGAATTGGGCTACGTCGAGGCGTGGGTCGGTGAGCACTTCACGGTTCCGTGGGAGCCGATCTGCGCACCCGACCTGCTGCTGGCGCAGGCGCTGTTACGCACCAAGTCGATCAAGCTGGCCCCGGGCGCTCATCTGCTGCCCTACCACCACCCGGTGGAATTGGCCCACCGCGTCGCCTACTTCGATCACCTGGCCCAGGGCCGATTCATGCTGGGTGTGGGTGCCAGTGGCATCCCGGGGGACTGGGCACTGTTCGATGTCGACGGGCAGAACGGCGAGCACCGCGACATGACCCGGGAATCGCTCGAGATCATGCTCAAGGTCTGGACCGAGGACCAACCGTGGGAGTTTCGCGGAAAGTACTGGAACGCCAACGGTATTGCGCCGATGTTCGAGGGCCTGATGAATCGG
>NZ_DATCVM010000112.1:0-22570 GCF_036566845.1 Williamsia sp.
TCGGTGTTGACCGAGTCCATCGGTCAGGCGCCGATCGAGGTCTCCCGGGACCGCGAAGGGACGTTCGAACCGCAGATTGTCAAGAAGTGGCAGCGCCGACTCAACGGGGTTGATGAGATCGTTTTATCGTTGTACGCCAAGGGTTCAACGACCGTGAGATCAGCGCGCACTTCGCGGAAATCTACGGCGCTACGGTTTCGAGGAGACGATTTCCCGGATCACTGACAAGGTGATCGAGGAGATGCAGGACTGGTCCGCGCGGCCCCTCGATGAGGTGTACGCGGCGATCTTCATCGACGCCATCGTGCTATCAGCGCGCCAGCATTGGGACGCCCTCAAGCGCGATGTCAAACCGATCTACACCGCGCCGAGCGAGGCCGCGGCGCGGGCGGCATTCGACGAGCTGGCCGAGCACTGGGGCAAGCGGTACCCCGCGATCATCCGGCTGTGGGACAACGCCTGGGAGGAGTTCATCCCCTTCCTTGACTCCGACACGGAGATGCGTCGAGTCATACGTTCTACCAATGCAATTGAGTCGTCGAATGCGCGGTACCGGCGGGCGGTGAAAGCTCGCGGCCATTTCCCCAGCGAGCAAGCCGCGCTCAAATGTTTGTACCTGGCGACCCGTTCGCTGGACCCGACCGGCAAGGTCGGGCACGATGGATCACACGGTGGAAACCCGCTCTCAGTGCCTTCGCGATCACGTTCGCGGACCGTTGGCCCGGATCAGAAACCTACTACTGGAAAGCGGCCGAAACACCGTTGACGAGATAGTCCCTCACCGACTAAACGAGTTCCAATACTACGTGGTTGTTGAGATCGGCCGCTTGATCGATGAACTCGGACATGATGGTGAATTTGGTTCGGAGATATTCGATATTCTGACTGTTCCAGTTTCGGAAAGGTCCGATCTGCTGCTGTGTGAGGTCGGCCGCCGAGGTCGAGTCGAGTAGCGTGTCAAATGTGATGTGGGCGAGAATGTCTCGTGTCGCCGCTACGTACTCGGGGCTCATGTAGTTGGGGATGCCTTCGCTGAAGTCGATATTTCCCGGTATGGAACCCTGTCCTCTGAGTGGATTCACCGGCAGTTCCGAACGGTCGAACATCAGCTCGAGAGCTTCGCGCGCTTTGTCGATGTCGACTGTCATCGCTGGGTCAGCGTCGCGCAGCCCGTAGACGAACTCGACGACGTCGTGAGTCGAATCGCAGAGGTGGATCTCGTGTAGGTCGGCATCGCTGAACCTGGTGTATGACTGGATGAGCCCCATTGATGCTTTCCCTCCTCCTGGCATCAAACTGCCGCGACCTAGCTAGGCTGGTCGGCAATCGCGTCGATCACAACGATCCGTCGCCTAATCCAATCACATTCTGCGACGAATTGTTCGGCAACACAATAAGATTGCAGTTCAGTGTTGTGGGTGCAGGTAGGGCGAAAGGTTGAATTCCATTCGCAGGGAAAGGCATCGTCGTCGCCGCAAACTATCGACTACAGCCCACCAACGTGGCATCAATCTCATCGACATCCTCGTCGATGCCGACGTGACTGTGACCTTCGTCTGTCCGCACAGCCTGCGCGACTTCCTCACCGCGGTGACCGCCTGCCCGACGCATTTTCGCATGGATAGCCGCGTGTAGATGCTTCGGAATCACGTGAGAACTCTGCGTGAAAACCGTTGTTTCACAACGCCTTCTTCTCCACCGCAGCCCTGGGAACAATCCCGTGCTCGGGCGCATCTATTGGTGTGACCCGGTTTGTCCGCGACCCCCTCGATGCTGCGTTGCCCTGTTTGTTGGCGTCACTGGGCTGTGCCTGCTCGCCGGTGGCTTGCATCTGTTCTGGTTGAGGTTGCTGAGATGAGTCGACACGACTGTTGAAGTTGTCGGGCAGCGTTTGATGGTCCCGGTACGCCACGTAGAACTCATGCATTCAATCCCGCACCACAGCCGGCACGAGCGTCACAGAGTGCTGAATTGTTGCGTAGTCGAGACTCGATCGGCGTGTGGTCGTAAACCCCACCCGTCACAATGGCCTCAGCAGCAACACCGATGCGCTGACCATAGGAGGCTCATGCGTGCCTTTCGTTCGGCAACGATCGGGGTAACAGTGCTCGCCATGGCCGCCGCTGGTCTGGTTGTTCTCACCCCGCCGGCAACTGCCGCGCCTTGCGGTAATGCCGGTAGCAGCGGGTCGAGCCTGCTGCCCGACTTCGGGAGTAGTAGCGGGAGCAGCGGTTTCGGAAGCAGCGGGCCAGGAAGTTCAGGTGGAGGCAACCGCGGACCGCAGGGTCGACTCCCGGTGATCGTCGGCGGCAACACCAAAACCGTCGCGTGGGTCACCGGGCCGGGAAGCCAGAACGACACCCTCGACCGGTTCGGTATCTCCGGCACCGACCTGGGCATCATGTGGGACAATGGTTCTGGTCAAACCCTGATGGCCGTCGGTGAC
This sequence comes from Williamsia sp., assembly GCF_036566845.1. Lineage (GTDB taxonomy): Bacteria > Actinomycetota > Actinomycetes > Mycobacteriales > Mycobacteriaceae > Williamsia. Next base: position 2,447 of record NZ_DATCVM010000112.1, read on the forward strand.
ACGTTCGGTGACTGTGACGCCGGTGGCCAGGAATGGCGGCACAACGTGCTCCTGCGGTCCGATGACAATGATCTTGCCGATGGGATCACGGTGCCCGATGCCGTCCCGGGTGACATCAGTTCGGGATCGATCGTGACCGCCGAACGACCCCGGTTCTCGCAGGAGATCATTCATTCGCTCGGTATCCCTGACATCGAGGTCACCGACATCCCCACCGCCGCGATCTCGATCGGGGGCGTCCAGTACATCAACTACATGTCGGTCCGGTCGTGGGGCGACCCCGGCCGATGGGTCACCAACTTCTCCGCAGTCGCGGTGTCCCACAACAACGGCCAGACGTGGGAGACCGATATCAGCACGATCCGCGTCAACGCCGACATCACCCTGCCCGGGGTCGAGCAGGTGAACCCCGACAACAGCAAGTTCCAGATGAACGCCTATGTGGCGGGCAAGGACGGGTACATCTACCAGTTCGGCACTCCCAATGGCCGTTTCGGAGCCGCGTCGCTGACTCGCTTCAACCCCGCCGACATCCTCGACCTGACCAAGTACGAGTACTACACCAACAACGCCGCAAACAGGTGGTCAACCGAGTTCGGCGATCTGAAAGCCGTTATCCCACAGCCGGTCAGTGAGATGTCGGTGGCGTGGAGCGACTACCTTCAGCGATACATCATTCTCTACGGGAACGAACTCGAGGGTCGAATGGTGATCCGCACCGCCGAGCACCCGGAAGGTCCGTGGAGCAGCGCCAAGACGTTGTTCACGTCGTTGCAGCTCGGCGGCGGGATGTACGCCCCGTACGTCCACCCGAAATCGATCGGACGCGACCTCTATTTCACCGCGTCGAGGTGGGCCGACTACAACGTGATGCTGCTGCGCACCGATCTCGATCAGATCTGAAGCCGGCCAGGATCAATCGTTTGCTCAGTCCCGGGAGTTGGTACCCGGGCTGGTGCGGGAGCGAGGTGCTGAGCCGACGTCGTCCACAGCGCGGTCCGATGATGTGGCCCGGCCCGGGCTGAGTTCACGTGTACCCGCTGTATCCTGGGATGCGGCGCCGGCTTCGTCCTTGTGCATCTCACTGACTTCGCTCTTGAAGATCCGCATCGATCTGCCGAGTCCCCGTGCTGCGTCGGGCAGCTTCTTGGATCCGAACAAGACCAGAAAGACAACCACCACCAATATGATGTGCCACGGTTGCATTGCGCCCATGTCTCTATCCCCTTTGTTGGTTGGTACCGCTCAGAAGCTGTTGGTCGGTGTTGTCGGGTTCCTGGAACGACGACTGCGGCGGGTACGCGTCGAGCATCATCGTGGCCACCGCAGTCAGTGCTGCGCCCCACTCCTTGGCCATCGCGTCCGTCCACGCAGAGCCAGCGATGTCTGCCATCGTCTCCACCAAAGTTGTTGCCACCCAGCCGTACATCGGTGGAGTCACACCGAGTGAGGCGTGGACACGTCCGAGTGCTCCCAGCGACGATTGCAACCAGTCGGGATCGTCGAGATGTTCCAGAACGGCAACGATCGCCTGCTGCAACATGGCCGCCTGCGGCCGGATGTTCTTGCCGAACAGCGCCTCCACCTCCGGATGCTCGGCGAACAGCCGCTCATAGAATCGAACAGTGAAGTCTGGGTCGTCGGCGGTGATCAAGGTCAGACTGTGTTCGAGCAGGGCTCTGTCCATGAGACTTCCTTCGTTGGGTCAGGCGAGAGCGGCGAGATAGGTGTGTGCCCAGTCCACGGCGGTCAGATCGGTATCAACTTGAAACGTCGCGTAATTGGCGTGTGCACCCGATTGCAGGAACTGCTTGAAGAGATTGATCTCCTCGCGAACGCGGGCATCACCGACCTCGCGAACAACGGCTGCAGGGTCGCCGTCGGTGATCATGTTGTTGAAGATCGCCTCTGCCTCGGACTGATACTGACCGATCTGACTGGGTGTCGGATCACTTGTCTCCGCCAGATACCCGGCTATCCGGGTGACGTAATAGCCCTGTGGCACATTGCAATACAGGTCCTCCGGTGCGCACAGGCTGAACGAGCGTGGAAGCAGCCACCCCATGCCGTCGAGTCGCGGACCCCCGCTACCTTCCCCGGTCAGCGCTGGGCCCACCACATTGTCGTGGCGGGACCGGCGCGGATCCGACAAGAGGACCACTCCGGCCACCTGCGTCGGTGCGATCGCGGCGCGCCCCGTACCGATCTCGGAGGCGACGTCACCAGCTGCGTCCGCGCCCTGGCTGTAGCCGGTGAGTGCGATCTTGGTGCCGGGGCACCGACGAAGCATTGACACCGCGAGTCCGGTGGTGTTGGCAACCGCTTGGGCCTTCGACCGACCGTAAATGGCCTTCTCCCAGGGAAACGCGGTCGCGTCATATCCGACGAACTGCACTGTGGTCTCCGGGCCGAGTCCGGACGTGACCGCACTGAGTAGGCCGGGATTCTCTCCGTCGGCCCATGTCCCGGGTACGGCCAGAACGTAGAGCTCTGGGCAGTCCGATGGGGCTGCGTGCGCCGGAAGCTTTGTCACTGAGGATATTCCGGCCAGCATGAGCGCTGATAACAGAGCTGTCAATGCCGGCTTCCAGGTTCGGCGCTTGTTGGTTTGCATTCGGTGTTTCCCCGTGGCGCAGACGGTGTGTCAGGGGTGGTTCGGGTTGTTGATGACCGGGATGCTGATGTTGATGGGCATGCGGAGTTCGGACATGTAGAACAAGACGAATTGGCGCAGGAACTCGTCGAAGAGCCAGTACGCTTCTTTGGGTAGCCCTACGTCGAGCAGGCCTTCGCGGACCAGTACGTAAGGACCCCAAGCAGTTTCGAGAAGGGGCGTCCAGACGGGTTCGGTGGGGATGCGGAGCCAGTTGGCGATTTCATCGCCGAGCATGAAGCGGGTCAGCGCACCGAGTATCGGCCTGGTGAGCAGCGTCAGGTCGAGGTTCATGCCGAGGTCGAGGAGGATGTCGGCGAGCTTGATGCCCTCGGGCGTGGCCGCGAGGATGGGGTCGAGGACTTGCTTGGCCTGCGAATCGGCCTCGTTCCAGGATGCGGGGATGTACTGGTCCTCGACGCCGAGAAGGTGAGCACTGAGCTGCCACGAGTGCAGGAAGCCCTCGGATTCGTCGGGGGCGATCGGAACCTTCCACTTGTTCAGGTTGCGCATCACGGTGGTGGGCAGGCTGTGCCAGGTGACCATGATGTCTGCCTGGCTGATCGGGACGTCCTCGGGGGCGGAGTTCACCCAATGCGGCGACTGTGGCAACAGATGCCGCACCGCCGCGTGAGCCAAACGGGTCTTCACGCAGGTGACGACCATCTCGCCATCGGGCTGATAGGCGTTGAGCGAGCCGATGTCGTAACCCAGCTTGGCAGTCTTCGTGATGCGGTCCTTCATGTCCGCGCCACCCTTGGAGTAATACACCGCGCGAGCCTCTTTCGGGATGACCGTGCTCATCATGCCGCTGGCGAAGCCGTACAAGACGCCCAGGTAGGTGCCGCGCTTCTGGTTGAAACTGACTGCGCTGGCGAGCTTGTCCCGATCGGTCCAGGAGGGCAGTTGGCGGGCGTGTTCCATGAAGTCTCGCAGCTCGGTCGGAAGCCCTGCGGGCAACGGCTGAGAGTTCTTGGTCCAGCCTTTGAGTAGTTCGTTGACTTTCGGGACTTCGCCTCGATCGAGCAATCCGGCGACGACGGGATCGGCCTCGACATCCCACACCCCGCGAGGATCTGCCCCGCTGCCCGTTCCCGGCACCGACCCGGCGGGCGACCAGGTCCATGGAGTCGCGGAAGCAATCAGACTGAACGCACCAGCCGCCCCGACCACACCGCCGGCCTTGAGCATGTTGCGTCTGTTGAAATTGTCCATTTCGAGTCCCGTCCTCAGATGCCAGTGCCTGTGCCATTGATACGAGTTGCGTATCTTCGTATCATTGGAGCATATCTGTGGCGCCGATCACAAGAGTCGCCATAAATGTCTGGTATCACTACTGAAGGGTTTCCGGTGGAACAACCAGCTCAAAGGCTCATGGCCGGTCCCTCGGGTGCAGAGTCCTTGCTGAATCGGGCGTTTGAAGAGGCCCGGGAGCGCATCGGCAACCCGGATGTCACTCGGACCAGACTGCTCGATGCGGCGTATGAGCAGTTCTGCCGCAGAGGGATTCAGCGCTCGTCGATGGACGACGTGGCGAAACGTGCGGGCATGTCGCGCATCACCGTGTACCGGCGGTTCGCGACCAAAGATGAGTTGATCGAGCACGTAATCCTGCGGGAGTTCAGGCGATACTACGATCAATTTCAGATCGACATGAAGTGCGCAGAGACGGCGACTGACAGGCTTGTGGTCGGCTTTGTCGGTTCGCTTCTAGCGTTTCGGAGCAATCCGCTGATCGGCGGCCTCATCGCGGCCGAACCGAACCTCCTGGCCGGATCAATGGTCGGAGACGACGGCAGAACGCTGGCCGCGGTGCGCCAGTTCGTCGCCGGTCAGTTGCGCCGGGAACAGCGAGCGAGGAACATCCCTGACGGCCTCGACACAGATCTCGTTGCCGAGGTCATGGTCCGTATCTCAGCCTCGTTCCTCACCACGCGCAGCCACGTTGTCGATCTGGATTCCGCAGAGGAACTGACCGCGGTCGCGCATCAGTTCCTCGTACCCATGCTGCGGTTGCCGTCAGCGCGCGGATGACCTAGAGGTCAACGCTGACAGCGCGTTTGAGAATCCTGCCCGCGTCAGATGTCCTCATGGCGAGCCCGGCGGGAGTGTCACGCAGAACGGATGACCCGCCGGATCGATCAGGACGCGCCACTTCTGTGGACTGGGCTGAGTATCGGGCATACGCGCACCCGCGGCCAGAGCTGCCTGCTCTGCCTTGTCCAGGTCGTCGACGAACAGATCGAGATGCATTTGTTTGGGCACGGTGGTATCGGGCCAATCGGGCGGGCTGTGGTGCAGGACCCTTTCGACGGTGATGAACACCCCCTTGGCCTTCAGGACCACCAGCTCGTCCGATTCATGGACGACCGGTAGAGCAAGCAATTCACCGTAGAAGCGGGCCAGGGTGCTCGGGTCATCACTATCCAGTGAGATCGCACCCAGTCGGGCTATGGACATTCGATTACCCTCGGCTGCTACGTTTTTCGAGGTAGTGATTCGCCTGCCTGACCTCGTCGTCGATGTTCGCGGGCAGGTTGCGGCGCAATATGGGGTCGATCAACCAGCGCACCGCCGGCGTGAGCTCAGCCGACATCGTCCTGGTCACCAGGATCCCGTCCTCGACCGGTTCGCATACGAAACTCGCTTCGAACTTCATCAGCCGGTGCCATACCTTGCTCTCCGGCAGCGGGGACAGTTCGACATCGACCCGTTTACCCGGTGTGAGAACCCCGCGGGCAACCATTTTCGGAGTGGGTCCGGGAAGTCCAGGCATCGCCGGACGGAACTTGAACTCGACCAGATTGCCTTCCCTGCGAACCCAGTCCATCGGGCCGAGTTTGTCGTCCACTTCCGAGTATCGTTCGACATCCATCGCGAACTCCAGGAACTCGTCGGCCGAGCAGGCCATCCTTTGCTGTGCTGCGGCAATTACCATTGCGCACCCCTTCCCTGGATTCGATGTGCCGTAACCCTGAGTGATTCCACTGTTTTCACGCTGACCTCCATGTCTTGTACGTTGGTTTCGAGACAACACGGCTGAGCTGAAGACCTCACTGCAGATGCTTGCTCACGCGCCCCCTCCCGCGGTCTTCGATGTGAATCCGGACGAGTATCAGCGTCCGAGCATGGTGTTGACACTGTCGGCGAATGCCGCGGTCGAGAAGCAGCTGGGTTCGGCGAACTCCTCATGTGTCAGGGACGCGTGCCAGCTGGAATCGGCGGAAGCTCGAAGCAGTGACTTGGTCATCGCCGCCGCATGTGTCGGCAATTGAGTTATGCGAGAGCACCATTCGTCGGCCGCGTTCAGAAGCTGGCCGTGTTCGACAACGTCTTGCACCAACCCGAGTCGTTGAGCGGCGTGTGCGTCGAGGTGCTCGCCCCGCAGATAGAAGGCCAACGCTCCCTGGTAGCCCAGACGACGGGTCAACGCCCAGCTCGTGCCGACCTCGGGAATCAATCCGAGGCGTCCGAACGCCGGCACCAGAACAGCTCGTTCACTCGCCAGCACGATGTCGCAGGTGAGCGCCCAAGCCAGGCCGACGCCGGCGGCCGGACCGTTGATGGCCGCCACGAAGATCGCGTCAGATCCCGCGATGATTTTCGCAATGCCGCCGAACTCGCGTCGGATCCAGCGCCACATGTCGGTGACACCTTCCTCGGCTTCGAGATAGCTGATGGCAGTGCGCATCATCTCGAGGTCACCGCCCGCACTGAACCCCGGGTCAGCGCCGGTGAGAACAACGGTGCGAACATCGACATCGTCGGCGAGGTCAGTCAGCGCACGTCGCAACTGGCGGACCAGAGGGGCCGATAGGACATTGAGGCGGTCAGGTTCGTCGAGCGTGACCACAGCCCGGTCGCCGGACCGGTCGACACGGACGAGCGGTGGCGCTTGGGGGCTGTCACCTTCGGCGATGATGGCCCGGTACAACGAATCCTGCTGCTTCATGACGGTCTCACTCCTCGGTCGGCGACCTCAGTGCTGCCCATGCGGCGGTTGCGAATGTTTCGACGGCTCTACTCGAAATCTTTGTTTCTGTGCCGGAGATCCAATACCGGCTGTATTCCTGTGCGGGGCCCAGCCACAACGCCGCGGTGATCCCGGTTTTCATCGGACCGACGACACCGTACGCATGGTGCGGACGCCACCAATCCGCCACGGCGCGCAGGAACTCACGATTCGCGTCCTGCAATTCCGGACTGTCAATTCGGTCCCCGAGAAGCAACGAGGCCTCTGCCTTGTTCTCGACGATCCACCGAAGGTGGTATTTCACGCCGGCCCTGATTCCACCTTCGGCGGTGGACTGCTTGATCACCTTGTGCAGGAAGCCCTGCTGGTACTCGCCGATCAGCTGCGCGAAAACCGCTGCGGCCAAGGCCTGCTTGTCTGGGAAGTGGTGGTAGAGCGCTCCGACGCTCACTTCGGCTTCCCGGCGAACCTCGTCGAGAGTCGGACTCAGCGGACCGTCTGCCGCAAAACGGCGTCTCGCCGCGCGCAGCAAGCGCTGGCGTGCGTCGGTGCCACGTGATGCAGCAGGCATGAGGACTACTCTACCCACACCGAGGTATCCTCTGTCAACGGATCGAATCACAGGAGAAGGCCGTGGAATACGGATACGACCGGACCGGAGCCACCTATTCCCAGACCCGCCGGGCGGACCCGCGCATCGCGAAGTTGATCGCCGATGCCCTCGCCGGGACCGAGTCTGTTGCCAACATCGGCGCCGGCTCCGGTTCGTATGAGCCTGCCCAAACGGTCGTGAGCGTGGAGCCGAGCAGCGTGATGATCGCCCAACGCCCACCCGGCGCAGCACCTGCGGTTCGCAGTACCGCAGAGCGGCTACCCCTGGGCACGGGGGTGGTGGATGCCGCGCTCGCAGTGCTGACGGTGCACCATTGGCGCGATGTCGACGAAGGGCTGGCGGAGATGGTTCGCGTGGCGCGCCACCGGATCGTGATACTCACGTGGGATCCCGAAGTGTTCAAACGGTTTTGGCTTGTTCGGGACTATCTTCCGGCAGCCGGGGCCACCGACGCGCGCCTCGCGGTCCCGATTAGTGGATTCTCTGCCCTGCCGGGGAAAGTGTCGGTTGCCGCGGTCCCCGTTCCACATGACTGTGTAGACGGATTCGGTGCGGCGTTCTGGCGTCGACCAGCCGCCTACCTCGACAGGACCGTGCAGGCAGGTATGTCTTTGTTCGCCCTGACTCCACGAGCGGACCTCGAAGCCGGTCTCTCACGGCTGCGCGAGGATCTCGCCAGCGGATCGTGGTCGTCGCGCTACGCGTCACTCGCCGCCAGGTCTCATTTCGACGCGGGGTATCGACTTGTCGTCGCCGACTACTGAGCCTGATCTATGTCGACGATCGCGTGTTGATCACCAGACTCAGTGCCCCGTTGAGAAGTGTCCGGTCACTGGATGCGATGGTGAGTCCGCGGCGTGCGGCCTGGGCGACGATCATCCGGTCAAATGGGTCCTTGTGGTCCCAATCAAGGCGTCCCGCGGTGGCCGCATCCGTCGAGTCGATCGGCAGATCGGTGGCGCCCATGCCGTCAAGAGTGTCGTTCCATACCGACAACAGGGCATCACCATTGAAGCGGCCGATCCGGGTCTTGATCGCGATCTCCCACGCCGAGGCTGCCGACACGAAGAGCTCGTTGGCTCGGTCGGACAGGACCTCGTAGGCTTGGGATGACATTCGGTCTGGCGCTGTGACCAGCCACAAAAGGGCGTTGGTGTCGAGGAGGATGGACGTCACAGTGTGGAGTCCCAGGCCGAGAGCTCGGACTCGGGCAGCGGGTCATCAAATGACTCGGGAATGACCAGATGTGGGAGTTGTCCGAATGTTCTCGGCGTTTTCTTGATGGGGGAGATCACTGCCACCGGCCGCCCGTGGTTCGTGATCGTCACCGAGATACCGGACTTCTCGACCTCCGCCAGCACGGCATTGAGCCGCGTCTTGGCTTCAGTACTGGTGATGATCTTCATCTATCTAAAATACTCCAGTAAGACTAGTTGGAATAGTCTTAATCGCACGAGGTGGGCTTCTGTCACCGAGCAATTCGTTTCGAAGCCCAGGCAATTGTCGGTGTCAGGCGACGTCCTGGACCAGAGCGAATGCAAAGCCGTCCCAACCCTTGGTTCCCACGGTTTGAAGTGCGGTGGCGTCGAATCGAGGGTCGGTGGCAAAGAGTTCGAGCACCTCTCGACTGGCCCGCACGCGTTCGTCGTCCTCGGTGGAGTCGGCGATGGCGCCGTCGCGGACGACGTTGTCGACAACGATCACGGTGCCCGGTCGGGACACCCGCAACGCGGCCAGGACGTAGTTGCTGTTGTTCGGTTTGTCGGCGTCGATGAACACCAGGTCGAACGGAGCGTCGCCCGGCAGCGTGGGCAGGGTGTCCAATGCGGCACCGACTCTGATGTCCACGCGGTCGCCCACTTCCGCGCGGTCGAGGTTGGCCCGGGCCACGTCGGCGTGATGGGGTTCGAACTCGAGGGTGATGACCTGGCCGCCTTCACCTACGGCCCGAGCCAACCAGATGGTGCTGTAGCCGCCGAGCGTCCCGATCTCGAGGACACGCCGGGCGCCGATCGCTCGTGCGAGCAGATGCAGGAATTTGCCCTGCACCGGCGCGACGTCGATCGGCGGTAGCTGCGCCGCGGCGTTCGCCGCGATGGCGGCATCGAGTGCGGGATCTCCTCCGATCAGGAGATCACTCACGTATTTGTCTGCTGCGGCCCAGTCGGCGGTCATGGTCTCATTGTGCCGATCCCTGACAGGACTGCCGGTGACCGGCGGAAACCGGTGGCTACTCGGCGTCCTGATCGGCCTTCTCGAAGATCAGGTACTGCGCTGAGATGAGCTGGTCGAGATCGGTCCTGTCATCCAGTGCTGATGCCTCCCCGACGTAGCGGCCGTTGGTGACGTAGCAGTAGTCCTGGGTGCCGTCGGTGGTGTCTTTGGTGACACACGTTGCGGCCGGCAGTCCGGGCGGGCTGGGCGCCGGGGCGTAGCCGTCGGACTTGATCAGGTCTTCGATGAAGACGTCCGAGATTTCTTGAGCGTCTTCGGGAGTCGCGGCACGGTAGACGATCGTCTTGTACTGCGCATTGTGCTTGGCGCCCGCGTCGGTCAGCGTGTCGTACGTCAGCGCCGGATTGGTGGAGCGGTGTGCCATGCCGCGCGGTCCGTAGACAGCCATGTCGTTCCCGAGCCCGGCGTCGGCATCTTCCTCCGGGACGGCGTAGATCAAGATGTCGTTCTGATCGATCTCCGGCATCGCGCTCTTGCCCCCGTTCTGTTCTTTCGTCGGGGTGGCCGGGAACTTGTCGATCAAGGGTTCTTGCAGCTTGAGCGCGGTGGCGACGGACGTCGAGGTCCAGTCCTTCTCGGCTGTCGGCGCAGAGGCCCAGGTGTAGATCACGTAGTCACCGTGGGCGGTGAACGCGTTGAGTGAGACCTCGTCGGCGGTGCCGCTCGACGAGATCAGGGTGTTGGGAAGGGTGCCGACCTTTTCCGGCGCTTCCTTCAGGGCCGGGTCGGGGTTGTTGATCAGCGCGTTGTGCATTTCCGCGGCGCCGGCGGCAGCTGCGGCAGGGTCCGAGTACCGCAGCACCATCTGCACGAGAGCCCGGTCGACTTCCTGCGAGTTCGCCACCGGGGTCGACGCGGTGGAGACGTAGCCGTACAGCATTTTGCCGTTGGCAGGTCCCGTCCCGACTCCGGGTGAGAGCACCACGTCGAGGTTCTTCGCGCTGCGGATGACCATCGTCGGCATCGAGACCTCCGTCAGCTCCGGGTCGACCTCAAAAGGCAGTGTCACGAACTCGGCGAGCCGTTGGCCTTCCACGTCGAGGATGTTCTCGGTGGTCGCCGTGCCGTAGGGCGCGGCCGGCTCGGTCGGATAGGTGCCGGGATCGACCAGTGCGAGGTCGACGGGCGCCTCGGCGGTGGCACTCGACGAGGCGGCCACCGAAGTGCCGTCGGTCTCGGTGCTACATGCGGTCATCATGAGTCCCGCAGTCAGCAGGGATGCCGGGATCAGCAGCCATTTCTTCACCATTGAGTGGTTCCTTTCAGGTCGCGCAGTGCCGGGCTCTGCGCGGCGGGCTGGAGTATCTGATGCAGACCGGGGCGCCGATGGTTCCCGACAAATCATGTGACTCACGTCACTGCGGGAGCCGTGAACGGCCCGCCCCCCTCACCTCGGGGCCGATGTGCGGGGGAATGTCGTGCCCACTAGTCTCGTGTCCGGCGAGTAGTGGGGTCGGAGCCGGGCATTGCCGAAGTAGATCTGAGAGGGCATTGATGGGTGCGGTGGCAGGAGAGCCTGGCTCGCCGGTCTCCCACGCTCCCCAGGAGTTCGTCGCCGCCGCCGGCAAGGTGTTGCGAGCCTACAAACTCGATCAGGTCGCGAATCTGGCCACGGAAAAGCTGTCCACCGACAACCAGGTTCGGTCGGCTGTGGTCGTCGGGGAGGTCAAGCGCGGAAAGAGTTCGCTGGTCAATGCTCTGATCGGACATCGTGATCTCACTCCGGTGGGCGTGGACGTGACATCGACGATCCCGCTGAGCGTGACACCCGCGACCGACGACAACCCGGCCGGACCGGTGCATCTCCTGTTTCCCGATCACACCCGCGAAGTCGACGGCCGGGAGCTTGCGGACTGGGCGACCGTAGACGGCCGGTACGTCCGGGATCCCCAGATCGAATCGTTACCGACGAGGGCGATCATCCCGGTGGCGGGAAGTGCGTTGGGTGATGTGACGGTGATCGACACGCCCGGTGTGGGTGGCCTCGACCCGGCGTTGTCGAAGCTGGCGGTGCAGTCGGCGCAGCAGGCCTGTGTGGTGGTCATCGTCTGTGACGCATCCACGCCCCTGACCGCGCCGGAGATGGCGTTCATCAAGGATGCCGGCGCGTCGGTGGATGGCTTGATCGTGGCAGTGACCAAGACCGACAAGAACATTCGACGATGGAAGGCGATTGTCGGCGAGAACCGGCGCCTCCTGCAACACCACCTGCAGCGCGACGTGACCGTCCTCGGCGTGTCCAGTGTGCGAGCGTTGATCGCTGCGCAGATGCCACCGGGTCCCGCCCGCGAACACGCTGAAAAGGCTTGTGGAATAAGCGAATTACGGCAGGAGATCCGGAATCGACTGAGTGTCGCCGAGCGACTCCCGGCGCGAGATGCCGTTCGGACCGCCCTGGAAGGGCTGCGCAGCGTCCGCACCAAGGTGGCCGACGAGATCGCGGTGGTCGAGGGACGGGGTAAAGATGTCGCAGACCTGACAGACGAACTCGAACGACTCCGCGGACTGAAAGAACATTCGCGCGAGTGGGAGCACTATCTGACGCGGGATCTGACGATGATCCGGGGCCGGGCCATCGAAGACCTCGACGGCCGTCTGGACAAGATCCGCGACAACTGGACCACGCGAATCAACAAGCAGGGCATGGAGGTTTTGCGGAAGAGTCCGCAGAAGTTCACCTCCGACATGCACGTGGACCTGCAGATGGCCATGGCCGGAGCGTTGTCTGGATTTCTCGGTCAGCTCCACAACGAGGTGGTGATGCCCCGCTTCGGATCAGAGGTGATCTGGAACGAGATCTGCGAGCAGATCGTGTCATCGCTGTCCGACCGCCGCATCGAGGCCCACCAGGTCGGGTCCAAACGTCAAGGGCTGCTGGATCCTTCGATGCTGACCATGGGTGTCATGGGTTCTTCGATGATCGGCGGCATCATCGGTGTGTCGACGGTGCTGGGGGTCGGGGCCGTGGTCGGCGGTGTCTGGGTTGCGGTCAACCTCGGCTTCCGGGCGATGCGCTCGGGCAAGACCAATCTGCTGACCTGGCTCCGCGAGACGATCGCGACCACCAAGACCGCGACCACCCGGCTCCTGGAGCAGGCCATGGCCAACGCCCGTCCGGAGATCGTGCTGCGGTACCGCGAACACCTGCGCGCCAGCATCGAAACGCTGCAAGAACGCATCACCTCCACCAAGGATGCCGAAGCGGCCGACGCGGCGACCCGGACGAAAAACCTTGAACGTCTGGCCAAGAACCTGGAGATCGTCAACAAGCGAATCGCCGACGCGGAAGCACTGCTGACCGAACTGTCACCCGCACCAGATGCACCTGAATCCGCGGTGAGTGTGTGATGGCCGCAGTCGCAACAGATCCCATGCATCAGGTGCTCGATCAGGCGCTGCGTTCACTGGCGGGGCTCGGCGGCAACCTGGTGGACGAGGCGAACCGGATCGGGTCCGTGCTGTGGTCACCGCCGCGAGTGGTGATCGTCGGCAGGCTCAAGGCCGGCAAGTCAACCCTGGTGAACGCACTGATCGGTGCGCCGGTCGCGGAAACCGCTGCGTTGGAAGCGACTCGGGTGGTGGCGGTGTACCAGGACGGAGCACCGTCGCGAGCCGAGGTGGTCGACGTACAGGGTCGCCGGTACCCGGTCACCTTGGGTCGCGAACAGGTCACCGACCTGCCGCTGCCGGCCGAACAGATCGCGTATCTGCACCGGTGGCTGCCGTCGTCGGCGATCCGGTCGATCACGCTGGTCGACACCCCGGGCCTGGCCACACTCACCACCGAGAACGAGACCGCGACCCGGAGAGTCCTGATCGACGGTTTTGAACAGACCCGCACTGCGTCGGTGGATGCCGATGCCGCGGTGTTCCTGTTCGATTCGACCCCACGCGCCGATGAGGTGTCGTTTCTGAAGCAACTCGGCTTCACTCCTCTGAACACGCTCGGTGTGCTGTCGCGGGCCGACGGTTTCGGGGAGGGCGCACTCGGGCGGCGTGATCCGATCGAGCACGCAGCCACACATGCTCGCGTCTTGGCACGTCAGCTGTCCGACTCGGTGGCCACCGTTGTCCCCATCTCCGGACTGATGGCCCAGACCAGCCGCACCGGCGCACTCACCGAAGCCGATGCGTATGCGATGACAACCCTGGGCCGGATGCGGCCGCTGGAACTCATCGAACTCCTCGAATCCGATGACCCCGCACCACTCGATCCTCGGATGCGGGACCGACTGCTCGACCTGGTGGGCGAATACGGGCTGATCAACGGACGGGCGCCGGCCGGCCGAGGTGCCGCGGAGCTGAACCGGTGGCTGGTCGAACGGTCGGGCATCGCTGCGCTGCAGCACCTGATGCACACGTCGTTGTCGCAGTTCGCCGGATTGCAGCGGGCGTCGAGGATCCTGGGTCACTTCGATCAGTTGGCCTTCACTCATCCCGCACGCGATCAGATCCGCGGCATAGCCCAGTACGCGCGGTCCCAGCCCGCGATGCGACCCGTGGCCCTGTTCACCGATCTTCATCGCATGCTGGACGCGGATCCGGCGTCGCCGCTGGTCGGTGACCTGCGTCAGCTCCTGCTGGGCCGCACGCCGGCCGAGCGATTGGGTTTGCCACCCGGTCTGAACCGGGGGCAGGTGCAGGCCACCGCCGCGGCGAAGCTGTCCGAAGCCCACTCCCAGGCACTGTCGACGATGACGTCGGCGGAAGACGCGGCCCTGGTGACCCTGATCGCCACCTACACCGACCTGGCCAGATGATTTCAGCGCAGTCGGGAACCTTTGCCCACCCGGGCGCATCAAACGCTTCGTCCCGGACACAGCCGGGGACCATTGGTATCGGTGAAGGACAGACGTGATGACTGCTGATTGGCTACTCGGAATCGATTTCGGGACCTCGAATACCGCTGCGGCACATTCGGGGGCAACCAGTGGCGTGGTCGAGACCCTGGCGCTCTCGCATACGAGCAACGTCATGTCGTCGGCGGTGTTCGTGGACACCCCCGACCGGATCGCGGTGGGCGATGTGGCCCTGAACTCCGCCGAGCGCAATCCTGCCTCCTTCATCCCGTCACCCAAACGACTGGTCGGCCAGCAGTCGGTCATCAACGTCAACGGCTACAGCCTGCCCGCCTACGTGCTGATCGGTGCCGTGCTGCGCAGTGTGCTCGGCCGGGCCGCCGCCGCGCATGGCGGGCAGCCCCCGGCGCATCTGGTGCTGACCCATCCCGAAGCCTGGTCACCGATCCAGGTGCAGGTGCTCCGAGACGCGGCCGCGCAGGCCGGTGCCGATCCGCATCGCATCACCACCATCTCCGAACCCCGCGCCGCCGCACAGCATTACAGCCGCACGCACGCGGTTGATCCCGGTGCCCGCATCGCGGTGTTCGACTTCGGCGGCGGCACGTTGGATGTCGCGGTCCTGGCGGCCACCGGTCACGGCACCTTCGACGTGATAGCCGCCCGCGGCGACAATGGCCTGGGCGGCAAGAACTTCGACGCGCTGATCCGCCGGTGGGTCGACGGCCAACTCGAGTCCCGCAATCCGCCGCTGTTGGCGTACCTGCGCCGGGCTCCGGTCGGGATCCGCCAGAACCTCGATGATTCGATCCGTCGGGCGAAAGAGCTTCTGTCCGAGGCGCCTTCGGCGACCATCACGGTGGCGGGCGAGGGGTTCCACGAGACGCTGCAGATCACGCGCGATGAATTCGATGAATTGATCGACGCTCCGCTCGACCGTGCGGTTCACCTGACCCGGGCCGCGCTGGCCGACGCCGGCATCGCACCCGGGCAGCTGACGGCGTTGTATCTGACCGGTGGCACGTCTCGGATTCCGCTGGTGCATCAGAAGCTGGCGCCGCTGGGGAAGATCGCCACGCTCGACGACCCGAAAACCGTGGTTGCCCAAGGATCTTTGACCGCTTTGGTCGCCTCGCAGCAGACAGCCACCGGGCCGCAGTACGCGCAGACCCAGATACGTCCGTCGATTCCGGGCGCGGCCGACCTCTTGCCCAGCTCGCCGACCCCAGCGGCTCCCGCATCTGGTAAACGCACCAAGATCCTGGCCGCGGTCGCCGCGGTGGTTGTTGTCGCCGCGGCCGCGGTGCTGGGGATCGTCTTGACAAGCGGTGGCGACGAAACGCCGGGCAATGCGGCCGCCGTCAGCAGCACCACGTCGCAGCCCGACCAGGTTCCCACCACGGGAACAACATTGGCGGTGACCGAAGAGGAAGTGCTCGCAGGTTTGCCGACACAGCTCACCTCTGACTTCGCGGAATGCAAGAAGAACGGATTCACCGAGAACGACGGCGTCGAATTGCGGTGTGTTCTCAAGGACGACGGCGCGACGGTGGTGGGCACCACCGATGACGGGGTCAGCATGTTCGTGAGCCTGGATCTCAAAGAAGCGAAGAAGGACGTACTCAAGAAGCGCCAGCTCTACGGTCAGGACGAGGGTGACGAACTGGTGGAGAACACCGATCGCACCGCTGCCGCGGACATCGATGTCCAGTCTGGTGACTACGTGTACGTCACCTACGCGAACAACGTCACCGGTGTTCGAGCATCCATCCACGGACTCGACAGTGCAGAGAGTGCCAAGACGTTCCTCCGGCGGGCCGGCCTGGTGAACTGACTTCCCGACGTCGAACACTCTTTCCCCGTGCCTGATTGGCACGGGGAGTGTTGTGTTGAGGGCAGGGAACTTCTCACGGGCATCGCTGCATCCAATACACCACAACCACAGGGTATTTCGGGTTGTCGTCCGCGCGGGGGCGTCGAGGTGCATGCTCACGAGGGGTAGGCGTGACTCTCACCGCGAATGCCGTGCCCGTGCCAAAAGCGGGTGCGGGCACGGCACCGAACATGTGTGACCCGCGTGAAATATTTTCCGGGGCCGAGGGAACCTTTTGGTCCGCCGGCCGCATCCAACACTCCAACAACTACAAGCCACCTGAAAGGGCCCAACTGATGTCGAACTCCAGCCAGAACGTGACAAGCAATCCCGAAGAGGCCACCACCACCGGTTCGTCCGCGACACCGGTGAGTTCGAGCACCTCCACTTCTACCTCCACGTCGACGTCCGGCGGCTACGAATCGGCCCGCGACACCGACGGTGACGGCACGGTCGACGTGGTTCACCGGACCACTCCGGAAGGTCAGGCCGAGATCGCTCATGTCGACGATGCGGGGAACGTGACGCTGATCGAGCGCGACACCGACGGCAACGGCACATACGACACCGCGGCGAGTCAGCAGGAGGACGGAACGCTGCGGGTGGCGAACGATCTCGACGACGACGGGCAGGTCGATCTCGTGAGCTACCTCGACGAGGCAGGCAATCTGGTGCAGCAGGACTCGGTCGAGGACGGGATCGTCGTCGAGACCTTGGTCGACACCAATGCCGACGGACGTCCCGATGTCTCCGTCCTCGACAGCAACAAGGACGGTGTCGCCGACACCGTCATCCGCGACACCGACTACGACGGGGTCGTCAACGACATGGCAGTGGACGTCGACGGTGACGGCGACATCGACTTCTACAGTTCCGACAGCGACAACGACGGAAGCCTCGACTCGACCTGTACAGGTGAGGACGCGACCGCACCGGACACCGATGCCGGTGCCCCGGAGCCCGCGCCGACCGACGACGTCGTCCTCTGATCGCGCCATTTGCACGCCCGGGTCCGATGGCGGGAACATTGTGGGGTGCCGGTTGCATCCAACCTCGAGCGTGAGCGCCGGGGTGGTGGCGGAACGTGATGACACCCGGGATGACAGCCAGAGATGACAAGCAGGAGGTGGGCCGTGAGCGACGACCAGTCGGTCCTTGCCGAGTTGGGTATCAGCGTCGATGACTTCGACGCTCCCGCTCAGGCCTGGACGGCCGCGCTGGATGCCACCTTCGATCCCGCCACCGGGCCGGTCGCCGGCGACGTCGTCCCGGTCATGGACGACGAGCCGCACCTCGCCGATGACGAGCCGCACCTCGCCGACGGCGACATCGACCTCGCCGACGACGACATCGACCTCGGCGAAGACGATGCGTCGCTGCTCGATATGCGCGAGGCCAACAGCCATCGCGGTTCCGAGCCGGACGACGATTCAGATGGCGACATCGATACGTCCGTAGGCGATGGCGGCGCCGCGGCCGGTGCGATTCGCCTCGACGACGATGCAATCCCGGATCTCGGATTCGACTCCGACGACGACGATTCGTCGCGGTTCGACATCTGATCCGGGGTTGTCAGGGCGCATCTGATCGTCGGAGATGAGGTCGGTAGGATCTTCGCTGACAGGGGAGGGTCGGGCGAAGATCGATGGATGAAACGGAATTGCTGCTCAACGCACGTGCGGGCAGTCAACAGGCGTTTGCCGAACTCGTCACCCACTATCGGCCCCGGATCTGGGGCGTGTGCCTTCATATCGTCGGCGATCATCAGGAAGCCGAAGACGCACTTCAGGACACCCTCGTCTCGGCCTGGCAGAACCTGGAGAAGTTTCGCGGTGAAGCACGGTTCGGCACCTGGGTCCATCGGATCGCCGCCAACTGCTCGTTGATGATCGTTCGGAAGCGTAAGGCGCAGACCCAGCTCGTCGACTTCAACGACACCGATCAACCCATCCAACTCGAAGACGAGACCAGCGCCCGCTTCGACGACCGGATCGCCAATGTCGATGCCCTGCGGGTCGCACTGACCGCTCTCCCGGAAGACTTCCGGACCGCGCTGGTCCTTCGTGAGTTCGGTGACCTCAGCTATTCGGAGATCGCCGAACATCAGGGCGTCGGCGTCCAGACCGTGAAGTCCCGCCTCAATCGCGCCCGGACACAACTCACCCAGGCGATCCGCGCTTCGTAGCCGCCTCGGCACTAGGCTTTCCCACAAGCCCAGGGAGGTCCGTGATGTCTGACTCGGCGAACGAAAGCGCGGGTGCCGCCCGGCGCGGACGCCCACCGCGGATCAATCGCGAGGGCATCGTCAAAGCCGCACGAACACTGCCGTTGGAAACCGTCACGATGCAGGCCGTTGCGGATGTGCTCGGCGTCGACCGGAAAGCCCTCAGTTACCACGTCAGCGATCTGCGAGGCTTGCGCGAGCTGGTCGCGTTCGACGTGTTCGAGTCTGAACTGAGCCGGGTTGAACTACCCACCGGCGGTGACTGGCGTGAGGTGATCCGCCTGTATACCCGCGCCACCCGTGATGCCGTCATCGAGGTGGGAGCGCTCGCGATGTACGTCCGATTGTCCGGCGCCAGCGGTGTGCGAGCCCTCGAGCCGATCGAGCGGGTGGTGCAGGCCCTCGTCGATGCAGGTTTCGGTGTCGATGAATCGGGCCGGATCCTCGCGTTGCTGACGGAGGTGGCCTACTCGACGGGGCGGGACACGTTGAAGGGCGGCAAGTCCGATGCCCATCCCGACACCCACGACGTGGCACGCACGTTGACGGGCGCTCCGGAGAACGAGTTCCCCGTGCTCCGCGCCCTGGTCGGGGCACGGCAGAGTGCGAGCACCGATGATGGCCAACTCGAGTTCGACCTGGCCGTCATCATCGCCGGACTCGAGCGCCGACTGGAATCGATTCCGCCGCCCGGTTGATATCTTCCGGTTTCCACGCATCTTTGATTCTGATAACATACGTATTCAGATCTGGGGAGGGCGTATGGGGAAGAGTGACCAACGGATGTCAAGGGAATCGATGGACGCCATCGACGGCAGCTTCTTTTCGAAGTCGTTGCTGTCGATGGGGCAGACGATGAGCACCGCCAATGTGATCATGCAGTTGGCCAATCCTGCTGTCGGCTACGGCGTTGCGCGCAGCAAGGTGGACAGCGGACGGCTCGACCTGCATCCGATCAAGAGGGCCCGCACCACGGGGTCGTATCTCGCGGTGGCGGTGTTCGGCGATGCCAACGACCGCAGGCGCTTTCGTCAGGCGGTCAACCGGCAGCACGTGCATGTCCGGTCGGATGAGACCAGTCCGGTCGAATACGACGCCATGAACACCGACTTGCAGCTGTGGGTCGCCGCGTGCCTGTATATCGGATGGGAAGACATATACGAGCGCGTCCATGGGCCTTTGGCCGGCGCGGACCGGGAGACGTTCTACCAGCAGGGCAAGGTACTCGGCACCACGTTGCAGATGCCGGCCGAGATGTGGCCGCCCACTCGGCAGGCATTCGGGGAGTACTGGGACCGGCAGACGGCCGAGATCTCGATCTCCGATGAGGTGCGTGAGTTCCTCCTCGGGATCGCGAACTTCGACCACGCGCATCCCGCGATCAAAAAGCGTTATGGCCCGGTCAAATATCGGCGCACCATCGGATATCTGCCACCGCCCTTTCGGGAGGCGATGCGGGTTCGATGGACCGCCGCCGACCAGGAATGGTTCGACGGTTATGTCGATGGGCTCGTCGCCGCCGAACGGCGTAAGCCGTTGTGGTTGTCCCAGTTGCTGTTTCATGTGCTGCTGTGGGACGTCCGACTGCGGTGTCGACTGGGACGCCCACTGGTCTAGTGTCCTGCGCCAGAGATTCGTTGGATATATCTGGCGAGTGAATCGAGGATTTCTTCGGCGGTCTTGGTCCAGACGAACGGTTTGGGGTCGGTGTTCCATTGCGCGATCCAGGCCCGAACGTCCTTTTCCAGCGCTGC
>NZ_DATCVM010000113.1:0-28505 GCF_036566845.1 Williamsia sp.
CTATAGCGGTAGGGAAACGCCCGGTCCCATTCCGAACCCGGAAGCTAAGCCTACCAGCGCCGATGGTACTGCACCCTAATCAGTGTGGGAGAGTAGGACACCGCCGAACACAACTTGCGGATACCCCGTATTCACAGTCCCCGGACTGCGGATACGGGGTATTTTGCTATCTGCGGGCACAATCAGGCCCCACACCACCCACCAAGGGACATATGCCCTTGGCGACCCCTCAAAGGGACGAAAAGGCGCTAGCCGGACGCACCTCGACTGATGTTGTGATCTTCAGCCACAATCGATCGATACCTATTGCAAGGGTGGGTGGGGCACCCGGATCGTCAACAGCATAGGGTGCGGGGAGACCAGGATGACTACAGGAAAAATGGTGGGGGCTTGATGCGGCGACTGTTGGCAATCGTGACCGGATTCATTGCAATGATAGGGGTGTCCGGGATGACCGCCACAACCGCCAGCGCCGCTCCGTCGGTAGGACTCGGCGGTGGCGCCGGGATCGTCATCGCCGATAGCGCCGTGTGCACGCTGACCACGATCGGCTACGACAACGCCGGCCGTCTGGTGGGCCTGACCGCGGGTCACTGCGGCGAAAGCGGGAGCACGGTCAAGGCCGAGAAGACGATGGGCTCAGGCGTCCTCGGTGTGGTGAAGCAGTCCAACCACGCGTGGGATTACGCCGTCATCGAGTTCGACAAGTCCAAGGTGACGCCGCTGCGTAACTACCGTGGCGTGACCATCTCCGGGCCCGGACCACGTCCCGCGTTCGGGCAGACGGCCTGCAAGGCCGGGCGCACCACCGGTACCACCTGCGGCATCGTCTGGGGCAACGACCCTCAGGTGCCGACGTTCACGCTGAGCCAGGTGTGCTCGAACCATGGTGACTCCGGTGCGCCCATCGTGGTCGGGGACAAGGTCGTCGGCTTGCTCAACGGCGGCCGCATAATCCAGAACCTTGGCGGGACCGGGCTCGAGATCGATGTGCCCTGCACCAATCCGAGCGTTCCGATCCACAACCCGACGATCAGCACTCCGATGACGTTGATCCTGGCCGACCTGAACGGCCGGACCACTGTGGGCAGCGGTTTCCGGGCGGTCTGACCTCAGGCCCGCTTCACGACGGCCGCGACCCCCGAGATGATCAGGGCGATGCCGGCCACCAACGTGATCCATAGACCGAAGCCGACCTCGAAGCCGAAGCCCCAGGTGTTCTCGGCGTCGTAGACGTCAGCGATGTCGATGACCGCGATCAACGTGATCAGTGCTCCCGTCACCACGCCGATGATCCCGGCGGTGAGGTGTAGACCAGAGCGCTTGGCGATCAATGCGCTGGCGACACCGAAGATGCCCGCGACCACGGCGAGGCTCAGGGTCAGCACGCCATCGGTGGCACCCGTGTCGGAGTCACCGATGCCGTTGACGGTCACGGTGCCGGAGATCCAGGGCAGGAACGCCGCGATGATGGTCAGTACCGCGAAGCCGGCGATCACCCAGCCAATGATCCTGACCGCGGACGAGACCGGTCCCGACGAATCGGCTTGGGGCTGTGCGTACTGCGGGGCCTGACCGTATTGCGGTGTCTGGCCGTACTGGGGTTGTTGTGTGCCGTAGTTGTTCTGACCGTACGGAGACTGCGGCGGCGGGGCCGGCTGACCGTAGTGCAAACCCTGACCGGGCTGGGACTGTCCGGACTGCGGGGGCCCACCGTACTGGGGCTGCGGTGTGCCGTAGGACTGTTGCGGGGGCGGGCCACCGTATTGCCCTGGACTCGCGGGCGGTGGGGTTGCCGGTGGCGGCGTCGATGTGGGGCTGATGCGTGTCTGATCGTAGGGATCGGGTTGCCCGGGAGCTTGCGTCATGGCTTCACCTTTTTCGGCTGATCGGATTTCCCCACGGTAAACCCGTTCGGGCCTCCAGAACACCACTTCCTACGCTGATCAAGCGACATCAGATCTGCATTTCATGCGGCTGACCGACAGCCGGGAACACCTGCCCGTCACGGTGCGGGGGCGTCAAGAGCCTCGGCGCCGGCAGGTAGTTCTCTCAAGATGAGATTCAGGACGCGGATCGCGCCGGCTTTGTCCAGGGGGTCATTGCCGTTTCCACATTTGGGGGACTGGACACACGACGGGCACCCTGACTCACAACCGCAGTGTGACACCGCATCTCGCGTGGCGCGGATCCAGATGTCGAATGCTTCGTGGCCGCGGTCGGCAAATCCGGCGCCGCCGGGGTAGCCGTCGTAGACAAACACCGTCGGCAATCCGGTGTCGGGGTGGAGGTTGGTGGACAACCCACCGATATCCCAGCGGTCGCAGGTAGCCACGAGAGGCAGCAGACCGATGGCGGCGTGCTCGGCGGCATGCAAGGCGCCCGGGAACATGCCCACGGAGACACCCGCGGCCTCGAGGGCCTCGGGTTCGAGCGTGTACATCACCGCCCGCGTGGAGAGCGTCTGTGCAGGCATGTCCAATTCGACCGAATCGAGGATCTCGCCGGTGAGCAGCTTGCGGAGATATCCGACCACCTGATGGGTCACATCCACCCTCACCAGGGCCACGGTCAGCGGCCCGTACGTGTTGGTCCGCAAGACGTCGGTGATCTCGACCAGGGTGGTCTCGCGGGCGCTGGTGGTCCAGTCGGGTTCCTCCGGGTGCACAAGCGCGAGCCCGTCGTCGAGGTGGAGTTCATCCACCACGTAGCTCTCACCTCGATGGATGTGGACCGCTCCCCGATGCACGGTGGACATTGCCCGACCCGTGTCGACGGTTCCGAGCAATTGGGCGGTGGTCTCGTCGACGATCATCACCTGTCCGCCGATGCCTCCGCGGATGTCGACGTCGGCATGCGGTTCGACGCCGGGTGCGATGTACCAGCCGGCCTTGCGGTGCCGGATGAGCCCCTGCGTGGCCAGGTCCTCGAGGAGTTCGCGTGCACCGAAGGCGTCGACCTCGGCTTCCTTGAGCGGCAATTCAGCTGCCGCACAGAGTAATTGCGGACCCAGGACGTAGGGATTGGTCGGGTCGGTGACGGTCGCCTCAACTGGCTTGTCCAGCAAGGCTTCCGGGTGATTGACAAGATAGGTGTCGAGGGGATCGTCGCGGGCGACGAGAACGACCAGAGACCCTTCGCCCCGACGGCCCGCGCGGCCGGCCTGTTGCCAGAACGAGGCGATCGTTCCCGGAAACCCGGCCACCACAATGGCATCGAGTCCACTGATGTCCACGCCGAGCTCCAGCGCGTTCGTGGTGGCGACGCCCAGGAGCTTGCCGTCGGCCAGATCCCGTTCCAGCGCGCGCCGATCGTCGGCGAGGTAGCCCGCCCGATAGGCGGCCACGCGCGGGGCCAACTCCGGGTCCACCTGTTCGAGAATGCGTTTGGCCGACAACGCGGTCAGTTCGACTCCCCGTCGGCTGCGAACGAAACAAAGCGTCCGGGCGCCTTCGAGGACGAGATCGGCCAGAATGCGGGCTGCCTCGGCGCCGGCCTGACGGCGGACCGGGGCTCCGTGTTCGCCGGTGACCTCGGGGATGAAGGCAGGCTCCCACAACGCCACCGTGCGGGCGCCGTGAGGTGAGCCGTCCTCGGTGATCTCGGCGCACTCGGCCCCGATCATGCGGCTCATCGCCGCCCCCGGACTTCCTGAGGTCGCGCTCGCGCCGATGACCACGGGATCGGCGCCGGCGGCCCGAGCGATGCGCAGGAGGCGTCGGATGACCAGGGCGGTATGGGACCCGAATACCCCGCGGTAGTGGTGGCATTCGTCGACGACGATGAATGCCAGGCCTCTCATGAAATGACGCCAGCGGGCGTGGGAGGAGAGGATGCCGATGTGCAACATGTCCGGATTCGTGAATATCCACCGGGAGTGTTCTCGTGCCCACTGACGGATCGCCGGTTCGGTGTCCCCGTCGTAGGCACAGGGCTGCAAATGCAGGAATTCTTTACGACCGGCCAGTAGTGAACTCACCGAACGCAACTGGTCAGAGCCCAGCGCCTTGGTGGGCGAAAGATAGAGGGCCGTTGCCCGTGGATCTTTCAGAAGACGGTTGAGGATCGGGACCTGGTACGCAAGGGATTTACCCGAGGCTGTGCCGGTAGCCAGCACCACGTGACGGCCCGCGTGAGCGTGTTCGGCGGCGGCCACCTGGTGAGACCACGGCCGGCTGACGCCGGAATCAGACAATGCCTGACGCACCGGGGCACTGACCCAATCTGGCCAATCCGTGAAACTGGCTGTCCGACTGTGAATTAGGGACTTGTGGGT
The DNA here is from genome assembly GCF_036566845.1 of Williamsia sp. GTDB lineage: Bacteria > Actinomycetota > Actinomycetes > Mycobacteriales > Mycobacteriaceae > Williamsia. Next base: position 4,277 of record NZ_DATCVM010000113.1, read on the forward strand.
CAGGGGTGATTCGTCTGGATCGACGCCGGCCAGGGTGCGGGCGAGCAGTTCGGAGCCGAAGTCAGAGCTACTCATTGATCCAGTTCATCACACCGTAATATTACCTACTGTGAAGTAGTGGTTGCGTCGTCGACCATCTTTTGAATCAGTTTGACTTCCTGACTGTTGTGCACGCCCAGAACATGATTCACTTGTTGTGGTCGCAGCTTCTGGGGGCGGTTCAAGTTTTGGCCAGTCTCTTGGGATCGTGTTGCGAGCGTGGTACTGAAGGTCAGTGCGCGGGGGCACCCGCAAACGGCGCCAGTAGGTATGGCGGTCGGAACCGGCCCGACGTGGGTAACTCTCCGTCGTAACCGGTGAAAGTAAAGGAATACAAAGAATGGCACAGGGAACTGTGAAGTGGTTCAACGCGGAAAAGGGCTTCGGCTTCATTGCGCCTGATGACGGACCCGACGATGTGTTTGTCCACTACTCCGAGATCCAGGGATCCGGTTTCCGCACTCTCGAGGAGAACCAGCGGGTCGAGTTCGAGGTCGGTCAGGGAACAAAAGGTCCGCAGGCCACCGGTGTTCGAGGACTGTAGGGACGCCTTCCTATAAGAATCGCCCTCCGAGGGCGCTCCATCGAGGACCTTCGCGCCACGCGAAGTACCTCAAAGTTCAAAACCCGGTGCACCGCAATTGTGGTGTCCGGAGTCTCACCCCCGAATGTCGTGACCACGGCTTCGGGGGTGAGTCGTTTTCGGGCGAAAATACCGTACGGTTCAAAATGTGGGTCAGTTGTCGATGTTCTCTGCGGAGACCGACGAGCCGTCGATTGACGATCTCGCCGGGGTTCTGGCGACAGCTGGGCAGATAGTACTGACCGCGCAGGGCGTGCGGCTGTCGGTGGTGGTCGCCGATGATTGGCGAGCCCACGCTCTCGCCGTGGAGTTCGAGCGCTGCGGCGTTGCCGGAGAGATATCGCTCTCGTCCGAGGGTTCACCGATTGTCGGAACGGTCAAAACGGCCGAACTCGACGATCTCTATCGCACCTGGACCAAAGGTGCGATCAAAACGATGCCCGCGAACTGGGTCCCCGGACCCCGAGCTCTGCGTCTGTGGGTCATCGCGGCGGGGCGCCGCGATGCCGAGCGGTACGTACTGGGCCTTGATCCGCACGCTCCCGACTCGCACGGTGCACTTGCGACCGCGGTGATGCGCGCGGGGATCGCGCCGACGCTGATCGGTACACGCGGCACCAACCCGGCCTTGCGGATCGCCGGGAAGCGGCGTTTATCGCGTTTGATCGAATCGATCGGCGAGCCACCGGACATTTCGGGCGCGGCGGCACATTGGCCGTTTGTTTGAGCAAATTTCCGGTGATTTGCTCTCTGAACTGCGGGTACACCCTGTCCAAAGGCGCTGTGGTGAGCACCTGATCAGGCACTTCTCGGGTGCCACGCGGCATACTCGGATGCCACTACCGCTATACATAAGGTACAAACGGGCCAGAAGAACCATGAAAGGTGCAGGCACATACGGTGGCGGATTCAGATACAGCAGCTCGCGGGACAGGTAAGGCAGTGCGCCGTCTCGTGATCGTCGAGTCCCCGACCAAGGCCCGTAAGATCGGCGCCTACCTCGGTTCGAACTACGTCGTGGAGTCTTCGCGCGGTCACATTCGTGACCTGCCGCGTGGTGCGGCCGATGTGCCCGCCAAGTACAAGGGACAGCCCTGGGCCCGGCTCGGGGTGAACGTCGACGAGAACTTCGAACCGCTGTACGTGGTCTCGCCGGACAAGAAGTCGACCGTCACCGAGCTCAAGGCTCTGCTCAAGGACGTCGACGAGCTCTACCTCGCGACAGACGGTGACCGCGAGGGTGAGGCCATCGCGTGGCACCTGCTCGAAACACTCAAGCCCAAGGTCCCGGTCAAGCGGATGGTCTTCCACGAGATCACCGAGTCGGCCATCCGGGCGGCCGCTGAAAGCCCCCGTGACCTCGACGAAGACCTCGTTGATGCACAGGAGACGCGTCGTATCCTCGATCGTCTCTACGGCTACGAGGTCTCCCCGGTCCTGTGGAAGAAGGTCATGCCGAAGCTGTCGGCGGGCCGTGTGCAGTCGGTGGCCACCCGCATCATCGTCGAGCGTGAACGCGAGCGGATGGCGTTCCGGTCGGCCGAATACTGGGACATCGCCGCCACGCTGGACGCCGGCGAGTCCGCCAAGCCGCGCAGCTTCGGTGCCCGCCTGGTCAGCGTCGACGGCGCGCGTGTCGCCACCGGGCGTGATTTCGATTCGACCGGCAATCTCAAAGCGCCGGAGAAAGCCGACGTCACAGTCCTGAGTGAAGCCCGCGCGGTCGCGCTGGCCTCGGGCCTGCGGGGTGCGTCGCTCTCCGTAGCCTCGGTGGAGGAGAAGCCCTACACCCGCAAGCCGTACGCACCGTTCATGACCTCGACCCTGCAACAGGAGGCCGGCCGCAAGCTGCGGTTCACCTCCGATCGCGCCATGCGGGTCGCGCAGCGGTTGTACGAAAACGGCTACATCACGTACATGCGTACCGACTCGACCACGTTGTCGGAGTCTGCGATCACCGCGGCGCGCAATCAGGCGCGGGACCTCTACGGTTCCGATTTTGTTCATCCGACGCCGCGGCAGTACACCCGCAAGGTCAAGAACGCGCAGGAGGCGCACGAGGCCATCCGCCCGGCCGGTGAGTCGTTCCGTACACCCGGCCAGGTCGCGTCGGCGTTGCAGTCCGACGAGTTCAAGCTCTACGAGTTGATCTGGCAGCGCACGGTCGCCTCGCAGATGGCCGACGCCCGCGGCACCACTATGAGCCTGCGGATCAGCGGCAACGCCAGCACCGGCGAAACCTGCACGTTCGCCGCGTCCGGTCGCACCATCACGTTCCCGGGCTTTTTGTCGGCATATGTGGAGACCGTCGACGAGCAGGCCGGCGGGACCGCCGACGACGCCGAGAGCCGCCTCCCGAATCTTGTTCAGGGACAGGCGCTCACCGCAACCGAGCTGAACCCGGACGGCCACACCACCAATCCGCCCGCGCGTTACACCGAAGCATCACTGGTGAAAACGTTGGAGGAGTTGGGGATTGGACGCCCATCGACGTACGCGTCGATCATTGGGACCATCCAGGACCGCGGCTACGTCCACAAGAAGGGGTCGGCGCTGGTGCCGTCCTGGATTGCGTTTGCGGTTGTCGGATTGCTCGAGGCGTACTTCAAGCGTCTCGTAGACTATGACTTCACGGCCACTCTCGAAGACGACCTGGACCAGATCGCCCAGGGCGCCGAGAATCGCACAGATTGGTTGACCCGCTTCTACTTCGGGCAGGACGGCGCCGAGGGGCAGGCCGGGACCGGCCTCAAGAAGCTCGTCGGTGTGAATCTCGAAGAGATCGACGCCCGCGAGGTCAACTCGATCCGGCTGTTCGACGACGAACAGGGTCGCCCGGTGTTCGTGCGGGTGGGCCGGTTCGGTCCGTACCTCGAACGCACCGTCACACCCGAGGGTGGTGGCGAGCCGGAGTCGCAGCGCGCCAATCTTCCCGACGACATCACTCCGGACGAGCTGTCGCTGGAGCTGGCCGAAAAGCTCTTCAGCACACCGCAAGAGGGCCGGGTTCTCGGTGTTGATCCGCTCTCCGGCAACGAAATCGTTGCCAAGGAAGGCCGTTTCGGGCCATACGTCACCGAGATCCTGCCGGATCCCGAAGACGAAGGTGGCGAGGGCGAGGGCGGTACCGTGCCGGCGCTGACACCGCCGCCGGCGCCGACTCCGCTCGACGACGGCGTCACACCGCTGGACGCACCGTCCGGCAACACCTTGACCGCCACGGCGACGAAGAAGGCGACGGCCAAGAAGACCGCCAAGAAGGCGGCCAAGAAAGCCGGACCCAAGCCACGCACCGGTTCGCTGTTCAAGTCGATGGAAATTGCGACGGTCACGCTCGATGACGCCCTGAAGTTGCTGTCGTTGCCACGCCTTGTCGGCAAGGACGAAGAGGGCCAGGAGATCACCGCACAGAATGGTCGCTACGGGCCGTATCTCAAGCGCGGCACCGACTCCCGTTCGCTGACGTCGGAAGACCAGATTTTCGACATCACCCTCGAAGAGGCGCTGAAGATCTACTCCGAACCCAAGCGCCGGGGCCGGGCTGCGGCCGCTCCGCCGTTGCGTGAGCTCGGAAAGGATCCGGTGTCGGAGCAGCCGATGGTGATCAAGGACGGCCGTTTCGGCCCCTACGTCACCGACGGCGAGACCAACGCGAGCCTGCGCAAGGACGACGACGTCGCGTCGATCACCGACGAACGGGCATCGGAGTTGTTGGCAGACCGACGAGCTCGTGGCCCGGCGAAGAAAGCGGCCAAGAAGGCAACAAAGAAGGCTCCGGCAAAGAAGGCTCCGGCAAAGAAGACAGCAGCCAAGAAGACGGCGGCCAAGAAGGCTCCCGCCAAGAAAGCCCCCGCCAAGAAGACCGCCGCGAAAAAGGCTGCACCCGAGTCGGAATGACACGACGATCGTCCCGTGGGGGCCTGTCGGGGGAGCGTTTGCCCGGTGCCTTCCGGCGGGGCGATCTTTGTGGTTTCTATACGTTGATGGCGTAGATGGGTCTGGCCAAACGGGTTTCGATGCCGCGGCCGCGCAGTTCGATGCCTTCGCCGATGTCCCAGTGCGCGGCCTCTGCGGCAGACGCGAGATACACGGCGCGGGCAGAACCCAGGACGCGCGTGGGCTCGTACTTGGCCAGATCGGTCAGCCGGGCGGCCTCGTTCACTGGGTCGCCGATCACGGTGTACTCGAAGCGCTGTTGTGACCCGATGTGCCCGGCGATCGCCTTGCCCGCCGACACCCCGATGCCCACGTCGGTATCACCGAGGGCGGAGTCGAGTTCTTCCCTCAGGATGCGAGCGGCAGCGAGGGCCTGACCGGCGAAGTCCTCCTGGTCGAGCGGGGCGCCGAAGACGGCCAGGGCCGCGTCACCCTGGAACTTGTTGACAAAGCCTCCGTGCCGTCCGACCACGTCGACGACCACCCGAAAGAACTCGTTGAGCAGGTCGACGACCTCGCGCGGCGGCAGGTTGACGGCCAGCCGGGTCGAGCCGACGATGTCGACGAACAGCACACCGACGTAGCGTTCCTCGCCGCCGAGTTCGGTACCGCTCTCGATGGCCCGCCGGGCGACGTCTTCTCCCACGTACCGGCCGAACAGGTTGCGCAGTTCTTGTCGTTCGCGGACGTCGGCGACCATCTCGTTGAAGCCGGCCTGCAGCAGGCCCAGATCGCTGCCGTCGTAGATACGGACGGAGGTGTCGAGGTTGCCCTCACGCACTTCGTGTTGTGCCAGCGTCAGCTGCTTGATCGGGTCGGCGATCGCGGAGACAACACGCACCACGCCGATGGACCCGAACACCAGGGCGGCGCCGGCCATCCACAGGATGGGGCGTTGCAGGCCCACGGCGTCGGTGTCGATGATGCCAACCTGCTGGCCGACGACCAGGGCGATGATCACGCCCAGCGGTGCGGCGACGCTGATCACCCAGAACAGGATGATGCGCTGTGTGACGCTGGGTGCGGTCGCGGCCTCGGGGTTGTTGGCCATCGCGGCGACGGTGATCGGGCGCAGGATCTTCTCTGACTGCATATAACCGAGCACCGAGGTCACCAGCGCCCCGACAAACGATCCCAGGGCCACGACGATGGCCGTGCGCCCCGACTGCGACAGACTCAGCAGCGAGAACACCACACCACCGACAAGCCAGAGTCCACCGTGGACGAGCATCAGGAGCAGTGGCAGTCGAAGCGCTCGTCGACGGGCGGCTTCGTTGTCGGGCCGCGACCGTCGCCGGTGCCAGACCAAGACCGGCAGCGACAGTCGTATCGTCGCGTATGCGCTGACGATGCCGGCGAGGACGAGGTAGATGACAAAGACCAGCTGGCCGACGCCGCTGATCTCGGACAGGCTCACGGAAGTCTGCTCGGGAAGCCCGAAGCGGAGGAACGCAAACGTGAACAGTGCGCCGGCGATGTTGGCCCGGAGCATGTCGAGCGCCAACACCGGCCACGGGGTGCGCACCAGCCAGCGCAGCATGTGCCACGCATGTTGCAGCTGGGATTGTCGCTCGACCACGTGAATACGGTAGCTGGCCGCTTGCAGGAGTTAGACATCGCTGTCCGGGCGTCCAGATAGGGTTGACCTGTGACAACAGTGTTCGATCGATTGGTCGGCCAGCATGCGGTCGTGGCCGAACTCACATCTGCTGCCATCGCCGCAGCCCAACTCGCTGCGACACGTGAGCGTGAGTCGCACGGGCAGGCGCCGGCCGAGGTGCCCGACGGTCCGCGCCACGGCTCGTCCGCGATGACCCACGCCTGGCTCTTCACCGGGCCCCCGGGGTCGGGACGGTCGGTGGCCGCGCAGTGTTTTGCAGCGGCTCTGCAATGCGAGGTGGCCGACGCTCCCGGGTGTGGGCGGTGTCATGCCTGTACGACGGTGATGGCCGGGACCCACTCGGATGTCCGCCGGATCGTGCCCGAAGGTCTGTCGATCGGCGTCAAGGGGATGCGTGACATCGTGCAGACCGCGTCGCGGCGGCCGAGCGTCGGTCGATGGCAGGTTGTCCTCATCGAGGATGCCGACCGTCTCACCGAGGCCGCCGGCAACGCTCTGCTCAAGGCGGTGGAGGAGCCGCCACCGCGCACCGTGTTCCTGCTGTGTGCGCCGAGCATCGATCCGGAGGACATCTCGGTGACGCTTCGTTCGCGGAGCCGGCATGTGCCGCTGGTCATGCCCAGTGCGACCGCGATCAGTGAAGTCCTCATCGCGCAGGACGCCATCGAGCCGGGGCTGGCCCAGTGGGCGGCGTCGGTGTGCGGTGGCCACGTCGGCCGGGCCCGTCGCCTGGCGACCGATCAGCAGTCACGCGACGAGCGCACTCAGGCTCTGGGGTTGGCCCGGGCCGCGACGTCGAACGCGCGGGCGTATCAGGCTGCCGAGGAACTCGTGAAGTCCGCGGAGGCTGCTGCCAAGTTGATCAGCGCAAAGCTCGACGAGGCCGAAACCGAAGAGATGCGCACGGCGCTGGGTGCCGGCGGCACCGGCAAAGGATCGGCCGGGGCGCTGCGGGGTTCGGCGGGCATCCTGAAGGATCTCGAGAAGAGGCAGAGGTCGCGGCAGACGCGGACGAGTCGAGATCTCCTCGACCGGGCCCTGGTCGACCTTGCGGCGTTGTTCCGGGATGCGCTGGCCGCCTCCTACGGCGCCGGGGTGGTCGCAATGCACCCGGACATGGCCGAGCAGACTCAGGGAATGGCGCGGTACGCGTCGCGCGAAGAGTTGCTGACCTGTGTGGAGGCGGTGCTCGAATGCCGGGAGGTGCTGGGGTTGAACGTGAAGCCCAAGTTCGCCGTCGACGCCATGGTTGCCAAAATTGGTATGGCACTGCGGCATTGACCCAAGGCGGGGTTCAAGCGAACCGGTTGAGCGCCTCACCGAACATGCCGCGGCTCTCGATCACGATTGACTTCTCGACCGGATCGATGCGCGTGATCTGTTGCACGCGACCGCCATACCAGAAAAAGGTGTGAGGGCTGATGTTGCCGCCGGGGGCCTCATCGGCCTGCCCGAGGGTGTAACCGACCATGTCGCGGACGGCCACCGTCGACTGGAGGTCGGTCACCGGGTGGAGCATCAGGAGATGCCGGTGCGGGACGCTGAACACGACACCGTGGGCGGCGCTACCGAGCACCGTCTCGACCACCTTCTGCATGTTCAGGGCCTTCGACGCGATGAAAAAGGACTCACCCTGGAGTGTGGTGATCGCGGTGGTGCCGGTGACCGGAATCTCTTCGATCTCAAAGGGTTCGGCGTCGGTGTTACGTTGGCCGGCCTGATACAGCAGGTCGAGATCCCGGGATTCGACTGTCTGGTCGGTCAGGGTTTCGACGGTGGTCGGGAGGTCGCGGCAGAGGTGAACCACCAGATTGTCGACGAAGGAGCGGGCGTAGGTGGTCGTCAGCGCCGGATCGATGACAGCGTCGGGCTGCAACCTCGTGCGCACCTGGGTGAGCAACGCCGGTTCTGTCAGTTCGGCGGCAGCGGGCGCGCGCATCCCCTCGAAATGCTGGCGGAAGTGGAAGGCGATGTAGCCCGCCCATTCGTCGTCCGGCAGGATCTGACACGTCTCGACGAGTGTGTGCAGGAAGTATCGTTCGGCGTCGGGTCCGAGTAGATAGACGTCGCCGTACTCAGGATCGTCGACGGGGCTCACCTCGACACCGAGTTCGGACAGTGCCGCAATCGACAATGTGGTCACCCGTCGTTCCGCGCTCTCGGTCATCAAACCTCCTCTCCCGACCTTACTGAAGAGGCCGGACAGCCCAATTGATCAGGGCGAACCTGCTCATCGCGGTGGTCGGGGTCTTACCATCGAAGGAGTTCATCAACTCATCAGATGCCCTGGAGCCGGTCATGATCGAGCTGCCCACGCCCGACGAATCCACACTCGGTGATGTCGCGCAGCGGTTGAAGATCGGGCGCTATGTCGACCACTCGTCGGTACCCCTCGGGTTTGATATCGAGGCACCAGGGACCGCGGGCCTGTGGCGCGTGCATGTTCAGGGTGATCGTGGACAGGGCGCAGCGGTGGTGAAGGTGTTGCGACATCCGAGCGAGTGGCCGGTACTGGCTTCGATGCCGCCCGAGGCGCGGGAGTTCTTTCTGCGGACGTTTCCGTGGTCGCAGGATCCGGATGTACTGGCGGAGGTGGCACCCTGCTGCCCCGACGGCTTGCGGACGGTTGGTCTGCTGGGGGCGCAGTGGCACGGGAAGCACCTGCGGTCGATGTGGCTCGAGGATCTGGGGGATGTGCAGATCTTCACCACCGCAAGCCAATTCGAGCGTGCTGCGCGGCTGCTGGGCGAGATGACGGGAATCCGCGCCGCGGCCGGATCGCCGTTGTCGGAGCAATTCGACGATGGGTTCGCGCTGACGATGATCGCGCGTGAGCGAGTGCGGGGCATGGACCTGAGGTTGCTTGCCGGGATGCTTGACGACCCGGGCACCACCTTGCCGCGCGATCTGGTCAAAGACCTTCTGTGGGTCGGCGACCACATCGACCGGCTCCTGTGCGCTCTCGGGGAACTCCCGCAGACGCCGGTGCACGGCGATGCCGCACCCGACAACCTCGTCCTCGACCCCGGTGACGACGGGACGATCGTTCTCATCGATCTGGCACAGACACCACGTCATGCGGTCGGATTCGACCTCGGCCAGATGGTGTTCGGGAGGCACAGCCCGGTTCTGGCGTTGGGCGAAGATGCCATCGACCGGATCGTCGAGGAGTATGCCGCGGGATTGGCCCTCGGTGGATTGCCGGTCGACGTCCCGACTGTGTGGGCCGGCTTCGTCGGCTCCGCGGTGATCCGAAACGCGTTCGAGGTCGCAGACGCGACCACCGGCCTCCCCGGGAAGATCGCGGCAGCGCAATATCTGGTCGAAAAGACCTCTGAACTGGGATTGGTTCCCCGTCGCACGCCGACGACGTGAGCCGGTTTGGTACTCGCGCCACCGCTGGATAGACTGGCTGGCGCTGCCTCGGCAGCACGCCGCCTTAGCTCAGTCGGTAGAGCGCTTCACTCGTAATGAAAAGGTCGCGAGTTCGATTCTCGCAGGCGGCTCCACGAAGGCCCCCCACAGTGGGGGCCCTTTTTGGTGTTCTGACCACACAAGGATCTCGGCTACTCATGGGCGCCGAAGTGTGTGCATCTGTGTCAGAACGGCGTGAGCAACGCCCGCTCGTCGCGCAGCGCCAGGGAGATCGGATCGGTGCGAGTCGGCGTTCCCAGGCCGGGACCGGGCCGCACGAGGATGTCGGTGGGTCCCGGAACCGATCCACAGGCCGGACAGCGGCCGAACTCGTCGATGTCGGTGCCGCATCCGCTGTGGGAGAAGATTCGGCGGCGACGGACTGGGTCGGAGCGGCCGTCGCCCCAGCGGATCAGCGCATGCAGCGACGGCCACAGGGCGAGTCCGGCCTCGGTCAGCACGTAATCGGTGCGTCCCCCGCGCGGTTGCCGTTCCAGGACGCCGGCGTCGACCAGAGTGGAAAGTCGCTGGGTGAGTACGGCTTTGGAGATGTCCAGCCGCTGCTGGAAGTCGGTGAACCGCCGCACGCCGAAGAAGGTCTCGCGCAGGATCAGCATCGTCCAGCGTTCGCCGACGATCTCGAGGGCGCGCGCCAGCGAGCAGTCCTGCGTCTCGTAGTCCGTGCCGAGTGCCATGATGGGCAACTCTACACCGATGGTCTGTTCACCAGACCATATGCTACGTTTCGAGGAATAGTTCGTTGAGCAGACCAAAGGGTGACCATGGCGACGTTTGAAGTGAGCGACACCGCAGTGCAGGAACGCCGGACGCTCACCGTCGCCGCACTGGGAACGATGCTGGTCCTGGTCGCATTCACCGCGCCGTTGTCGACGATCAACGCCACCGCTGCCTCGCTTCACACGGGGGTCTCGGGCACGACCTGGATCCTCAGTTCGATGAGCATCGGCCTGGCTGCCGCCTTGCTCTCGACGGGAACGATCGCGGACGATTACGGTCGGCGCCGGACCCTGGTGATCGGTCTACTCGTCGTGGCAGCCGGATCGATCGTCGGAGTCCTGATCCCCGACGTAGTGGCATTCGTGCTGACGCGCGTCGTCGTGGGTGTGGGCGGCGCGGCGGTGATCGCGTCGAGTCTCGGCATCATCGCGCACACGTTTGCACCCGGTCCGGCTCGAGCGGCGGCCAGTGGCGTCTGGGGTGCCAGCGTCGGCGCCGGTATCGCGATCGGACCGCTGTTGTCGGCCATTCTCGAACGGGTCCACAGCTGGCACGACGCCTACTGGGTGCTGGCGGTCGCCTGCGTGATCCTCGCGGTGGCCGCGGAAGGTCTGGTCCCGGAATCGCGGTCGGAGCACAGGCGGGGACTCGACATCCCCGGAGCCCTGTTGCTCGCCGGCGGCATCAGCGCGCTGCTCGCCGCGCTGGTCGAAGGCAGACAGGGCTGGATCGAACCCACGGTGATCATCCTCTTCGTGGTGGCCGCGGTGGTCCTGGCTCTGTTCGTCATCGTCGAATATCGTAGTCCGACATCGATGTTGGACCTCGCTCTGCTGCGATCCCCGGCGTTCTTCGCGGCGACTCTCGCGGCCTTCGTCGCCGGCGCCGGTGTCATCGCACTGATGTCCTACATGTCCGGATTTCTCGGTTCCGCGCTCGGGATCACGGCGATCGGCGCAGCGTTGCTGCTTTTCTCCTGGTCGGCGACCAGCGTGGTCACCGCGTTGCTCGCTCGACGCATCTCTCCGCGCGTCCCCGGCCGGGTCCAGTTGGCGGTCGGCCTGATCGGCGTCGCGGCGGGATTGCTGGCACTGACCGGCATCGGCGAAAGCTCGGGGTGGCCCCGGTTTCTGCCGGGCTTGATCATCGCCGGTATCGCCAGCGGCGTGGTCAACGCCGCACTCGGACGCGAAGCGGTCGCCAGCGTTCCGCCGGGTCGCGGCGGCATGGGCAGCGGTGCCAACAACACCGCCCGGTACGTCGGATCGGCCATCGGCGTGACGGTCGTCGCGGTCATCGCGACCCATCCCCGCAGCGGCACTGCCACCGCCGGACTGATCGACGGCTGGAACATCGCCGCGGTGGTCACGGCCACCATCTCGCTCATCGGAGGTCTGGTGGTTCTTCTCGCCCATACCCGGGTGCGACCGGCGGCGCCTGACCCGACTGTGGGGTCCGGGCCCGGCTAGATTGTTGCGCTCGCCCGGCGGGTTCGGTGGTGCGGGCTCGCCAGGACCGAGACCGGTTACGGTTCTGGTTGTGACAGAGGACTGGCCGCCTTCGGGCTACTCGCGATGACAGAGTCCGAAGTCCCCCCCCACGACGCAGTGCGATGTGGCCGCAGTACGCGGCCGGGTTCACCACTGCGTTCGGCGCACAGGGTATCGCCGCGAACCTCGGGGCGTTCTCGGACGACGCGGTCAGCTCGCTGCTGGTACTGGCGCTGGCCGCATCGACACCGAAAGAGCGGATGGGCCAGGCCATGGGTTCGGCCGAGCTGGGACGCGAACTCGGGGACGCGGGTGGACTGTTGCTCGTCGCCGGCGTTGCCACCGTCACCACCCTCGCATTCGGCTATGCGGCTCTCGCAGTGCTTCTCGCTGCGGCTCCGGTGTTGTTCGCGCTGACTCGAGTCAGAGATGTCCGGTCGCGGCGCGGCTGAGCAAGGGCTTCACCGAGGGGCGGCGGTCATCCCGTTCAACGTGATGGTCACGTACTTCTCGACTATCGGCGTGCGGATCTCCGGTGCCTCGGGGGTGGTCACCAGCAGCGCGTACATGCCGAGCAAGAAGAAGACGCCCTGGTGAAATACATCGGTGCCCGGTGGCAGTTCGCCGCGGTCGCGCGCTCGTTCGAGTTCGGAGATCACAGCGATGATCACCGGGTGATGATCACGCTCCTCCTGGGGTGGACGCGTTGTTGAGAAATGCAGCGCCAGAAAGTCTTTGAACAGCTTGCTGCCCAGTCGCTCTTCGAGATCCTCGAGCTCTCGCACCATCTGGCTCAGGGTGTCCTCGACGGTGTGGGGTGTGTTGAAGAAGGCCGCCAGACTGCCGGCGATGCGTAGCTCTTCGCGACGTTCCAGCTCGAGCAAGACATGCTCTTTGGTGGCGAAGTGGAAGAAGAACGTTCCGTGGGCAACCCCTGCCGCTGACACGATCGCGCCGATGTCGGCTGCCGCCATACCGTCGCGCTTGAACTCGGTCACCGCCGCTTCGAGCAACCGCTCGCGGGTCTGGAGACGCTTGCGCTCACGCGCTGACACTCTGTCCGTAACCGAAATGATCTACCTCCTACTACAAGGGAAACCCTATTCCATCGATTTCGCTGACTTTAGTCAGTCAATAGTGTTTCCTGAAAGCATGCAGATCCTCGTCGAGGCCGAAGGTCTACCGAAGACGACGAACATCCGGACACAACTCGTCGCACTGTGGACGGGCCTGGTGTTCGCCGTCGTGTTGCTGATCGCGTTTGTCGCGTTCCCGGGATTCTGGCCACCCATGTCACCGACGATGCCGGCCGACGAGGTCGCCGCCTTCTACCGGGACAACACCGCGTGGATCCGGTTCAGCATGGTCACCTACAACCTCTGCGGTGTGATGTTGCTGCCGTTCTTCATCGTGATCGTGGTCCAGATGAAGCGCATGACCACCCAGAGCCATGTGTTCGCCTACTGCTACCTCGCCGCGGCGGTCAGCGGGGCCACCATCTTCGCCCTTTCGAACATTTTCTTCCTGGTGGCGGCGTTCCGGCCGGATCGCAACCCGGAGCTGGTCCTGTTGCTCAACGACCTCGCCTGGATCACGTTCATCGCCCCGATCGGCATGGTTGTGGCCCAGTTCTTGCTCCTTGCGCTGGCCGTCTACTTCGACGACGGTCCACGCCCGGTTTTCCCGCGCTGGGTGGGGCACTACTCGCTCGCGACCGCGATCGCGATGCTCCCCGCCGCCGGCGCAGCGGTGTTCATGACCGGCCCGCTGGCCTGGGACGGGATGCTCGCGTTCTGGTTGCGCAACGGAGCCGTCGCGGCCTTTGTGGTGGTGATGTTCTTTGTGCTCCGGGCAGCGATCCAACGCCAGGCGGTCGAGGACGGTGTGGCGCGGTGAGCACGCTGCAGTCCCGGCGCGAACCGCTCGACGCGGACCGGTCTGAGCCGGCGGGAAAGCCGGACGTCTGGATCCTGTACTGGATCTTCCCGGCGTTCTACGCGGTCTTCAGCCTGGTTTTTGTGGTCCTGGCCCGGGTCACACCGCCGCCTCGCCCCGACGTCGGCGACGCGCAGGCCGCGGACTTCTTCGCGGCTCACGGCACCACCATCCAGATCGGATTCACACTGCTGCTGGTGATTCTCGGCGGTGCGGCGCTGACCAACGGCCTGATCTTCTACCACATGAAACGGATGTCGAGCGGGTCGGTTTTCGCTTATGGCTACATGGCAGGCATGGCTGTGGGGGCGGTGCCGGGATTCCTCCTTGTCGCGGTGATCTTCCTGACCGCGACCTTCCGCGCTGACCGGGATCCGCAGCAACTCGGGATGCTCTACGACCTCGGTCTGCTGTCGTACAACGGATCCCTGGGTTGTTTCACGGCCGCGTATTTCGCGCTCGCGGTGGCCATCCTCTACGACAGAAACGAGATCTTTCCCAAATGGTTTGCCTACGTGACCATTTGGCAGATCATCACCGAGGTCATCGCAACGCAGATGTTCGTCTTCGATTCGGGCCCCTTCGCGTGGAACGGCTCGATCTCGTTCTGGTGGGCCGTGGTGGTCTTCAGCGTCTGGCTGGGTGGGTTGATGGTTCTGCTCAAGATCGCGACCGCGCGTGAACCCGCAGACTCCCCGCCGCTGGACTGAACACAGAGGACCTGATCAGTGACAAAATCTTTGCCTCAGACCGAGGCCGTCCCTACCGAACAGGACGGTCATCTTCCCGGCGATGGCCACATGTGGGTCATGGTGCTGGGGGACCTGGCCATCTTCGGTGGCTATTTCGTCATCTTCATGATCCACCGGACGATGTCACCGGAGGCCTATCTCGCATCGCAACAGCACCTCGACATCAACCTCGGTGTGGTCAACACGATCGTGCTGCTGACGAGTTCCTGGTGTGTTGCACGCGGAGTCCACGCCATGGGGGCCGGTGATCCGGAACGCGCGATGCGCCTGGTCTACGCCTGCGGAGTGCTCGGGGTCGTGTTCGTTGCCATCAAGGCGTACGAGTGGTGGTCGCATATCTCCCAGGGCTTCACCAACTCCGATGAGTTCTTCTCGTTCTACTACGTGCTCACCGGTGTACATCTGCTGCATGTCGTCATCGGGTTGGTGGTGTTGGGAGTTGTTGTGCGCGAACTCCGTAACCCTTGCCGACGCCGGGTGTCGATGGTCGAATCCGGGGCCACCTACTGGCATATGGTCGACCTGTTGTGGGTTGTCATCTTCGCGCTGCTCTACGTGATGAGGTGAATCGATGACCGCCGAACCGATGACCACAGGATCCCACCCGGCCGAGCGTGGCGAACGTACGGCGCGCGCCGTCAACTGCGCATGGATCGTGTTGTGCGCCATCACCATCGGATCCTGGTGGTTGGCGCCGGGGCATTCCGGAAGCTCGAATGAGGCCAACGTCGCGATCACGGTCACCGTGATCCTGCTGGGCTTCATCAAGGGACGGCTGATCATCCGGTACTTCATGGAGGTGCGTTCAGCGCCGCAGTGGCTCAAGATCGCCACCGATGCCTGGCTGTTGGTGCTGTGGACCGCGATCCTGGTGATCTACCTGGTCTGAGCTGCGGTCATCGAGGCACGGCTACCCGGGGTCGCTAGACTGCAGTGTTCGTTCTGCAATGCGAAGGATCAGGGGTTGGCCATGAGTGTTCTTGTGTGTTTCCACGCGCATCCCGACGATGAGGTTTTCGGTACCGGTGGCACGATGCGCCAGGCCTCGGACGCCGGACACCGGGTGGTGCTGGTCACGGCCACAGACGGGGCCGCCGGGGAGTTCCCGGACGGCATCCTCGCCGCCGGAGAGACCCTGACCGCGCGGCGGCGAGATGAGCTGGCGAAGGCGGCAGAAGCGCTCGGCGTGCATCGTGTTGTGATGCTTGGGTTCTCGGATTCAGGTATGGCCGGAACCCCTGAGAACGACAACCCGAAGGCGTTTGCGAACCTTTCCGTCGAGATCGGCGCGCGGGCGCTTGCGGACGTCCTGATCGAGGAGCAGGCCGATGTCGTGACCATCTACGACAGCTACGGGGGCTACGGTCACCCCGACCACATCCAGGTGCATCACGTGGGCATGCGGGCCGCGGAGATCGCCGGCACACGCCACGTCTACGAGAGCGTGATGAACCGCGACCACTTCCGGGAACTGGTGAAGGCCAACGCGCAATGGGATGAGGAAGACGCCCCCAACATGGAGAAGCTCGGTGTCCCGGCCGAAGAGATCAGCACCGAAATCGAGGTCGGGGAGGTCATCGAGACCAAGCGCGCCGCGATGTTTGCGCACGCCACACAGGTCGGCGACTTCGGACCGTTCCTCGAGATGCCCGTCGACATGCTTCGAGTGGCGTTCGGCCGGGAATGGTTCCGCCGCATCGACGGCACCATTCCCCGGCCGATGGAGACCGCCCTACCCCTCTAGTGCCAGCTCGAGGGGCGCGCCGGTGGCGGCGACGACGTCGTCCGCGGTGACGCCTGGTGCGAGTTCCTTCAGCAGCAGGGTGCCGTCACCGACGATGTCGATGATGCCGAGGTTGGTGATGATCTGATCGACGACGCCCTGACCGGTCAGCGGCAGCGTGCAGGTCTCGAGAATCTTCGGGTTACCGCCGCGATCGGTGTGCTCCATCAGCACGATGACGCGGGCGGCGCCGTGGACCAGATCCATCGCTCCGCCCATGCCCTTGACCATCTTGCCGGGAACCATCCAGTTGGCGAGGTCGCCGGTCTTGGACACCTGCATGCCGCCGAGGACGGCGGTGTCGATGTGGCCGCCGCGGATCATGCCGAAGGACAACGCCGAATCGAAGAACGCCGCACCGGGATTGACGGTGACCGTCTCTTTTCCGGCATTGATGAGGTCTGGATCCACGGCGTCTTCGGTGGGGTAGCCGCCGGTGCCGAGGATGCCGTTTTCCGAATGGAGGGTGACCCGCACGTCGGTGCCGAGATAGGTCGGGATCAAGGTGGGCAGACCGATACCGAGGTTGACGTACTCACCGTCGATCATCTCGGCGGCCGCGCGGGCGGCCATCTGGTCGCGGGTCCATCCGGTGATTGCGGGGGCGGACATCACTTGGCTCCTTCGGTTGCGACGGTGCGCTTTTCGATCTTCTTGTCCTGGGGTCCGGTGTGCACGATGCGCTTGACGAACACGCCTGGCAGATGCACGGACCCCGGATCGATCTCACCCGGTTCGACGAGACGCTCGACTTGGGCGATCGCGATCTTGCCCGCCATCGCGGCCAGCGGATTGAAGTTCATGGCCGTCTTGTTGAAGACGAGATTGCCGTCGGTGTCACCGAGTTCGGCGTGCACCAGCGCGAAGTCGGCGGTGATGCCCTCTTCGAGGACGTACCGCTTGCCGCCGAAGACCCGGGTCTCCTTCGGCGGCGATTCGATGGCAACAGAACCGTCGGGGGCGTAGCGCCAGGGCATCCCACCGTCGGAGATTGGGCTGCCGACGCCGGCCGGTGTGTAGAAGCCGGGGATCCCGGCGCCGCCGGCGCGCAGGCGCTCGGCCAGGGTGCCCTGCGGGGTCAGCTCGACTTCGAGCTCGCCGGCCAGGTACTGCCGGGCGAACTCCTTGTTCTCGCCGACGTACGACGCGGTGACCCGGCGGATCCGGCCCTGGCCGAGCAGGATGCCGAGCCCCTGGTTGTCGACGCCGCAGTTGTTGGAGAACACCTCGAGGTCGGTCGCCGTCGATTCGACCAATGCCTCGATCAGCGCATCGGGGATCCCGCACAGCCCGAACCCGCCGACGGCGAGTGAAGCGCCGTCTTTGATATCGGCGACTGCGCTCGCAGCCGACTCGTACACCTTTGAACTCACTGTTTCTCCCATTCCATCTGCGGCGGCAGGCGGCCGTCGTCCATAGAACAAACGCCTGCGCTGTCGGTCTCAGTGAACAACGTCCCAGCTCGGAGGATCAAGAAAACCGAAAGAACGCCGGGAAACTGTTCGCGGAGCGAAAATCGGGGTGAGGTACGTTCATCAGATGAACGCTCGACCGCCCACTCGCTCACACGTGGTCGCCCGCGTCGGTGCGCTTCTCCGCGCGGTTGGTGCGGCGGAACCGGATGGTGCCTCGACCACGGATCTGGGAAAGGCCACCGACCTGGCGAGGCCGACCGCGCACCGGCTTCTGAGCTCGCTCACCGAGGAGGGACTGATCGATCGGGATACGGAGACGGGGCGGTGGCGGCTCGGACCCGAGTTGTATCTCCTCGGTGTGGGTGCGGCCAATCGGTACGACATCAGCGATCAGACCCGCGACGTACTGAGAAGGCTGGCTCGTGAGAGCGGGGAGAGTGCCTTCCTGTCGGCGCGGCGCGGCGACGAGACCGTCTGCCTGCTCTGGGAGGAGGGCAGCTTCCCGCTCCGATCGCACGTTTTGCACGAAGGTATCCGGTTTCCGCTGGGTGTGGCCTCTGCCGGGCTGTCGATCCTGAGTCATCTCCCGGACCGCGACGTCGATGACTACTTCTCGCGTATGAAACCTGAAAAAGAATGGGGTCCAGCTCATTCGGAAGAAGAAATTCGGAATCGCATCACACTGACCAAGCGCACCGGCTACGCGGTGAACCCCGCACTGATCGTGGACGGGAGTTGGGGCATCGGCGCTGCGGTGTTCGATCGGACCGGACGACCCGCGTGGGCGCTGAGCCTGACGGGTGTGCAGACCCGCTTTCGGGATGAGCGGATTCACGAGATGGGTGTACTGCTTCTGGAGCAGGCGCATCTGTTGTCCGGCAGGCTCAAATCCTGAGATTGTCAATACTTGAAATCCTCCTGATTGACAGCCGCTTTGGAAGCGAGCGTCAGCTTTGGATCTCTCTATATTCAATCCCATGGCACCCCGCCCACGGTCCTACCTCGTATGCGCGTCTCAGCGTAGCGGCAGTACTCTGCTCGTCGAATCCCTGCGGTACACCGGCATCGCCGGTGAGCCCGAGGAGTACTTCCAATATCTGCCGAGCACATCGCGTGCCCCGCAGCCGAGGCAGTGGTTCGCCGGGGTCGACGACCCGCTGATCCTGAAGCTGCTGGCACCGCTCGAAACCGGCACCCCGACCACCGAGACCAGCGACGAGTGGCGGACCCGCATCCGGAGCCATGGCCGCACGGGCAACGGTGTGTGGGGTGGCAAGTTGATGTGGAACCAGACCTCGCTGGTCACCGAGCGCGCGGCCGGCCTCACCGGCCGTAGCGGTAAGGGCCTACGGTCGGCGCTGTTCGACGTGCTCGGTGAAGAACCACTGTTCATCAAGGTGAACCGTGAAGATGTGGTGCCGCAAGCAGTTTCGTTCTGGCGCGCAGTGCAGACGCAGGTCTGGCGAGGTAAGGCGCCCCAAGCCCTCGACGACGCGGCGGAGTACAACGCCGACGGCATCGCGCACCTCGTGACCATCCTGCGTAATCAGGAGAAGGGCTGGCGGGCGTGGTTCGCCGAGGAGGGGATCTCACCGATCGAGGTGACCTACCGCGAGCTGGCCCGCGAAACCACCAAGGTCGTCGCCGGAATCCTGATCGAGCTCGGCCTCGACCCGGCCTCCGCGCCGCCGCCGGTTCTGGAACGACAGGCCAACAGCCGGTCGAACGAGTGGGTACAGCGCTACCGCGAAGACGCAGAACAGAGGGGGCTTCCCGTATGACCAATCCTGAGACCAGTCGAGCTCCGCTACGCTCCGTCTCCACCGAAGCAGCCGGTATCACCGACGACGTCACGCACGTCGACGAACTGCGGATACTCGAAGCCGAGGCCGTGCACATCATCCGCGAGGTGGTGGCCGAACTCGAACGACCGGTCCTGCTGTTCTCGGCGGGTAAGGACTCGATTGTCCTGTTGCGGTTGGCGGAGAAGGCATTTCGGCCATCACCGCTTCCTTTCCCGGTCCTGCACATCGACACCGGCCACAACTTTCCCGAGGTCATCGACTTCCGCGATCGTCGGCTCGCAGAGGGCGGCCATCGACTGATCGTGGGGTCGGTGCAGGAATCCATCGACTCGGGCCGGGTTCAGGAGGTCGGAGGTCCCGCCGGGTCGCGTAACCGACTGCAGACCAGAACCCTCCTCGACGCCCTCGAAGCCGGTAAATTCGACGCGGCGTTCGGTGGCGCCCGTCGCGATGAGGAACGCGCCCGGGCCAAGGAACGGGTGCTGAGCTTCCGCGACGAGTTCGGTCAGTGGGATCCCCGGTCTCAGCGACCCGAACCGTGGTCGCTGTACAACGGCCGGATCCGGAAAGGTGAGCAGGTCCGGGTGTTCCCGCTGAGCAACTGGACCGAACTCGACATCTGGCGGTACATCGAACTCGAAGGCCTGGACCTGCCGCCGATCTACTTCGCGCACGAACGCGAGGTGTTCGAGCGCGACGGCATTCTCCTGGCGACATCGGAATACACCAGTCCCGCCGACGAGGAAACCGCAAGCGTCGAGTGGGTGCGGTACCGGACGGTCGGCGACCTCACGATCACCGGCGCGGTCCGGTCCCGGGCCGTCACCATCACCGATGTGGTGACCGAGATCTCGGCGTCGACGGTGTCCGAGCGCGGCGAGACCCGCGCGGACGACCGGACCTCCACCGCAGCGATGGAAGACCGTAAACGAGAAGGGTACTTCTGATGACTCGCCAACTGCTGCGACTCGCCACCGCCGGCTCGGTCGACGACGGCAAGAGCACCCTGATCGGGCGCCTCCTGCATGACACCGACAGCCTGCCGATCGACCACCTCGAATCCGTGACCGACACCGAGGGCGTGGCCGACCTCGCGGCGCTCTCCGACGGGCTGCGGGCGGAACGGGAGCAGGGCATCACCATCGATGTCGCCTACCGCTTCTTCTCCACGGCCACACGCAATTTCATCCTGGCCGACACACCCGGTCACGAGAGCTACACCCGCAACATGTTCACCGGTGCGTCGAACGCCCATGTGGCGGTGCTGCTCGTCGACGCCCGCGCCGGCGTGGTGCGGCAAACCCGCCGTCACGCCCGGATCGCGACGTTGCTCGGGGTCCCGCATCTTGTTGCGGCCGTGAACAAAATCGATCTCGTCGACTACAGCGAGGAGCGATTCGCCGAGGTGGAAAGCGAGCTGCACACGCTCGCAGCACGACTCGGTGTCAAGGACCTGGCGGTGGTGCCGGTGGCGGCCAAGATCGGCGACAATGTCGTGGCCCGCTCCGACAACACACCCTGGTACACCGGCCCGACGCTGCTGGAATACCTCGAAGATGTCGAACTGACCGCGCCCGCACCCTTGCCGACCGAGGTTCGTCTTGCTGTGCAGTGGGTCTCACGTCCGGACGACAAGGAACGGCGACGGTACACCGGCCGGTTGTCGGCGGGCACCTTGCAGGTGGGGGATCCGATCCTGGTGCTGCCTTCTGGTTCCCGGAGCACGGTCACGGCGCTCGACACCCTCGACGAGGGCCGCAGCATCGCCGTTGCGCCACTGTCGGTCTCGGTTGAACTCGCCGACAACATCGACGTCGGCCGCGGCGACATGATCGTCAGCGGTGACGACAACGCGCACCTCCCGGTCTCCGCGCGTGAACTCGACGTCACCATCTGCTGGTTTTCCAAGACACCGTTGCGGGCCGGCGATCGGATCGGCCTGAAGCAGGCCACCCGTACGGTCCGGGCCACGGTGCAGGAGATCATGAGCCGACTCGATCCGGAAACCCTTGGTGAAGACCAGAATCCGGTGGAACTCGCGCTCAACGATGTCGGAACGGTGACCTTGCGCACCAGTTCGGTTGTGGTGGCCGATCCGTATTCGTCGAACAAGGACGTCGGTGCGTTCATCCTGATCGACGAGAACTCCAACGACACCGTCGGTGCCGGCACCATCACCGAGGCCCGGGTCGTCAAACCCGGTGAACGTACGCGCAACGACATCAAGTGGCATCCGTCGGCGCTCGAACGCAACCATCGGTGGGGCGCCGTGGGCCAGCGGGGGGCAGTCATCTGGCTGACCGGGCTGCCGGCTTCGGGCAAATCGACGGTGGCCGTCGCGCTGGAACGTGAGCTCGTCGAGTCGGGCCGGGTGGCCTATCTGCTCGACGGCGACAACGTCCGCCACGGACTCTCCGACGACCTCGGGTTCTCGGCGGGTGATCGGGCGGAGAACATTCGCCGGGTCGGTCACCTGACCCGGTTGTTCGCCGACGCGGGCGTCGTTGCGATCGCCTCGCTGGTCTCGCCGCTGCGGTCGGACCGTGAGATCCCGCGGGCCCTCAGCGCGGCCGCCGACCTTCCGTTCATCGAAGTCCATGTGGCGACCCCGCTGGAAGAATGCGAGCGTCGTGATCCGAAGGGCCTGTATGCGCGGGCCCGTGCCGGTGAACTCAAGGGCCTGACGGGAATCGACACGCCGTACGAAGCCCCCGAGAACCCTGACCTGGTGATCGACACGACCGGTGCGGATTCGGACGGCCTCGTGAAACAGATCCTCGACATCTTGGCCGGCCGCGAGGTCTGAGCGATGAGTTCGGGGCGCTGCCCGGGTCTGTCCCGGTATGACGCGCATCATCGCCGATATCTCGGTGTCCGTTGACGGCTTTGTCACCGGGCCCGGCGCCGGACCGGACGACGGGCTGGGCGCCGGTGGCGAGGCATTGCACACCTGGGCCTTCTCCGACGACCCCGAGGATCGGCGGGTCCTGAGCGAGGGGACCGCGCGCTCCGGCGCCGTGGTCATGGGCCGTCGGCTCTTCGACGTCGTCGACGGTCCGGGTGGCTGGGACAACGAGGTCGGCTATGGCGCGGCCGAGGTGGGCAAACCGCCGTTTGTGGTGGTGACGGCCTCCCCGCCGAAGACAATCCGGCTCACCGACCTCGACTGGACGTTTGTCACCACGGGTCTGTCCGACGCCGTCGCCGCCGCGCGGGAACGAGCCGGCGATCTCGACGTGGTCCTGATGGGCGGCGGCGCCACCATCGGTTCTGCGATCGCGGCCGGATTGGTCGACGTGTTGAGCCTGCATCTGGCACCCGTTGTGCTGGGCGCCGGCACGCCGCTGTTCACGAATGGAGCGACGCGCACCTTGGTCCAGCGAAGCGTGACACCGACGTCGACGGCGACACACGTGGTCTATGACGTCGTGTGACGTGCGGCTACGCCCCGGGGTCGCCCGGGAGGAGTCCGTGCACGACGAGGTCATGGCGACGGCCGTTCTTGCCCAGCGCCGCCGACCGTAAGATGCCCTCTTCGATGAAGCCGCACTTGCGGGCGACCGCCCGGGACGCGGTGTTCTCCACGTAGGCGTCCAGAGACACCCTCGCGGCACCGATCTGCCAGGAGTAGTCGATGAGCAACCGGGTGGCGCGGGTCGCGACGCCCCGGCCGCGGGCCCACGGGGCCACCGCGTAGCCGATGGTGGTGATCTCGTCGTCGTCTTCGGCGCGTAGTCCGCACAGACCGAGGAAGCTGTTGGCGTCGTCGACGATGGCGAGGTCGAAACCCGGCCAGACCCGCACCGAGCGGCTGTCCACGAAGTCGCGGGCATCGGCTGCGGTGTACGGGCTCGGTACCACGGTGAACTCCACGGTCACCGGATCCTGGCTCGCGGCCTGCACGGAGTGCACATCCGCGCTGGTCAAGGGTCGAAGAGTGATCACCTGATCCGTCAATGTCGGGATGTGACGCGGCCAGTCCATATGCTCCAACCTAGTGCGCGTGGGGCTCGTTTAAGGTTCTAAACGAGACTGATATCGACGCTTCAACCAACGAATGGGATCTGCATGCTGTTGGCCGCTTGGGTCACGGTGGTCACTGCGGTGATCATGATTGTGCCCGGCGCACTGGTCGGCCGACGGATGTCGTTGCCCTGGCCGGTGGCTGTCGCGGCCGGCGCGCCCCTCACTTTCGGCATGATCGGCGTGTTCACGGTGCTCTACGGCATCGTCTCCATTCCCTGGAATCTGCTCACCGCGTTGCTCATGGTGGCCGCGTGCTGGGTGATCGCCTGGGGCTGGGATCGATTCGCGCGCCGCCTGGGCTGGCTGGCCCCGATCCCGATCGCAGACGACACACCCGGCCCGAGCCGACGGTCGCTGCTCTTGATGTCCGGCGGGGTGCTGCTGGGCGCGGTGATCATCATGATGTCGTCGATCCGGCGCCTGATGGGCACCACATTCCTCGGGCTCAACAACATCTCGCAGGTGTGGGATGCGCTCTGGCATGCCGACGCACTGCTCTGGATTCACCAGACCGGCGATGCCTCAGCGCTGCACATGGGTGAACTGATGAACTATGACACCGGTGGGTTCAACTACTACCCGAACACCTGGCATGCCCTGGGATCGCTGCTGTATCCGCTGACCGGCGCCAACACCGTGGAGATCTACAACACCTACTCACCGGCGGTACTGGCGTTCACGCTGCCGATCAG
>NZ_DATCVM010000114.1:0-11701 GCF_036566845.1 Williamsia sp.
CCGGGTGGCAGACGATCGGTCGCCGGCGAGCAGTGTGCCGGCGGCGAGTCCGGCCAGCTCCGGCTTCCAGATCGCTTCCAGACGTTGTCCCGACTTCTGGTCGGCTGCGATCCACTTGAGGAAACCCCAGTACCCAGGGGCCTCGACCTGGTCCGGCAAATCCCCGGAGTATGCGCGCAGTACCTCGGTGAGCAGCAGATACAGCGACCATCCATCGGAGATCAGGTGATGGACCGTCAGCACCACGGAAGCCTGCTGCGCGCCGGTACGCACCAGCGTCACCCGCAGCAGCGGTGGTGCGGTGAGGTCGAAACGGTAGGCGCGTTCTGCCGCCACCAGTTCGGTGAGCCGGTCCGCCTGCTCGGAGTCGCTCAGCCCGGAATCATCGCGCTGCTGCCATGCGAAATCGGACGACGACCGGACCAGCCCCACCGGCTCACCGTTTTTACGCCGGGCGAATCCGGTTCGCAGGCTCGGCTGCCGATTCACCACGTCGGTGATGGCAGCACGCAGACGGTCCGCATCGACCACACCCCGCAGTGGAACCGCCAGGACAATCGAATACAGGTCAGTTCCAACAGAGTTGGTGGACTGGTAGACGAGCGACTCCTGCAACGGCGTCAGCGGGACCACGTTTTCGAGCGTCGACGATCCCCCGGGTCGCGATCCTGATGTCACAGTAGGTTTCCTTCACCCTCGAAGTCGTCCAGCTCTTCTTGCGACAGCCCGGCGAACACCGCCGTTTCGGGCGACACCCGATCACGGGTGTTGCCCGTCGCCGTGGGCGGATCAGGGTCCGGCGCCAGAGCCGCGGTGGCAAACTCCGCCAGTACCGCAACGGTTCTCGAGTCGAACACCTGCGCCGCGGTCAGTGCCAGCCCACGTCGGGCGGCGGCGCCCACCACCCGGACCGCAGCGATGCTGTCACCGCCGAGGCCGAAGAAGTCGTCCTCGACGCCCACCCGATCCAGGCCGAGCACCTGCGCAAAAACGGCGCACAACGCGACCTCGGTCTCGCCCGTGGGCTCCCTGGTGCTGGTGACCATCGTCGAGAAGTCCGGCGCGGGCAAGGCGTGACGATCGAGCTTCCCGTTGGGTGTCTGCGGAAACTCGGTCACTTCGAGTACGGCCGCCGGAATCATGTACTCGGGCAGCACCCGGCGCAGCTCGTCGCGCATCGCTGACTGATCCGGCGCGGGAGTTGCCCCCACCCGGATGTACGCGACCAGCCGGCCGCCCGTCGACGTCGGAATGACCCGTGCCACACACCGATCCACTCCGGCCAGCGAAGCCACCGCGGATTCCACGTCGCCCAGCTCGACCCGGAAGCCGCGGACCTTTACCTGATCGTCGGTACGTCCGAGGCATTCGAGTCGGCCATCGGGTCGCCATCGGGCGAGATCACCGGTGCGGTACATCCGAGCGCCCGGCCGATGCGGATCGGCGACAAACCTGGATGCGGTCAGATCGAGTCGGCCGAAGTATCCGGCCGCGACACCGTCGCCGGCGAGATACAGCTCCCCGATCGCACCGACCGGAACCCGTTGCACGCTGCGATCGAGGACGTACGCCCACGTGTTGGAGATCGGCCTGCCGATGGTGATGTCGGCGCCCGAGTTCACGTTCGCCGTTGCCGACCACACAGTTGTCTCCGTGGGGCCGTACATGTTCCAGACACTGCGTGCCGCAGCTCCGAGTTCGTCCGCGACGGACTCGGGTAGCGGTTCGCCGCCCACCAGGACGTCGACCGCCCGCAGATCGAGTGACCGACCGAGGGTGAGCAACCCGGCCCACAACGCCGGTGTCGCCTGCATGACGTTCACACCGGCGGAATCGATCCGGTGTGCCAATGCCTGCGGGTCCTGGATCTCGTTGTTGGAGGCCAGCACCACCGCGCCACCGGAGATCAACGGAGAGAACAACTCGAGCACAGCGATGTCGAAGGAGATCGTGGTGACCGCCAACATCACCGTCTGCGGACCGAATCCGAAACGGGAGCTCATGTCGCGAACGAGGTTCGTCATCGCATGGTCAGCGATGGCGACGCCCTTGGGTAGTCCGGTCGATCCGGACGTGTAGATCACGTAGGCAAGGGAATCCGGCGTCCGCGGGACCACGGCCGATCCCCGGGGGGAGCCGGTCGGGTCGCAGTGCACCTCGTCTGCCGGCGCGTCGAGGACCAGTGTGCGCACCTGCTGCTGCTCCGACAGGACGTCTGCGCAATCCGTGGTACTCAGTATGCTTCGCGGATCACTGTGCCCGAGCATGTATTCCAGCCGGTCGGCGGGGAACCTCGGGTCGAGCGGGACATAGGCCGCACCCGCGGCCAGCGTCGCGAGCAGGGCGACGGCGAGCACAGGTGTGCGGGGCAGGAGCAGTGCAACCCGGTCTCCGGCGCGCACCCCTTGCTCCCGAAGGCGGTCTGCGAGCTGGTCAGCCTGGTCGATCAGTTCGCCGTAGCGCAGCGCGCTGTCGCCGGAGATGATGGCGATCGCGTCGGGTGTGCGCGCTGCCGCCTGTCGGATCAGTTGCAGCACATCTGTGTTCGCGTCGAACTCGGCGGGTGGTCCCCCCACTGGAAGACCGGCGGCCTCGTGATCCGTGACAACCGGGAGCCGGCCGAGTGGGGTGTCCGACGCGCCCTGCGAGAAACGAGCGATGAACGCGGCCAGACGCGCTCCGATCGCAGCGAGTTCTGTCGCCGTGTACCGCTGCGCGTCTGCATCGATGACCAACTCCAGCGCACCGGTCGAATCGTTGCGCTGCGCGGTGATGCTCATATCGGTCACCGGCCCCCGGGACAGGGACTCGACCGAGGCGTTCAATCCGGCGAATCGAACTCGGTCGCCGAAGGGCTTGATGTTGATCGACGGCCCGACGATCGGCTGGGATCCGGCCGACCTCACCGTGCGCGCGATGTCTTCCCCGCGGTATCGCGCGTGCGGACCGGTGCGCGACCGCGCATCCTTGAAGGATTCGATCAAACCCGCGACCCCGCCGCAGCGGGGTGTGGACACCCGAAGTGGGATCACGTTCACCGACGTGGTGGGAATCCTCGTCGCAGGAGTTCCCATTCGCGACATCACCGGGAACCCGAGGATCACCTCGTCGCGATCGGTCGCGCGGGCCACAAATCCGGCAACAGCGGCTCCGAGGGCTTCGACCCATGTGCTGCCGACCGCCTCTGCGCCGTGGTTGAGCATCTCGACCACGGTCGGTGCCAGCATGATTCGCTCGGTCCGCACGGCCGAAGCAATGGTCGCCGGGCCGGCTTCCGGGTGGGCCGGCGACGCCGCGGGAGCAGATCCGGCGAGTTCGACCGCCCAGAAGTCCCGGTCCGGTCCGAACTGGTCACCGGCGCGGTATCGACGGTCGTCGTCCACCGCGTCCTCGACGGACATCGGGACGGGTGCTGCGCCGTCGTACACAGCCGAGATCTTGCGCATCAGCAGCGCGATTCCGAAGGCGTCCATCGCCGCGTGGTGTGCAGCCAGATGGAACAGGTGATTGTTCGCATCCAGCACGAGCACCGCTGCGCGCACACAGGGTTCGGACGACGGATCGATCGGGACCGAGTGGCGCTGGTTCGCCCACCGCCGCGCGGCCGATTCCGGCGAAACGGCTCGGCTGACATCGACGACCTCGGTGGCGGCCACGTCGTGACCCAGCGTCATCGACGCCCCGTCGGCGTCGACAACGAACCTGGCCGCCGCGACATCGAGGACACCCAGGGTGGCGTCGATGGCGGCTGTCAGTCGGTCGACGTCCAGCGGCCCGGTCATCCGCAAGAACTGACCGACAACGAATGTCGGGTTGTCCGGCGCAAGCGCCTGCGCCAGAAGGACGTTCTGGGCGGCGCTGGACACCCGCAGAACCTGCTGGCGGAACTGCACGATTGCTACTTCACTTTCCCGATGATGCCGAAATCCTTAGGGTAGCCTGCCCATTCTCTCAGTGCCTACTCGGGAGGTGATCAGTAGCCCGGCTTCGCGGCGCTAGATTCGGCCGGCGAGCGTCTCGGTGGCCTGCGCCCGCAATGTGCGAACGCGCTTGAGAACACCACCGGTGACCGGCTGGCGCCAATAACCACTGGCGTCGAGCATCGACTTGTCCACCCCCAGGGCTTTCGCAACTGCGCGCAGTTCTCGCACGGTCCCGGCCTCACCGGCAATCCACATCCAGCCCTCGCCCTCGGGGAGGGACAGCTCGCCGATCGCGTCGGCGAGTTGCTTACCGTCGCTGACACCGTCACGACGCGTCAACCACGTGATGCCCTCGACCTCGGCCTGCTCATCGGCGGCGTCGGGCACCACGGCAAACGCGAAAACCGGAGTATCGGCAGGCGGTGCGTCGAGGTAGTGCGCGATGGCCGGGAGCGCGGTTTCGTCACCGGCCAGGATCCACCAGGCCGCACGCTTGGGTGGGACCGTGGACGTTCGCGGCCCAGCCACGTGGATCTTCTCGCCGGGCTGAACCGTCCGGGCCCACTCGCCGGCGATGCCGTCGCCATGCAGCACGAAGTCCAGGTCCAGCTCACCGGCGGCCTCGTCATAACGACGAATCGTGTAGGACCGATGCGTCGGCGCCGGACGTCGCGGCCAGTCCAGGTGACCGTCGTCCTGCTCGGGCAACGTCAGCACATCGGTTTCCGGATCCGGGAAGAAGAGCTTCACGAAGTCATCGGGGTTGTGGGTCACGAACGGAGTCAGGTCAAACCCCTCGGCCCGGAACGCTCCGAGCTGCTCACCGCCCAGGGTCACCCGCCGCATATGAGGAGTGATATCCACAACCCGGACAACGTGCAGATGGCGCAGGACCACGGGAAGCTCGAGCAGCTCCGGTGGCACGAGTCCTTCGGTACTCAAGGCAGCTGGGTCCCTTCGGTTGGGTTGTTGCGCACAACACTGCGATACGATCTGTTCGCCTTAGGGTAGCCAAACATGATTGCTCTATGACCACCGGACTGCTGATCGCGAGAATCGGCACGCGCCACCTGAGAGGTACTGATCCGTGACAGAAGACAAAACGACCGCCACCGGGAGCCGGGTATTCCTGGATCTTCGGCCGCTCCGCGACAGCGTGAACTTTCGTCGGATCTTCATCGCGCGGACGATCTCCCTGCTGGGCATCGGCATGCTGACAGTATCGGTACCCATTCAGGTTTACGACCTCAGCGACTCCACATTCCTGGTGGGTTTGGTGGCAGCGGTCGAAGGCATCGCCACCATCGGCGGAATGCTGGCCGGCGGAATTCTCGCCGACCGTTACGATCGCCGAACCCTGATCCTCTTCTCTCGGACGATGGCCGGACTGACTTTCGCCGGTCTGGGGGTCAACGCGATCCTCGATTCGCCGTCGGTCACCGCGATCATCATCCTGGCCGTGATCAACGGTGCATTCGGATCGATCAGTGTCGCGGCGCTGCTGGCGGTCATCCCCAGCTTGATACCGTCCGACCAGATGGTCGGCGTGGGCGCGATCAACGCATTGACCGTTCGCCTCGGCGCGGTCCTGTCCCCCATCCTGGCCGGCCTGATCATCGCTGCATGGTCGGTCTCGTGGAACTACTGGATCACGACCATCGGAACCGTGATCACGATCCTCATCCTGTCCGGGCTTCCTTCACTTCCCGTGCCCGTTCACGAACCGTCCGACAAAGACGCCGCCGCCGACCGAGACAGCACCCCGATCAACGAGACCGCCCTGCAGTTCCTGCGCCGCGACCGCCTCGTCGGCGGAGTGATCGCGATCGGCGTGATCGCGATGATCGGCAGCGGCCTGGTGGCATTGATCCCGGGATTCGTCGACGAAGTCTTCGACGGGGATTCCCGCACCACCGGCATCCTGTTCGCTGCGGGCGCGGTAGGCGCGGTCATTGCGTCGTTCACCAGCGGTTGGATGGCCCACCTGCGTCGGCCCGGTGTGGTGCTGATGTCGGCGCTGGCCATCGGGTTCGTCCTCCAGGGCGCGGTGGGTCTGACCACCACGGTCCTGCTCGCCGTCCCCTTGCTGATCGCTTTCGGTGCCGCCACGACCATTCAGGAAGTACTGCGCTACAACCTGATCCAGATCAACACCCCGGCCCCGCTCCTGGGCCGGGTCAACAGCCTCTGGGCCGCACAAGAGGTGGCCGGCCTGTCGATCGGCGCCCTGCTCGCCGGTGCGGTCGGCTCCTTCATGGCGGCCTCCACCGCCGTGACCGTCTACAGCGGCATTCTGTTCGTGATCGCCCTGATCGGCGCCGCGGTACTGGGTCGCCTGCGAACCTATTCGCCACCGAAATCGTCAGTGTTAAGGTGAGCCTTACTTTAGGACGGCGTGTGGAAGCACGATGAGCGACAGGAAACAAGTATGACGTCCGTGCGACGGTCGAGAAGTGTGCAGTGGCGCAACCGCCTGATCGGCGCCGTTGCTGCCGGTGTGGTGATCATTCCGCTGCTGGCGGCCTGCGGGTCCGACAGTGATGCCAGTCAGACGAACGACGCGCGCAAGGCGACGGAAACCGCGGCCGCCTCGGAGTCGAACTCCGGTTCGGAGTCAGGCGCGTTCCCGGTCACGGTGAGCGGCGCCTACGGAGACGTCACCATCGAGTCCCAGCCGGAGCGGGTGTTGGCCCTGAGCCCAACCGATGCAGACATCCTGCTCTCTCTCGGCGTGACCCCGATCGCCATCCCCACCAGCGTGCAGACCAACGCGACGACCAACAACACCGGCCTGTTCCCCTGGGCCGAGGGCAAGTATCCGGCCGGAACGCCCCAGTTGAACCTGAGCACCGCCGACGCATCGACCCTCGAATCGATCCTGGCCCTGGAACCCGACCTGATGGTCGGTACCGCGTTCTACGGACTCGTCGATCAGACGTACACCGCCCTCAAGGACATCGCACCGATCGTGTCGTACTCGACGGCGGCAAACGGTGACTCGTGGCAGGACTCGACCCGGAAGGTCGCCAAAGCCGTTGGGCTCGAGGCCAAGGGCGAAGAGGTCATCGCCTCTGCCGAGTCGATACTTCCCGAAGCCGCGGCGGCAAACCCCGCACTCAAGGGCAAGACCTTCAACGTCTTGATCACGCCGTCTGCGGCGAGCGTCTACATCCTGTGCTCGGCCGATGACAATCTCGGCCGCGTGATGACGGAGCTGGGCATGGTGCTGTCCGACTACGCCCAGAGCGTCCCCTGCGACGGTGGCCGGACAGAGGTCAGCTATGAGAGCCTCCCGAGCCTCGACGCCGATGTACTGATCGTGTTCCCGGATACCGCCGAGCAGATGAGCGCGCTCACCGACCAGCAGCTGTGGAACAACCTGCCCGCGGTCAAACGTGGTGCCGTCGTGGAGATCCCGAAGACCGAGTCGGTCCCGGCCGCGCTGGCCTTCCCGTCGGCCACCAGCCTCGAGTGGGCTGTCGACCAGATGGTCCCGCAGATCGCGGAAGCCGCGGCCAAGTAGCAGATCCCGGCCATGACAATCGGCGCGATGGTGAATCGATCACCGTCGCGCCGATTGTTGTATCCGGTCAAAACCTGGCGGCAACCGCCCGGTGGGACCTCAGGCGGAACCCACCCATTCGTCGGTGCCGTCGGCGAAGATCTGGTGCTTCCAGACCGGTAGCCGCGCCTTGACCTCGTCGACGAGCAGCGCGCAGGTGGCAAATGCTGCCTGTCGGTGATCCGCCGCCACGGCGACCACCAGCGCGGCGTCGCCGATGGCGAGGTTGCCGACGCGATGCGACACCGCGACAGCGCGAACACCTTCGGCGGCGGCTGCGACGTCGGCAACCACTGATGCGACCACGTCGGCCGCGGTGGGATGCGCACTGTAGTTCAGCGCGGCCACGTTTCGGCCTCCATCGTGATTACGCACGGCACCAACAAAACTCACGATCGCGCCCGCAGTACCGTCGGCGGCATCGATCGCGAGCTGCTCGTGTTCGGCGGTCGACAGGGGCTCTTCTGTTACAGCGGCCAGGGCCACCACGGCTGCCATCAGTGATCACCTCCGTTGATCTGATCTATCGCGTGGGTAAGAACGGGATCGAGTACCTCGAGTCCGTCGCGCACGCCTCCGCTGGAGCCGGGGAGGTTGACGATCAGGGTGCGTCCGGCAGTACCGACGATGCCACGTGAGAGGACGGCAGTGGGTACCTTCGGCAGTCCGCTGCGCCGGATGGCATCGGCCAGGCCGGGTATCGCGCGATCGATCACCGCGGCAGTTTGCTCGGGGGTGTGGTCGGTGGGCGTCAGACCGGTTCCGCCGGTGGTGATGACAACCGCGACGCCGGCGGCGACCGAGGCGCGCAGCGCTTCGCCCACCGGGTCTCCGTCGGGCACAACCCGTGGGTCGCCGACCTCGTAGCCACGCTCGATCAGCCAGCCGGTGATGATGGGGCCGCAACGGTCCGGATACACGCCCGTTGCAGCACGGGTCGAGGCCACGATCACCGCGGCAGTGCGTCGCGGGCCGGGCTCAGACATCATCGCGCTTCCAATGACCTTTCTTGCCACCGGTCTTCTCGTGAAGTCCGATGTCGGTCATCTGCGCACGCGGGTCGACCCCTTTGACCATGTCATGGAGGGTCAGGCCGGACACCGCGACCGCGGTCAACGCTTCCATCTCGACGCCGGTGCGATCGGTGGTGACGGCCGTGGCCCGCACCTCGATGGTGCTCTCACCGAGTTCGAAGTCGACACCCACAGAACTGAGCGCGACCTGATGGCACAGGGGTATCAGCTCGGGGGTCTTCTTGGCGGCCATGATCCCGGCGATCCGGGCCGTCGCCAGCGCGTCACCCTTGGGTAACCCACCCGACGACAACAGCCCGATCACTTCAGCGGTGGTCACAAAGGTGCCGGTTGCCACAGCCTTTCGGGTGGTCGCGGCCTTGCCTCCGACGTCGACCATCTTTGCTGCTCCCGACTCATCGAGATGGGTCAGGCGCTGCGATGGCGTGGGATCACCCACCGATCAGCGGTTGACCGTGGTGCGGGGATGTACGTATGGGAGATCGGCCGCGTCGAGCGGGAAGGTGACGTCACCGAAGGGCGACAGCGATCCGGAGCGATTGGACGCGAACTCACTCACGGCGTGCTCGCCGTCAGGAACTACAGGCCAACCGTTGTCCACATACTTCTCTTTTTCAGCCACGGCGGTAATTGTGCCATGACCGCCGCGCATATCATCTACTGGATGAGCCCCGACCAGCCAATCAGCCTGGCCGACGATCTCGCCGCGCGCAGCGACGAACTCCTGCTTGATCTGCTGCAGGCCCGGCCCGACCTGGCGAGCCCGCCCCCGCCGGGCGTCGCCGTCCTCGCGCAGAGGGCGTTGTCGGCGGCTTCGATCAACCGCTGCGGCGAGGATCTGGACGTCCTGTCGGTGGCAGTCCTGGAAACCCTGGGTGCGTTGCGCCGGGCTTCCGGCGGTGGCGCCGTCACCGCCGCCGCGATCACCGAAGCACTGTCCGAGCGTGCCGACACCGCCGCGATCGGCGCCCGGATCGATTCGCTGGCGGCGCTGGCACTCATCTGGGGTCCGGCAGATGCCCTGCAGACCGGGCCACACATGCCCGCCGCGTGGCCGTGGCGCTCGGCGCTCGCGACCGCACCCATCAATCTGCTCGACCTCGCATCGATCCGCGAGAAGATCGACCGACTCGGCGAACGCGAACGCGACCTGCTCACGACCCTGTCCACCGGCCCCGGTTTGGGGCGGACCCGCGACGCCGCGCTCGGACCGGACTCGAATCGTCCGGTCCCCCAGCTCATCGCCCAGAACATGCTGGTGGTGGTGGACGACCAGACCGTCGAATTGCCCGTGGTGATCGGACAATTGCTGCGCGACGAAGAACCGGCAGAACCCACTCCCCTGCGTCCGCCGGAACTGACCGGTGCAGGCGGACGCAAGATCGGGCTCGGCGAGGTGGATGCTGCCGCTGCCGGCGAAGCCCTGGAATTCCTGCGGCACAGCACCGATGCGCTCGAGGCCCTCGGCGCGCAGCCGGCCACGGTCCTTCGGGCCGGCGGGATGGGTGTGCGGGAGATCCGCCGCCTCACCAAGGTCGTGTCCGTCGACGAGAAGCGGATGGGCCTGGTACTCGAGGTCTTGTCGGGCCTGCGCCTGATCGACTCGGGTTTCCCCGTGCCCGACATCTCCGACGGCCTGGAACCGTCGTGGGCACCAACAACATCCGCCGACAGCTGGATCCATCAGAGCTCCGAACGACGGTGGTTCTCGATCGCGTCGGCGTGGATCGATTTGCACCGCCGCCCCTGGCAGATCGGTGACCGGACCCCGGAGGGCACGATCATCGGCGCACTCGTCGGTTCGATTCCGGAGGGTGCCGCACGCGCCGAACGAATGCTGGTGCTGCAGGCACTGGCCGAGGCGAAGCCCGGCGCCGCCGTCACACCCACGTCACTCGGCAGGCAGATAGCCTGGCGCCATCCCCGCTGGATCCGCCGGCTGTCCCAGGCAACGATTGCCGAAACACTGTCCGAAGCACAGGCATTGGGGCTGGTTGCCCATGGCGCACTGACGTCTGCGGGCCGCGAGATCGTCGCGGCCGGCAGCGCCGAGGACGTCGAGACACACACGCTCGCCGCGATGGCGCGGTCCATTCCTGCGCCCATCGACTTCTTCCTGGCCCAGGCCGATCAGACGATCACGGCTCCGGGTCCGCTGACACCCGAACTGACCGCCGACCTCAGCCTCGTCGCCGACCTCGAATCCGGCGGTGCAGCATCGGTGTACCGGGTGTCCGAGGCATCCGTCCGGCGCGCTCTCGACGCCGGCCGGACCGGTACCGAATTGCTCGCCTTCTTCACATCACATTCTAAAACACCCGTGCCACAGTCGATCTCCTATCTGATCGACGATGTCGCCCGGAAGCACGGACAACTCCGCGTCGGCGTGGCGAGCTCCTTCATCCGATGCGAGGATCCAACCACCTTGGCCGCGGTGCTGAGTTCCCCGGTGGCCGAGTCACTCTCGCTGCGGGCGCTCGCGCCCACCGTCGCGGTGACCTCCGAGACGTTGATCGACGTGCTCGACCAACTCCGGGCCGCGGGGTTCGCCCCGGCCGGCGAGGACGCCACGGGTGAACTGGTCGACCTGCGGTTCCGGGGAGCCCGGCTGCCCACGCCGCGCGAACGCCAGAGCGCGCGCAAACCGTCATTGTCGCTGCCCAGCCGAGAGCGACTCGGCGCGGTGCTGACCCACATGCGTTCCCAGGACGCGGCCAACTCCGCCACACTCGTCGGCCCCGGCAAGGGCGGTTCGTCAGTGACCGGCGGCGGTCTGCCTGCCACCGCGCTGCTGCAGAAAGCCCTCAACTCCAAGAGCACGGTGCGCTTGGGATACGTCAACGCAGAAGGCTTCGCCAGCCGTCACGTTGTGGTCCCCCGGCTGATCGGTGCCGGTCAGGTGATCGCGGTCGAGCCGGGCGGCGACGACGAGCACCGGTTCTCACTCCACCGGATCACCACGGTCGAGATGGTCGACTGACCGCCGCGACCGAATGAGCCCAGGGACGGTGCTGTCGCCCAGACAATTTGGGCGACAGCACCTTTCGCCTCACACTATGGAGTTGTCAATTTTCGTGCGCGGTCCCGACGGGAGGTCGGATGCGACAGGGAAGCTCTGGCTGTGTGGTTGTGTCGGTGGGTCAGGGGGATCGAATCAGGCTGCGAGGGTGAGGGTTCGCCGG
>NZ_DATCVM010000115.1:0-112351 GCF_036566845.1 Williamsia sp.
ACACCGGAACCGACACAGCATCAACAGACAAACCAGAATCAACAGAATGATCGTCAGTCACGGTGCCCCCCAGCACATCTGAACGAATACTTTCGACCAGTCTACGCCAATACCAGCGGTCTGTCGAACAAGAATTCGAACTAATTTGAGGAGCTCTCCAGAGCTATAGCCAATCGCCGAACCGCCTCGTGTAGTCCGTCCGGCGGCAACGCGGAGAAGCTGAGTCGCAGGCATTCACTGAAGTCGGCTTCCACACCGAAGGCCGCCCCCGGCACAAAGGCAACACCGGCAGTCACCGCGTCGGCCAATAGCCTCGACGTATCGACGCCGGGGATCCGAGCCC
Source organism: Williamsia sp. (assembly GCF_036566845.1). Taxonomy (GTDB): domain Bacteria; phylum Actinomycetota; class Actinomycetes; order Mycobacteriales; family Mycobacteriaceae; genus Williamsia. The sequence continues at coordinate 344 of NZ_DATCVM010000115.1, forward strand.
AACAGAACATTCCACCCTCGGGCTGCGAGAACTGAATCCTGCCACCCAGTTCACACTCGAGCGCCGATGTCAAAGCTGTTGCACGCAGCCGATATTCGGTCTGGACGTGAGCAACGTGAGTATCCAACCAGGCGCTGTCGTCCAGTAGTTCGGCAACCATCAACTGGCTGAAGGTCGATCCACACAGGTCGGCACCTTGGCGCAGTAGCTCCACCATCTCGATTACCCCTGACGGCCCACTCATCCAGCCGACCCGAAGCGCCGGCGCCAGGATCTTCGACGCCGAACCCAACCGGACCACCCGATCGCTATGCGCCGCAATCGGTTCGACATCCGCGCCAGAGAATCTCAACCGTCCGTACGGGTCGTCTTCGACGACGATGAATCCGTAACGATCAGCCAGGCGTGCCAGTTCGATTCGGGTTGCGGCCGTGACTGTCACTCCGGCTGGGTTGTGAAAGTTGCTGACGGTGTGGACCATCCGCGGGCGCTCGCCCGCCTCGAGCATCTCACGCAGTGTCTCCACATCTACACCCGAAGGGGTGATCGGCAACGCACGCACTCGCGCCCGCACCGACTGGAACACCTGCAGTGCACCCACGTAAACCGGGTCGTCGACGATGACCAGATCGCCGGGATTCACCAAAGCGTGCGCCAACAGGAACAGCGCCTGTTGCGAACCGTGCGTCAGCAAGACCCCGCTCGGATCATCGGCGCCGAGATACCGGGCCACCGCCTCGCGGCAGGAGTACACCCCTGCGCTCACTGTGTATTGCAGCGCCTGCGGGTCCGCACTGATTCGAGCGGCGGATTCTGAAATCCGCTCGGCAGGAATCAGTTCGGTGGCCGGCAGTCCGCCCGCCAAACTCAGCACGTCGGGCTGCTCGGTCAGCTTCAACAGATCGCGGATCGCCGACCCGCGGATATTCGCCAACGCATCGGACGGTGCAAAGGAATTCTCGACAACAAACATGGGCAACACTCTCCACGGCAGCGGTATCAATGAAGTGTGGTGATGAGAGTGGTCACCAGATCAGGCGCGCCAGTGTGAGTCGCAAGACCCACGCTAACGCGCCTGACGAGAAAAATGAAATGTCTATCTCAAATTATGAGATAGTTCAGTCCAGGTCGTCGTGCCGCACCAACTGCCGGGCGGCCTCGGTGATCGACCCCGACAGCGACGGGTACACGGAAAACGTCTGCGCCAGGTCGCTGACCATCAACTTGTTCTGCACCGCGATCGCGATCGGGAGGATCAGCTCAGACGCGTTGGGAGCCACCACAACTCCACCGATCACCACGCCCGTGGCCGGGCGGCAGAAGATCTTCACGAAGCCACGACGCAGACCGCTCATCTTGGCGCGCGCGTTCGTGGCGAGCGGCAACATGATCGTGCGGGCCGGGTACTCACCGGAGTCGATGGCCTGCTGGCTGACACCAACCGTGGCGATCTCGGGCCGAGTGAAGATCGCAGAGGCCACGGTCTTGAGCCGAATCGGAGACACGCCTTCGCCCAGCGAGTGGTACATCGCGATACGACCCTGCATCGCGGCCACCGAGGCCAGGGGCAACAGGCCTGTGCAGTCACCTGCGGCGTAGATGCCGGGCACTGCCGTCCGCGAGACCCGGTCGACGTTCAGGTAGCCACCTCGGTCGAGTTCCAGCCCGACGTTTTCGAGTCCGAGGTCGTCGGTGTTCGGCACCGATCCGACAGTCATCAGACAGTGCGAACCGTCGACGGTGCGTCCGTCGGCAAGACTGACCCGCACGCCGTCAGCGGTGCGCTCCACCTTGTCGGCCCGCGCATGCTTCACAAGCTTCACGCCGCGCTCGGCCAACACGTCCTCGAGCACCAACGCTGCATCTTCGTCTTCGCCGGGCAACACGCGGTCGCGGCTCGACACCATCGTCACCGGTACGCCGAGTTCGGTGTACGCGTGGACGAACTCGGCGCCGGTCACACCTGATCCGACAACGATGAGATGTTCGGGGAACTCGTTGAGGTCGTACATCTGACGCCAGGTGAGGATGCGTTCACCGTCGGGCTGTGCGGCGGGCAGAATCCGTGGCGACGCGCCGGTTGCGACCAACACCACATCGGCGTCCAGGATCTCCACGTCTCCGTCAGTGCCGTCGGCCTCGATCGGTGTGGCGACGATCTTGTGACGGGCGAAACCGACCTCGGGTGCGGCCAGGCGTCCACGGCCGTGAAGGATCCTGACATCCTCGCTCAGCAGCCGCGACCGGATGTCTGAGGACTGCGCGAAGGCAAGATCTTTGACGCGCTCGTGAATCTGCGGCAGGGACACGAGCGCGTCGTCGTATTGCAGGTTGATCCCCAGGTCAACGGCTCGGCGGACGTCGGTCCTGATCCCGGTGGACGCGATGAAGGTCTTCGACGGCACACAGTCCCACAGGACACAGGCGCCGCCCATGCCGTCGCTGTCGACGATGGTGATGTCGGCACCGTAGGTCGCTGCGGCGAGGGCCGCCTCGTAGCCGGCCGGTCCTCCACCGAGGATCACTATTTTCGTCATCTTCAGGTCAACTCCAGGGTGTCGGACGGGCCTGACAGGCTGCAAACGGGGCCTGACGGCGGGGGTGGCGCCACTTGAGAATCTAGTCGATCACCGGTTGCACTTTCCCGATGGGGAGCTGACCCTCTAGGCTCCTCTCCGTGCCTATCTACGCGGCCTACGGCTCAAACATGCACCCAGAGCAGATGCTCATGCGTGCCCCCCACTCTCCGATGGCGGGCACGGGCTGGCTGTACGGGTGGCGGCTCACCTTCGGCGGCGGCGACATCGGCTGGGAAGGCGCACTGGCCACGGTCACCGAGGATCGCGACGATCCCGAGGCCCGCGTGTTCGTCGTCTTGTACGACGTGACCGAAGACGACGAATCCAGCCTCGACCGCTGGGAAGGCTCCGAACTCGGGATCCATCGCAAGATCCGGGCCCGGATCACCACACCCAACGGACCTGTTCTGGCGTGGCTGTACGTCCTGGACGCCTTCGAGGGCGGGTTGCCGTCGGCGCGCTACCTCGGTGTGATGTCCGAGGCAGCCGAAATCGCCGGAGCACCCACCGAATACGTGCATCAGCTCCGTGTCCGCGAATCCCGGAATGTGGGTCCGGGGCCAGACAGCCCCGGACCTGACCACTAACGGTTACGCAGGCTCGCCTCCAGGACGATCCCGGCCAGCGTCCGAACACCCACTGCCAGCGCACGCTCGTCGAGGTCGAAGTTCGGCTGATGCAGATCGACCTGCGGGCCATGCCCGGACCACACGCCCAGCCGCGCCATCGCACCGGGGACGTTCTCGAGGTACCACGAAAAGTCTTCTCCACCACCGGATTGCGCGGTGTCGGCCAGTGCTTCGGAGCTCACCGACAAGATCGCATCACGGAACACCTCCGTGGAGACCGAGTCGTTGACCACGGGTGGGACGCCGCGTTTGTAGATCAGGTCGTAGCGCACGCTCAACGGCGCCAGCAGTCCCTCGATGATCTCGCGCACCAACGGTTCCAGCAGTGCCCAGGTGGCGTGATCACCGGTGCGGACCGTGCCCCGCAGGCGGCCTTCTTGAGGTATCGCGTTGGGCGCATCCCCGGCATGCACCGAACCCCACACCATCACGGTGCTGGTACGCGGGTCGATGCGTCGTGACAGCACGCCCGGCAGACCGGTGATGACCGCCCCCATCGCATAGATGAGGTCCGCGGTCAGGTGCGGGCGTGACGTGTGGCCTCCGGGTGAGTGCAGGACGAGTTCGACGTGGTCGGCCGCCGAGGTGATCGGCCCGCTGCGCAACCCCACTTTGCCGACCTCGAGTTTCGGATCACAGTGCAATGCGTAGATCTGCGACACGCCCCGCGTCACACCGGCGGTGACGGCATCGAGGGCGCCACCGGGCATCACTTCCTCCGCCGCCTGGAACACCAGACGCACCCCGATCGGCAGGTCCTCCATCGACGCCAGTGCCTTGCCCACGCCCAGCAGGACGGCGGTGTGACCGTCGTGCCCACAAGCATGCGAGACACCTTCGACGGTGGACGAGAACGGGAGCCCGGTCAGCTCGGCGATCGGCAGCGCATCCATGTCGGCACGCAGGGCCACCAGGGGTCCGGCGGGACCGATGTCGCACACCACGCCAACGCCCTGCGGCAGGATGCGCGGTGACAGCCCGGCCTTTGTCAGTTCGTCGACGATGATGCCGGTGGTCCGGAGTTCACTCCGCGACAGCTCCGGATGGGTATGAAAGTCCCGGCGCCAGGCCACCAGTTGCGCAGTGTTGGCGGCGAGCCAATCGTCCAGGTCCGTCAGGAACCGTTTCGCATCCACGTGTTGCCCACTCATGATTCGTTGCACACTCATCGTCTTCTGCCCGCGTCACGCGAGACTGCACCTACTCGTTTTTCCTGCTGTTGCAGGAGGTCTTCACGCCACTGCGCGTCGGCCGCGGCGCCCACGGCGGTCGCTGCCAATGCCAGCGCACCGTCGACCACCGCCTGATCCGCCGACGGCGAGGCCGCCGCCGCGGCGAACTCGATCTCATGGGTACCGGCGCCGTTGCTCTCGATGCCGATCATGGGGTGGATGGACGGCAACACATGGCTGATGTTGCCCATATCTGTACTGCCCAAGGGACGCACTCCCTCGAGTGCGGCAGGCATCGCCTCACGTCCGAGGTCTGCGATCGCACCCCGGTATGCCTCCAGCAGTCGCTGATCATGCCGGAGTTCGACGTATGTGGGTGACACCGGCGATATCTCGTACGTGCAGCCCGCAGCCAGCGCACCCGCCGCAAAGCAGGCTTCCGCCCGTTCGCGCAGATCGCTCAACGACGACTCATCCACGGCTCGCAGGTAATAGAGGAGCTCGCTGTGCGCGGTCACGATGTTCGGGGCACTGCCGCCGTCGCTGACGATTCCGTGGATCTGCTGCCCCGACTTCAAGTACTGACGCAGCAACCCGAGCGAGACCTGCGCGACGGTTGCCGCATCGGCAGCATTGCGTCCACGTTCGGGCGAGGCTGCGGCATGGGCTTCGACGCCGGTGTAGCGAATGGCCAAATCGTCCAATGCCAACGAACTGCTGGCGATCTCGTCGATCCGGCCCGGGTGCACCATCATCGCCATCGCGACCGAATCGAACACCCCGGCCTCGGCCATCACGATCTTTCCGCCGCCGGTTTCCTCGGCGGGGGTCCCCAGCACCATCACGGTGATGCCGAGTTCATCGGCGATCTCGGCGAGTCCTCGGGCGGCGCCAACGGAGATGGCGGCAATCATGTTGTGGCCACAGGCATGCCCCAACCCTGGCAGCGCGTCGTACTCGGCGCAGAGGCCGACCACCAGGTCGCCCGAGCCGTAGGTCGCGGTGAACGCGGTGGGCAGGTCCGCCACACCGGTGGCGACCTCGAAACCATAACCGTCGAGCAGATCGGTCACCTTGGCGACGCTACGGCGTTCCTCGAAAGCCAACTCCGGTTCGGCGTGGAGTGAGTGGGACAACTCGACCAGGTCACCGGCAACGGCCTGCACGGCCTGTGCACCTCGCTGCCCGATCTGTGTCATCGGGTCATTCTCTCACCATCGCGATCGGCACTTGATCTGAGTTAACCAACCAGGGAAGACGGCGTCGGATAGGCGAGGTCGGCGAGCAGGGGCGCACGCAGCCCCTTCTTGATCATTTCCAACGCCGGACCGGCCAGAGGACCACGCGACGCCGCGATGTCGGACGCCGTGGACGGCAGTGCACCGATGTCGACAGCCTGCTCGACGATGCCCGCGGTCACCGCGTCCAGGCCGCCGTACCGCCGCCCGGTGGTCATGGCCTCGGTGGCGGTCGCATCGGTCAGGCGGGTACGGAGCAGCGTCGCCATCCCCCTGGTGAACGGCATGCCGAGCTGGATCTCGGGGAGCGACCAGAACCCACGCTCGGTCCGCATCAACCGATGATCGGCACAGAGCGCCAGCATCGCGCCGGCGCCGAACGCGTGGCCGTTGATCGCGGAGACGGTGGGCTGAGGGAACGTCAAAATGCGCGTGTACAGCGCGTGGACACGGTCGAGGTAGGCCGGCAGCGTGTCGCCGTTCGCACCGATGTACTCCACGTCGAGCCCATTGGAGAAGAACTTTCCGGTTGCGGTGATGACCAGTGCGCCCCGCTTTTTGTCCACGACCTCGTCGAGGCAGGCATTGATCGAATCGAGCCAGTCGATCCCGAACCTGTTGTCGGTGTCACTCTCATCACCCTCGGTGCCCAGATAGAGCGTGTGCACGGTGTCTTGTGTGGTCACGTACGGCATGCGGCGAGCCTAGCGGTCCTGCGATGCCCCGATGCGACGGACACGGGGAAGCGCGAGCGCGAACGGTTTTCGCCTTAGGGTTGGGCCATGGCAACCGAAGGACCCGACGTGGTTTCCCCCAGCTTCGATCCGTCGATCGATCCCATCGGCGCAGCGCAGGCCGCAGCCGATGCGATCGCCGCAGCAACAGGAAAGCCGAGTCACGATGTCGCCGTGGTTCTCGGTTCGGGGTGGGCGCCGGCCGCAGCCACGCTGGGTACCCCTGACGCGAGCATCCCGATGGCAGACCTGCCGGGATTCACACCACCGAGCGCGGCCGGGCACTCCGGGACCGTGCATTCAGTGCGCGTCGGCGGCCGTTCCGTCCTGGTGTTGTTGGGCAGAACCCATGCGTACGAAGGATATCCGTTGGCCAGCGTTGTCCACGGCGTACGAACCGCTGCCATGTGCGGCGCCGGGACGATCGTGCTCACCAACGCCGCCGGCGGGTTGCGCCATGACATGGCGGTCGGCCAGGCGGTCTTGATCAGCGACCATCTGAACCTCACCGCCCGCTCCCCTCTTGTCGGCGCTCAGTTCGTCGACCTGGTCGACGCGTATTCACCGACTCTGCGGAAGATCGCCCAGTCGGTCGACCCATCGCTGGCCGAGGGTGTGTACGCGGGTCTGCCTGGCCCCCACTACGAAACACCCGCCGAGATCAACATGCTCAGGGTTCTCGGCGCCGACCTGGTCGGCATGTCGACGGTGCACGAGACCATCGCCGCCCGCGCGGAGAAGATGGCGGTCCTCGGTATCTCATTGGTGACCAACCTCGCGGCGGGCATCACCGGCGAACCGCTGAACCATGAAGAGGTTCTCGAAGTCGGTCGCGCGTCGGCCACCCGGATGGGTCACCTGCTGGCACAGGTGATCGAGCAGATCTGAGATACCGATGACAACTCCCGATGCAGTGGCCGCCTGGATCGAGGCCGATCCCGATCCCCGTACCCGGACCGAACTCGCGTCGCTGGACCCGGCAGCATTGGGTGAACGTTTCTCTGACACACTGCATTTCGGCACTGCGGGTCTGCGGGGTCCGGTCCGCGGCGGCCCACTGGGAATGAATGTCGCGGTGGTCACCAAGGCCACCGCCGGCCTCGCGCAGTGGCTGATCGATCACGGTCACACCGGCGGTACGGTGGTCGTCGGACGGGACGCGCGCCACGGCTCCGAGGACTTTTTTGCGGCCACTGCGGAAGTTCTTGCGGCGCAGGGGTTCGACGTCGTGGCACTGCCGGAACCGGGACCGACGCCGCTGGTCGCGTACGCCGTCAGGCACCTGCATGCGGTCGCCGGGATCCAGATCACCGCCTCCCACAACCCGCCGGCCGACAACGGCTACAAGGTCTATCTCGAGCACGGAGCGCAGTTGGTTCCGCCTGCCGACGCCGAAATCGAGGACTTGATCGCCGCCACCGGACCAGCGATCGACATCCCGCGGACACCGGTCGCGCCGGATGAGCGGGCCCGCAACAACATCGGGCACTATCTGACGCGCATCGTCACCCGGTTCGGCCACCGTGATCATCGCTCGATCAGTATCGCCCTGACAGCAATGCACGGCGTCGGCGGAGACCTCGCGGTCCAAGCCCTGCGCGAGTGCGGCTTTCACGACGTCACCGTGGTCGGATTGCAGCACGCCCCCGATCCGGACTTCCCGACGGCAGCATTCCCGAATCCCGAAGAGCCTGGCGCGGCGGACCTGCTGCTCGCGCTAACCGAGGACATCGACGCCGACATCGCCATCGCCCTCGATCCCGACGCCGACCGCTGCGCTGTCGGCGCGCGGATCGACGGCACCTGGCGGATGCTCACCGGCGATGAGACCGGAGCGCTCCTCGGCGCCCAGATCGTCGCCGCGCACACGGGGGAAGACGTGCTGGTGGCCAACACCATCGTGTCCGGCAGCCTGCTCGGCAAGATCGCCGCCGCCGCCGGAGTCCGGTACGCGGCCACACTGACCGGTTTCAAGTGGCTGGTCCGCGCCGGGGACGGCCTGGTCTACGCCTACGAAGAAGCCATCGGCCACTGTGTAGACCCGGACGGCGTACGCGACAAAGACGGCATCAGCGCCGCGGTCGCGCTCTGTGTCCTCACCCAGGAGCTCGCCGACTCCGACCGTGTCCTCGCCGACCGGCTCGACGAGATCGAGGTGGAGCACGGCGTCCATCTGACCGGTCAATACTCGGTGCGGGTCGACGACCTCACACAGATCGCCGCCATCATGGAAGACCTGCGAACGAGTCCACCGAGGCAGCTGGACGGGGTAGAGGTCGACGCCGAGGACCTACTCGAACGTGCACCTGGCGCGTCGACCGACGCCGTCCAGCTCACCGGCAACACTGAAACCGGCCAGGTCAGGGTCATCGCCAGGCCATCGGGTACCGAGCCGAAGCTGAAGTTCTATCTCGAGGTCGCCGAAACTCCCGGCCCGCCACCGGCAACGGCACGTACCTCCGCGCAGGCGCGGCTGTCGGCGATCACCGCAGAAATTGCCGCGTTCTGTGCCGGTGGTCGCCGGTAGGGTGAGCGCGTGAGCGGAAACCATTACCCGACACCACCGCCGAGGTCGCCGTGGTCGTCGCCGGTTGTGATCGGTGCGATGATCGCCGGCGTTCTGCTGCTCGCGCTGGCCGTGCTGCTCGGCTTTCTCCTCATCCCCTCCGACGACTCGACGCCGCAAGCCGAAAGCAGCAGCACCACAACAACCCCACCGGTTTCGACACAGACCGTGACGGGAAGGCCGTCCACCGTGACAGCACCGCCGTCCACGGTGACGAGCACGGTGCCGCCGACGACCACAACGACGCCGCGCTCCGTCGGTCCGCAGCCGACGGTCCCGGGCACGGATCAGCATGGTTTTGTCAGCGGCCCACGCTGCAACACATCTGCGGACCCCGCCGTGATGGTCGGCCAGACAGATCGGTCGAAAGTCGTTGTCTGCCAAGTCGGTAATCAGACCGGCCGGTACTACTACAAAGGACTGGCCGACGGTTTGACCGCGGAGATCGGATTTCCGACCCGCTCCGGCGACCAGTTCGTGGCCATGAAGGACGGCTACACATATCGGATCACACCGTCGTCGCTGACCATCACCACAGGCGGCGACGTCGTCAGTGCCGAACCCATGATCTACTACTGGACGAATTGACCGTGACACGAAGCGAATCGAGCTCTGCCCCCATGTCCGATGTTCTGCATGCCACCGGAATCGACGTGGTGCGGGGCGGACGATACCTGTTGCGGGACATCGATTTCACCGTCCACCCCGGTGAACACTGGGCGCTGTTGGGCCCCAACGGCGCGGGTAAATCGACACTCCTCCACATCCTCGGCGCGTTCGGGCACCCGACGCGCGGCACCGTCGATGTGCTGGGTCACCGGTTGGGCCGGGTCGACATGCGCGAATTGCGCACGCATATCGGACATGTCGACCCACGGCATCGTCTCGACCTCCCGCTGAGGGCGCACGACGTGGTCCTGACCGGTCTGACCAACACGCCCGAACTCGATCCTCGCCGCCGTTACACCGATGACGACCACCGGCACGCCGACGATCTCCTCGAACTCCTCGGAATGTCGCAGCGCCGGGATTCGGTGTGGACCACGATGAGTCAGGGCGAACGCGGCCGAACCCTCATCGCCCGGGCCCTGATGCCTCGGCCGTCCCTTTTGCTGCTCGATGAACCCGCGACCGGGCTCGACCTCGCCGCCCGCGAACAACTGCTGAGCAGCATCGACCAGCTCCGAACCGAAGTCACCGGACTGGCCAGCGTCCTGGTCACCCACCACCTCGAAGACCTTCCGACGAGCACCAGCCACGCACTGTTGCTGCGCGACGGCGAGACCGTCATCGCGGGCCCGGTCGAGAAGTCGCTCACCTCGGCAACGATCACCAAGTGCTTCGACCACCCCGTCCAGGTGACCCGAGACTCCGGCCGGTGGGCGGCGCGCAGTAGCTGACACCGCACACCACGATCGAAGGCCCCGCGTCCACTTCTCAGATGAGCGAGTCGTCGGTCTCCGCCGTCAGCGGTCCACCAGCATCACCGGTGTTCTGAACGCCGGCGGGCTCGACGAGCATGGCGTGGACCTCCCCTTCCGCGACAGGGCAGTGTTCAACACCCCTGGGCACCACGAACAACTGACCCGGCCGCACGCGGACGTCGCCGTCACGCATCTGAATGGTCAGTTCACCCTCGACCACAAAGAACAGCTCATCGGTTGCAACATGCTTGTGCCACACGAACTCACCTTCGAGCTTTACCACCTTTATCTCGTAATCGTTGAGCCGAGCCACGACCTTCGGTGACCAGTGCTCGGAGAACGATGACAACTTCGCAACAATGTCTACTGCATCCTTCGACATACTCCGATCCTGGCACACCCCACCAGACCTGGCGCCTCAAAAGTTTGGTCCAACCGGAACATCGCTCAACAACCCGCTTGACGAGCGCCACCAAGAAACCCCGAACAGATTCTTCGCATTCCGCCCGGGCTCGATCAGCGGTTGACCGAATTCGCTGACCGGAGGTCGCCCAGGTTTGACCTACCGAGGCCCGAACTGGCGGTCTCCGGCATCTCCGAGGCCCGGGGTGATGTAGGCGACGTCGTTGAGCCCGTCGTCGATCGCCGCCGTGACCAGCCGAACCGGAAGTCCCGAATTCTCGAGTGCTGCAACACCTTCAGGTGCTGCCACAACACATACCGCGGTGATGTCCGAGGCTTTGCGGGTCACCAGCAATTCGATCGTGTGGATCATCGAACCACCGGTGGCAAGCATCGGGTCGAGGACAAACACCGGCTGACCGGACAGGTCGTCGGGCAGGGATTCGAGATACGGCACCGGCTGATGTGTGTCCTCGTTGCGGGCGATTCCCACAAAACCTACATTGGCCTCCGGCACCATCGCGTGTGCCTGCTCGACCATGCCCAGGCCTGCCCGCAAAACCGGGACGAGCAACGGCGGGCTCGCCAGCCGGACGCCCGTGGTCTCGGTCACCGGCGTGGACACCGGGATCTCCGCGACCGGGGCACCGATCAACGCCTCGTAGATCAGCATCTGGGTCAGGTCTGACAAGGCTCCGCGGAACGCCGCGTTGTCGGTGTTCTTGTCGCGCAAGGTGGTCAGCCTGGCCGCGGCCAGAGGATGATCGACAGTCCGGATCTGCATGGGCTAACCATACGAGGGAACCAGACCGCATGCCTATCGCGTCGTACTCCCATGACCTCGGTATCTGTTGAACCCGCCGCTCTGACCACCGCCGCTGCCGGCACCCGATCGGTTGGCGCCCAGATCGCGGCGTACGCGGCCGCCGGGCGCGTCGAGGCGGTCGGGCTCATTCCCACCTTCGGGCTGATGGGCGCTGAGTTCGCCGCAGCGGCGGTGATGGTGACGGAGCGGCACACTTCTGAACTCACCGCTCTCGCGTCCCGAATCGACACCCTGGCCACCGGCCTACAGCAGTCCGCAATCACCTATTCGGGCGCCGACGATGCCAACGCACAGCAGATCAGCGCCGTACAGACCAAGGCGCTGTAGATGATCCCCGTCGAGATCCTGATCGCTCCGCTGCAGGCGCTACTCGCCACCCTGGGTACCGGCCGTTTGCCCGGCGGCGCTCCGGCCACGCAATTGAGAACGGTTGCAACAGTTCTCGACGAATCGCGGGCCGGCCAATACCGTGTGAACACCGAACTCAAACCCCAGTGGTCAGGCACAGGCGCGAACTCGGCGATCGCGGTCCTCGACGAGGTGGTCGCCGCGACGGCGAATTACTCCGACAACAGCGTTGCCATCGCCGACATCATCGAGTCCGCCGCCGACAAGGTGCGGCGTGCGGCCCTCGAACTCGAAGCCATCCTCGACTCCTTCGTCACGATCGCCGCAGCGATGGGGCCTTCGCTCTTCTCACCCGCGGGCGTGACCGCGATCCTGCCCGTCGCGATGGATCACCTGCAACGCGGCATCGACGTCGTCGAACGCACCCGCACCGAACTGAGCACCGACACCGAACGGCTTCTGCAGGTCGGGCGGACACCCGCGCCGGCCGCAACCGATTCGGTCATCCCCCAGCTGGCCCGCGTCGGCACCGAACTCGGAAACCTCTCCAACGCAGCATTCGGGCCGGTCACCGCGGTTGCCGACTCAGCCGCGTCCACCTCAGCCATGCCCGCATCAGCAACGGCCCCGGACCCGGGAGCCGCGCAGACTGTCCCCGCCGGGCTGTCGGCCGCCGACCCCGACGGCACCGGCGTCGCGATCACCCTGCCGGACGGGTCGGTCGCCTACGCACCCAACGAGCGCGCCGCCACAGCGGTGCGGGCCGCGCTGAGTCAGCAAGGCGTGCCCTACGTATGGGGTGGCACCACCCCCGGAGTCGGTCTCGATTGCAGCGGCCTGACGCAATGGGCGTACCGCGAAGCCGGTGTCGAACTCCCCCGGCTCGCCCAAGATCAGGACACCGCCGGAGTGGCTGTTTCTTCAGCCGACCTCCAGCCCGGCGACCTTGCGGTGTGGTCCGGCCATGTCGCGATGTACATCGGCAACGGCCAGATGGTCGAAGCTGGCGATCCGGTCAGCGTTTCGGCCGTCCGAACCACCAACCTGGATCAGACGTTCGAGGGGTTCTACCGGCCGACGTGACGCACAGAAGCAATGTCACTAGGTGGTGAACGCGCAGGGGAAGGTATCTCGCAACGCCTTTATCTGGCGCTGTAACTCGTAGACGTCTTTGCGTATCTCGAAAACGTTGGTGCCTGACTTTTCCTCGTCGATCGCCTTCTCCAAGCGGTCAATCCACGCATCCAGCTCACCGACCAACTAACGCGCCTGCGCGGCGTCGGCTTCGCTGCGGCCCGAAGTACTCATGGCCAAGCACCTTAGGTGACCAACCAGATGGCAATTCACTTGAACCCCGGGTCAACCAAAAAGAAACGGAAGGTGACCAAACTGGAGCCAACATCAAGTTGGTCGTACTATTTCGCGTGCACTCCATCGATGAAGAACGCCAGCAGATCGCTCAGATCGTAGACAAACTCACCAAACGACACGATGATCTCGACCCGATGTCCGTCACCGCGGCCGTCGATGACGCCTACCAACGATTCGACGGTCAACCGATTCGGGATTTCGTGCCGTTGCTGGTCGAACGTCGTGCGCATGATCGACTCGGCAGTGCAGCCACCGTGACGGCAGGCTCCGTCAACTAGAGGTCAGACGAATTCATGGCAAAGCCACAGCTGTATTCGTGAGGCGAGGTAGCCCACCGTCGGCATCGGTGACTAGGCTCTGTCCCCATGGCCGGAGACATCGTCCCAATCGAACTCGTGATCACCGAAGGCAACACCTTCACGCTGTGGGCTCCCCGCTGGCGCGAGGGTGATGACGAGTGGGAAGCGTTCCTGGGTCTCGACGAAGACCTGTACGGATTCAGCTCGGTCGCCGAACTGGTGGCGTTCATCCGCTCGGGTGCCGAGAACGATCTCGACGAGCATCCCGCGTGGCAGACCGTGGTCGGACTCAAGGCCGACGAGTTCGAACCCGCCGAGGACAAGTCCTTCGACCTCATCGCAGTCCCGGAACTCGCCGCTGAGGACCCCACGCCCGAGGTCATCGCCAAGCTCGAAGACGTCCTCGAGATCGTGCGGATCATCGGCGAGGTCTGCGAACTGACGCCGATCACCAAGTTCTTCAACGGCAATCCGATCCTGGGCGCGGTCACCACGGGTACCCGCAACTTCATCGGACGCGAGGGCGCCGAACTGTGGGAGCGGATCGGCACACTCATCGACAAGCGCTGGGACGACGTCATCGACGCCATCGATGAGGTCATCAGCTCTCCGGACGTCGACGCGGACGCGGTGACGGTGGCCGACGACGAACTTCTCGCTGCCGCGAGCGCCGAAGAAGAGGACGAACTCGACGACGACGTCGAGATCGTCGACAGCGAAGACGATGACGATTCGGATGACGACGTCGAAGAAGACGACGATGACGATGAATACGAAGATATCGACGATATCGACGATATCGACGAAGACGATTTCTGGGCGTCCGTTGGCATCGACCCCATCCAGATCATCACCGCCGAAGGTGAGTTCTACTCGCTCCGTTGCTACCTGGACGACGATCCGGTATTCCTCGGCACCAACGGCAAGATCTATGCGTTCAACAGCAAGCGGGCCCTGGAGCGGTACCTGGCCGACGACAACGAGCACGACCTCTCCGCGATCAGCACCTTCGAGGACATCCAGATCGCTGCGACCGACGGCTCGCTCGAGATAGATGTCTACGAAGACAACGTCTACGTTCTGCCGGGCCTGACCGACGACATCGTCGACGGTCCCCGTCGCATCGACCGCAAGCAACTCGAGCTGGCTGTCGAATTGCTCACGGACGCAGCGGATTATGCCGATGACGACACTGTCAGCGAAGCGTTGGGAACCACCACACCACTCGGCTGGTTCGTGGACTACGCGCTCAACCCCGACCCGAAGCGCATGGCACCGAGTCCGCCGTTCGACAACGAATCCGAAGCGTGGCGCGCACTCGAGCACGACTTCGACGCCCGACTGGACAAAAAGCGCGACTGACATCGAATACTGATGAATACGAGGGCGGCGAGGGAGAACTTCCCTCGCCGCCTTTCTATATGACAGCTTTCAGGGCTTCATGGCCCGCTCAGCCGATCAGGACTGCATAACCCGGCTTGATGACGTCGTCGATGATGGCCAAACGCTCATCGAAGTGGATGAACGCCGATTTCATGGCGTTGACGGTGAAGCGTTCCAGATCGGACCACCCGTATCCGAACTGGTCGACCAGCACCTTGCACTCGCGGCTCATCGTGGTGTCGCTCATCAGCCGGTTGTCCGTGTTGACCGTCACCCGGAATCGCAGTCGGGCAAGCACATTGAACGGATGCTCGGCAAGGCTCGCCACGGCTCCGGTCTGCACGTTGGAACTCGGGCACAATTCGAGCGGGATCCGCTTGTCGCGGACGTAGTTTGCGATGTCCCCCAACTCTGCGCCGTCGAAGGCAGCGGCGGCCAGGTCGGCGCCAACGGGCAGTGTGATGTCGTCGATGACCCGAACACCGTGGCCGAGCCGATCGGCACCACAGAAGCTGATGGCCTCGTGGATCGACGGCAGCCCGAACGCCTCACCGGCGTGAATCGTGAACGGTGCGTTCGACGCCCGCATGTACTCGAAGGCATCGAGATGCCGACTCGGTGGGTAGCCCGCCTCTGCGCCGGCGATGTCGAAGCCGGCAACACCCTGATTCCGGTATCGGACGGCCAGCTCCGCGATCTCCCGTGACCGCGCTGCATGGCGCATCGCGGTGACCAGGGTGCGCACCTGGATCCGGCGGCCGCGCGCCGCAGCCTCGGCCGTTCCTTCGGTGAAACCTCGCAGTACCGCCTCGACGACCTCATCGAGCGTCAGCCCGGCCTCGAGATGCTGCTCGGGCGCGAACCGCACCTCGGCGTAGACAACTCCGTCGTCGGCGAGATCATCGGCACATTCCCGAGCCACCCGCTCGAGAGCCGGCGCGGTCTGCATCACGGCGACGGTGTGATCGAACGTCTCGAGGTATCGGACCAATGAGCCGCTGTCGGCGGCCTGCCGGAACCACGCAGCGAGATCGGCGTCGTTGTCGGCGGGCAGGGATTTGTATCCGACTTCGTGGGCGAGCTCGAGCACCGTTCCCGGACGCAGGCCACCATCGAGGTGATCGTGCAGCAGCACCTTGGGAGCGAGTGCGATGGACGTCAGATCCAGCGGCGAGGATGTCATGGGTCGACGGTAACCCGATCGATCACCCGGGACCCGGATTGCGGCGCTGCCGAACCGATCACAGCGGCGTCGGCCAGTGCGTGGGCTCCCGCCGCGAATCGCTCCGACGTCTGGGTGTACATCGTGAACAGCGGGTCACCGGCACCCACTGTGTCCCCGGCCCGAACGTGCCAGCGCACACCGGCTTCGGCTTGCACGGCCTCGCCCTGCCGTTCCCTGCCCGCGCCCAGACGCCAGGCCGCGACCCCGACCGCCATCGCGTCGATCGACTCGACGATGCCCGATGCGCCGGCTGTGATGACCTCGTGGTGACGCGCTTGCGGCAGCGGAGCCCTCGGATCACCGCCCTGTCCGGCGATCATCGCCTCCCAGACGTCCATCGCCTTTCCGTTGTGAAGATTCTCGGACGGATCGACGCCCGTGATCCCACCAGCGGCCAACATCTCGCGGGCCAGTGCGACGGTCAGCTCGACGACGTCGGCGGGACCACCCCCGGCGAGGACCTCCAGCGACTCGGCCACCTCGATGGCGTTACCTGCCGTCAGCCCGAGAGGTTCGGCCATCGACGTCAGCAATGCCGAGGTCCGCACGCCCGCGTCGTTGCCTATCTCGACCATGATCTGGGCGAGTTCGCGCGCATCGCTCTCCGACTTCATGAACGCCCCGGAACCGACCTTCACATCGAGCACCAGCGCACTGGTGCCCTCCGCGATCTTCTTGCTCATGATGGAACTGGCGATGAGCGGTATCGATTCGACGGTGCCGGTGACGTCTCGCAACGCGTAGAGCTTCTTGTCGGCAGGCGCCAGTGACGAGCCGGCCGCACAGATCACCGCTCCGGCCGATTCGAGCATTTCAGTGATTGCGGAGTTCGTGAGGTCGCACCGCCAACCCGGAATGGCCTCCAGTTTGTCGAGTGTGCCACCAGTGTGACCCAGGCCACGTCCCGACAGTTGCGGCACCGCAATGCCATACGACGCGACCAGCGGCGCCAGCGGCAGCGTGATCTTGTCCCCCACACCACCGGTGGAGTGTTTGTCGACTGTCACCAACGGCTCACCGCGACGATGCAGATGAGTGAAGTCCATCCGCTCACCCGTATCGATCATCGCCTCGGTCCAGCGCGCGATCTCGCGACGGTCCATGCCGCGCAACAGGATCGCCATCGCGAGCGCCGACATCTGCTCATCGTGAACCAGACCGGCGGTGTAGGCGTGCACCACCCAATCGATCTGCCCGTCGGTCAGCGCCTGGCCGTCGCGCTTGGTCCGGATGACCGAGACCGCGTCGAAGACTTCAGCCATGGACGTCCCCAGACACCCGACCGGCCGCCAGGTCCGACGGACCGAAATGGTCCGGGAGCAACTCGCCCAAGGGCTTCGGGCCGCCGCGATGATCGATCAACATCTCCGGACCGCCGTGTTCGAGTAGCACCTGCCGGCAGCGCCCGCAGGGCATGAGGATTTCCCCGCGACTGTCGGTACAACTCAGAGCGACCAGGCGCCCACCACCGGTGACGTGGAGGTTGCCGGCAAGTGTGCACTCGGCACACAGCCCCAATCCATATGAGACATTTTCCACATTGCAACCCGTCACAAAACGACCATCGTCGACTAGGGCGGCTGCCCCCACCGGATAGGCGGAATAGGGGGCATATGCCCCCTCCATGGCCTCAAACGCTTTGTGCTGCAATAATTTCCAGTCAATTTCTGACACCACAGAGTGATCCTCTCGCTATTGACGCCGACAGAAGCGGACATCACCTACACGCAAAAACCTTGGTAAGGCAAACCTAATTCGAGATGTGTTGCAGCTCATATCCACTCGGGCAGGATTCTTTCTCACATCAGCTTAGGTTTATGGTTTGTGACGTGGGTCCACGATCGAGCAGCCGGAACCGCGCTCGACGCGTCCATCAACGATGTTGGAGGCCAATTTCTCGATGAGCATTCCTACCGAGACCGCGCCCGAACCGGTGCGCAAGCGCTCGTTGTACCGGGGCGACCCAGGCATGTGGTCCTGGGTGCTGCACCGGATCACCGGCGTATCAATTTTCTTCTTCCTCTTTGTACACGTACTCGACACGGCAGTGATCCGGATTGACCCGGACAAGTACTCCGAGATCATCGAGACGTACAAGAACCCGATCATCGGCCTGATGGAGATCGGCCTCGTTGCCTGCGTGCTCTACCACGCACTCAACGGTGTCCGGATCATCCTGGTCGACTTCTGGTCAAAGGGTCCGAAGTTCCAGCGACAGATGCTCTGGACGATCTTGACCTTGTTCGTGATCATCTTCGGCGCAGCGGCCATCCGCCTGCTGCAGCTGCTCGTGGAACACATTTAGGAAGGCGCCGCAGATGACCGCATCACAAGCACCTCGGATCGCCAAGACCTTCGGCACCGACCACGATCGTCCGGCCAGCCTCGACAACCCGCGCTCACCACGCCGGCCCAAGGGCGGCAACTTCGAGAAGAACGCATGGCTCTTCATGCGCTTCTCCGGAATTGCTCTGATCATCCTGACCATCGGTCACATGTTCATCATGCTGGCGTGGGACGACGGCGTTCACCGCATCGACGCCTCCTTCGTCGCGGCACGGTGGAAAGAGCCGTTCTGGCAGGTCTGGGACCTCTCCATGCTGTGGCTGGCACAGCTTCACGGCGGCAACGGTGTGCGCACCGTGATCGCCGACTACTCCCGCAAGGATTCGACCCGCTTCTGGCTGAACGTGCTGCTGGGCCTGTCGATGATCCTGGTGCTGCTCACCGGCACCTATGCCCTGCTTACCTTCGACGTGAACAGCGTCTAGACCCGGCCCGAATCGGAGCAATAAACACATGCAGGAACATCGTTACGACGTAGTCATCATCGGTGCCGGCGGCGCCGGGATGCGCGCGGCAATCGAGGCCGGGCCGCGCGCCCGCACCGCAGTGCTGACGAAGCTCTACCCGACCCGCAGCCACACCGGCGCAGCACAGGGTGGAATGTGCGCCGCACTGGCCAACGTCGAAGAAGACAACTGGGAATGGCACACCTTCGACACCGTCAAGGGCGGAGACTACCTCGCCGACCAGGACGCGGTCGAAATCATGGCCAAAGAGGCCATCGACGCCGTGCTCGATCTGGAGAAGATGGGGCTGCCGTTCAACCGCACCCCTGAGGGCAAGATCGATCAGCGCCGCTTCGGTGGACACACCCGAGACCACGGCAAGAGCCCGGTCCGGCGCGCCTGCTACGCCGCCGACCGCACCGGCCACATGATCCTGCAGACGCTCTACCAGAACTGCGTCAAGCACGACGTCGAGTTCTTCAACGAGTACTACGCACTCGACATCTGCCTCACCGAGAACGAGCAGGGTGAGCAGGTGGCCACCGGTGTGGTCGCCTACGAACTCGCCACCGGTGAGATCCACGTCTTCCACGCCAAATCGATCGTCTTCGCCACCGGCGGTAGCGGCCGGATGTACAAGACCACATCCAACGCCCACACCCTCACCGGCGACGGCATGGGCATCGTGTTCCGCAAGGGCCTACCGCTCGAGGACATGGAGTTCCACCAGTTCCACCCGACGGGCCTGGCCGGACTCGGCATCCTGATCTCCGAAGCCGTCCGCGGCGAGGGCGGAATCCTCCGCAACGCCGACGGTGAACGTTTCATGGAGCGCTACGCACCGACCATCAAGGACCTCGCTCCCCGCGACATCGTCGCCCGCTCGATGGTTCTCGAGGTCCTCGAAGGCCGCGGCGCCGGACCGAACAAGGACTACGTCTACATCGACGTGACCCACCTCGGTGAAGAAGTCCTCAACGAGAAGCTCCCCGACATCACCGAGTTCGCCCGGACCTACCTCGGCGTCGACCCGGTCACCGAGTACGTGCCCGTGTTCCCCACGTGTCACTACGTCATGGGCGGCATCCCCACCAAGATCAACGGTGAGGTGCTCCGCAACAACGACGAGGTCGTCCACGGGCTGTATGCCGCCGGCGAATGCGCCTGCGTCTCGGTGCACGGCGCCAACCGTCTCGGCACCAACTCGCTCCTCGACATCAACGTGTTCGGCCGTCGCGCCGGCATCGCTGCCGCCGAGTACGCGCTGTCCAACGACTTCACCGAACTGCCCGAGGCACCGACCGCCATGGTCGACGAGTGGCTCGAGACGATCCTGTCCGAGCACGGACACGAGCGCGTCGCCGACATCCGCACCGAACTGCAGGCCACGATGGATGCCAACGCGTCGGTGTTCCGCACCGACGAGACCCTGACGAAGGTGCTGGGCGACATCCGCGGGTTCAAGGAGCGGTACAACAGCATCCGCGTGCACGACAAGGGCAAGCGCTTCAACAGCGACCTGCTCGAGGCCATCGAGCTGGGCTTCCTGCTCGAAATGGCAGAGGTCACCGTGGTGGGCGCACTCAATCGCAAGGAATCCCGCGGCGGCCACGCCCGGGAGGACTTCCCGGATCGCGACGATGCGAACTACATGCAGCACACGATGGCCTACAAGAAGGGCGAGGGTCTGCTCGCCCCGATCGAGTTGGACTACAAGCCAGTGGTCCAGACCCGCTACGAGCCGATGGAGCGGAAGTACTGATGACTGCCACCACTGATATCGCCCCCCGCCACGACGATCCGCCGTTGCCTCCGGTTCCTGACGAGGCAACGATGATCACCCTCAAGATCAGCCGGTTCAATCCGGAGGATCCTGACGCCCAGGGCTTCGAGAGCTTCCGTGTCCCGGCTCTGCCGACCGACCGGCTGCTCAACCTGCTGCTGTACGTGAAGGGCTACCTCGACGGCACCCTGACGTTCCGTCGGTCGTGCGCCCACGGCGTCTGCGGCAGCGATGCCATGCGCATCAACGGCGTCAACCGGCTTGCCTGCAAGCTGCTGATGAAGGACCTGCTCCCGAAGGACAAGTCCAAAGAGATCACCATCACCATCGAACCCATCAAGGGTCTGCCGGTCGAGAAGGATCTCGTTGTCGACATGGAGCCGTTCTTCGACGCGTACCGCGCCGTGAAGCCGTTCCTGATGACCAGTGGAAACGAGCCGACCCGCGAGCGCATCCAGAGCCAGTCCGACCGCGCCCGCTTCGACGACACCACCAAGTGCATCCTGTGTGCGTGCTGCACCACGAGTTGCCCGGTGTACTGGAACGAAGGCAGCTACTTCGGCCCGGCCGCGATCGTCAACGCCCACCGGTTCATCTTCGACAGCCGTGACGAAGGTGCTGCCGAGCGTCTCGACATCCTCAACGACGTCGACGGTGTGTGGCGCTGCCGCACCACCTTCAACTGCACCGACGCCTGCCCTCGTGGCATCCAGGTGACCCAGGCGATCCAGGAAGTCAAACGCGCGTTGATGTTTGCGCGTTGATTTCTGCCCGCTGATCACCTGGACTCGTCCAACATATGGCCGCCACCCTTCACCGGTGGCGGCCATATCTGTATCGCGGGAACTCCCGCCATTGTCAGCCCCCTCAGTAGGGGCCGAGGGCAGATTTCCCTCGGCACCCACTCACGGGGCGGACAATGGCCAGGTTCTTCTCAGTAGTGGTAAGTGTCCGACGGTGCCGGCATGTGGTCCGGATCGTCGAACTCCTGAACGAACTCGATGCCGTACGCACGGGCCAGGTCCAGGATCTTGGTACCGCGGGCAATGCGGGGCAGATC
The DNA here is from genome assembly GCF_036566845.1 of Williamsia sp. Taxonomy (GTDB): domain Bacteria; phylum Actinomycetota; class Actinomycetes; order Mycobacteriales; family Mycobacteriaceae; genus Williamsia. The sequence continues at coordinate 22,175 of NZ_DATCVM010000115.1, forward strand.
GGAGCCGTTGCGGATCTCTCCACCGTCACGCTCGTACTCGGCGAAGAACTCGAGCGCCCAGGCGATCTCCTCGTGCGACGGCGACAGTCCCTCGTTGACCGCGGCGCACTGATCGGGTGTCAGGCAGATCTTTCCGGTCATCCCGAACTCCGCACTCACCGCGGTGGCCTCGCTGAGCTTGAGCGCCGACGAACCGACCGTGGGTCCGTCGATCGCGCTGGGCAGATGTGCGGCCTTGGCCGCGATCGTGAACCGAGACCGGGCATAGGCCAGTGTCGCCGGCTGATCACCGAACCCGGTGTCGCGACGGAAGTCCCCGATACCGAAGGCGAGCCGGAAAGTTCCCTTGGCCGAGGCGATCTCGCTGATCCGTTCGAGACCGCGTGCGGTCTCGACCAATGCCACGATCGGCACACCTGGCAGTCGCTTCGCCGTTTCGGTGACGTGATCCACCGACTCGACCATCGCCAGCATCACGCCACCGACCTTGACCTCACTCAATGCGGCGAGATCCTCGGCCCACCACTGGGTTCCGAATCCGTTGACCCGCACCCAGTCACGATTGCCCGCGGCGAGCCATCGGATGACGTTGTCGCGCGCGGCATCCTTGTCCTTCGGGGCCACCGCGTCCTCGATGTCCAGAACAACGATGTCGGCACGCGAATCGGCAGCCGGCCCGAATCGCACACTCTGCAACCCGTGGACCAGGAGCCAACTGCGGGCCAGCACCGGATCGATGCGCGATCCGATGTCGTCGGGGTCGGTGGCCGGAGTTGGGCTCTGGGAGTCATTCACAGCTGCCCATGATCCTCCATCGTCACTGGTGACACCAAAGCACCTCCCTAATCGGACTGGAGTACTGCTTTGGCAAACCCGTTAGGAGAACGAAACAGCGTCGGCCGCAATCGCCGGGATCAGCGAGGCTGTCAAAACGCTTCCATTCGGCGAGTCGTTGATCTGTTGCCATCTCTGGGCCGGACTCTGGAATCTTGGGTGCCGACCCGCACATACTCGTAGGACTCTCATCGGCAACGATGGCAGAAGCCTTCTTCGCCAACTCGCCGCCGAGCGGCCGGGTGCGGGCATCCCGACGGCGAGATACTTGGCTCGCGTGGTCGCCCGAGATCACCCCGTGCCCATCGATGAAACGGGGTAGGTCCCCGAACGCCGCTTCCACCCCGTCTTCGAACATGTTTGCTATCGTGCCACGCGGCTACGCCACTCCCCGGTCGTCAACTCCATCCCGGGGATGGATTCGAGGTCTGTGGACGCAACCACACCGTGGTCCATATCCGGTCGATTTGCCCTGCGATCTCGCCTGTAGTCGACCATCCACCTCACGTCAGCATTCCTCCGGTGGAACTCCATCGGCTTGCACCGACCTGCGACGACCACACCCTCGATTCGCCACCGATTCCGACTGCCAATCGGTAGGCAAACAACTGATTCAGTCGAAATGTTACCGGCCTGGAAACAATTCCGTCGTTACTCAGCGCCAACACCACGAAAATCGTACGGTGGGCATGTTCGAATCCCTCACTGTCGGGAGACACCCATGGCCATAACGGAAACACCTGGTCCGATCGTTCCAGACAAGGGCTTGCGCGCCGGGTCGCTCGGCCTCTTCGGGAACGTCGTCATCGGACTCTCGGCGGTCGCACCCGCCTACAGTCTCGCGGCCACACTCGGATTCGTCGTCGCGGCCGTGCACGAGAAGGCGCCGGCGATGTTCGTCCTGGCCTTCATACCCATGCTGCTCATCGCCTTCGCCTATCGGGAACTCGGCGACGACACCCCCGACTGTGGCACCACGTTCACCTGGGGCACCAAGGCTTTCGGTCCGTGGATCGGCTGGATCGGCGGCTGGGGCCTGGCCGTGTCGGCGATCATCGTCCTCGCCAACGTGGCCGAGATCGCCGGTGTCTATCTGCTGAAGTTCCTGAACCTCGACTCGTGGGCGGAGAATCTCTGGATCAAAGTCCTTCTCGGGTGCGCCCTGATCGTGCTGATGACGTGGGTCAGCATCCGCGGCATCCTGATCAGCGAGCGAATGCAAAACGTACTCATCATCATCCAGTTCGGCGTCCTGATCATTGCCAGCGTCATCGCACTGGTCAAGGTCGGATTCGACAAGGCCGGCCCGCAGGCCATCAACCCGAGCCTGTCGTGGCTGTGGCCCAGCGGGCTGACCTCCTCATCCATCGCCGAAGCGGTGATCCTCTGCATCTTCATCTACTGGGGCTGGGACGCGTGTCTGGCCATCGGCGAGGAGACCAAGGACTCCGCCAAGACACCCGGGCGGGCCGCGGTCATCACCACGATCATCCTCGTTTGCACCTACGTCCTGGTTGCCTACGCGATCCAGTCGTTCGCCGGATTCGGTGAGGAGGGAATCGGGCTGAACAATCCCGACAACGCCGACGACGTTCTCACGATCCTCGGCGATCCCGTGGCCGGGTCCGTGATGGCATCGCTGCTGTTGCTGACGGTCTCGATCTCTGCCCTGTCCTCGACTCAGTCGACCATCCTTCCCACCGCCCGCGGAACACTGTCGATGGCCGTGTACGGCGCCATTCCCAAGCGCTTCGCCCGCGTCCACCCCCGATACATGACACCGGCTTTCGGCACGGCCGTCATGGGCGCCTCGGCGCTGATGTTCTATCTGGTGCTCTCCCTCGTCAGCGAAGACACACTGGGAGACTCCATCTCGTCCCTCGGGCTCGCCGTCGCCTTCTACTACGGGATCACCGCGTACGCCTGTGTCTGGTACTTCCGTCGCACGTTGACACAGTCGGTCCGTAATCTCTTCTTCCGCGGGATCTTCCCGTTGATCGGCGCGCTGGCAATGACCTGGGCATTCATCCAGAGCGCGATCGACATGTACGCCACCGACTACGGATCCACCTCGATCGGCGGCGTCGGCGGCGTGTTCATCATGGGTGTGGGCATGCTGGTCCTCGGCATCCCGTTGATGTTGCTGTGCTTCGCTTTCGGACCCAAGGACTTCTGGAAAGGGAAGACCCTCAACGCCAACACCGAAGTGAAGGTGCCCGATGTCTACTGAGACACTGCCGGACCGGACACCATGCAGCACAACGTCATCCACGGAAGCGTCATCCACGGAAGCGAGCATCGACTCATGAGACTCACAGTGGGATACCTCTACACCGACACCGGGGACGACGGCGTCAACCTGGCGATCGCGATCGCTGCGACGACCGGCGCCGCGATCGATCTGGTCTGCGTGGTCCGCACCATCGAACCCGACGGCACCCCGGGCCGCGCCGGATTCCAGCAAGCCCTGGTCAACAAGGCCCAGAAATGGCTCGAAGAGGGCGCCGAAGACATCCCCGACGACATCGAGGTCGTCCTGCACACCCCGGTCGCCGAGTCGTTTCCGCAGGCGCTCATCGACTTTGCGGTGCAGTCGGAGGCCACCATGATCGTGGTCGGCGGAACCAGCGACGGCATTCTCGGCAAGCACACACTCGGGAGCATCTCCTCGGCGCTCACCCATGCCTCGCCGGTGCCGGTGGCTCTGGCTCCCCGCGGCTACAAGCGTTCCGAGCCGCCGGTCATCCCCACACTGACAGTGGCCATCCCGACCACCGAGTCAAAGGACAGCCCACTCCCCTTCGCCCTGGATATGGCACAGAAGGCAGGCCTGAACCTGCGGCTGCTGTCGCTGGTCTCACACGATGACGTCCCCGGTGCCGACGACGAGTCGAAAGCGGTCCGGCAACGGCACATCGCCGCGGCAACCGAGAACCTCGAACTCGCGAAGAAGAGCTGCGGGGGTGCCGTCGAGATCGAATCCCTTGTCGCCGAGGGAAATACCGTCGAGGAAGCGCTCGAGCAATTGACCTGGTCCCGCGGCGATGTCGTCGTCATCGGATCAGGGCACCTGGCACCTCCCCGCCGTGCGTTCCTGGGGTCGATGTCGGCGCGCATCCTCAAGAATACCGAGGCACCCATCGTTGTCGTCCCCAAGGGCTACACGCCCTGAGCACCCGGTTTTGGTGGGTTCTGGCGACTGCGACCTGCGCGAATGCTCACCACAACCCACCAAGATCGGGTGTCAGGAGTCGAATCCGAGGCCGACCGCGTCCATCGCCTTGAGCCACAGTCCGCGACGGCCTCGATTCCGGTCGGCGCGGGCGAACTCCCGACGGGTCATGGTGATCCCGAACCAGCGCAGCGGCTCCGGCGGAAACGGGATCGGTTTGGACCGCACCATCTTCAGCCGGGTGCGTTCGGTGTCCAGCCCGTCAACGAGATCGAGTGCGGTCGCGGCCCCGAAATGTGCTGCCCCCACCCCGAGTCCGGTGAATCCCAGCACCGAGACGACCTTGCCACCCATGCTGACGTCCCAGAAGTTGTTGAACCGCGAACATGTGTCGATGACGCCACCCCACGTGTGGGTGGCCTTGATGCCCTCGAGTTGTGGGAACACCTGCAGCAGATGCTCGGCGAGCAGACCGAACTCGCCGGGCTGCTGGGCCCGACGCGGATCGGTGTCACCGCCGTAGTAGTAGATCGCATCCCAGCCACCGAACAGGATCCGGTTGTCGGCGGTGAGCCGGAAGTAGTGGAACCGATTTCCGGAGTCCGCCAGACCCTGACGTCCGGACCAGCCGATGTCCGACATCTGTTTGTCGGTCAAGGGTTCGGTCATGATGGCGTAGTCCCACACCGGCACCATCAGGTATCCGAGCTTGCGGCGCAACGGCTTCGACGCCGACGTGGCCAGCACCACCCGCGCCGCGTCCACCGTCCCGTAACCCGTCCCGACTTCCACCCGATCCCCTGCCGAGGTCAACGACGTCACCTGACTGTGCTCGAACACACGGACCCCGAGACGTTCCGCCGCCGCGGCCAGCCCCCAGGCCAGCTTCGCCGGGTCGATCATCATCACGTCCGGGTCATACATCGCGCCGTGTGCCAGAGGACTGCGCACATGCTTGGCCAGTTCGTCGCGGTCGAGAAAGCGCAGCGGCTGATCGAGTTGTCGCCCTTGATCCACAACCTCTTCGAGCCCGGGAACCTGCCAGTCGAAGCTCGCCAGGTTGAGCTCACCGGTGCGATCGGCATCTGCGTCGATCCCGAGCCGGGTGATCGCGTCGGCGATCGCATCGAGGGTCTCGACACCCATCCGCAACAGGTCCGCCAGTTCGTCGGCGTAACGCTCCATGCCGTTGGTCAGCCCGTGCGTCAGACTCGCCGAACAGAATCCACCGTTGCGACCAGATGCCCCCTCTGCGATCCGATCGCCTTCGAGGAGGACAACCGACCGCCCGGGGTTCGCCTCGGCGGCCTGGACCGCCGTCCACAGACCGGTGAAACCCCCACCGACAACAACGAGGTCGGCACTGTGCCGCCCCGCCAGGCGGGCCCGTGCGGCGGGGCGCTCTGGCCGGTCCAGCCAGAACGGCGCCGGGGTCGCTCCGGCAACCATCGCGGTGCCACGCGCGGTGGGCTCGAGCGCCCAGGCCGTCTCCGATCCCGAGGTGTTCATTGCGGCAGCGTGAAAATCGTTCGGTGCCATGGTTTGTGCGGTACTCCTGTGATGTCACTCATCACGTGTTTGATGGTGAGGTATTCGTCGAGCGAGTAGGCGGACATGTCTTTGCCGAAGCCCGATGCACCCACGCCGCCGTGGGGCATCTCGCTGATGATTGGGATGTGGTCGTTGATCCACACACATCCGGCACGGACCTCCCGGGAAGCCCGTTGCGCCCGATACACATCCCGCGTCCACGCCGATGCGGCCAGACCATAGACGGTGTCGTTGGCCATGCGCAGCGCGTCGTCGTCGTCGTCGAATGCACTGACGGTCAGGACCGGTCCGAAGATCTCGTCCCGATAGACCTCGGCGTCTTCGGGTACATCGGCGAGAACAGTAGGTGCGTAGAAGGCACCTCGTCCCTCGGGCGCCCGGCCACCGGTGACCAACCGGATGCCGGAACCGAGTGCGCGATCGACCATGGCGGCCACCTTGTCCCGGTGGTGAATCGAGATCAGCGGTCCCATGTCGGTCGCCGGGTCGGTGGGGTCACCCACCGACATCTTCGACATGAGTTCGCCGACGCCGGCAACGAAGTCGTCATAGAGCGGGCGGGCGACGATGGCCCTCGTCGCTGCGGTGCAGTCCTGGCCGGAGTTGATCAGTGAGCCCGCCACGGCGCCATGGATCGCGGCCTCGAGGTCGGCATCATCGAAGACCACAAACGGCGCTTTGCCACCGAGTTCGAGCTGAACTCTGGTGCCGCGCGCGGCGGCCTGCGACATCACCTGGCGGCCGACACCAGTGGAGCCGGTGAACGTGACCAGGTCGACCCCGGTGTGACCCGCGATCGCGGCACCGACCTCGACCCCGGTTCCGGTGAGCACGTTGAAGACGCCGTCGGGAACACCGGCATCGGTGGCGAGCCGCGCCAGGGTGAGTGTGGTCAACGGGGTCAGCTCGGCGGGCTTGAGGACCACCGTGCACCCGGCGGCCAGCGCCGGGATCACCTTCCACACCGCCATCTGGAGCGGGTAGTTCCATGGCGTGATCGAACCGACCACGCCGACCGCTTCACGGCGAATCGACGACGTGTGGTCGCCCGAGTACTCGGCGCTCGCCTTGCCTTCGAGGTTGCGGGCCAGCCCGGCGAAGAACTCGGTGTTGTCGATCGAGCCCGGAACGTCGAACTCGGTGGCCAGTCGGATCGGCTTTCCGGTCTGGCGTACCTCTTCTGCGGCGAGTTCATCCGCGACCTCCGACATCGCGGACGCCAGTGACCGCAGCGTGGCACTCCGTTCGGCCGGGGTGGCACTCGCCCACTGCCCCAGCGCATCTCGTGCGACGCCCACGGCCTTGTCCACGTCAGCGGCCGTGGCCAGCGTCGTGGAGGCGACAACAGCGCCGGTTGCGGGATCGATGACATCGTGATCACCACCGGCACCCGGCAACGCGCGTCCATTCACCCATCCGGCGGCAAAATCCTCTGAACCGGTCGTCATATCAGTCCTCGCGGGCGATCGTTTTCGGTTGGGGCTGACACCACCCTAGCCGATCGACTGTGCATTTCGCGATGGATGCCGACACACGACGGAGGTTTTCCTCTGTTTCAGTTGCGGATTATTGCGGATTCCGTAGCATGTGGTGTGCAACGATCGAACCGAACTGCGCATCGAGAAGAATCAGGGCCATGACCGAGCAACCGATAGTCCTGGACAACATCTCCAAGAAGATCATCGAGGAGTTGCAGGCCGATGGCCGCCGCTCGTACGCCTCGGTGGGCAAAGCGGTGGGTTTGTCGGAAGCCGCGGTGCGCAACCGGGTTCAGCGCCTGAGCGAGGCGGGCGTCCTCCAGATCGTGGCGGTGACCGATCCGATGCAGGTGGGCTTTGCCCGGCAGGCGATGATCGGGATCCGTTGCACCGGAGACACCGCAGCTCTGGGCGAGGCCCTCGCCGAGGTCGACGAGATCGACTACGTGGTTCTCACCGCCGGATCCTTCGATGTGGTCATCGAAGTGGTCTGCGAAAACGACGAGCATCTCCTGGAGGTGCTGAACAAGAAAGTGCGATCGCAGCCTGGCGTGACCGGGACAGAAACCCTGGTCTATCTGAAATTGGTCAAACAACAATACAATTGGGGCACCCGATGACCGCAGTCGAGAACAACACCTCCACACTTGGCGCCCGCTCAGCACGCCACCTGTGGGGCCATTTCTCCAGACACGGCGACACGACCACACCACCTGTCATCACCCGCGGCGAAGGCGCCCGCATCTTCGACGACCGCGGCCGCAGCTACCTCGACGGACTGTCGGGACTCTTTGTGGTGCAGGCCGGACACGGCCGCATCGAACTCGCCGAGGCCGCCGCCAAGCAGGCCAAGGAACTCGCGTTCTTCCCTCTCTGGTCCTATGCGACCCCACCGGCCATCGAATTGGCCGAACGCCTCGCACACCATACACCGGGCGACCTCAACCGGGTCTTCTTCACCACCGGCGGTGGCGAAGCCGTGGAAAGCGCATGGAAACTTGCCAAGCAGTACTTCAAGCTGACCGGCAAACCCGGCAAGCACAAGGTCATCTCGCGGTCGATCGCCTATCACGGCACACCGCAGGGCGCGCTGGCGATCACCGGTATCCCGGCGCTGAAAGAGGCGTTCGAACCGCTCACACCGGGCGCGTTCCGAGTACCGAACACCAACATCTACCGCGCCGGCGAGCACGGTGACGACCCCAAGGAATTCGGTATCTGGGCTGCCAACCGCATCGCCGAGGCCATCGAGTTCGAGGGGCCCGACACGGTTGCCGCGGTGTTCCTCGAGCCCGTGCAGAACGCGGGCGGCTGCTTCCCGCCACCGCCCGGTTACTTCCAGCGCGTCCGCGAGATCTGCGACCAGTACGATGTCCTCCTGGTCTCCGATGAGGTGATCTGTGCGTTCGGCCGGATCGGTTCGATGTTCGCCTGCAACGACTTCGACTACATACCCGACATCATCACCTGCGCGAAGGGCATGACCTCGGGCTACTCCCCGATCGGCGCGATGATCGCAACCGACCGGCTCTTCGAGCCCTTCAACGACAACGCCACATCGTTCGCCCACGGCTACACCTTTGGCGGACACCCGGTTTCGGCGGCCGTCGCACTCGCGAACCTCGACATCTTCGAGCGCGAGGGTCTCAATGATCGGGTCAAGACGCTGGCTCCGGACTTCCGGCGGACTCTCGAACGTCTGCACGACCTGCCGATCGTCGGAGACGTGCGGGGCGAGGGCTACTTCTACGGCATCGAATTGGTGAAAGACAAGGCCACAAAGGAAACCTTCACACCCGATGAGGCCGAGCGGGTCCTGCGCGGTTTCCTGTCGACTGCATTGTTCGACGCCGGACTCTACTGCCGCGCCGACGATCGGGGCGACCCGGTGGTGCAACTCGCGCCTCCACTCACCTGCGGGCAGGCCGAGTTCGACGAGATCGAGCAGATCTTGCGCTCGGTGCTGACCGAGGCCTACACCAAGATCTGAGCAGACCGCCGGGGCCGACCGGGTAGCCCGGACCGGGTCAGATCCATCCGTGCCTACGGGCGATGAGCGCCGCCTCGTATCGGTTGGACGCGCCCAGTTTGGCCATCGCCGACGACAGGTAGTTACGGGTGGTACCGGCCGACAGATGCGCACGCCTGGCTATTTCGTCCACCGATGCGCCGTCGATGGCGAATTCGAGGACGTCGGCTTCACGTGCGGTGAGCACCGTGTCGCCGGTGCTGATCGCTTCGGCGGCCAGTTCCGGATCCACGTGGCGGCCACCGTTGTTCACCCTACGGATCACAGTGGCGAGAGTGGCAGCCGACGTCGTCTTGGGCAGAAATCCCCGCACCCCCGCGGTGAGCGCCCGCTTGAGATAGCCGGGCCGCCCGTGACTGGTGACGATCAGGATGCCGGCACCGGGTGTGAGAGCAAGAAGCTCGGTGGCGGTCTCGATGCCGTCGAGGCCGGGCATCTGCAGATCGATCACAGCAACGGCGGGCGGTTCGCCGTCGGCCACCCGTCCGCGCCACAGGCTCACGAGTTCCTCTCCCGAGTCGACATCCGCGACCACGTCGAGGTCGTCTTCGAGATCGAGCATCGCTGCCATCGCGGTGCGGACGAGATTTTCGTCGTCGGCAAGCAGTACCGGAATCACTTTTTCTCCCACTGTATTTCGAGAACGAAGGTCTCGCCGTTCCTGGTGGTGTCGAGCCCGGCACCGACGTACGCGAGTCGTTCCGCCAGGCCACTGAGCCCGGAGTGATCATCCGGATCACCGACGTGGCCAATCGGGGTTCCGTTGTTACGCAGTGACATTCCCGCGGCACCGATCGTCAGCTTCGCCGAGGTGGCCGACGAATGCCGGACGATGTTGGTGGTTCCCTCTCGCACCACCCACGCAGCCACCTCGTGGAATTGCGCGGGCACCGCGGCAGGGTCGCCTTCGATGACCAGCACACAGCCTGCCGCCGCCAGGAGTGAGCGCGCCCCGGCCACCTCACCGTCGAGGTTGATGTCGCGATAGCCGCGCACCAGCTCACGCATCTGGTCCATCGATTCGACTGCGAGCGCCTTCACGTCGTCCATCTCCGCCGCCGCTCTGTCACCGGCCCCGCCACGTGAAAGTGTTGCGGCCAGCTCACTTTTGACCGCTATGGCGGAGAATCCGCGGCCGACCACATCGTGGAGGTCGCGGGAGAAGCGCAGTCGTTCCTCGGCAACCCGCAGCCGAGCCTCGACTCCCTTCGCCCGTTCCAGGTCATCGACGACCTCCAGGCCCCACAGCGTCAGCAGTGTGGTTGCGACGAGGAATCCCCCGATGAGGAACATGACCGCAGCCAACCGCAGACCTGCGGCCGGAGACGCTCCGAGAGCCGCACCGGAGACGATGCTGATGCCGACGACGATCCACCATCTCCGGCGCAGAAACGAGACGATCGACAGCGTCGCGAGCAGGGCGGCAAAGATGCCGGTGACACGCGCGGCCTCGACGACGGATTCGGCGGAGGCCACGTTGGCGATGATCGCGCAGATGCCCCAGATCGACAGCAGAATCGCCGCGCCCGCCGAAAGCGCCCACCGCCGGAACCCGACCGCGGGAGACCCGGACAACGCTGGTTGGGCCTGCACGGCGACGACGGCTGCGGCGCCGCAGACGACGATGCCGGCCGCAGACCACGGCACCTCGGCGGTGGCCGCCGAAACGACCACCACCGCGGCGATGGCCCCTTCAAGGGTGAGCAACGTGTAGAGCCGGAACTTCACCGGCCCCGACAGCTCACGCCACCAGGAAGCCACCCGCATCATCCGCGGTCGTCCCAGCGGAAGGTTGTTGCGACGATTCCGAGCGCCAACACGGTCCACACACCCAGTGTGGCAAGTGGCTGTGCCATCTCGGCGAAGGTACCCGCGAAATCCAGTGCCTCCTCGGATTCACCGGCGGTCGCCGGTGTACCTGCCACGCCGAGGGAGATCAGGTCCGACAGGGCCGCGAACGGTGTCCACGTGACCACATCGCCGAGACGGTCGGGAAGGATGTCGCGGATGGATTCGAGGCCGATCATCGCGATCATCATCACCGGCAGCGAGGTGATCTGCGCCGCTTCGGCATTCTTGGTCACCGCGCTCGTCGCCAGTCCGAGCAGCGCGAACACGATGATCCCGCCGGCCAGGGCAAGGATCAACGCAATCGGGTTGACCGGTGCCGGCGCACCGGCGCCATAGATCACCCCGGAGACGATGACCGCGCCGATCCCGGTGAGAATCGCGCCGGGCACAGCGGGTGCGGCCTGGATCTGCCAGTCCGCGGCCTCGCCTGTTCGGAGGCGCTTCAGCACACCTTCTCCCCTGCGAGTCGTGATCATCGACAGCACCGAGTAGTACTGCACGAACAGAAAGGCCATCAGCGCGAACATCTCGAGACCGGTGGTGGTCACCTCGGCCGTGGCACCGGACTCGTTGCGGGCGATGAAGAACGTGGCGAGCGGAAGGGCCACCGGGAACACGGTTCCCAACGTCACCAGGGTCTTGTTGCGGACGAACTGCCGGTATTCGGCCTTCGCGAGCGCCATGAGAGGGCGTCGGCCGTGGTCGGCGGCAGCGGGGGCGGTGGTGGTGATGGTCATCGGTGTGCTCCGATCATGTCCGGGGTGAACGCCGAGGATTCGGCAGGGTCGTGTGCGATGTCGAGGAACACCGATTCGAGAGATGCGGCGCGGGCCTCGAAACCACCGAGCCGGAGCCGGTTGGCTTCCGCCCAGGCCAACACCTCGGACAGGTGTCCTTGCAGGTCATGGGTGTACGCGGTGACGCGGGCCCCGGCATCGATCCGGGCGCCGGGTAGCGGCGGCAGCGCAAGTCCCGGGTGGTCGAAGATAATTCGCGCCGGATGCTCGTCGACGATGTCCCGGAGCGTGCCACGGCGCGCGATCTGACCTTTGTGCATGATCGCAATCCGGTCGGCCAGTGCCTCCGCCTCGTCGAGGTAGTGAGTGGTGAGCACCATCGTCACCCCCGATGCCTTCAGATCGGCCAGCAATTGCCATGTCGCACGGCGACTTTCCGGATCGAGGCCGGTGGTCGGTTCATCGAGGAACAGCAGCCGTGGCTGCCCCAGGAGAGCGCACGCAAGGTCAACCCTGCGCTTTTCACCGCCGGACAGCGCTCGGACGCGCACGTGCGCTCGGTCAGTGAGATTCACTTGCGTCAGGACCGCTTCAACGGTGGTCGGGTTCGAACACGTCCCGCGCCACATCTCCAACGTCTCGGTGATCGTGAGTTCGGCCGGCAACCCACCGGACTGCAACATGATGCCCACTTGTGGACGGACGACCTTGCGGTCGCGGCGCGGGTCGACGCCGAAGACCTCGACGTCGCCGGAAGACGGTGCAACAAGGCCTTCCAGCATGTCGAAGGTCGACGTCTTACCGGCACCGTTGGTGCCGAGCAGCGCGAAGACCTCTCCCGCAGCGACATCGAGGTCGATGCCCTTGACCGCCTCGAACGCGTCACTGCCCTGGCCATAGACCCGGCGTAATCCGCGGGCGGTGATCACGGCGTTCATCGCTGACCCCACTTCCGGTCCGAGACGGCGACAACACGGATTGTCAATGGATAGTCGTTCGGTGTTGTGTTCATGACTCCACCCTCGCCGAGCCCGGTCCCCACCAGTAGTGCGCGCAATCATCAATCCGGCGTGCACTTCTCACGACCTGCCGATGACAAATGTCATCTCGCTTTCTCGAGCGGCCGATGATCGATACCGATGAGCTCGAACCGAGCACCGAAAATTGCATGTGCCCCGACACAAACTCGATGAATGCACTCGCCACCACTGCGAATGTGCCGCCGGGCGTTCGGAAATGTCGCCGTGACAAAAGCGCGCGCGACCATGATATTCAGCGGCCGACATCTCTCGAAGGCGAAATCAATACCAATTCCCGTCGCCACTCGTGGCACGCAGAGGCACCTCTGATCGCCTTGTCCCACGACGAGGACCTACTCAATCGAAGGTTTGCGGCAAACCCCACAGTGCAGATGTGTCGTTTGTCGACAGAATCCGAGTTCACGGCGTCATTCAGACCAGACGCTTGCCCTCGATATTTCTACAAGGCAGGCACCGACCAGGTAACGCGAAAGAAAATAGAACAGGTTCATGCACGTTTATTTGTTTCTTACGTTTACGATTACCGGGATGACTACGGCACACAGACGATCCATTCGCATATTTGCCGTGGTGGCCACGGTAAGTCTTGTTGCAATTCCGGCACTTCTGGTTCCCGCGGTGAATGCGGCGCCCGGTGATGGCGGAACACCAGCGCAGGCGCCGGTGGTGGATTTCCGCACGCTCGGCCGCGATTCGACCGTCGCGATATATGGCCAGGAGGGTGAGACCTCTCTGACCATTCCGGTCCCGCCCGGCCTCACCGCTTCCGAAATACAGGCGTCGGTGCAGGTACCGCCGAACTTGCAGCGAGCCACCCTCACCGCCACACAGGGCACCGAAACGCTCGCCCGCGTCGAGTTGCCGGTCGGGGCGCCGGCGCCGGCGCCGATCGCCATCGGATTGCGGGGCGCGGAGATCATCGACAACGCCGTCGATCTCACCCTGCGAACCGACCTGGTCCCGATCAACGGCACCTGCCTCGTCGACACCGATCTGCCGGTCGAACTGACCGGTGCCGCGATCAACTTCGCCGGCACCGAGGCGACACCGGAAACCATCGCCGACTTCTTGCCGCCGTTGCTCGAGAAGCTCACCATCGCCATACCGGCCGCACCCACCCAGACGGAATCCGATGCTGCGGTTGCGCTGACCTCCTCCATGGTGGCCCGATATGGCGCACAACCGATCGACGTTGCGGTGGAAGCGCTTCCCGACGGCCAACAGACCCTCGCGACCCCATCCGAGGCTCTCGAGCGTCAGATCACGATCCTCGAACGCCCCGCGAGCGCCGTGGAACTCGTTGGCTCTGTCGGGGTCCCGACCCTGCTGATCAGCGGGCCGGCCCCTGATCTGACCAACCAGGTCAACCTGCTCACCAGCAATCTGTCGCGACTGGCGATCAGTTCCAAGGCTGTCGCGGGCCCACTCCGGGTGACCCCTCAGCTGCCCCCGTCGTCGACGACCCTCGCCGACATCGGCGAACCGGGCCGAAGTGCCACGGCCACAACCAATCCCCAGGTCACCATCGGAATCGATCAGACACGACTGGGTCGGTCCGCGAAGGGCATCAGGGTGAACCTCAAGGGCTCCTACACGCCGTTGCCACCGAATTATGGCGGGCAGGTGGTGGTCTCGGTCGGTGACACCGTGATCGATCGATGGGCCGCCGAGCCGAATGGGATCGTCGACACCTGGGTCGACATCCCTGACGACCTCCTGCAGCGTTTCACGGACCTGACCGTGGCGGTCGACGCCGCGGGCAACACCGGCGGCTGCGGCGACAGCGCCCCGATCACACTCACCATCGACGGCGACAGCCCGGTCGAGAGCACAAACGCGAACCCGCCGCTCCCGACAGGTTTCCAATCGGTCCCGCAGTCGATGATGCCGCAGATCGAGGTCGGGATCGGTCCCGACTCCTTCGCCGACACGATTCGGGCGGTCACCATCGTCGAAGGCTTGCAGCGTCTGAGCGCGGTACCGATCAGCACCACGGTGGTCCCGCTGGAACAGGCGCTGAGTTCGTCGAACCCGGCGATCCTGATCTCGGCCTCGGGCTGGGATGACAACGAACTGACACTGCCGGTGAGCAAGCCCGCCTCCGGCCCGATCATGCTGACCGGTGTCGACGGCAACAACACCGAGACGTCGCTGACCCTGGATCCCGATGTGAACTTCGGGTCGTTGCAGACGGTGTACGACGGTGAGCGCACCATGCTGGTCGCCACCTCGACCGATGTACCCGCTCAGCTGGACCGATTGCTGAACTGGCTCGACGAGGACGAGGCTCGCTGGGTCACCGTGAACGGCGACGCACTTGTGCAGGCTGCGGATCGAGACCCGATCACCGTGATCACCGACAGCGCGACGCCGCAGCAGCAGTCCGATGACAACAACGACTCGGCCGTGCGCTGGATCGCTGCGGGTGTACTCGTGGTCATCGCCATCGTGGTCGCGATCATCGTGTTGCGAAGCCGCCGCCGCGAACCGGGGAGCTGATCGATGTCGGCCGCAGAATCAGGTCTGCTGCCCACCCTGCACCCCGGCTACCGAGTTGCGTTCCGCTGGACGCTGATCGGTGTCGCCACACTGATCGCGTTCTGGCCGAGCTTTCGCAGTCTCGCAGAGGAGATCGGTTCCGGCAGTCTCATCGGCTACGTACCGGCCATCCCCTTGCTGACGCTTCTCGCCGCCCAGGGGGTGGCGAGGCGACGCGGCGATGAGCTTCCCATCCACGATCGTCAGATCGACCTCATCGTCGGATTCATGGGCATGGTTCTGGCGCTTCTCGTCAAAGGTGTACTGCTCGGCCGCTACGCGGACCAGTACCATCTGCTTCGGCTCGACATGCTGGCCCTGTGGTTGTTCGTGGTCAGTGCGTCGGTGACGATGTTCGGCCTGCGCCCCGTCGCCCGATTCGCCTGGGTCTGGCTGCTGCTCCTCGCGGTGTTCCCGATCGGCTTCCGGCTCCTGATCATATCGCTGGGCGGAACCCGGTATGCGGCAGGATTTGTCATGGTCCTGCTGGCGGCGGCGGCCACCGCCCTTGCGGTCGGACGGACCCGGCGCCGCGCACTGCTGGGCGCTGCGGCCACCACCGCGCTCGGCTGCGCGATCGTGATCCTGATGATGCTGCTCTACCCGGACGTACGGGTCGTGGCGTACGAACTGATCCCATCGTTGACGGCCGCCATTGTGGTGTGCTCGTGGATGTACCTGCAAGCGCGGCGTGGTGAGACGAAAGCGCCGCTGAACAGGCCGATAAACTCGTTGTCGGCGAAGACAATCCAGCTCGGCGGTGCCATGGTGCTGGTGTTCGCGGTGTTGTTGTCACTGGTCGGCCTGCCCGCCTCCTCCTCGCCTCCGATCCATCGCGAGAATGCCCTACGCTTCGGCACACCGCTGATCGCACCGGTCGGCTGGCAAATCACCGACGTCACCGAGTTCAGCTTCGTCAAACGATTTTTCGGGCGCAATTCAACCCTGATTCGCCAATACCTCGTGGCGGACGAGGGAAATCCGGCGTGGGACAAGCTGTCGCGTCCGCGCACCGTGGTCATGGACAGCGTCGTATCCCGGCGGCCGATCGTCTTCAAGGTCTACCCCGACAACGTCATCTATGACATGAGGGCGAGCCGGATCAGCCAGGGCCGCAAGATCGATCTCGGCAACGACATCATCGGTGAGCTCTTCACCGTCCTCGACGACACCCTGCACGTGACGTGGACGAAACTGACGTGGACATGGCAGAACGCCACCCAGGCCCAACGTGTCACCCTGCTGTCGGTTGACAACCACGATCCCGGTGCACCTTTCCCCGAACCACAGGATGCGCTGGTCGCCAACCTCAATACCGTGTTCTCCGTTCTCATCCGCGGCAATTCGGTGGTGACCAACAAAGACCCCAACTTCAAGGACGCCGGGATGCTGACCATGCTCGGACGAGATCTGGTGGCCACGCAGATCGACTCGGCGAAGGAAAAGTCATGATCGAGCCCAACGGATCCGGCCGGCCCCACAACGTCGGGATGACCACCGAAGGGATGGACCCCGACAGCGACGAATTCAAGGAAACGGCGCTGTTCGACGCGATCGAGGGTCTTCGCGCAGTCGACCCGTTGCGATCAGCATCCACCGCGGTCGTCGGTTGGCAGAAGGCGGTCCTGATCGGGTTCTGCGTGGTGGTGATCGGGTGTGCCATATGGCAACCCACCGCCACCGTGACGTTCCTGATCGGGCTCTGCACCCTGTTCTACGTGTGGTCGATGTCGGACCGGCTGGTGCTCTTCCGGCGTGGACTCGCGTCGGGCCCGATCACCATCAGCGACGAACGCGCGCGGGCCGTACCCGATTCCGAGCTCCCGACGTACACGATCCTGGTGCCGGCCTACAACGAACCGGAGGTGGTCGCCGACCTCATCGGGGCGATGGCCGCACTCGAATATCCCGACGAGAAGCTCCAGGTGCTGTTGCTCCTCGAAGCCGATGACGAGGTCACGATCAATGCCGCCAAAGCGTGCGGCGACGTGGACACGATCACCATCGTCCTGGTCCCGGCAGCCGACCCACGGACCAAACCCAAAGCTTGCAACTACGGACTGCACCTGGCGACCGGTGACATCGTCACGATCTACGACGCCGAAGATCTGCCGGATCCACTGCAGCTGCGCAGGGTTGTTGTCGCCTTCTCCGAAAGTGACGAGACGGTTGCCTGTGTGCAGGCAAAGCTGGCGTTCCACAACGGAAGACAGAATCTGCTCTGCGGCTGGTTCACCGCCGACTACGGTCTGTGGTTCGGGTACCTGCTCCCCGGACTCATGCGGAGCAAATCCCCGATCCCCCTCGGCGGCACCTCGAATCACCTCCGGCGTTCGGTGCTGCGCGAGATCGGCGCCTGGGATCCGTTCAACGTCACCGAAGATGCCGATCTGGGGGTCCGGATCGCCGAAACCGGTTATCGCACAGCGGTGATCGACTCCGTCACACTCGAAGAGGCCAACAGCGACCCGATCAATTGGATCCGCCAGCGTTCCCGCTGGTACAAGGGATACCTGCAGACCTGGCTGGTGCACGTGCGTCGCCCTGTCAAACTCTGGAAGGCGATCGGCCCCATCGGCTTCATCCGATTCAGTCTGCTGCTCATGGGCACACCGGTCATTGCGTGCCTGAACCTGGTCTTCTGGTTGATCACCGTGATGTGGTTCCTGGGCCAGCCGGCCTTCATTCAGGAAGTGTTCCCCTGGTACATCTACTTCCCGGCGCTCATCTCGCTCATCTTCGGCAACGGCGCCACGATCTACATGAACCTGATCGCCATTCGTGAGGACGACCGGCCCGATCTGCTGATTCCGGCACTCACCGTTCCCATCTACTGGGTGATGATGAGCATCGCCTCGGCGAAGGGCTGCTATCAGCTGATCCGGAATCCGTCGTACTGGGAGAAGACTTTCCACGGATTGTCGGTCAAGACCGACGTGAACCCGGATGACCCGGCGACCGTGGTGGAGGCAGGCAATGCTCGGTAGCCGCCGCCTGAGCGCCATCATCTATCTCGTCACCACAGCGGTCTACCTGGGTGCCGGGTACTTTCTCGGTGTCCACCACGGCTTCCTGATGGGCGACGCACTCTCTCGCGTGTCCGCGGCCCAGTCGGTCCTGTTCAGCCGCGATCCGCACGTCGCCGCCATCGGCTTCATCTTCACGCCGCTGACCGCGCTGGTACAGCTCCCCACTGTCGGGCTCAGCGGCATCTGGCAGCCGCTGACCGAGTTCGCCTATTCCGGCTCGATCATGTCCGCGCTGTTCATGGCGGGTGCGGCGGTTCAGGTCTTCGGAATCGGTTCGGACCGCGCGCTTCCCCGCACCTTCACCCTGTTCATCACCGCGATGTTCGCGTTCAACCCGATGATCGTCTTCTACGCGTCGAACGGTATGAGCGAAGCCCCATTCATCTTCTTCGTGTGTTGGGCGGTCCGCCGCCTGATCGCCTGGGTCACCGACGACGACGTCCACCACCTCGCCACCGCCGGAATCGCGCTGGCGCTGGGATATCTCACGCGTTACGACGCCGTCGCCGCCATCGCCGCCGCGTCGATCCTCGTCGGCGCGATCACGGCGACGCGCAGCGCCAAGCACCTTCGCTGGAAGCGCGCGCTGCTCGACGGTGGTCTGATCGCCCTCCCCGGCTTCTTCGCGTTCCTCGGCTGGGCCGCCACGAGTTGGTTGATCACCGGAGAGGCATTTGCCCAATTCACCTCGCAGTACGGCAATTCGGCGATCATGCAGCAATCCGGGTCCGGAAAACCCACCGAGTTCGTCCCCGGCCTCGAGTTCGCCATCACCTCGACCTTGATGCTGGCACCGACGCTGATCGTGCTCGCGATCGGATCCGGTCTGGCCGGCTGGTGGCGACGCGACTGGCTCCCATTGTTGTTCCCGCTCCTCGTGTTCGGCGCGGTCCTCGCCTTCCAGGCGTACAGCTACGCCAGCGGATCGACCTTCGGATTCCTGCGGTTCTACATCCTCGCCCTCCCGATGGCCGCCACCATGGCGGTGCTCATCCTGCCCGCGCGAGCGTGCACCATCACCAAGCGGCGCGGCAGATATGCCCCCCGCCAATCACTCTCCGCCGTCCGTCACCCGACACCGCGTCACATGACCGGCCGGAACCGGGTGTGGCCCGCATTTGTCGTCTCGGCCCTCCTCCTCGCGGTCACGGTCCCGAGTTCTGCATGGGCGATGAGCAAACCGAAATACGCGCCGCAGGAATATGCCCTCGGCGCCATCCTCGCGCCGGAGCCGGACAACGTCTCCGAACGCAAGGCGACCGAGCATCGCGTCGTCGCGACCTTCTCCACCGAGCGAGGGATCGCACAGTACCTCGATGGGCTCAATCTGCCCGAGGGCTCGGTCCTCGCCGACACGGTGTACGGATTCGCGGTGGTGGTCGCCTCGACAAAACCCAAAACCTTTGTGGTGCCCTCAGATCAGGACTTCACCGCGATCCTGAACGATCCGGCGTCGAACAACGTCCAGTACCTCCTCGCGGTGCCCAACACCGGGCGAGGCCAATCCGACGCGCTCAACATTCGGTATCCGACGCTCTACGACACCGGAGCCGACATCGCCACACTCGCACTCGAAGTCCCCAATGACGGCGAGAACCAGCCGGTTTGGCGAATATACCGGGTCCTTGCCGATGTCGAGAACTGATCGGGAGACACCACACCGGTCGACATCAGGATTGGCCCTGCAGACTCCCGACGACAGTGAGCAGCGGGTCTGACGGCCCGATATCGAGGGTGCACTGGTCGGTGCGTGGGTCGGGCACGAACGACCAGAACAGGGCACCGGCCGTACCCGCGGCCCGCTGCGCCTCGACTCTCGTCTCGAGATCGGTGGCGCGCGCATCCAAGGGGCGACACGACCCGGCCTCCTGTCCGACCTCGGCGACGATCAGCGGCTTTCCCACCGCCTTGGCCTGCGTGATCCGCCGGGCCAGGCCGTTGTCGGAATCACCCGGAATCGGCACACCCACCGGCCCATAGTCGTGGTAGTCGAGCACGTCGATTCCGTCCGAGCCGGCGATGAACTCGTACTCCTGGCCCTGTGCGCCACACTGACCGCCACCTGCCAGGCCGGCCCAGACGGGGGTGTCCGGGTCGATGGCCCGCAACCGGGCTCCGGCCTCGTCGAAGAAGGCCCGCAACACCGCAGCGGCATCTTCAGGACACGTGCGGTCCTGCCACTCACAGGAATCGTCGACGCAGGTGCTGGTCTCCGGCTCACCCATCAGCTCCCACCCGGCCAGCGAACTCCGGTCGCCCCAGCGGCCGACCGCCGTGTCCAGCCATTGTGCGTAGGTCATCGCCTGTGCACCGGCCACATTCGGGACGGCATCAGGCCCGTCCCACTCGTCCGCATACCAGTCACGATCCTTGAATTCGAGGTCTTCACAAGCACCTTCACCCGACGCCAGCACCGGGACCACAAATTGATCGTGCCGCTCGGCCGCGTCGAAGACGGCATCGAGCGGACCGAAGTCGATGAGCCCGGATTCCTTGTCGACGGCCATCGCCGAATAGAGATCGAACCTGGTGATCGACGGATCGGGCAGCGCCTCGAAATAGTTGTCCAGATCGACCTGGGCCCCGCAGCCCTTGTTGACGGTCCAGTCGGTGCCGAGCTGATAGGCGTTCAAACCGGTCGGCCACCAGGTGTCGCCGTCGAGCAGGAATCCGTCGCCGGTGGTCTCGACACGCGAACCACGCGGGGGCGTCGTGTCGGTGGAGCCGCAACCGGCGATCAGGACCGCCGCGGTCACGAACAGAGCCATGACCGTGCGCACCGGTCTGCGCCCGCCCGGCGCGCAGCGGCCGAAGGGATTTGGGCGGCTCATCACCGGATCCTAGTCCCGGCCAACCGGCATCGAGTAGATCTGTTCAACCGATTTCCCGCCCTTCGACGGCTCCGCCACGCCCGGACCGCTGTATTGTCCGGTGCGATGATCCGACCCATGACACGCGCCGCCGCACTGTTGGTGGCGTCACTCCTGCTCACCGGTATCGGCTGCCCGGCCGTGTCCGCGGCCGACCCCGTGACCACCATGCCGCCGGCAGGTGCCTCACCGGCACCCGAAACGGTCACCGACACATGCCCTTACCAGACCACACCCGTTCCACCGGTCGACGAGTCCGAGGTCGTGCCCGCCGGTGACACCACGCCGGCCCCGCTACCGATTCCCGATCCGCCGGTCGGCGGCAGTGAACTCGGCGCCTGCGGGGTGGTACTCGCGCCGGGCGCGGCGCCGGCACCCCCGGGTCTGACCGCGGCCGGGTGGTTGATCGCGGACCTGACCGCGGGCACGGTGCTGGCCGCCAAGGATCCACACGGTCGGTACCGGCCCGCGAGCACCATCAAGGTGCTGCTGGCGCTCGTGGTTCTCGACGAACTCGATCTCGATGACACCGTCGTGGGCACGCAGGACGACGACGAGGTGGAAGGCGACTCGGCCGGAGTCGGACCCGGGGGCACGTACACCGTGCACGACCTGCTCACCGGGCTGATGCTGTCGTCTGGAAACGACTGTGCACATGCCTTGGCGCGCAAGCTCGGTGGCACCGAGACAACACTCGAGAAGATGAACACCATGGCAGCACACCTGGGTGCGCAGGACACCAGGGCCGCCTCCGCCTCGGGACTCGATGCCCCGGGGATGAGCACCTCCCCCTACGACGAGGCCCTCATCTTCCGGGCAGCCATGAAAAACCCCGACTTCGTCGAGATCTCCGCGCAAGATCAGTTCCGCTTCCCCGGATATCCGGGCATGCCCACCGAAACACCGTCCGCATCCGACGACGGCTACTCGACCGAAACCATCCCGGAGACCACGCCGACGGGCGAGCCGGGCATCGACCTCTACAACATGAATCAGCTGCTCTACGACTACGAGGGAACAGTCGCCGGTAAGACCGGATACACCGACGACGCCCGCAAAACGTTTGTCGGCGTCGCCGAACGCGACGGCAGACAGATCCTCGTGGTCCAGATGTACGGGCTCAACGACAGCCCCGGCTCGTACTGGCGCCAGGCCGAGGCGATGCTCGACTACGGCTTCGCGCAGCCGGCCGACCAGAACGTCGGTGTCCTGATCGACGGACCCGAAGACCTGATCGAAGAACTGTCGGAATCAGACCCACCCGGCACCGGTGACAACGCGGCATCGGCCGACGCCTCGTCCGATGGACTGTCGGGCACGGCGAAACTGGCGGTCGGTCTGGTCGGTGCGCTGATCGTGGTGTCGCTCGTCTACGCCGGGCTGCGGCTGAACAGACGGTCCTGACGCCCCGTTCGCGGACCGGCGAACAGGCTCAGCGCTTGCGCCGGGCCGCCGCCGAAATGCCCAATGCCGCAACCACGCCGGCACCGACTGCCGCGGCGGCTCCCCGCCCGGACAGTCCTTCGCGGACATCGACGCGCGGGCTGATGACCACCGGATCGGGCACCGTCGTGGGCTCGTACTTGCGGTTGCGTGGATCGGTGGCCGCCCACGCGGTGGCGAACAGGATGATCCGGGTGGTGATGAAGGCAAAGACCATGATGCCCAGGATCGGGCCGAACGTGGCGCCGGCGGGGCCCGTGACGACGGACTGGAGATAGAAGCTCGCGACCTGCTTGAAGATCTCGAAGACCACAGCGGTGAGCAGGCCTGCCTTCCACGCGTTGCGCAGGGGCAGCGCCACCCGGGGCAATTTGGCGATCACCCACGTGAACAGCAGCCACGACGCCAGGATCGAGAGCACCACCGAGATGGCCCGCACCGCCCATGACACTCCGGGAAGGTCTTCGACGCTCAGCCACTCCAGGATCTGATGCACCAGGCTGCTACTGGACAGCGCAGACAACGAGAAGGTGACGATCATGGCCAGGAAGAGACCGACGAGCGCGCCGAGATCGGACAGCTTGGTCTTCACGATGCCGGGCGATTCGGGTTCCGACCCCCACTGCACGGTGAGTGCGTTCCGCAGGTTGGCCATCCACCCGAGGCCGGCGTAGAGCGCGATCAGCAGGCCGAGTACACCGATCGTGGCACGGGATGCGATGGCCTGGTCCATCAGATCCGTGAGCTGTTCGCCCATACTGCCGTCCACCGAATCGGCGATCTTCTCTTTCGCCTTGTCGAGTAACTCCGGATTGTTGGCGAATACGAAGCCGGCCACCGCGAACCCGATCATCATCAGTGGGAACAGTGCAAAGATGCTGAAGTACGTCGCACCGGCGGCAAAGTAGTCGCCCTTGGAATCCTGATATCGCGTCGCCGCGTGCATGATGTGGTCGAACCACGGATATCGGGCCCGCTGCTTGTCGAGAAACGACGGTTTGTCTGCGCCTTCCGGCAATGCGGTCGCGTTGTGCTTGTCTGCGGCCCGCCCCGGCTTGGACGCCGTGGTCATGACATACCTGCCTGCGCGTACTCGGCGTGTGACATCTGGTTCCCCGTTCGGTGTTCAGTCGAGCGGTACTGGAGCTACAAAACCCACCTTGTCATAGACCGTTGCCAACGTTCGTGCAGCTACTTCTCGAGCCGTCTGCGCGCCCGCGGCCAAGATCTGGTCGAGCTGCGCCGGATCTGTCATCAGTTCATCGAACCGGGCCCGCAGGGGGATGACGAACTCGCCGAGCGCGTCGGCGGTGTCGATCTTGAGCTGGCCGTATCCCTGACCGTCGTAGCCGGCGACGATGTCGTCCACCGATTTACCGGTCAACGCAGACTGGATGGTCAGCAGATTGCTGACGCCCGGCTTGTTCTCTCGGTCGAAGACGATCTCGCGGCCGTTGTCGGTGACCGCCGAACGCAACTTCTTCGCCGACCGTTTCGGTTCGTCGAGCAGATTGATCAGACCGGCATCGGATTCCGCCGACTTGCTCATCTTCGCCGACGGGTTCTGCAGGTCATAGATCTTCGCGGTCTCGGCGACGATATAGGCCTCCGGGACGATGAACGTCTTGCCGAAGCGAGAGTTGAAGCGCTGCGCCAGATTACGGGTCAGCTCCAGATGCTGGCGCTGATCCTCACCGACGGGCACCTGATCGACTTGGAACGTCAGGATGTCGGCCGCCATCAGGATCGGGTAAGTGAACAGACCGACGCTCGACTGATCAGCGCCTTGCTTGGCCGACTTGTCCTTGAACTGGGTCATCCTGCCGGCCTCGCCGAAACCGGTGATACACGAGAGGACCCACGTCAACTGGGAGATCTGCGGCACATGCGACTGTAGATAGATCGTGGAACGCGCCGGATCGACACCCAGCGCCAGCAGTTGAGCGACGCTGCGGCGCGAGCGGTCCCGAAGGGCCTTGGGGTCATGTGCGGTGGTGATGGCGTGCATGTCCGGGATGAAGTAGAAGGCCTGCTCGAACTCGTCCTGCAACCTCACCCACTGCTGGACCGCACCCAGATAGTTCCCCAGATGGAACGAGTCACTGGTGGGCTGGATGCCCGACAGGACTCTCTTGCGCCGGGCGGGCTTGGTTTCGGTTGCCGATTGCGTCACGGACGAATTCTCTCATCCGCCCGCCACCGCATTTCATCGCACCGCACCCGGCATCGCGCCACAGACGAACCTCAGGAGTACTCGACGGTGACCGGCGCATGGTCTGACCACCGCAGATCGTAGGCGCCCGCGCGGTCGACCCAGGACTTCGTCGCTGTCGAGGCCATCACCTTGTTGGCGAGCTGATAGTCGATCCGCCAGCCGGCGTCGTTGTCGAATGCCTTGCCGCGCCAACTCCACCAGCTGTACGGCCCGGCAACCTCGCCGGCGAGATCGCGGGCGACATCACGCCATCCGGACTCCAGGACGCCGGCCACCCACGCGCGTTCCTCCGGGAGGAAGCCGGGGTTCTTCACATTGCCCTTGGCGTTCTTGAGATCCAGGGCGGTGGGCGCGATGTTCCAGTCGCCGCCGATCACCACCTTCCTGCGCTTGCGGCCCAGAGCCGCGAGGTGCTGACCGAACTCGTCGAGGAAGCGGAACTTCGCCTCGCGTTTGTCACCGTCGGCGGCACCTTTGGGCAGGTACAGGCTGGCGACGGTCAGCGAGCCGAAATCGGCTTCGATGTAGCGCCCGGTGTCGTCGAACTCAGCACTGCCGAAACCGCCGCGCACTGTGTCCGGCTCGCTGCGCGAGAGGATCGCCACCCCCGAGTGACCCTTGACCGACGACTCGTTGAGGCTCAGGAACCAGCCGTCGTCCAGAACCGGGGCCAAAGCCTCGGCAACCTGCTCTTGACCGGCCCGCGTCTCCTGCAACAGCACGTGGTCGGAGTTGGTGTCCCGCAACCACGGGATCAGGCCCAGGTTGCGTTCGGAGCGGTGCTTCACCGCGGCGCGGATGCCGTTCACGTTGATCGTCGTCACGATTGTGGTCACGTCGGGCGAGCCTACGTGCGCACTGTGACAGCGGACCTCCGGGCATACAACAGGGCCAGTCCGAGCACGGCGAGTCCGGCGACCGCCAACCCGGCCCCGAGCAGGGACGGTGCTCGATACCCGTACCCGGCCGCGATCACCAGGCCACCCATCCATGCCCCACCCGCGTTGGCGATGTTCAGGGCCGAATGGTTGAGCGCCGCGGCCAGGGTCTGCGCATCCTCGGCGACATCCATCAGACGGATCTGCAATGCGGGCGTCAGCGCGACACCGGTCAACCCGATGAAGAAGGTAAGGATCAGCGCTGCCCACGGATTGCCCGCCGTCAGTGCAAACGCGACCAGCACCACCACGATGGCGACAAGACTGACGAAGATCGCCCGCACCACCCCGCGATCTGCGAGTGCGCCGCCGAGGATGTTGCCGGCCACCATGCCCAGACCGAACAGCATCAGCGCGAACGGGACAAACGACTCGGATACGCCTGACACACTTGTCAGCGTGGTGCTGATGTAGGTGTAGAAGGCGAACATGCCACCGAATCCGACGATGCCGATGAGGAGCGCAAACCACACCTGCGGACGTTTCAGCGCACCGAGCTCGGTCATCGGATTGGTGATCTTCATATCGGACAGTGCCGGCAAGAACACGAACAGCGCCGCAATCGTCAACAGCCCGATGATCACGACCACCACAAACGCCGACCGCCAGCCGAGCGCGCCGCCGAGCCAGGTCGCCGCCGGCACCCCGACGACGTTCGCGACGCTCAGACCGATCATCACCTGCCCCACCGCTTTCGCCCGCGATTCGGGGCCCGCGAGGTGCGCGGCGACCAACGCCGCCACACCGAAGTAGGCACCGTGCGGCAATCCGGCGACGAACCTCGCCGCCATCAACATGCCGTAGTTCTGCGCGAGCACGGTGGCGGCATTGCCGATCGTGAAAGCGACCATCAACGCAATCAGCAAGGTGCGGCGCGACACCCGGGCGGTGAGCGCCGCGATCGTGGGCGCACCCACCACAACACCGAGCGCGTAGGCCGAGATCACGTGCGCGGCGGTCGGCTCACTGGTCCCCAGTGATTCGGCGATGTCCGGCAGCAGTCCCATCGCGACGAACTCGGTCGTCCCGATGCCGAACGCGCCCAGCGACAGGGCCAGGATGGCCGCGCGTCTACCGCCACGCACCTTGCCCGATGATTCGGGCGCGAGCGTGCTGACTGCAGACATGATTCGACCTCTCAGGGTGACCGGGGCGCGACGGCGACACTGCCGACATGACTACGATCCAACCTGTGGAAGCCCCCGGCCATTCCGGAACAGGGGCGTGAGCTGACCCACAGGCCGGATCCCGGGTGGATGGCCGGGCAGCGCTCTTTCTGCTCGCGTCACCGGTGCCTGGAATACAGCGCCCGCATCGTTGTCCGGAACACCCACAGACCGTCGCCCCACGACGGGCGAGACTCGGTTCGCGACAGTCCCGCACGCGGGCGCCATCTCAACGCGATTCGCCCGATGTACAGGGTTTCTGACACCCGTGCGAACGCCAGAATCGCTGTGCGCTGAACGGTTTCTTACCGGCGAACCGCGTGTTATATCCTTTTGGCCAGGTCCTGAGTATCAGCCACAAGCCCCGGCTGGCTGATCGGCAACCCTCCAACCGCGGTGGGGTGCTCCGGGTGACGACCAGGTTGCGGTTCGCCGCGGCAAGCGCGGGTCCGGATGGTCGGACCCTCTAATTGGATGCCCTACCGACCAAGAAAGAGAAGTCCTACATGTCTGACACTGACGTCAATCCGGCTGACAACTGGAGCTTTGAGACCAAGCAGGTGCACGTCGGCCAGAGCCCGGATTCGGCCACCTCTGCCCGCGCCCTGCCGATCTACCAGACCACGTCGTACACGTTCCGCGACACCGAGCACGCCGCCAACCTCTTCGGATTGGCCGAGCCGGGCAACATCTACACCCGCATCATGAACCCCACCCAGGACGCCGTCGAGCAGCGCATCGCGGCCCTCGAAGGTGGCGTCGCAGCCCTGCTCGTCGCGTCGGGCCAGGCGGCTGAGACGTACTCGATCCTCAACATCGTCGAAAACGGTGGCCATGTGGTGTCGAGCCCCCGTCTGTACGGCGGCACGTACAACCTCTTCCACTACACGCTGCCGAAGCTCGGGATCCAGGTCAGTTTCGTCGACGATCCCGAAGACCTCGACAGCTGGCGCGCCGCAATCCAGCCCAACACCCGCGCCCTGTTCGGTGAGACCATCTCGAACCCGAACAACGAGATCCTCGATCTCCCCGGCATCTCGGCCGTCGCCCACGAGGCAGGCCTGCCGCTGATCGTCGACAACACCGTCGCAACCCCGTACCTGATCAACCCCCTCGCCCACGGCGCCGACATCGTGGTCCATTCGGCCACGAAATACCTTGGCGGACATGGCACCGCGATCGGCGGCGTGATCGTCGACGGCGGCACCTTCGACTGGCGGGGCCAGCGCGACGGAGTGGACCTGTTCCCCGGCTTCACCACCCCGGACCCGAGCTACCACGGCGCGATCTTCGCCGACCTCGGCGCTCCGGCCTACGCCCTCAAGGCCCGCGTGCAGTGGCTGCGCGACACCGGTGCCGCCATCTCGCCGTTCAACGCCTTCCTCATCGCCCAGGGTCTGGAGACCCTCAGCCTGCGCGTCGAACGCCACGTGTCGAACGCCCAGACCGTGGCCAAGTACCTGGAGGGGCACCCTCAGGTGGAGTCGGTGGCCTACGCCGGTCTCGAATCCTCGCGCTGGTACAAGCGAGGTCAGGAACTGGCTCCGCGTGGCCAGGGCGCGATCATCGGCTTCGAGATCGTCGGCGGAGTCGACGCAGGCAAGAAGTTCGTCGATGCGCTGGTCCTGCACAGCCATGTCGCCAATATCGGCGACGTGCGCTCGCTGGTCATCCACCCCGCCTCGACCACCCACTCCCAGCTGATCGCCGAAGAGCAGCTGGCCGCCGGCGTGACCCCCGGACTGGTCCGGTTGGCTGTCGGCATCGAGAACGTCGTCGACATCATCGCCGACCTCGATGCAGGCTTCGCTGCGGCCAAGTGAGGTGAGTATCGACCCGCACACGCCGCCACGAACCCATCCGGACTGGGAATCCCTGCCCGATGGGCAGCTGACCAGTGTGCCGGTCGGCCCGATCTCGCTGGACAACGGTGGACGGATCGAGAATGTGACCCTGGCGTTCCAGCGCTGGGGCACACTCTCGCCCACCCGCGACAACGTTGTTCTGGCACTGCATGCCCTGACCGGTGATTCCCATGTAACCGGACCCGCCGGTCCCGATCAGCCCACCCCCGGTTGGTGGGATGGGCTGATCGGTCCGGGCGCCGCGGTCGACACCGACGAATGGTGTGTCGTCTCGGCGAATGTCCTCGGTGGATGCAGCGGTTCCACCGGCCCGGCGTCACTGGATTCCGAAGGGCAGGTGTGGGGTTCACGTTTCCCGCACCTCACCGTGCTCGATCAGGTCCGCGCCGAGGTCGCGTTGCTCGATGCGTTGCAGATCGAATCCTTGGCAGCCGTCCTCGGCGGTTCGATGGGTGGCGCCCGCGCTTTGGAGTGGGTCATCGGTTACCCCGAGCGGGTGCGCAGCGGCTTGATCCTGGCCGTCGGCGCTCGCGCCTCGGCTGACCAGATCGGCACGCAGACAACACAGATCGCGGCGATCAAGGCCGACGCAAACTGGCAGAACGGCGACTATCACGGCACCGGTCGCACGCCCACGTCCGGCCTCGGCATCGCCCGCCGCATCGCGCACATGTACTACCGCAGCGAACCCGAGCTCGACCAGCGGTTCGCGAATCATCCGCAGGGACAAGAGGATCCGCTGTCCGGCGGCCGCTACGCGGTGCAGAGTTACCTCGAGCACCAAGCCGACAAACTGGTCAGCCGGTTTGATCCGGGTAGCTACGTGGTGCTGTCCGAGGTGCTCAACAACCACGACATCGGTCGCGGACGCGGCGGCGTCGAAGCTGCCCTGCGGAGCTGTCATGTACCCGTGGTTATCGGTGGCATTGACTCCGACCGGCTCTATCCCCTGCGACAGCAGATCGAGTTGGCCGAACTCATGCCCGGCTGCGTCGATGGATTGCATGTGGTGCATTCCGCCAATGGCCACGACGGATTCCTGACCGAATTCGAAGCGGTCTCAGATCTTCTCAAGAAGACTCTCGACCTGGCACGCCGCTGACCGTCAGCTGGCCGGTGGCCTTCAGGTCGCCGGTGGCGAGGTCAGCACCGGAGCCGATGGCGCATCGCCGGAACCCTGAATATC
Organism: Williamsia sp.; assembly: GCF_036566845.1. GTDB lineage: Bacteria > Actinomycetota > Actinomycetes > Mycobacteriales > Mycobacteriaceae > Williamsia. The sequence continues at coordinate 52,117 of NZ_DATCVM010000115.1, forward strand.
CGAAGGGGCCGCCGGAGCCGCCGGAGCCGCGGGCGCCAGAGCTGGCGGCGATTCGGTCTGATCGCCCCCGCCGGGCGCGGAATCCGGCACGGTCTCCGAAGGCTGTTCGGGCCCAGTGGATTCCGGCGGCAATGTGGACGGCGGCAGCAGAGTCGGCGGCCACGGGATACTCGGCAGCGGGAACGGGATCAGCGACGGGTTCAGCGTCCTCGTCGGCGAATCCGACGGAGCTGGCGGCGGCGGCAATTCGGTTGTCTGCCACCCCGGATCCTGGTTCCCACCATTGGTCGGTGGAGCCACCTCCTGCGTCGTCTGTGCCGGAGTGATCGTCGGTGTAGAGGTCACCTGCGTGGTGGTCGGCGACTCCGGAGACATGTGGGTCTGTGGTGGCGCCTCCGCGATGACCGATGGCACCGACGGAGCCGCAGACTCGGTCTCCGGTGTCGACGGGTTGCCGGCGAGTGACGATCCGACCGCATACACGGTCAGCAAGGCGCCGGCGAGCAACGCACCGAACATGGCCAGCGGCGCTGCCGCCAACCACTCCCGACTGCGACGTCCGCCGATGAACGCAAGCCCGCCGGGACGGTTACTCGTCGCCGCCAAGCTGGCCGCACCGGTGGCAGCAACCGATTCCGGACCGCGCGGAAGAACCGCCTCGATGCCCACCTCTCGCGTGATGAGAGCACGCACCAGCGGAACGTTCGCGATCCCACCGATGAGGACAACCGCGTCGGCTCCGGACGTCGCGGCGTACTCGGCAACCTCGGTGGCGGCGGCCTGCGCCATCGGACGGGCGAGATCTTCGAACGACGACCGGGTGAAGGTTCCCAGACCCGCCGCTCCACCGATCGTCAGTGACGTCGACTGCCTCACGGAAAGTTCTTCTTTGGCGGTCCGGCAGGCACTGAGCACTGAGCGACGACGCCCACGAAGGCGCCCGCCCGCACTGCATTCCTCCACGAGCAGCGCATCGAGTGCCGTACCCGAGATCGCCTCGCTCCGAGTGAGGTCTGTGGCCCGTCCGGTCTGCGGATCGAGCTTGTACAGGCTCATCCCGGTGTCCCCGAGATCGACGACGACCACGGAGCCGAACCGACTGATCTCACCGCTGGACGCCAATTGATGTGCGACGGCTTCTGTTTCCGCGATCAATTGGATTTGCCGCTTGGCACCGGTTCCGCGGGAGGCGATTTCGCGGGCGTGCTCGTCCGTGCGATACGCAACGCCGATCGGCCCGACACGTCCGCCACGGTCTTGCGCATTTCCGAGCATCAGGTCGATGCCGGAGTTGACGCGGCCGGCGCGGGTCAAACCGTCGGTGACGTCTACGTCGATGACTCTGTTGATCGAACTCTGGCCGCCATTGTCATCGGTCGTCAGCAGGACACAGTGGATCATTCCACTTCCTGCAGACAAACCCAGTGACGTACTCATGGTCCTCATTCCGATCGCGTATGGCTCGGTGGGGCCCCAGCTGTGTCGTTTTCACACTCCGGAAATGTTCGCTGCCGCTGCCGGACAGCCCCCCGCTCCATCTTCCGGTCGGTGTCAAGACAATTTGCTTTACTATAGTCAACCGAAAAATGCAGCAACGGAAACCATTGTAATCAATCTGTGCCCAACGGGTCGATCGAGGTTGACAACCAGAGGATTGCGACACCGACAATCACCATCGACGAGACGTCGGACATCCGGCCACGAACCTCGAGGAGACCGGCGCGCGACGTCGGCAGAATCGCCCGCAACAATGCCGCCAGCAGTGCTGCCGATCCGAGGACGAATGTTCCTCGCCGCCAGCGGTCGAAGATCAAGAAGATCGCGGCCACCACGATCAGCGCCATCACGGCGATAAAAGGTATCTGGACCAGCACGCCTCTCAACTGCCGAGCGCGATGGAGACGGCGGGCACGCGCACGGCCGGCGCCCGGTGCTGCCCCCTGGCCCGCGGCCGACCTACTGCTCATGCCGAGATCAATTCCGCAGCAGTGCGGTTTCGGCACGCTCGACGACGTTGGCCATCAGGAAGGCGCGTGTGAGCGGGCCCACACCACCGGGATTTGGTGAGACGTGCCCGGCGACGTCCCAGACGCCGGGATCGACGTCGCCGACCAAGCCTTCCACCGTTCGACTGACACCCACATCGACAACCGCTGCACCGGGCTTGACCATGTCCGCGGTGATCAGGCCGGCAACTCCCGCGGCAGCGATGACGATGTCGGCGCGCGACACCTCGGCGGCGAGGTCGGCAGTGCCGGTGTGACAAAGGGTGACGGTGGCGTTCTCCGTCCGGCGGGTGAAGAGGAGCCCGATCGGACGTCCCACGGTCACACCGCGCCCGACCACGACCACATGCGATCCGGCAATCGGCACGTCATACCGCCGCAGCAGATGCAGGATGCCGCGTGGGGTGCACGGCAACGGGGCGTCGGACGAGGTGCCCGATCCGTCGAGAACCAGACGTCCCAGGTTGATCGGATGCAGTCCGTCGGCGTCCTTGGCCGGGTCGATCCGCTCCAGGGCCGCATTCTCGTCGAGATGCTTGGGCAGCGGCAGCTGGACGATGTACCCGGTACAGGCCGGGTCGGCGTTCAGCTCGTCGATGACCTCGTTGAGTTGCTCGGTGGTGATGTCGGCCGGCAGATCCTTGCGGATCGATGCGATGCCGAGTTTGGCGCAATCGTTGTGCTTCCCACGCACGTAGGCGTGCGAACCGGGGTCCTCACCCACCAGCACGGTGGCGAGACCGGGAACGATCCCGGCGGCACGGAGCTTGTCGACCCGCGCCTTCAGATCGACAAAAACTTCATCACGGGTGGCTTTTCCATCCAACACAGCTGCACTCACGACACCCATCATTTCAGGTCGCGGCCGCGAGATGTGCACGCCATGGATCTAGCGGGTCTCGAACCATGCGATTTTCGACGAATTGATGCCCGAGATCCACACTTTGCCCCCCGTTTCGACAACGCCGGTGCTCAGTCCGAAACCCGGGATGTGCACTCGGCGATCAGCGACAACACGGCCGCCGGGCAACTCGATCTTCAGCAGCCACAACGGGGCCGGAGGATCCGGCAGGAATCGGTCGGGCACACGCCAGACCAGCTTTCGCAGTCGAGGATATCCGGAGAGAAGCTCCAGCGGCCGACTACGCATGCCGGCCATCGCCAGCCACATGTGCCCGCCGTCCGGGCTCAGCGAGGCGTTGTCCGGAAATCCCGGAAGCCGATCGACGGTTACCGCCTGCTCACCCGTCGCCGGGTTGTAGGACCGCACGCGATAATCGCCCGTTTCGGCGATGTGAAGAAGCCCGCCGTGCGCGACGAGCCCGTTGGCGAACTGCAGGTCGTCAAGGACAACGGTGGCCGCCGGCCGGAGGTCGTCGTCGAACTCCACCCGGATCAACCGGCCCGTCGCGGAATGCTCGATGATGTCGGCCTTGTAGTAGTCGTAGCCGAATCGCGTGGTGGATTGGCTGACGTAGAGCTCACGCGGCTGCGGATCGACACCACCGGTGTGTTCGGTGACGATCACATTGGAGCAGAACGTCAGGGGCACCCCATCGACCTGGTCGACGACCATCTCGATCACGTTGGTGTCGAGGTCCATCTGGAGCAGGCCGCGTTCGCTGTCACAGATGAACAGTCGTCGACCGAGGATTTCCAACCCCAGCGGGCGCCCGCCCGTCGTCGCGACAACCTGCCGGCGCCCGGAGTCGGGATCGATGCAGATGATGTCGCCGCCGATGGCCCCGGTCCAGATCCGCCCTCGACCGTCCACAACAACGTCCTCGGGTGAGTCGGACTCCACATCGATGACCGTGATCTGCGGTTCCTGAGGCTGCGGCCAGTCTGCGGTCGATGCCGGTGTGGGCGTCCATCGCACCGGTGATATCGCAGGCTTTGCCATCGCCGTTCAGCCTCCGATGTTGAGTCCGTGCGCCGCCGCGAATTCCATCGCCTGGCCGTGGTCGACGAGCGAATCGGTGACCTTGGCCTGCAACCAGAGCATCGGATCGATTCTCGCACCTCGCAGATTCGCCTGACCGAGCTTTGTCCCGATTGCGCGGACCCCGGTCAGGTCGGAGCCGGTGAGGTCGGCGCCGGTGAGGTCGGAGTCCGCCAGGTTTGCCTCGCGCAGCCGGCATCCCCTCAAAATCACACCCGAGAGGTCCAGTCCCCCGATCGAGGTGAGGGACAGATCGCTGTCGACGATCTTCATCGGCCGGACCCTCGAGTTGGTGATGACAGATCCCAGCAGGCTGCAGTCGGCGATCTCGATCTTGTTCAGATGCGCGCGTTCGAAGTGGCAGTTCCGGAACGCACTGGAGGAGTGTTTCGAGAACGAGAGGTTGACACCGGTGAAGTCGCAGTCGGTGAAAATCACTGCGCGAGTCGATAATTCACTCAGATCGGCTTCGACAAAACTGCAGCTGACGAACTCTCTGTCCTCCCAGGTCTCCCCGGAGAAGTCGGCATAGTCGAATTGCTGCCCCTCGGCTACGTCAGTCATCCCCCATGTCTACACGGCGACTCAGTCAAGAACCGCGGTCGCCTCGATCTCCACCATCAGATCCGGTTCGCCCAGACCGGCGACGCTCAAGAGCGTGATCGGTTTCGTCGGGTCGACGCCCAACTTCGCGGCCGCCCGGCCAACGCCCTCACCGAGCAGCGGGTACTTGTCGGGCGACCAATCCACCACGTAGATCGTCAGCTTTGCGACGTCGTCGAAGGACCCGCCGACCGCTGCCATCGCCGTACCGATGTTGAGCAGCGCCTGCTCCACCTGCGCCGCGAAGTCGCCATTGCCCACCTGATTCCCATCGGCGTCGCGGGCGACCTGCCCGGCGATGAACACCAGGCGCGATCCCGTTGCGACCGACATCTGTCGGTAGACATCAGGTTTCGGAAGCCCGTCGGGATTGATCAGCTCGATTGCCATGACTACTCCTCGTGAATTTATGACCCCGCAGGCGCGTTGCCCACCCAAACCATAACACTGCTATGTATTGTGGATCCATGGTTCGCGTCAAGAATCCTGAGATCCGATCGATGCTCATCGAGCGCGCAGCACAGATGTTGCGGGCACGAGAACCGGTGACCTTGCGGGCACTGGTGTCGGGGACACCGGTCTCCACGATGGCGGTCTACACGTACTTCGACGGCATGGAGGGGCTGTGGAAGGCCTTGCGCCAGGAGGGTTTTACCCGGCTTTCCCAGAAACTTGCCGACGTCGAACCATCCGCAGATCCAGTGCAGGACCTCGCTGCGCTGGGTGCGGCATATCTGTCCAACGCGCTGGAGAATCCCGACCTGTACCGCGTCATGTTCGATGCAAGCGTTGATCTCGAAGACGCCCCGGCCGCCGATGCGTCGCTGCATCGACTGGTGGTCGCGGCGCAGCGGTGCCGGACCGCCGGCCGATTCAACGCCGACATCGACCCACTCGAGGTCGCGACACAGAGCTGGATGATCGGCCACGGCCTCGCCTCCCTGGTGGCCACCGGACCGCTGCCGACCGCCGCCCTGGCCAACGCGGTCCCGATGCTGACCGCCCTGTTCACCGCAGCCGGCGACGAGGCCGACCGATGCCGGCGGTCGGTCGTCGCCGGCTGGAAACCGTGAACACCACCGACCCCACCCCCACCCGCAAACGAGCCACCTGTACAAAGATGAGCCACGTATTTGTGGCTCGTCTTTGTACAGGTGGCTCGTTTGCGACACCCATCGGTGGGAGGCAAGTGCCGGTGGGGCAAGCTTGACGAGTGTTCAGAATGCTATTTCACGAACCATGTATCCCGCCCAACACCGGCAACGCGATCAGATTGGCTGCCAACACCGGGTGTGAACTCCACCTCGTCGAACCACTCGGATTCGACCTCTCGGAACCGAAAGTCAAACGCGCCGGACTCGATTACCACGATATGGCGACGGTGAGTGTCCACGCCGATCTCCTGGAGGCATGGAGCGCACTGGCCCCCAAGCGGGTGTACGCCTTCACCGCCCATGCCGACACGTTCTACACCGACATCAAGTACGAATCGGGCGATGTGCTGCTGTTCGGTCCGGAACCCACCGGACTGTCGGACGCGGTCCTGTCCGATCCGCACATCACCGAAACCGTCCGCATCCCGATGTTGCCCGGTCGCCGCTCCCTCAACCTGGCCAACGCGGCCAGCATCGTGATCTACGAGGCATGGCGGCAACACGGATTCCCCGGTGCGGTCTGAGATTCAGTCGATCGGCAGGCCCCGCATGACGAACTTGCGCAGCATGATGGGTGTCGGTTCGGCGATCAGGAGTTCGGCGTTGTCGGCCGGGTTGGTCTCGGTGACCGTCAGCTGCAGCTCACCGCCGGGCAGGATGTCCGCGGTGTAACCGCGCTTGTCGCGTTCCCATTGCATGCTCAAACCACCGGCCGACGTGGCCGATGGTGTGGACTCGGTCCAGTAGGAGCTGCTCAGGCCGTCCCAGTACGACTCGAAGAACGCCTTGGCCGGGGCCGTCGGCGCCAGCGAACCCTCGCCTTTCCAGCCGTCCTCCAGTTCCCAGAGGTCCTTGATGTGGGTGTCGATGACCCGCTTTGCGTTCGCCTGGTCGTCGCCCGACGCTTGCTTGTCGAGATTGCTCGAATACGTGCTTCTCGTGGTCATATACCGAGGCTAGGCCCTTTCCGGCCGCCGGGTATCCCGGGTAGCCGACGCCGACCTTCATCGGCCCCAGTCAACCTGTTCGGCCATTGCGAGCAACTGTGCACGCCGGCGCGGGCTGGTGGCACCGATCCAGGCGATCTTTCCGTAGACGTGCTCGCGAAAGTGGAGGTGACCCGCGTGGTTCTGCGCCGCCGCACCGGTTCGGATGGCGTTGTGTAGCAACGCCCGCAGGTTGTCGTGGTCTCGGCGCGCGACGCGTGGTCGGTCGTTGACCACGAGCCCGGCGAGTCGCTGACGCTGATGAGCACGCATGATCTTCGTCTTCTCCGGGTGCACCACAAAACCCTCAGCGGCGATGATGCGCAACAACACCCACAGGACGGCATCCGGGTCCATCCGGTCACCGGAGATCGCCAGGTCGTCGCCGTATCTGGTGTACCGCAAGTTGTTCTTCTGCGCGTACCCCCAGATCCGGCGGTCCATGGCACGCATGGCAAGGTTGGCGAGTGCCGGAGACGTCGGCGCCCCCTGCGGTAGGTGGCGTCCGCGCAGCAGAGAGGCATGACTGTGGTCCACCCGGGCCAGTTCGTGTGCCGGTGTGGCGGTGGTGCAGAGTTCGGCAAGCACCCTGGCCGCGCTGGTGTAGCCGACCGCGGAGAACACGGCCCGGACGCGAGCCGCCGATACGGACGAGAAGCAGTTCTTCAGGTCGAGACGCAGGACCACCGGCCGGTCGGTATGCGGCCAGGCGAAGCTGGTGGTGGAGGTGCCCGGCGCAAAACCCCGCGCTGCCTGATGCGGTGGAATGTGATCGAGGATCTTCCGGAGAATGCGCCGCTGAATCTCCCGCAGATGCGGTTTGGGGGCCTCGATCAACCGGACCCCGTCACGTTTGGGAATGGTGATGTATCGGTAGTGCTGCAGTGTCGGGTTCTTCGATCGCAACCAGTGGCCGCGATCGGCCATCCATTCCAGCTCGCCCACCGTCAGATTCAGCCAATGGGCCACCGCTGTGTAATCGCGGAACTCAGGGAGTCCGAAGCGCATCTCCGCCGGGGATGCTTCGGTGAAGACCTGCGAGCGGACCTCTGTGACCAAAGGAGTCAGAAACTCTCGCACGGTCTGCGGGTCCGAGGGGCGATCCGGAAAGCGATCAAGCAGCAGCCCCAGCAGGTCCGGGACATCCGCGCGTTCGACCTCCGACGCCAGCATCTCACTCAGCGCCACCACGGACCATCGTGGATCCACCTCGAGACGAGTGATGAACAGGTCAAGAGAACTGGCCGACAACCTGATTGCGGGACCCAGTCCGCCCAGAGTGTAGTGGTCGTCGTCGGTCAACGGGCCGGATGCGCGGCGGCGGGGTGACCATCGACTTGTGTCGGCGGCGCCGTGAAGTCACGCGAAGCGTGCCGGCCGGCGTCGGATGCTGATCCCAACTGTGCAATGTACCCAGGGGTTACCCCTGAGACGGGTTCTGCGAACCCACTCTCCCCCCGCCCACCGCGCATGGCCACATGCTAGCGACTACTCGTCGATCCGGAATCGTTTGGTTCGTGAGGTGGCGCCGGAGATCAAGGTCACCCGGCTTTTCGCGACCCCGAAATGCTTGGCCAGCAATGCCGCCACGGCGATGTTCGCTTTGCCCTCGGTGGCCGGTTCCCGGACGAACACGGTGAGCGCGCCGGCATCATCCGTCTCGATCAACGGCCCTTTGCGGCTGTTCGGCTTCACCGTGACCACCACCTGCTTCACCGCCTCAGGCTATTACCCGTTCCCTACCACCGACGGGGTCAGGGCGGTCACGCCCAATCTCGGGACCGGGTGGCGACGCGTAAGTCCATGCGCTGCATCCGTTCTGCCACCACGGTGACCGCACCCTCGGCATTCTGGACCCGGCCCCGGATCAACAACGCCGGCGACGACTGCGCGAGTTTGCGGTATTTGGCCCACAAGCCCACCGAGCAGACCACGTTGACCATGCCGGTCTCGTCTTCGAGGTTCACAAAGGTGACACCTGACGCAGTGGCCGGGCGCTGCCGGTGGGTCACCGCTCCCCCGACCAGCACCCGGGAACCGTCGGGCACCGACAACAGATCAGCCGCCGCGACCACACCCAACTCTTTCAGCTGAGGCCGGATGAATTCGGTCGGATAGCTACCTGGACTGACGCCGGTGGCCCACACATCCGAGGCGGCCATCTCCACATCACTCATACCGGGCAACGCAGGTGATCCGTTGACCTCGTGCAGAGCCAGCCGGTCCGACTTCTCCTGGGCGGCCGCTCCGGCATCCCACAGCGCCTGACGACGACTGGTGCCAAAACACTCCAGCGCCCCGGCGGTGGCCAGCGACTCCAGCTGCCTGGTGCTCACCTCACAACGACGGGACAAATCCGCCGCACCCTTGAACGGTCCCCCGGAATCCCGCTCGGCCACGATCGTCTCGGCCAGGTCGATGCCGATGTTGCGCACCGACCCCAGCCCGATCCGGACGTCGAGTCCACCGTTCTCCAGATCCGCATGGGGCGCAGAGACATTGATGTCCGGGCCGTGCACCGAGACACCATGCCGGCGGGCATCGGCAACCAGTGACTGCGGCGAGTAGAAACCCATCGGCTGGGCTTTGAGCAATGCAGCGCAAAAGGCCGCGGGATGATGCAGCTTGAGCCACGACGAATAGAAGACCAGCGAGGCGAAACTCTGCGAATGACTCTCGGGAAAACCGAAATTGGCAAATGCGGCCATCTTCTCGAAGATACGATCGGCCATCTCCCCGGTGATGCCGTGCAGATCTTCCATGCCCTGATAGAACCGGCCACGCAGTCGATCCATCTTCTCCGGCGACCGTTTGGATCCCATCGCCCGACGCAACTGATCCGCCTCGGCGGCACTGAAACCGGCGACGTCGGTCGCCAGTTGCATGAGCTGCTCCTGGAACAGCGGTACCCCGAGAGTCCGTTCGAGCGCCGCCTCCATCGACGGATGTTCGCAGGTCGGCGGTTCCAGCTTGTTGCGACGACGGATGTAGGGATGCACCGAGCCACCCTGGATCGGGCCCGGCCGGATGAGTGCCACCTCGACCACCAGGTCGTAGAACTTGCGGGGTTTGAGACGTGGCAGGGTTGCCATCTGCGCCCGCGACTCGACCTGGAACACTCCGACGGTGTCGGCACGGCAGAGCATGTCGTACACCGCCTTTTCGGTGAGGTCGATCTTTGACAGGTCTACGTGGATGTCCCGATGCTGAGCCAGGAAGTCGATGGCGTAGTGGATGGCCGACAACATACCCAGACCCAGCAGGTCGAACTTCACCAGTCCGATTGCGGCGCAATCGTCTTTGTCCCACTGCAGCACACTGCGACCTGGCATCCGCGCCCATTCGGTGGGGCACACATCGGCGATCGGCCGGTCACAGATGACCATGCCACCGGAATGGATGCCCAGATGCCGTGGCATGCCGTTGATCTGCCCGGCCAGATCGAGCACGTCGTCGGGGATATCCGTCTCGGCGGATTTGGCGGAGTCATACCTGTGCACCTGTTTGCTCCAGGCATCTTGCTGACCCACCGAATATCCCAGGGCGCGGGCCATGTCGCGCACCGACGACTTACCGCGATAGGTGATCACGTTGGCGACCTGCGCCGCATTCTGGCGCCCATAGCGCCGGTAGACGTACTGGATGGCCTCCTCACGCCGATCCGATTCGATGTCGACATCGATGTCCGGTGGGCCATCCCGGGCCGGGGACAGGAATCGCTCGAACAGCAACCCGTTGCTCACCGCATCGACGGCGGTGATCCCGAGGGCGTAACACACCGCGGAGTTGGCGGCACTGCCCCGGCCCTGGCACAGGATGTCATTGGTACGACAGAACGAGACAATGTCGTGTACCACCAGGAAGTATCCCGGAAATCCCAGTGAATCGATCACATTCAGCTCATGTTCGATCTGCTGGTACGCCTTGGGATGACTCTTCGGGGTGCCATACCGCTCCAGTGCCCCCCGGGCCGTGAGCACACGCAGCCACGAACTCTCGGTATGCCCCTGCGGCACGTCGAAGGGCGGCAGCTGCGGCGCGATCAGATGCAGCCCGAATGCCAGATCCTTGGCCAGCATGACGGCGTTGTCGATGGATTCGGGGTGTGCGGCGAGCAACCGGGCCATCTCATCCCCGCTGCGCAGGTGCGCGCCGCCGAGTGGACCGAGCCAGCCGTCCATCTCGTCAAGACTGCGTCGTGCCCGCACCGCGGCCATGGCCATCGCCAGCCGCCGACGATGCGGTGCCGAGAAGTGCGCACCCGTTGTCGCCACCGTCTGGACCCGGTTGCGGTTGGCGATCTGCGCCAACATCGCATTGCGCTCGTCGTCCTCGGCAACACCCGCGGCGGTCAGCTCCATCACCACGTTGTCGCGGCCGAACTTCTCCAGCAGATCACGCAGCGCGTTCTCGGCAGCCGACGGACCGCCCGTGTCCAGAGCGCGCCGCACATCGCCTTTCCGGCAACCGGTCAGGATCAGCCAATGCCCCTGCGCCGCTTGTGCCAACGTGTCGATGTCGAAACGCAGCAGGCCCTTCTCCCCGGCCGCCATGTGACCGTCTGCGAGCTGTCGCGACAGTCGCCGGTACCCTTCCTGCCCTCGCGCCAGCACCAGCAGATGAGAACCATCCGGGTCGGCGACGCCGGTCCGGGACGAGTCGTGTTGCAACGACAATTCGGATCCGAAGATGGTGGGCAGTTCCCATTCCAGTGCAGCCTCGGCAAACCGAACCACCCCGTAGAAGCCGTTGTGATCGGTGATCGCCAGCGCCTCGAGCCCCAGCCGGTACGCCTCTTCGGCCATCTCCTCCGGGCTGCTGGCACCGTCGAGAAAGCTGTATGAGGAATGGGCGTGCAATTCGGCGTATCGAGTGTCAGAAACACCCCGGCGCAGCGTCCCGGCCTCATACGGTTCGCGTTTGCGGGACCAGGCCGGACTATCGCTGCCGTCACCGGCAAATGTCTCACCGGACCGACCACCGTTCGATGGTCGACCAGACAGTACGCGCTCCATCTCCGACCAGGTCGGAGGGCCATTGTGCCAGCCCATAGTGCAGGGTATCGAACATACATTCGATGAGCAAGTTACCTGTTACCCTCAACTACATATACGTCGGGTCAACGGGTGGGGACCACGCCTTTGGCACGCCTCCACATTTCTGGGAGGAGACGTCATGTCCGACTACTTCATCACCGGTGGCACCGGCTTCATCGGGCGACGTGTACTGCCCCGCCTGCTCGAGATACTCGAAGCAGAGGATCCGCAGACAACCGTCTACGCACTGACGCGACCGGGCTCGTACGAACGCCTGACCACCTCGATCGCCGACTGGCCAGGCAGGCATCGGCTGCAGTTGGTCGAGGGCGATCTGAGCGCCGAGGACCTCGGAATCGACCCCGCCCACGACTTCACCGGGGTGGGCCACGTCCTGCATCTCGGTGCCATCTACGACATGACCGCCGACGCCGACGCCCAACAGGCCGTCAACGTCGACGGGACCGCCCGGGTGATCGACTTCGCCCGCCGGCATCAGGCGATGTTGCATCACGTGTCGTCGATCGCGGTGGCCGGCGATCACGTCGGCGACTTCACCGAAGCCGACTTCGATCTCGGACAGGAATTCCCGTCGCCCTACCACCGCACCAAATTCGAATCGGAGAAACTGGTCCGAGAGGCCGGCGATCTGCGCTGGCGCGTCTATCGCCCGGCGATCGTGGTCGGCGACTCGACCACCGGCGAGATGGACAAGGTCGACGGCCCCTACTACTTCTTCGGATACCTGGGAGAACTCGGCCGTCTGCCGGCACGCTGGACGATTCCGATGCCCGACCTGGGCCTGACGAACATCGTGCCGGTCGATTTTGTCGCCGACGCGCTGGTCACCCTGATGCGCCACGACGTGACCGGCCCCGGCGACGAACTCGCACACGATGTCGGTGGCGAGGTCTTCCACCTGGTCAACCCGGAGCCGCAGACCATCACCGACCTCTACAACGCCATCGCACCGGCCTTTGCCGGGCCACAGGGCCACGATCTGATCCCGGCCCGCATCGCCTCGTGGGTCATCAACCGTGGCCGGCGCGGTGTGCTGCGCACCGGCCGCGACCTCGTGGCACTCCAGCAGGGCATCCCCCCGGCCATCCTCGACACCCTGTCGCTCCCGACAACGTTCAAGGCCGACAAGACATTCGGGATCCTGAACGGATACGGCATCGTCCTCCCCGATCTCATCGACTACGGCCCACGGCTCTGGCGATACTGGAACAGCAACCTCGATCCCGCGCGCCATCGCCGACCCGACCCCCGAGGCCCGTTGGTCGGCCGCCACATCCTCATCACCGGCGGATCCACCGGGATCGGAAAAGAAGCGGCCCGCATGTGTGTCCGCAAGGGTGCGACGGTGTTCCTCCTTGCGCGCAGCGCCGACGAACTGGCCACGGCCGCAACCGAAATCGGCGCCGATAAACCCGAACCCGGGCTTCCCGCCGGTCACGCGCACCCGTATCCGTGCGACATCACCGACCGAGAATCGGTACACCTGACCGTCCAGACCATCATCGAGGAGCATCAATTCGTCGACGTCCTGGTCAACAACGCCGGCCGATCCATCCGCCGGGCGACCATCGACGCCACCGACCGCGCCCACGACTACGAGCGGACGATGGCGGTGAACTACTTCGGAGCGGTGAACCTGACTCTGGCATTGTTGCCTCACATGAAGGAACGCAAGACCGGTCACATCGTGAATGTGTCGAGCATCGGCGTGCAGGCACGCGGGCCTCGATTCGCGGCCTACATCGCGTCGAAGGCGGCGTTGGAGGCGTTCAGCGATGTCACCGCCACCGAGACCATCTCCGACCACATCACCTTCACCAACATCCACATGCCGCTGACCCGAACCCGGATGATCGCGCCCACCAAGGCCTACGACCAAGCGAAGGTCCTCAGCCCGCGTACCGCCGCCGCGATCGTGGTGCGCGGGATCATCGAACGCCCACGCCGCATCGACACCCCACTGGGCACGCTCGCGCAACTGGGACAGTTCCTCACCCCGAAACTGACAGCACGGATCCACCATCAGGGCTATTTGCTGTTCCCCGATTCGGCCACCACGCCTGGAGAGACCACCATCGCCGGGGAACAGGATCCGGTCGTCGCCCGGGCACACACCGTCCGCGACCGGGCACACACGCTGGCCCGGCCGGCACGAGCGGCGTTGGTCGACAGCGGCGCACGACGTCTCACCCGCAAGACGCTCAATCTGATACCCGGTATCTCGTGGTAGAGCACAGCACCCGGCAGCCCGGACCGGACAACCGGATCCTGACTGCCACCTCGGCCCTCGACACCCCGTTCCTGGCGGTCGACGAGCAAGTCCTCGACGCGAACATCGCCCGGATGTCCGCGTTCGCGGCGGCGTCCGGACTCCGGCTGCGACCGCATGCAAAAACCCACAAGTCCCTCATCCTCGGACAGCGCCAATTGGACAGCGGTGCAACGGGACTGACTGTCGCCACCATTGCAGAATCGGAAACCTTTGCCGCCCAAGGATTCTCGGATCTGTTCATCGCCTACCCCCTGTGGCTGACCGAGAACAAGGCGGCGCGACTACGTGCAGTGATGGCGCGGGCACGTGTGCTGCTCGCGGTCGATTCGGTGGCCGGGGCGCAGCAACTCGCCTCGCTGCTCCCCGGGTCCTCGGTGCTGGTCGAGGTCGATTCGGGGCATCACCGCACCGGCGTCGTCCCGGAACTGGCGGGCGAAGTGGGAGCCGCTGCCGTCGGAGCCGGCCTTCAGGTGCTCGGTGCGTTCACCTTTCCCGGGCACAGCTACCGCCCGGGCGGCGGCCCGGGCGACGCCGCCGGGCAGGAATCGCGCGCTCTTTTCGTCGCCGGCGAATCCCTGCGCAGCCGCCAGATCACCCCGGTGATCTGCAGTGGCGGTTCCACACCGTCGGCAGGGGCCACCGACTCCACGGTCCTCACCGAGATCCGGCCGGGTGTCTACGTGTTCAATGACGCCCAGCAAGTGGAACTCGGGGTCGCTACCATGGCCGACGTGGCATTGACGGCAGTCGGCACCGTGGTGCACAGCAGCGACGCAAGAGCCGTGGTCGACGTCGGGAGCAAGATACTCGGAGCAGACCAGCCGGCCTGGATCAGCGGCGGCGGCCGTCTCCCCGACGAACCCGAGGCGCGCATCACCGCTCTCTCCGAACACCACGCGACCATCGATTTCCCGGGCGGATCGCGTCACCCCGCGGTGGGGGAACGGGTCCGGATCGCCCCCAATCACGTCTGCACCGCGGTCAACCTCGCCGATACCCTCGTGGTGGTCGGTGCGGATGACGTGGTCACGCACTGGCCCGTCGATGCCCGCGGAGCCAACACATGAACAAGCTCGGAGCCACTGCACTGGCCATCCTGATGCTGGGCACGGCCGCCTGCGCATCGGACGAACCAGCCGCTGTGACAGTGGAATTGACCACCGCCCCCGATGTCGAGTTCGAGGAGATCGGCATCGACGAGGTCCGCGACGCGGCCACCGAGTTGGTCAGGTACACCAGCGATCTGGGTGTCGACATGATCCGCGGTGCCGAGCCGGCCGCCAACCAGGTGGTGTCCCCCTGGGGCGCGATGGTCACGCTGCAGATGTTGCGGGCCGGCGCTGGGGGCAACACCGCGGCCGAACTCGATTCCGTCCTCGGTGTCTCCGATACCGAGGCCGTGGCGGCTCTGATCGGTCAGCTCGACCGGGTCTCGGGCGATCCCGGTGGTGTGGACCGCAAGAACCCACCGTCGCCTCCCGTCTTCCACCAGGCATCGGGGATCTTCATCGACGATTCCCTCGTGGTCGGCGACGAGTACCTCGCCGTGCTCGGACGCAGCTTCGGTACCGGCCTCTATCCCGTCGACTTCTCTGTGCCGCAGACCGAATCTGCACTCAACGAATGGATTTCGGTCAACACCGGCGGAGAGATCTCGCAGACACCCACCGAGTACAGCACGGACACCGTGATCAGTCTGCTCTCCACTGTCTTCCTCGCCGCCGCCTGGCAGCAGCCGTTCTCACCCGCGTCCACCGCCCCGTCGGAGTTCACCACCACGGATGGTTCGGTGTCGAAGGTCAGCACGATGCACAAGACATTGGATGTGCCACTGCGGCGCGGCCCCGGCTGGACTGCGGTGCAACTCCCGTACTCACAGAGCCTGGCAATGCAAATATTGCTGCCCGACAACGGATCCGACCCGAACGCTCTGCTGAGCGGGACGGCACTGGCCGATGCCGACGCCGCACTGCGAGCCGGCGCCGCGTCGTCGGTCGATGTGAGCCTGCCCCGCTGGGACATCGCCGGGGAGGTCGATCTCAAGTCGACGCTCGAAAGCCGTGGTGTTCACGATCTGTTCACAGACGCCGCCGATCTCACCGCGATCAGCGATCAGTTGGTGGTCACCGCTGTGGCACAGAACAGTTCGATCACGGTCGGCGAGAAAGGCACGATTGCCGCCTCGGCCACGCAGGCCGATGTCGGTGTGACCGCGCTACCGCCCGAACCGGTGGAGACGTTCGTCGCCGATCGGCCGTTCGTTTTTCAGATCGTGGACACGGCAACCGGACTGCCGTTGTTCCTCGGAGTTGTGGCCCGCCCCGACAACCGGTAGCTGCCGAAGAACGTCGGGGGCGGCTCGTTTCGTCTTGTCACATTCCATTTTTACGAATGCTAGGCTACCCAAACGTCGATAGGCTACCCAAACTTCGGGTGGTCAACCGGCATAAATCGTGAACACCGCGTGGAAGAACGAGGTTGCCGACATGGTGCAGACGTTGGCACCTCCGATCACCGAAAAGCCACACTCGGCGTTGGTCCAGAACGGCAAACGCGTTCTCGCCCTTCTGGTCATGGCCGGGTTGCTCGTGGTGGTGATGTTGCTCAGCGTGTTCGTCGGCAGCGGCGACATCCCGTTCTCGGATGTGTGGCACGCGATCTGGCACGGCCGAGACGGCAGCACCAATGCCGAGATCATCTTGTCCAACCGAATCCCCCGCACCTTGCTCGGCGTCATCGTCGGTGCCGCGCTCGGCGTCGCCGGCGCACTCATCCAGGCCCTGACCAGAAACCCGCTGGCCGACCCCGGCGTCCTGGGCGTCAACGCAGGTGCGTACTTCGTGATGGTGCTGGGGTTCGCAGTCTTCGGCGCCACATCGACGTCGGGGAATGTGCTGTTCGCCATGCTCGGCGCGTTCGCAGCCTCGATCCTGGTCTACTTCGTCGGTTCCCGGGGGCGCGGCGGGGCGAGCCCTGCCAAACTCGTCCTGACCGGCGTTGCGGTGAGTTGTGTCTTCACCGGCGTCGCCTTCGGGATGACCATGGTCGACCCCAAGGCCTTCGACAACATCCGTGGCTGGCAGGTCGGTTCGCTGCAGAAGGATCAGACCCAGTCGATTCTCGAAACGATATGGCCCTACATCCTCGTCGGTCTCGTGATCGCGCTCCTGCTGACGGCCTACCTGAATGCCATCGCGCTCGGCGATGATCGGGCCCGGGCACTCGGCGTCCCGGTGACCTCCGTGCGTGGAGCCGGATTCCTGTCCATGACACTGCTCTGTGGCGCCGGCACCGCAGCGGTCGGTCCGATCACGTTCCTGGGACTGATGGTTCCGCACGCCGTCCGCACGGTTGTCGGTCCCGACCAGAAGTGGATCATCCCGGCCAGCATGCTGTTCGCCCCCGTACTCTTTCTCGGCTCGGACGTGATCGGCAGGGTGATCGCCCCGACCGAGGTACCGGTCGGGATGGTGGTCGCGTTCATCGGCGCGCCGGTCCTCATCTACCTGGCCCGCAACAGCAAGTTCAACGAACTATGAGCACCTCGACAGCGCGGCCCGAACCCGCAATCTGGCCCACCAGAACCAAATTCCTTCGATCGTTCTCCGGCAGACTGAGCATCAAGGTGGATCTGCGGACGGTGGTGATCACCGCCGCGCTGGCGGTCGTGACCGTCGGAGTGTCGCTGTGGTCGCTGACCGTCGGATCCGTCGAAGGCGCGAACCTGCCACTGGATCGGGTGTTCGGGGCGTTCGCCGGAACCGAGACACCGGCGGTCACCAGGATCGTCGTCGAAGGCCGGCTACCGCGAGTACTGGTCGCCATCTTCGGCGGCGCCGCACTTGCCTTGAGCGGGGCCATCTTTCAGACGGTGACGAGAAACCCGCTGGGCAGCCCCGACATCATCGGATTCACCGCGGGCGCCAACACCGGTGCGCTGATGGCGCTGCTGGTGTTCGGTCTGGGCTACAACGGGGCGACCTTCGGGTCGCTGATCGGCGGCCTCCTCACCGGTGTTGTCATCTATGTACTGGCATTCCGCGGCGGGGTGCAGGGATATCGGCTCATCGTCATCGGCATCGGTGTCAGCGCGATGCTCACCGCCTTCAACGGCGTCCTGCTGGTCCGCGCCCGAGTCGAGAACGCCGCAGCCGCGGCGGCCTGGGGGCAGGGGATCTTCGAACAACTGCGATTCCAGGACGTCATCCCCGTCGTTGTCGTATTGGTGATCCTCATCCCGGCCCTGACTTTCTTCACACCGAGTATGCGGATGTTCGAGCTCGGTCAGGATTCGGCCCGCAGCAAGGGAGTCCACACCGAACGCGTCCAGTTGTACCTGCTGATCATCGGTGTCGGTCTGGTCGCGGTCGTGACCGCGGTGGCCGGGCCGATCGCGTTCATCGCGCTCATCGCGCCACAGGTTGCCATGCGGATCACCCGCAGCCCGGGCATTCCACTGGTCACCGGAGCAGCGGTGGGGGCCACCCTGCTGGTGATCAGCGATGCGATCGCCCGGACCCTGCTCGCACCGATACAACTCCCGGTCGGTGTGGTGACCACCGCACTCGGTGGCGTGTACCTGCTCGGTCTCCTCATCGTCCAGTCCCGAAAGGCATCCACGTGACCGAATCACCGACCTACACCGGACGCCTGTCCGGTGAGTCTCTCGATGTCGGTTACGACAAGCGGCTCATCATCGCCGGCCTCGACGTCACGATCCCGGACGGTTCGTTCACCGTGATCGTCGGCCCCAATGCCTGCGGCAAGTCGACGTTGCTCCGGGCACTGTCACGGCTGCTCAAGCCCGTCGGCGGCACGGTGCTCCTCGACGGCAAGAACGTCAATTCGTTCAACGGCAAGGAGTTCGCCCGGCAGGTCGGGCTCCTGCCGCAGCAGTCCCTTGCCCCCGAAGGCATCAACGTGGTGGATCTGGTCTCTCGCGGCCGCTTTCCGTATCAGAAGATGTTCAAGCAGTGGACGGACGACGACGAGAACGCTGTTCGCAATGCATTGGCCGCCACCCGCTTGATGGACCTGTCCACGCGACCGGTCGAAGCCTTGTCCGGTGGTCAGCGACAACGCGTGTGGATCGCCATGGCCCTGGCCCAGGAAACGCCCATCCTGCTCCTCGACGAGCCGACGACCTACCTCGATCTGGCCCATCAACTCGAGATCCTCGAGTTGTGCGCTCGGCTGAACAAGGAGGGTTCGACTCTCGTCGCGGTCCTCCATGACCTCAACCAGGCAGCGCGTTACGCGACCCACCTCATCGCGATGCGCAGCGGCGTGGTGGTCGCTGAAGGTCCACCGGCCGAGGTGGTCACAGAGGAGACCATCGAGGCCGTGTTCGGGGTCCGGTCGCGGGTGATCAATGATCCCGAAACCCAGACCCCGATGGTCATCCCACTGGCGAACGGAGCGGTGCAGATAGCTGAAGTGCAAGGCGATACGGCCAATTTCAGGGCCGAACTCGATGATCTGGGCTGATACCGGTATCCACCGGTCCGATGGAAGGGCAAGGGAAACATGAGATCTGTGCGGCGTGTTCTGGGGGCGCTCACCGTTGCGGTGGCGCTGACCACGGCGATGGCGGCGTGTTCGTCATCTGATTCGTCTTCATCCGACGGGGAGGTGGTCGGGTCGGTCGCGAGCGGTCCCGACACCGTTGTCCGCAAGTCGGGCGACGAACTCAAAGTCGTGGCATTGGGCTGGTCGGATGGAGAGATAGCGCTGTCCTTGGGCGTCAAACCGATTGCCATCTATGACTGGCAGGGTTTCGGAGAAGCCAACAAGGGTGTCGGGTCCTGGGCGACTGATCTGTTCGACGATTCGTCCCCCACTGTCATCGCGAACAGTGGCACCACCTACAACTACGAACAGATCGAACTCCTCGAGCCCGACCTGATCCTCAACGTCCGCGCGGCATCGGACCAGAGGGTATTCGATCGACTCTCACAGATCGCACCGGTTGCGACTGCGCCGGCGGGAGCCCCTGACTTCGCCGTCGACTGGCGGACCCAGACCCAGATCATCGGCGAGGCGATCGGCAAGACCTCCGAAGCCGAACAGGCAGTGGCCGATACATCGGGAAAGATCGAAGCCGCAGCGACCGCAAACCCCGCCTTCAAGGACAAGACCTTCGTCTACGCGGCGAAGTTCGCGGACGCCTACGGCGCCTATGTCGCCGGAGATGCCCGGTTCGACGTGTTCGCCGAGATGGGTTTTGTCGCCTATCCCCCGTTGCTGGCATTGCAGCCCAGCGGGTTCTTCGCGGCCGTGTCGGCAGAGCAGGTGGCGGCGCTGAACGCGCAGGTGGCCATTTTCACCACGATCTCCAAGCCGATGAGCGACCTGACCTCGGATGCGCTGATCAATTCGCTCAGCGTCGTCCAAGACGGCCGGGCCATCATGCTCGACGAGAAGAGTGAGATCAACGTCGCGTTGGCCGCCGGCACCCCGCAGTCCATCGCGATCGCCGTAGACCAGGTGGTTCCGATGCTGCAGCAATCCGTGGCGAAGGTCCCGGGCTGACCCAAGGCTGGTGGTTTGGTGGGTTCTGGTGAAGGTGACCTGCGGGTTTGCTCGCCAGAACCCACCACTTTCGGCTACTCATAGACTCCTTCCACCACCCACTTCCCTTGCTGGTAGAGCAAGAGCAGAGCTCTCGAATCCTCCAGCAGCACTTGAGCTCTCGAATATGAGCCGGCATGTGCACCACCGTCGGCAGCGGACCACCAGTGTTCGTCGACAGCCCACGGCCCGGCCCACCAGCTCAGCGCCCAGGTGCGCTTGCCCCAGCACAGACTGGTCGGCTCCGCACTGAAGCTGCCCCGCGCCGTGACCTCGACGGGGTGGTCTTCGACATCGAGCACCCGCACCGGGGCCATCGGCAGGATCGCCGGAGATGGACCGGGCAATCTGCCCGGCCACGGCGCCGACGGATCCGATGCCGCCACCAACTCATCACCCAGCGGCACCAGCGTTATCTGCTGAGCCGGCCCCCGACCACCGCTGCGCACCGGAACCTTGACCCGCTCACCACCGAGCAGACCCTGCACACGAACCAGAGCCCGGCGCACCCGCTCGGCCACCTCACCGTCACCGCCGGTCAGTCCACCACCGGTGAATCCGAGCTGCATCGCACCCGAACCGATCACCTCCACCGGGTCCAGCCGGATCAGAACCACCGGCCCATCCGGGCGGTCAGTGGCACTTCGACCGGTGAGCCACCCCTCCACCTGCCAGCGGATCCGGTCGGCCGTGGCATCCGGCGTCAGCGGCTCCGCGCATCGCCAGGTACGCGAGTACTCGCGACCGCTCTCGGTGACCGCCTGCACGGTCAGCCTGGTGCAGGCCACCGACGCCGCCGCCAGCAGATCATGCAGCTGGGCAGACAGCCGGCGTCCGACAAAGGCGGCCGCATCCACCCGGTCGATCGGCGGGTCGCACTGGTGCTCCACCACCAGGTCAGGCGGCGGCGCCTGCCCGGAGGCCGGACGTTGCGGCAGGGCCCTCGCCGTGCGGTGGGCAAAGATCGCATCGGCCGCAAACCTGGTGGCCACATCGGTCGCCGACAACGCCGCAAAGTCACCGATGGTCCGTAAACCCATCCGCCACAACAGATCAACAAGGGCAACCCGATCATCGGCGCACATACTCGGCTCCACCGCCAGCTCCGAGATACGCAGGGGCGCAAGGAATCCGGCACCCTGCCCGGGAGGAATCACCAGCCCGCGGCGGGCGGCGATGATCGCGGTGAACAGTTCGTCGGCCACCCCGACCTGCGACTCGACACCACAGGCGGACACCACATCAGTCAGCTTCTCGGCCGCGATCTCCTCACTCCCGAAGTATCGGGCCACCCCACGGGCCGGCAACACCAGCAACCCCGGCCGCAGCACCTCCACCACGGGGATCAACTCGGCAACAGCAGCCACCACAGGTTCGAACAAGCGAGCATCCCGGCCGAGGTCCGCGTCGGCGACAACCAACTGCGGACACCGGGCCTGCGCATCGCGCTTGCGCATCTCCCTGCGCACCCCGGCGCCGCGGGCCGCGGCCGAGCAGGCTATGACCCGCCCCGCCTGCAACACCGCCACCGGCCGCTCCGGCGAGATGTCGACCTCCGCCGCCGCCGCCACCGCCGGCCAGTCCGGGCACCACACACCGAACACCCGCCCACTCATCTACAGCGCCACCTTGAGCATCTCGGATGATGAAACATCCTGTCCATCAACAATGTTCGGACGGTTCTCCGGGATATCCGGGATCGGTGCGATGTCAGCCACCGAATCCACCAGCTGAACCCGGTTGTCGCGATGTATCACGTCCAGCCGGGTGGTGGCCCCGGCAAACCCACGGCCACGCGAGCGCACCATCAGGGACACCCCACCGAGCCGTCCATGCCCGCGTCTGCGACCGGACTGCCCGGCCCCCGATGGTTGATGCCGGTAGTCGCACACCCGGGACTGCACTTTCACATGCGCCCCCGACCACTGCCCGTCGGTGACCACCAGGACCGCCCCCTTGCTGCGGGCCCGGGCCATCACCACCCGGCTACGGGAGGGCGGCACACTGAACCCACCGAGCCCGACCACCACCAGATCGAGCCCGTCGAGCAATACGGCCGCGATCTCCACCGGGTCCGGCCCCGGGTCGGGGATCACCGCGATCCGGGACAGATCCGCGCCCATCTCCACCGCCGCCAACAGCCCCAACTGCGGTTGGCCGATCACGGCCACGTGACCTCCATCAGCGCTCACCTGGGCGATCAGTGACAGCAACGGCGATCGCGCTCCTTCCAGCGCCAGCACCGTGCCCCGAGCCAGACCGCAGGGTGGCAGCACCCGCTCGAAAGCCGGTGGAACCGGCAGCCGATCCCGCTCCGAGTACTTTTCATCGTCGTTCCGCACAGCAGACATCTGACGCTGCGGCACAACGGATTCGGGGCGTGACCGAGTGGTGGCAGCAGCCAGGGTCTGCCGCAACATCTCCAGCTTCTGCGCCTTACTCGGTACCGCTTCCGGCGCCGTCTCCAAAGCGTGCATCACACCTCCACATCACTCCCCGCCGAGGCGAAGAAGTGGCACAGGGAAGGTGGGCCACCGTCAGAACTCGAACCGAAACTCGAACATGTTTTCGATATCTCCGAGCGTAGGTCAGCCCTCCGACAAGCGTCAAACACACACGGCGCGTCGGCCCCGAAATGCCGGGCCGGGTGGCACACCATCCACACCCGCCACAGCGTCCACTAAGGTCAGACCCGTGAGCGCCCCTTCGTACCGCGTTCCCGGCCCCGACTACCTGGTGGCCGGGCGATACCGCCTGCGTTCGAAGATCGGCGGCGGCGGCATGGGCGCGGTCTGGCTGGCGCACGACACCCTCCTCGACCGCGAGGTCGCGATCAAACAGGTGCTCTCCGTCGCCGGGATGACCGACGATTCGGCGGCCGAGATGCGGCAGCGCGCGATGCGGGAGGGCCGGATCGCCGCCCGGCTCAGCCACCGCAACGCCATCGCCATGCACGATGTGGCACTCGACTCCGGTGAGCCCTGGCTTGTCATGGAGTACCTGCCCTCGCGCAGCGTGGCCGAGATCTTGCACCAGTCCGGCACCCTGCCCGTCGATCAGGTGGCACAGATCGGTGCCCAGATCGCCGACGCCATGGTCGAAGCCCACACCGCCGGCATCCTGCACCGCGACATCAAGCCCGGCAACATCCTGATCGCCGAGGGCCGCAACGCCGGCCTGGTGAAACTCACCGACTTCGGCATCTCCCGATCCAAAGACGATGTCCAGCTGACACAGACCGGAGTGATCACCGGGACCCCGGCGTACTTCGCCCCCGAGGTGGCGCGCGGTGAGGATCCGAGCGAGGCCTCCGACGTCTACTCCCTGGGATCCACCCTTTACACCTCGGTCGAAGGTCAGCCGCCCTTCGGCGTCGACGAGAACTCACTTGTCGTGCTGCACAGAGTCGCCCGCGGCGAGATCATCCCGCCCAAACGATCCGGCCCGCTCGAAGGCGCGCTTCTGGCGATGCTCGAACCCAGCCCGGCCCGCCGCCCGACCATGGCCCAGGTCCGGGACCGTCTGGCCCAGGTGGCCGCCGGTGACAACAGCAACACCGCGCTGATCCTGACCACACCACTCGACCGCAGACCTTCCGGAACCCCGCATCGCACCACCACCCGTCGGATACCGACGGCCACCGAATCCGGGCTCCCCGCTGTCACCGGTGTGCCCGGCCCCGATCCGCAGGCGCGCAACCCGGCGTGGCCGAACCCGTCCCCCACCTCCCGGCCGGCCGGCCGGGATCCATGGCAGGCCACCGAGGTCTCCGGACCGTCCTACCCGGCATCCTGGGCTGCTGCGCAACCCCCGAACCAGCAGTCGCCGCAGCGGCATCTCGGTCTGGCCGCCGCGGTGTTCCTGGTGTTCGTGATGCTGGCCGCCATCGCGATCACCATCATCGCCCTGGTTCGCTGACACATCACCCGGCCGGGCTGTGCCGGGCAGTCAGTGAATGTGCCGGTTCACGGCCCAGCGGGTGAGCGCATTGCGGTTCGATTGCTGGGTTTTGCGCAGGACGTTCGAGGCATGTGTTTCCACGGTCTTGATCGAGATCACCAGATCCTCCGCGATCTCGCGATAGGTGAAACCGCGGGCCAGCAACCGCAGCACCTCCATCTCACGCGGGGTCAGCGAATCGAGTTCGGGATCGAGTTGCGGCTCGGGTACCGGCGAGCGGCCGGTGAACGAGTCGAGCACGAACCCGGCAAGACGTGGACTGAACACCGCATCACCGTCGGCCACCCGACGCACCGACTCGGCGAGCTCGGCACCGTCGATCGTCTTGGTGACATAGCCACGAGCACCCGCGCGGATGGTGGCGATCACATCCTCGGCGGCGTCAGAAACACTGAGCGCCAAGAACACCGGTGGATTGCTCGGTGCAGCGTCGGCCACACCCCGCAGGACCGCGATCCCGCCACCGGCCGGCATGTGGACATCGAGCAACACCACATCCGGCGCCGACTGCAGGATCCCGGCAATCGCATCGACCACCGATCCCGCCTCACCGACAACCTGTACATCGGCCTCGGACGCGAGTTCGGCACGGACCCCGGAACGGAAGACTCCGTGGTCGTCCACCAAGAACACCCGGTACGGTCCGCTACGCCCGGTCATGTCCCTGGTCTCCGTCTCCCGGCATCTCGCCGTTCTTGTCTCCCGGCGTCCCGCCGCCGTTGTCCCCCGGCGTCCCGCCCCTATCCACAGCCGTGTGATCGCCGTTCTCCACCGGCGCCTCACCACCGTGCTCACCGCGCGGCATGGCCATCCGGACGTCGACGCCTTTGCCCGGCGACGACTTGATGTCAACGCTACCGCCGTGCCGGATCACCCGGCCTTTGATGGAACCCGACACACCGCGACGATCTTCGGGCACCTCGTCCGGATCAAAGCCCACTCCGCGGTCGCGGACGTACACCACGATCTGCCCGACATCGACCTCCGCGTACACATCGACCGAGCGTTCGCCAGAGTGCTTGGCCGCGTTCACCACAGCTTCCCGGGTGGCCGCGATCAGCGCCGCCCACCTCCTGGTGTCGGTGGTCCACCCCGGATCGTCTGCGGTGACATCGCCGACTGTCACCACCTCGACCTCCACCCCGTAGTGGTCCTCCACCTCGGCGGCAACGGATTTGATGGCGGCGGTCAGCGAATCACTGTGTCGGTCAACCTCTCCGAACAGGTAACTGCGCAGTTCTCGTTCCTGGCTGCGTGCCAGCCGCT
This sequence comes from Williamsia sp., assembly GCF_036566845.1. Taxonomy (GTDB): domain Bacteria; phylum Actinomycetota; class Actinomycetes; order Mycobacteriales; family Mycobacteriaceae; genus Williamsia. The sequence continues at coordinate 77,933 of NZ_DATCVM010000115.1, forward strand.
GGACCTCGTCGGAATGTGCCGCCCGTTTCTGGATCAGCGCCAGCGTCTGCAGGACCGAATCATGCAGGTGCGCAGCAATTTCCTCACGTTCGATGTTCCGGATCCGGGCAGCGCGTTCGGATCCGAGCATGCGGGCCATCCGCAACCACAGGGGAATCGTCAGCAGCATCACGCCGGTGAATGTGGCTGCGACCGCCAACAAGACCGTACTCAAGCCGCCGATCTTGTTGTTGCTCGCCAGCACGACCACCACCAACCCGATCACCACCAGCGTTGCGCCACCGGCGATCCGGGTCCACGTGAGCGCACGCGCCGATGCCGATCGTGGCCGCCAGCTCGAGTCGAGCTCGCGCCACACCAGAGACGCCCCGATGGCAACAACCACCAGGGGGATGAGGAACTGCGCCGGCGTGCCCGAGGCGACGAACCCGACCAGGATCACCGCGACCAGGCCGACGATGGCGAGCCCGATCCCTTGTCTACGTTCGGACTTGGTGGGCGGCGCCGTGTCGGTGCCGGGTGGGCAGAGGAACCAGAGCAGGCCGTACGCGCAGATCCCGGCGCCGGCCAGCGCGCTGAGCACCACGAACACAACGCGCACCCGAAAAGCGTCGACGCCGAGATGATCGGCCACACCGCCGGCGACTCCGCCGATGACGCGACCTCCATCACGGCGGTGGACACGCGTGGCAGTGGACATCAATCGATACTGGCATGCCCGGACCGGGCGGCACATCGGGGACATACCCCAGATGTGAAGACAGGGTGCAAATCAGGGTGAATCCCGATGGTGCACTGGCCCGCGGCTCCGCAGAATTGAATCAACAGCACGCACACAGATGTATCGAGGCGGAGTTCGACATGGCAACCAGTGGCACCGGTACAGGTACCGACGACTTGCAGAAGCAAGTGCAGAAGATGTGGCAGACCCGGCCCGCCCGGGCGACCACCGGATCGACGGTCGGTGGTGTGTGCGCCGGCATCGGTGCCCGCTACAAGGTGGATCCGACCCTGGTCAAGGTCGCGTTCATCGTCGCAGCCCTGTTCGGCGGGTCAGGGCTGGTGCTCTACGTGGCCGCGTGGATCGTATTGCCCGAGGGTTCGGCGAGCTCACAGCCCGGCACCCGGCATCAGCGCCGGTGGCATGGTTTCCGGCATTCGTCGTCGCATCCACCAACCGTCGCGGCCATCGTCGTGCTGGTGATCCTGGTCCTGGTCCTGCAACCCAACCTCGCCTGGAGCGGGGGCGGTCTGGCCGGAACGGCCCTGATGCTGCTCGGATGGTGGCTTCTGTACCAGCGGACACCGATCCCCGAACCCGGAACCAGCGCAGACACTCTCGGGCAACAGTCCGGTACCGCCCGCGCCGGCGGGCAGCCGCCTTCTACCCCCGGATCGTGGTGGAGCAGTGAGTCCGCAGGTTCCGACCCGGTTACCGAGCAGTTCCAGCGGTGGACCCCGCGATCATGGCTCAAAGACGAGACAACGAGCACCGCCCCCACCGGCGCGGGCCCCGATGCGACTGCATCCGATTCCCCGCCGTCGACAGCGTCCGACTCCCCACTGCCACCGTCGCCGCCCTCGTGGGATCCGTTGGGAGTGGCACCATTTGCCTGGGATCTCCCCGAGCCCACGCCCCCGGAGGAAAAGAAGCCCTCGTCGCGATTCACTCCGGTTGTGCTCGGCGTCGCGATCATCGCGACCGCGGTGACCGCAGGCCTCTCCAGCGTTGTGGACTGGCTCAGTCCGGCCGAGGTCGCCTCGGTGGGGTTGTTGGTTCTCGCGAGTGGGCTGCTGATCGGTGCGTTCACCCGGCGCGGCCTGGGACTGATCCCGATCGCCATACCCGTCGCCGGATTCGTGGTAGTCGCCTCGCTGATCAGCGGTATCGACTTCCCCTCGGGTGGGGTCGGTGACCGCAGCTGGAAGCCGCTGACGACCGCAGATCTGAAAGACAGCTATTCGGTGTCCATGGGCAACGGCACCCTCGACCTGACGGACATCAACCTCACGGAAGACGCAAAAGTCACCGCGGAAGTCGGCGTCGGCGAGTTCAAGGTCATTGCTCCGGCCGACATGAACATCCGTGCCGATTGCGATGTCGCCGTCGGAGAAGTCAAATGTCCCGACGGCCTCGACGGCGGCACCGACGGAACCAAGGGCCCCGTGCTGACCGTCGACATGAGTGCCGCGCTCGGAAATGTGGAGGTCACCCGTGAATAAGTTCTCCCCGACCCTGGCCCTGAGCGGGATCGCGGCTCTCCTGGTGGCGGTGTGGGGGCTCGTCGGGAGCCCTGACATCACCAATTCGGGTACGGCGCTGTGGAGCGCTCTGGCCGTCGCCGTCCTGGTCGGACTGGCGCTGATCTTCAGCGGCGGACGCCACGACAAGAACACTCCACAGCACAGCAATCAGGACGAAGAGCCCGCAGAGTAGTGCTCAGCCGCCGGAGTTCACTCCCACTCGATGGTGCCCGGCGGCTTGCTCGTCACGTCGAGAACCACCCGGTTGACCTCGGGCACCTCGTTGGTGATGCGGGTCGAGATGAGTTCGAGGACCTCATACGGGATGCGCGTCCAGTCGGCGGTCATCGCGTCTTCACTCGACACCGGCCGCAGGACGATCGGATGACCGTACGTACGGCCGTCGCCCTGGACACCCACGCTGCGGACGTCGGCGAGCAGCACCACGGGGCACTGCCAGATCTGGTTGTCGAGGCCGGCCGCCGTGAGTTCCTCACGAGCGATGAGATCGGCCTTGCGAAGCAACGCGAGACGCTCGGCGTTGACCGAGCCGACGATGCGGATGGCCAGCCCCGGACCCGGGAAAGGTTGGCGCGCAACGATTTCCTCGGGCAGGCCCAGCTCGCGGCCAACCGCACGGACCTCGTCCTTGAACAGCAGACGAAGGGGTTCGACCAGACTGAACTCGAGATCTTCCGGAAGTCCACCGACGTTGTGGTGACTCTTGATGTTCGCGGTACCGCTACCGCCACCGGATTCGACAACATCCGGGTAGAGGGTGCCCTGCACCAGGAACTCCACCTTGTCACCGTGGGCGGCCCGGTCACCGAGGACATCGCTGACGGCACCCTCGAACGACCGGATGAACTCACGCCCGATGATCTTGCGCTTGGCCTCCGGATCACTCACGTCGGCGAGTTCCCGCAGAAAGGTCTCTTCGGCGTCGACGGTGACCAGTCGGGCGCCCGTCGCGGCGACAAAATCGTGCTGAACCTGTTCGCGCTCACCGGCGCGCAGCAGACCGTGGTCGACGAACACACAGGTGAGGCGATCCCCGACAGCCCGCTGGACCAGGGCCGCGGCCACTGCCGAGTCGACGCCACCGGACAGTCCGCAGATGGCCAGACCGTCCCCGATCTGTTTGCGAACCTGCTCCACGAGGGCATCGGCGATGTTCGACGCGGTCCAGGTGGGTGTGAGCCCGGCGATCTCGTAGAGGAACCGGGTGAGCACATGCTGGCCGTGCGGTGTGTGCATGACCTCGGGGTGGTACTGGACGCCGGCCATCTGGCGCTCCACACATTCGAAGGCCGCAACCGGCGCACCCGGTGTCGACGCGGTGACCACGAATCCGGGCGGCGGCTCCTGGACTGCGTCGTTGTGACTCATCCACACCGGCTGCTCGTCCGGGGTTCCTCCGTGCAGCACGCCGCCGGTGGTGCTCATGGTGGTTCTGCCGAACTCACGACCGCCGGTGTTCGCGACCACACCGCCGAGCGCGTTGGCCATCGCCTGGTACCCGTAGCAGATCCCCATCACGGGAATCCCCAGGTCGAACAGACCTCCGTCGATCCCTGGCGCATCCTCGGCGTACACCGAGGCCGGACCGCCTGAAAGTATCAGTGCAACAGGATCTTTCGCCTTGATCTCGTCGAGTGTCGCGGTATGGGCGACAACCTCCGAATAGATCCGGGCCTCACGGACCCGCCGAGCGATCAGCTGCGCGTACTGCGCGCCGAAATCGACCACCAGTACCGGTCGCGGAGCTGCTGCTTGCACACCTGTGTCTACGCTGTCTACCACGCCGATCAGTCTAAACGCGTCGGCGATGTGATCTGTCCCTGGGGAGACGATCAGACATCAGGCACCTGCCTGCAGCGGCGTGTCCACCACGGTCAGCGGGAGCCGTAGGGCGCCCGGCGCGCCTTCTGGAACCACCGGAGCGATCGGCGGCGTCGGCGCAATCCGGACGTAGGCTTGCCCCTGCTCGGGCCGCTTGTCCGCTTCACCCTTGTTGGGCCACAACGCAACTGCGCGCTCGGCCTGCGCGCAGATCGACAACGACGGGTTCACACCCAGGTTGGCCGAGATCGCCGCGCCGTCGGTGATGTGCAGCGTCGGGTAGTTCCACACGCGGTGGTACGGGTCGACAACACCGGTCTCGGGGTCGTCCGAGATGACACATCCACCCAGGTAGTGAGCGGTCAGCGGCATGTTGAACACGTCGCCCCAGGTTCCACCGGCGAGTCCGTCGAACTGGGCCGCCGCCAGTTCGGTCGCCTCGTTGCCGGCCGGGATCCACGTCGGATTGGGTTCGCCGTGGCCCTGCTTGCTGTTCACAAACCGCCACGGACCGAATTTCTGCACAAAGGTGGTCAGCGAGTTGTTCCGGTTCTGCATCACCAGGAGGATCACCGTCCGCTGGCTCCAGTGCCTCAGCTTGATCAGCTGGAACAGACTGCCCAGCCCTTCCTCACGCACCTTGTCGACCAGTTTGAGCCGCCGCGACCGGCCCGGTTCGCCGTCGGTCAGCAGAGTCTGCAGCAACGCAATCGCATTGGAGCCCTTGCCATAACGCACCGGTTCGATGTGGGTGTCCGGTGCCGGATGGAACGACGAGGTGATCGCGATGCCCTCGGAGAAATCCTGAGCCGGATCGTACGTGCGGCGCATCGCACCGAGAATCGACTCGGAGTTGGTTCGGGTCAGCAGCCCCAGGGCGTCGGACACCTCCGGCAACGCACCGCTGTTCTTGTTCAGGTGCATGATCTTCTGCGTGTTGAACGTGCCCGCGGCCACGATCACCTGGCCCGCGGTCAGCGTCCGGCGACGGGCGCCCACCCGGCCCCACGCTGCGGACCGGCTGGTCTGGACCGACCAACTCCCGCCTGCGCGCTGCGTCAGCCCGGTCACCGTGGTGCGGTCGATGATCGTCGCCCCTCGGGATTCGGCCAGACCCAGATAGTTCTTCAGCAGTGTGTTCTTCGCACCCACCCGGCAGCCGGTCATACAGGCGCCGCATTCGGTGCACACGGTCCGGTCGGGACCGACGCCCCCGAAGTATGGATCTGCCACCTTCTCGCCGGGAAGTCCTGTGCCACCCGACTTTTCGCCGAAGAAGACACCAACGGGCGTGGGACCGAACGTATCCCCCACACCCATGTCGTCGGCGACCTTGCGCATCACGTGATCCGCATGGGTCTCGATTGGCGTGGTCACCACACCGAGCATCCGGCGGGCCTGCTCATAGTAGGGCGAGAGTTCACTCTCCCAGTCCGTGATGTGCGCCCACTGCGGATCCTTGAAGAACGGCGTCGGCGGCTTGTACAGGGTGTTGGCGTAATTCAGCGAACCGCCGCCCACCCCCGCGCCGGCCAGGATCATCACATCTTTGAGGAGATGGATCCGCTGGATGCCGAACATCCCCAGCCTGGGAGCCCACAGCCACTTGTGGAGCCGCCAGCTCGTCTTGGCGAACTGGTCGTCGGTGAACCGACGACCGGCCTCGACGACACCGACCTTGTAGCCCTTCTCGACCAGCCGCAACGCACTGACACTCCCACCGAACCCCGATCCGATGATCAGCACATCGAAATCGTGGTCGCGGCGGGCTTCAGGCTGCTCGGGCTGTGAGTAACCGTTACCGCGTGATACAGACACCTTGACATCGTACCTTGTCACATAGGCGTCTCGCGGCGACTCCGCCGGTAGCCCTAATCGCAGGCCGAGAGCCCGACCTTCTGGAACTCCTTGAGGTTCGAATAGCCGGCCTTGGCCATGGAACGGCGGAGTGCGCCAACGATGTTCAGATGCCCGAACGGATCGTCGGTGGGTCCGTGGAGAACGGTCTCGAGGGTCGGACGACCCTCGTCCGACGACACCGGCAGCAGCGCGCCTCGCGGCATCGACGGATGCGCCGCAGCGGCCGGCCAATAGTAACCGCGACCGGGGGCCTCGGCAGACGCTGCCAGCGGACTGCCCAGAACCGCGGCATCCGCGCCACAGGCGATCGCCTTCGCGAGCTCTCCGGAGGTGTGGATGTCACCGTCGGCGATGACGTGGACGTACCGACCGCCCGTTTCGTCGAGGTACTCGCGCCGCGCAGCAGCGGCATCCGCGATGGCCGTGGCCATCGGCACCCCGATACCGAGCACCTCATTGGTGGTGGTTGATCCCATCGTCGAGCCGTACCCGACGATGACCGCGGCCGCGCCGGTACGCATCAGGTGCAGGGCCGTGCGGTGGTCGTGGACACCGCCGGCGATCACCGGCACATCCAACTCGGCGATGAAGGTCTTGAGGTTGAGCGGCGCCGAATCCTCTTGGGAGACATGCTCGGCGGAGATGATCGTGCCGTGGATGACCAGCAGCTCGACGCCCGCCGCCACCAGCACCGGGGTCAACTCGGCCGCGTTCTGCGGGCTGACCCGCACCGCGGTGGTCACGCCGGCATCCCGGATCGATTTGACGGCCTGACCCAGCAGATCCCGATCGATCGGGGCGGCATGGAGTTCCTGCAGCTTGCGCACCGCGGCCGACGGATCGATGTCGTTCTCGGCGATCTCGATCACCTGGGCGATCTTGTCCTCGACATCGCGATGCCGCGCCCACAGACCTTCACCGTTGAGCACACCGAGACCACCGAGGCGTCCGAGTTCGACGGCCGACTCGGGCGACATCAGCGCGTCGGTCGGATGGCTCAGAATCGGTGTGTCGAAACGATAGGCGTCGAGCTGCCACGCGGTCGAAACCTCTTTGGAGGAACGCGTCCGGCGGGATGGAACGATGTTGATGTCGCTGAGTTCGAATGTCCGCCGGGCAGTCCTGCCCATGCCGATATCCACAAGATCGCGCACGTATGGTGCCTTTCGTTGCCGCTGCGCATCACACAGTCGCGATGCAGCCAGCTGATTTGGCCCTCCCCTGACGGCCGGCTCGCACCGACCAGATCTTCATCGGGAAGTGTAGTTGGGTGCCTCGACGGTCATGGTGATGTCGTGCGGATGGCTTTCCTTCAGTCCGGCAGCCGTGATCTGGACGAACTGCGCCTTCTGCAGTTCGGAGATCGACCCTGATCCGGTGTAACCCATGGCAGCCCGGAGCCCGCCACCGAGCTGGTGGATGACCTGTGACAACGGTCCGCGGAACGGGACCCGACCCTCGATGCCCTCGGGCACCAGCTTCTCTTCCGACAACACGTCGTCCTGGAAGTAGCGGTCCTTCGAGTAGGACTTCGCCTGGCCACGGCCCTGCATCGCGCCGAGCGAACCCATGCCGCGGTAGCTCTTGAACTGCTTGCCGCCCACGAGGATCAGCTCACCGGGAGACTCTACGGTCCCGGCCAGCAGCGAACCCAGCATCGCGGTGGATGCGCCGGCGGCCAACGCCTTGGCGATGTCACCCGAGAACTGCAGTCCGCCGTCGGCGATCACCGGGACCCCGGCAGGTGCGCAGACCGCGACCGCTTCCATCACCGCGGTGATCTGCGGTGCCCCGACGCCGGCGACGACGCGCGTGGTGCAGATCGAACCGGGACCGACGCCGACCTTGACCGCGTCCGCACCGGCATCGACCAGGGCGGCCGCGGCTGCGCGGGTCGCGACATTACCGCCGACGACCTGCACCTTGGCACCGACCTCGGCCTTGAGCTTGCTGACCATCTCCAGGACCAGGCGATTGTGCGCGTGGGCGGTGTCGACGATGATCACATCCACACCGGCGTCGGCCAGCGCCATGGCGCGGGACCACTGATCACCACCGGTACCCACCGCAGCGCCGACCAGCAGACGGCCGTCGGCATCTTTGGTGGCCAGTGGATGCTGCTCGGTCTTGACGAAGTCCTTGACGGTGATGAGACCGGTGAGCTTTCCGTGTCCGTCGACGATGGGAAGTTTCTCGATCTTGTGCCGGCGCAGCAGACCGAGCGCGGCCTCGGCGGAGACACCCTCTTGCGCGGTGATGAGCGGGGCCTTGGTCATGACCTCGGCGACCGGGCGGTCCTGATCCACCTCGAAGCGCATGTCGCGGTTGGTGATGATGCCGACCAGTTCACCGGCGGCGTCGGTGACCGGCAGTCCCGAGATCCGGTACCGCGCGCACATCGAATCGACCTCGGCCAGGGTGTCGGTCGGGCTGCAGGTGACCGGGTTGGTGACCATGCCGGCCTCGGACCGCTTCACCGTCTCGACCTGGCCCGCCTGGGCCTCGATCGACAGATTCCGGTGCAGCACTCCCATGCCGCCCGCCCGTGCCATGGCGATCGCCATCCGGGACTCGGTCACCGTGTCCATCGCCGAACTCACCAGCGGGACCCGGAGAGTGATCTCCCTGGTCAGCTTCGAGGACGTGTCGACGTCGCTCGGAATGACATCAGAGGCGGCTGGGAGCAGCAGGACGTCGTCGAAGGTGAGACCGAGCATGGCCACCTTGTTCGGATCGTCACCACCGGTCCAAACATGGGCTGGGCCGGCTATCTGATTGTTCATTCCGGGCACGCTCATTCCGGTCGGGCCATCCACGGGAGAAGGCACAGTCGTTTGAATGGGTCTATCCTATCTGCTCGAAAGTGCAACCCCTGACACCGCAGCAGAGCTTCCCATCACACCTGGGCACAACGTCGCGCTGTCATCCGGGTAACGGAAACTTTTCGTCTCATGGGCGCGCAGAGTGGCGCCGGTGGGGTGCGGCTGACTACCGTGGTCAGGGTGCGAGACCATTTGCCACCGGGACTGCCACCGGACCCATTTGCCGACGATCCCCGAGGGGACCCTTCGGCAGCTCTCGATGCAGCCCCTCCCGGAGAGCCTCTGGACGCAGCCGAACGGATGGCGATCGAGGAAGATCTCGCCGATCTCGCCGTCTACGAGGCATTACTCCATCGCCGCGGTGTCCGCGGACTGGTTGTCATCTGCGACGACTGCCAGCTCGACCATTACCACGACTGGGACATGCTGCGCGCAAACCTGCTGCAGCTCCTGGTCGAGGGAACCGTGCGCCCGCACGAGCCGGCGGTCGACCCGTCGCCCGAGGCGTACGTGACGTGGGATTACTGCCGCGGCTATGCCGACGCGATGATGCACATCCGCGAAGACGACTGAGTCCGCATCCGGATTCGACCAAAACGGTGGTGATCGCTTCGATCACCACCGTTTTGTTGTCACCTCGTCGTGTTGCGGGCGTCAGCCCGGGGGAACCACGGGAACGTCGCTGGTGGTGGTCGTCGTGGTCGTCGACTCCGACGGCGGCGGCTCACTGACACTTGTCGGCGGCGGCTCCGACGATGACGGCACCGGTTCGCTGACGACGGTCTCGGTGGGTGTGACCGTCACCGTTTCCTGCGGAACCGTCACGGTCACCGACGGTGGTGTGGTCACGATGCTCGGCGGCACCGCCACCGGACTGGAACTGGTCGATTCCGACGACGACGGCGTTGTGGTCTGGTCCTCGAGCAATCCGCGCAACTTGTCGATCTTGCGTTGCAAGGCGGCCCGGTCGCTCGCGGAATTCACATCGCCCAGAAGCGATTCGGCGGAGCTCAGGTACTTGTCCGCAGCCTGCTTGTCGCCGGCCGCAAATGCCGCAGCGGCACGCTCGATGTTGGCCTCGGCATCCGCCATGGCCAGAGTGGACGACGCGTCGGCGCCGAACATCACCTCTTTGACGCCCCACAGCGGATCTCCCGGCGCCGCGTTGTGCGCCACCACACTCACGCCACCGAACACCAGGGCGACCGCTGCCACGGCACCACCGGCATAGCGGGCGATCCGAAGCGAACGCCGGTGGGTGTCACTGCGCCGCGCCGCGGCGGCGATTCCGGCCTCGACCGCCTCCAGTGTCGGATTCGGCCCGATCGGTTCGGACAACACCTCGCTGCGCCAGTTCGACAGGAGCCCGGCCAGTTCATAGTCGACCCGGCTCCGCGTCGGCACAACTGGCCTCGAGAGCAGCGCCTCGATGTACTCGTCGTCGGCGCGAACTTCACCGAGATCGACGGGGATCAGATCTTCGTCCACCGCGGCATCATCCGGCGAGGGTGTGACTCCGAATCCCTTGTCGACACCGCCGACCCGGCGATCACGCTTTCTGGACACTACCCTCACCACCTCTCATGAGCTCTTTCTTCAACTTCGCGAGCGCCCGGTGCTGGGCCACCCGCACCGCGCCCGCCGTACTACCGATGGCGGCGGCTGTTTCTTCGGCGGACAGTCCCACCACCACTCGCAACACCAGGACTTCTCTCTGCTTCTCCGGAAGTTTTGTGAGCAGTTGGTTCATCCGCCGACCAGCGTCGGAGTCGATGGCCCGCTGTTCGGGGCCACTACCGGTATCCAACTGCTCGGGCAGCTCCTCGACCGGTTCGGACTTGTTCCGGCCCGCTGACCGATGAGCATCCGCGACCTTGTGTGCAGCGATGCCGTACACAAACGCCATGAACGGCCTGCCCTGGTCCTGATACCGGGGCAGTGCGGTCATGACGGCCATGCAGACCTCCTGGGCGACGTCGTCAGCGGAGTGCGAATGTCGCTCGCCGCCTCCGACCCGGGCTCTGCAATAACGCACAACCATGGGACGGACACTCTCTAAAACATCGGAGAGAGCTGACCGATCGCCCTGCGTCGCCGCAGTGACCGCCCGGTCCAACTCGTCACCTGTAAAAATCATCGCTCGTTGAAGTCTCCGCGTTACTTATCGCCGAATGTCCACTATTCATACGGGGACCATCCCCCAGCGAGTCGCCCTGACGGGGCGCCACGGTGGTTTCGCCCCCGGTCGTCGTTTGCAAGCTTAACCAGCCCCCATCGACCGGTTGACACGCTGATGCATCGACCCGCCGCGCTCGGCGAGTACACGCCCCACCCGCTCGGCCCGAGCCGCCCACTGTTCCCCCGCTCCGGTTCCCCTCGCTCCTATCCCGTCGAGCAGCTTGGCCGCCGCCCATTCCAGGGGCAACTGCCGTGCTGCGGCGGCGGTCTCGGCAACGCGTTCGGCGCGCTGGGCTGCGTCTCCGACGTCGCCGGCCGCCGCTGCTGCAGCCGCACCGATCAATTCGGTTTTTATCCTATGGCGCTGCGACGGACCCGCCACCGCAATCGCCTGCGCAGCGGCTGCGTGTTCGAGGGCGGCAACCGGGTCCGACGTGAACATGGCGAGCTCGGCGCGCACCCAGCACCGCCGCAGATCCAGCCGCTGTCCCCAGATCCACGCCGTCACGTCCCCGGCGGGCACTTGCTCGCGATCGCGCAGGATCCGCTCCACCCGACCCAGAAGTATGTCCGCGGCCCCGAACATCCCCCGTCCGAGGTTGTCGGCCGCCAGTCCGGTGAGCGCGTCGCAATGGGCAGCCGTCGTCTCGGCATAACCCAGATCTCCCTGTCCCGCGATGTAGAGAGCGGCACCGTCATGGTCTGCCGCGCGGTGGTGCCGTCCGCCCTGACGTAGATGAGCGGCGCGGGTACTCGCAGCGATCGACCTCAATACCCGGCCGCAGTTGTCGCTCTCCATACGGTGCAGCTCGGTCGCCGCAACCGCGTAATACCCCTGCCCACCGAGTGCAACCGCCCGCAGCCACCTCGTCCAGGCGTCGTGGGCGGGCGGAACGGCGATCACACTCGCACTGCCGCCGAACGCAATGGCAGGTAGTGTGATCTGCATCGCTCTCCTGGGCTCGTAGAAATCGAATTAGCGCAGATTTAACTTACCGGCGCGGGCCAGAACATCGACACGATGTCAACGGGAGATGGCCGAATTGTTTCCTTAAGGTTAATCGGCAACAGTCCCTGCGCGCCTTCGTAACGAACCGATTCTGGGACTTGGGCGCCGAGACGGATCTCGATCAATGCCATGAACTGCACTGATTGCACCATCCCTCACCACCGGCATCGCACGTGGCCCACAACAACCAGACGTTCTCCGCTAAACGAATGGTTAACACGGATCTAACCTATCCCCGGGCCAGCCCCTAATTCTCAGGCTATTGACTCCATTTCACCCATTTGCATACGGTGTGCAGGACGACGAGGAAAAACGTCGAATCGGTTTCATAAAGCTCACAATTAAGCCGCAAAGGCACGTCAAAGAGGAGCGAGTATATGCCTCAACCAAACCACCTCCCAGGACCGAACGCCGACATCTGGGATTGGCAGATGAAGGGCCTGTGCCGCGGAATCGACTCATCGATGTTCTTCCACCCGGACGGCGAACGCGGCCGGGCCCGGGCCCAGCGTGAACGTCGGGCGAAGGAACTCTGCCACCAGTGCCCGGTCGTGGCCCACTGCCGTGAACACGCATTGGCCGTGGCCGAGCCCTATGGAATCTGGGGCGGACTGTCGGAATCGGAACGCGGGATACTGATGAAGCGTGGCGTCGGACGCCGCATCGCGAGCTGAGTCCGACTCGGCGCACAGTGAACAACACACAACTTCATGATGTCGGCCATTTGAAATCAGTCTGAAGACAATTGTCTTCAGTTACTATTCTTGGCCGAACAATTCAGATAGAGACCAAACAACGGTGCCCCGGCTCATTTCGCCGGGGCACCGTTGTCGGTAGTCAGTCGGGGCCAATGGCCCCACATTCACGAATCAGTGAGCGTGTCCGTGATGACCGTGTCCGCCGCCGACAGGTTCGTCGGCGGGCTTTTCGGTGATGGTGCTCTCGGTGGTCAGCACCATCCGCGCAACAGAGGCCGCGTTGACGATGGCCGAACGGGTCACCTTCACCGGATCCACGACACCGTCGGCGAGCAGATCGCCGTACGTGAGGGTGCCGGCGTTGAATCCATGTCCACGAGGCAGTTCGGCAACCTTGGAGACCACCACTGCGCCATCGATTCCGGCGTTGGCAGCAATCCAGAACAGCGGCGCCTGTGCGGCCTTCTGGACCACACGCACGCCGAGAGCCTCATCGCCTTCGAGGCTGCTCGCGAGATCGTCGAGCACAGCTGCGGCGGCCTGCACGATGGCGGACCCGCCGCCGGGGACGATTCCTTCTTCGACGGCGGCCTTGGCCGCGGCGACAGCATCCTCGACCCGGTGCTTGCGCTCCTTGAGTGCGGTCTCGGTGGCAGCGCCGACCCGGATGACGGCGATGCCGCCGGCCAGCTTCGCCAGCCGCTCGGCGAGCTTCTCGCGATCCCAGTCCGAATCACTGGCCTCGATCTCGCGACGCAGTTGATCGGCGCGATTCGCGATGGCCTCGGTGGTACCCGCGCCGTCGACGATGGTGGTCGAGTCCTTGGTGACGACGATCCGGCGGGCGCTGCCCAGCAGATCCATACCGGCTTCGGCGAGAGTGATGCCGATGTCGGAGTTGATGACGGTTCCGTCGGTGACAACGGCGAGATCCTCGAGGAAGGCCTTACGGCGATCACCGAAGTACGGGGCCTTGACGGCGACCGCGCGGATCGTCTTGCGGATCGAGTTCACGACCAGCGTCGACAGCGGCTCGCCCTCGACATCCTCGGCGAGGATCAGGACCGGCTTGCCGGACTCGACGATCTTCTCCAGCAGGGGCAGCAAGTCAGGCAGAGAGCTGATCTTGTCACGGTAGATGAGGACCAGCGCGTCTTCGAGGACGGCTTCCTGGCTGTCGAGGTCGTTGACGAAGTACGGCGACAGGTATCCCTTGTCGAACTGCACGCCTTCGGTGACGTCCAGATCGGTGATCAGACCCGAGCTCTCCTCGACGGTGACAACACCGTCCACACCGACACGCTCCATCGCGCGGCCGACCATCTCGCCGACCTCTTCGTCGCGCGAAGACACGGTGGCGACCTGAGCGATGGCCTTGGCGCCCTCGACAGGGGTCGCGGCGGCGATCAGGGCATCGGACAACGCATCGGCAGCCTTGCCGATGCCCGTTCCGAGCGCGATCGGGTTGGCGCCTGCGGCGACGTTGCGCAGGCCACCGGCGATGATGGCCTGTGCCAGCACGGTCGCGGTGGTGGTGCCGTCGCCGGCAACATCATTGGTCTTGGTGGCAACCGACTTGACGAGCTGCGCGCCGAGATTCTCGAAGGGGTCCTCGAGGTCGATCTCACGGGCGATGGTGACGCCGTCGTTGGTGACGCTGGGTCCGCCGAATGCCTTGGCCAGCACCACATGCCGACCGCGGGGTCCCAAAGTCACCTTGACCGCGTCGGCGAGGTGGTTGACGCCGCGTTCGAGCGAGCGCCGGGCCTCGTCGTTGTATTCGATCTGCTTGGCCATGGGTGTTGTGGCTCCTAGAAAGTGAGTGAACGTATAACGAAACCGCCCCGGCAACCCCGCAGGGGGACGCCGGGGCGGTGATCCAATTCAGGTTCGATCGCTCGAGACCGATGAATTACTTGGAGACGACTGCCAGCACGTCACGCGCGGACAGGATCAGGTATTCCTGGCCGGAGTACTTGATCTCGGTGCCGCCGTACTTGCTGTAGATGACGGTGTCGCCTTCTTTGACGTCGACCGGGATCCGGTTGCCCTGCTCGTTCACGCGTCCTTCGCCAACAGCGACAACGGTGCCTTCCTGCGGCTTTTCTTTCGCCGTTTCCGGGATGACCAGGCCGGACGCAGTCGTCGTTTCGGCCTCGATGGCCTGGACGAGGATCTTGTCCTCAAGCGGCTTGATGTTCACGCTCGCCACGATGTGAGCCCTCCACTTTCGGGGTAGTTCGGGCCCGAAGCGGACCCGTAGCTGTGTTTTGCACGTATACGGCGCCTGGATCGGTCCCGTCGTCGCGGGTGCCGGAACCGAACTGGGTGCCGACTAGCACTCTATACATGCGAGTGCCAGCACTCAAGGCCCGAGGGTGCAAGTGTCTCAAGCTGCGACCGCCGCGGTCCGGCGTCGTCCGGCGATGATCACTCCGATCGATGTCACCAGCGCGACCGTTGTCAGGATGGCGATCACCGTGATCGCCGGGACCATACCGCCGATCAGTTCCCCGGGGGCAGACGGTTCGGAACTGCCCAGGATCGCGGTGATCACCGCCATCATCAGAGCACCACCGATCTGGATGCTGGTGTTCACCAGGCCCGACGCCAGGCCCTGTTCCTCGTCGGATACCCCTGCGGTGGCCTGCGAGTTCACCGACGGGAAGGTGACCGCAAAGCCCGCTCCGAGGAAGATCACCGTGGGGAGCAGGAAGATCACGTAGGTCATCCCGGGCTCCACCTGCAGGAACCACAGGTACCCGATCAGGAAGGCCACGAACCCGCCCGAGATCAGGAGTTTGGTGTCAACCCGGTCGAGCACCCGATCCATGAACACCGCACTGGCCACAACGAGGAGCCCGGCCGGCAGGAAACCCAGTGCCATCTGCATCGGGGACCAGCCGAGCGAATCCTGGAGGTAGAGGGTGACCACGAACTGGAACGAGACGTACCCGCCGAACATCGCGGCAGCCGAGAGGTTGGCGTGGACAAGTGCGACCGAACGCAGGATCCCGAGCCGCAACAACGGGTGCCGATGGCGAATCTCGACGCCCACGAACCCGGCGGCCAACAGCGCGGCAAACATGAACAGCGTGATCGTCGACGGCGCCAGCCATCCGACCTCGGGAGCCCGGACCACGGCATAGACCAGGGTGAGCAGCGCCGCGGTGGACGTGATCGCGCCGGCCGCGTCGAATTGTGCCCAGCGAAAGCTCGTCGGCGCTGACTTCGGGATCACCCTCGCACCGACGACCAGCAGCAGCAGCGCCACCGGGCCAGGGAAGATCAGCGTTGCCCGCCAGGACAATTCGGTGAGCAGCCCGCCGAACACCAGACCGAGCGAGAATCCACTGGCACCGCAGACGGTGTAGATGGACAACGCTTTGTTACGGGCCGGGCCCTCGGCGAACGTGGTGGTGATGATGGACAGTCCGGCCGGAACGGTGAAGGCCGCGGCCACGCCCTTGATGAACCTCAGGGCGATGATCAGGCTGTTGATCTCGGTGCCCGCACTGATCACCGAGGCCACACCGAACACCGCGAGGGCCGTCAGGAACACCTTTCGCCTGCCGAGCAGATCGCTCGCGCGACCGCCGAGCAGGAGCAGCCCTCCATATCCCAGCACGTAGGCGCTGACTATCCATTGCAATTGCGATTGGTCCATGCCGAGGTCGGAGCCCATGGACGGAAGCGCAACCCCCACCATCGAGATGTCGAGTCCGTCGAGGAACAACGCTCCGGCGAGGACAACCAGGAGTAGCCAGGTTCTTCCGGTCCACCCGCCGGCGGAGGTCACATGGTCGGGCGGCGCTCCGGAATCGGCGGGCCGCGGGTGCGCAGTGTCCTGGTTCGAGTCGAGTGACATGTGGAGAACTATATGCATCTGCATCTTATTCGTCTACATAAAATGTAGACGCATTAGATGCTGATGCATGTGATAGAGTGCGGCCATGTCCCACCCGCATCGAAGCGACGACGAGCTGGCCCAGGCCTGGCACGCCCTGTCGGTGCGCTATCACAAATTGCAGTGCGACCTCGATCGCGAACTACAAGCCAGTCAACAGATCTCGAGCAGCGAGTTCGAAGTCCTGGAACTGCTCGCCACGGCCACCGACTGCAAGATGCGGATGAGTGAACTGTCCGGCCAGGTCCATCTGAGCCAGAGCGCGTTGTCCCGGCTGGTGTCCGGCCTCGAGAAAGACGGTCTCGTCGAACGGTCGATGTGCGCTGATGACCGCCGGTCTGTGTTCACCGAACTGACCGGTTCCGGCCGCACCCGATACGAGGCCGCGAAACCGGTTCAACGTGCCATCCTGCGCGCCGAGGCCGACGACAACAAGGCCGGATCCTTGTGCGGAGCAACGGAATTACATCGAGTTCAGCTCAAGGGGTGACCGACCGGCTGTCACGGACGCCGTGCGGCCGCGAGCATCGCCACGCCGGGTAGCTCGATACCGTCCACGGTGCGATACTCGGCAACAGAGTGTCGTAGCCGGCTGCGCAACGACTCCCGTACGTCTGGCGCGAGGGTCCCGAGGATCGCGGCGAGTGGACCTGCCATCATCGACACCCGCTCCCACCACTGCTCGAAATCAGCGGCGACACAAGGGTTGTCGATGTCATCGATCGTCACCTCGACAAATCCCGCACCATCGATCAATCCGGCTAGCGCCGATCTGTCGGCAAGCGAGAACGGCCCGGGGATACCCGGCGGCGGGACCTCGAAACCCAACTCGGCACTCACACCGTCGAACATCACACCGAGCCAAGGGTTCTGCTCACGCGAAGCCCAGACCGCGACCGCCATCCGTCCGCCGGGTTTCAGAACGCGATGGATCTCTGTGAGCCCCCGACCCGGATCAACTGCGAACATCAGGCCCTCGCGACAGAGCACCGCGTCGAAGACATCGCCCGGCATCTCGATCTGCTCGATGTCCAGCACCGCAGTGGCGATGTTCGCGATGCCCAGCTGTTCCACCCGGCGCGCGGCCACCTCGATCATGTCCGGCGCCACATCTGACATCGTCACAATCCCGGCCGGTCCGACACGCCGCGCTGCCCCGATTCCGGCTGCCCCGGTTCCACACGCGAGTTCCAGCACCCGCTCACCGGGGACGAGAGCAAGGGCGTTGAGCATCGCTTCCGTGACACCCGCTCCGCGCTCTTCGATGTAGTCGATGTGCGCGGCCCACCCGCCCGCAACCGAGTTCCACATGGCGTGCAGTTGGTTCCGCATCGGATCGATGTTCTCGTGCTCGACCATCGTGGCCTCCCGCCGGGTCACACCGAGAATGCGCCAAATCGGTGAGATTGTCACCTGCCGACGCCCGGTACACCCCCTGGATCGGGGTCGGACTGCAGATCAGTACGTACTGACCTGCACCGAGAGTCCCGGATCGGTGGCGACCGTCAACGAGGACGGCGATGCTCCACCGGCGATCACGTGCGCGCCGAGCGTGGCGATCATGACGCCGTTGTCGGTGCACAGACGCGGCTTCGGGATCCGCAGCGTGATGCCCGCCGCGTCGCACCGCTCCCGGGCCATCGACCGGATCCGCGAGTTGGCCGTCGCGCCGCCACCGAGCACCAGGGTGTCGACTCCGACGTCACCGCAGGCGCGGATCGCCTTCATCGTCAACACGTCGGCAACGGCTTCCTGGAAGGACGCGGCGATGTCGGCAACCGGTGGTTCCACACCGTCCCGACGACACTTCTCCACATACCGCGCGACCGCTGTCTTGAGACCGCTGAACGAAAAGTCGTGCCGGGCATCGCGCGGTCCGGTCATTCCGCGAGGGAACTTGATGGAATGCGGATCGCCTTGTGCGGCAGCAGAATCCAGCGCTGGTCCACCAGGGAAGCCGAGACCGAGCAGCCGTGCGACCTTGTCGAAGGCCTCCCCCGCCGCATCGTCGACCGTGGTGCCGAGTTCTGTGATCGGGGCACCGAGGTCGGTGACGTGGAGCAGGTGGGTGTGCCCACCGGAGACCAGCAATGCCACGCACGGCGGCATCGGCCCGTGCTCGAGGGTGTCGACCGCAACGTGCCCGCCGAGGTGGTTGACCGCATAGAGCGGAACGTCCCATGCCGCGGCGTAGCCCTTCGCCGCCGCCACACCGACCAGCAACGCGCCGGCGAGGCCGGGCCCGATGGTCACCGCGATGGCGTCCGGCCGCTTGATGCCGGCGGCCTCCAGCGCCCTTCGCATGGTCGGCACCATCGCTTCCAGGTGCGCACGCGACGCCACTTCGGGAACCACACCGCCGTAGCGGGCATGCTCGGCGACACTGGACGCGACCTCGTCGGCCAGCAGCGTGGTGGTCCGGTCGGGATTCCACCGGACGATCCCGACCCCGGTCTCATCGCAGGAACTCTCGATACCCATGACGATCATTGCGCTTCTCCCGACTGTGACGTGTCACCGATCGCGCGGCGTCGCATGGTGTACGCGTCGGCGCCGCTGGGCTGGTAGTAGCCGCGGCGAACACCCACCTCGTCGAATCCGTTACGGCGATAGAGGTTGATGGCGGTCTCGTTGTCGGTCCGGACTTCGAGGAACACCGGTGCGTTCCGGCTGTCCGCGATCTCCAGCAACGTCGCGAGCAATGCCCGCCCATGCCCGTGCCCCTGGTGTTCGGGGTCGACGGCGATGGTGTGGATCTCGCACTCCTGGTCGCCGGCCGGCCCGAGCACCGAGATGCCGGCATATCCGATCAATGTCTCACCGTCCCGAACGGCAAAGTAATGGTTATGCGACGCAAGGAGTTCCGATCGGAATGCCTCGGCGGGCCACGGCGAATCCCCTTCGAACAGCAACGCTTCGATCCGGGCACACCGCGCCGAATCACGCGCGCGAAGCGGACCGATCATTTTTTCCGGTCCTTGAGTTCCACTGCGTCCGGACGGCGGAGATACAACGGGACCAAGGGCTTCGGAGCAACACCCGACAACAGGTCGGGCAATGCCACCGAGACGAGTCCCACCGCGGTCGGAGCGGTCGGGGTCAACACCGGGTAGCTGAAAAGGCTTGTGTGACTCGGCGATCCCACGATGGCGTCGATCGACTGACCGACGAGGCTGGTACCGAGTTCAGCCGGGGCCACCACGTCGGGACCGTGGGTCCGAACGCCCTCGGCATAGCGCGCCCAGTAGACCTCTCGGCGACGCGCGTCGGTGACCACCAGCAGGGAGGCGACATCGGTGGCCTGCGCAGCGATCGCATCGAGTGAACACACCCCGTGGACCGGCAGTCCCAGCGCGTCGCCGAACGCGGCGCCGGTGGCCAGTCCCACCCGCAGTCCGGTGAACGGACCCGGCCCCTGACCGACGACCACGGCGTCGAGATCGGCTCGCGCCAGTCCGGCCTCGTCGAGGCATTCCAGAATTCTGGTGGTGAGGATCTCGGCATGACCACGAGTGGTCACCTCATGCCGTGCGGCGCGGACGGTCGGCGCGTCACCGGTTTCCGGGGTCAGTTCAACGATCCCGGTCACAACCTCGGGAGTGGCGGTATCGATGGCGAGCACAAGCACGATCAGCCAGACTACCCGCCTCCCGATGATGTGCCGTTTTGGCGGAGATCACCTGGGCTTTTGTTCGCCAAAACACCACATCACCGGGAGACGAAGCGAAGCGGAGCTCGACCCTGTCACCGGGATTGGACAGTGACCCAGCCGTAGGACGCGGTGCGTTCGTCGGTGTCGACATCGCGGGACAAGCGGACCTGCAGGTGCCTGCGGCTCAACCGCTCGGCCACGCCTTCGCCCCATTCGACCACCACCACCGAGTCGTCGAGGTCGGTGTCGAGGTCGAGTGCGTCGAGCTCATCGAGGCCGCCGAGGCGGTAGGCGTCGACGTGGATCATGCCCGGCCTGCCCTCGGTCCCGGCGCGGTGGGCGCGAGCGATGATGAACGTGGGCGACGACACCCTTCCGATCACACCGAGTCCGGCGCCGATGCCTCGGGCCAGGGCGGTTTTACCCGCGCCGAGCGGTCCGTCGAGGATCACCACGTCACCGGCGACGAGGTCGGCGGCCAGTTCACGGCCGAATGCCTCCGTGTCGGCGACGTCCGGCAGGGTGCACTGATACGGGAGCACCTGATTCATGACTGCCAGGCCCGCTCGACGAGCGACTCCACGGCGTCGGTGATGACGTCCGGGTTCTCCAGCATCACCATGTGACCGCAGTCGGGAACCCCGATCAGCTCGCATCGTGAACCCAGTCGGTTGTGGAGCTCGACCGAGTTCGGCAACGGTGTGACCTTGTCTTCATAACCGCAGGCGACCAGCGTCGGAATCCCGGAAAGAACTGCGAGACCGGATGTCTCATCGTGCTCCTCGAGCGCGCGCAGGAAGTTGACGACCGTATCGATCCGGGTCCGCTGGATGACCGACTCCACGAACTCACTCACCGCCGGTGAGTGGAACGTCGATCCGAAACTCCCGGCCGTCAGCACCGGTGCCATCAACATCCTGGTCAGCCCGCGGCCGGCCTCCACCGCCCGTGGTGCCCGCCGGACGGACGTCCGGAATGCATCGACCAGTGGATTCTGCAGACCACGTCCCAGGCCCACCTCCGCGAT
The DNA here is from genome assembly GCF_036566845.1 of Williamsia sp. GTDB lineage: Bacteria > Actinomycetota > Actinomycetes > Mycobacteriales > Mycobacteriaceae > Williamsia. The sequence continues at coordinate 99,172 of NZ_DATCVM010000115.1, forward strand.
GCCGTGGGCCGCCGAGGCCACCAGCCCGACACCGAGCACCCTGGTCCCGAACAGCTCCGGGCGACGGCTCGCCAGTGCCATGACCGCCATCCCGCCCATCGAATGACCCACCAGGACAACCGGACCGGACGGGACGATCGTTCGCAACACGGCTTCGAGATCTGCTGCCATCTGCGTGATGGTGCACGACCCGGCCGACGCCTGCCCCGACTCGCCGTGCCCTCGATGGTCGAAGAAGACCATCCGAACATCTGTGCCCCAACGCTTCTCGAGGTCGCGCCGCTGGAAATGCCAGGTGGACATCCGCAGGCAGAATCCATGGACGAACACCACGGTCAACGGCGCATCGGCCGGCCCGACTTCCCGAACAGCCAGTGGCACACCGTCGTCGGCGACGACGATGCTCGCGTGATCGCTGTAGATCAGGCCGAAGTCCTCGATCGAGTTCGGATCCGGGGTGGTGGGCTGCCGCCGCGTGAGCGAGCGGGCCGCGGCGCCGATCGCCACTGCACCCAGCGTTGCGACACCCGCTGTCCCGGCCAGGATCTCGAGCCGTCCGGATCGCTCCATCAGAGCACCTCACCCGACTTCGGAACGGAGGTGTAGGTGCGGACTGCGCGACCACGGATCCCCGACACGATCTCGTAGTCGATGGTGCCGACGGCCTCTGCCCATTCGAGCGCGGTGGGGCCCCCGCCGGCGCCGGTGCCGAACAGCACCGCCCGGTCCCCCGCCTTCACCTCGGCGAGGTTCTCGCCGAGGTCGACCACCAACTGGTCCATGCAGACGCGTCCCACGTTGGGATACCGGTTGCCGTCGATCTGAACACTCAGCCGGTTCGACAACAGCCTCGGCACGCCGTCGGCATACCCGGCCGGGAGCAGCGCCACGGTCGTGTCGCGGGGGGCCACCCAGGTGTGGCCGTACGAAACCCCTTGTCCCGCTGGGATGTTCTTCACCGACAGCACCTCGGCCATCAACGTCATCACCGGGATCAGGCCGAAGTCACCCATGGCGGGTATCGGAGAGCGTCCGTAGATCGCGATTCCCGGACGCACCAGATCTCGGGCCAGATCAGGACGGGCCAGGGTGGCCGCCGAATTGGCTATGTGCCGCACCGTGACCGGAGCGCCCACCCGGGCCAGGTCGGCAACCGCCTCGTCGAGACGCTCCGCCTGCAGATCGTTGAGCGGATGTTCGGGTTCGTCCCCACGCGCGAGGTGACTCATCGCCCCGTGCAGGGTGATGACCTGCTCGGCAACGGCTTTCGCCAACGCGTCCCTGGTGTCGTCCCATTCGGTGATGTGGACGCCGTTGCGGGCCAGACCGGTATCTACCTTCACCGTCACCGAGGCGGTGCGCCCGGCGGTACGCGCCGCGGCGACCACCGCATCGAGTTCCCGGGTGGATGAGATGCCCAGCTGAACGTCGGCGTTTATGGCAGAGGCGAAGTCGGCACTGCTCCCGTGCAGCCAGGCGAGCACCGGTGCGGTGATGCCGGCGCGGCGCAGTATGAGCGCTTCGTCGATCGTGGTCACACCCAGCTCGGCCGCACCCGCTGCCAGTGCGGCGCGACCGACCTCGACCGCGCCGTGGCCGTAGCCGTCGGCTTTCACCACGGCGAGTACCTGGGCGCTGGTGTGCGTGCGCAGGACGCCGATGTTGTGCGACACCGCTGAAAGATCGATCCGGGCTTCGAGTGTCGGAGTGTTCATCGCGTCCCATTCTTTCACCTGTGACCACCCAACAGTGCACGCAAGGTCGGCGAGAGTGCCTCGAGCAGGGCCGATGCCCCGATCGGAGCGGCGTCACCCGACGCGTTGCGCGCCGCCAGAGCATGCAGCCGGGCCGCCGCGGCCGCGGCGAGCGGCGCCTCGATCCCGGCCGCGAGCAGGCTGCCCGCGACACCGGAGAGGATGTCCCCTGCTCCCGCGGTCGCCGCCCACGACGACCCGGCGTCGTTGACCAGGGCAGGTCCGTCGGCGTCCGCGATCACCGTGGCACGGCCCTTGAGCAGGACCGTTGCCTGCAGTTCGGCCGCCAATCCCCTGGCTGCGGCGACGCGGTCAGCGCCCGGTGCCGATCCGGTCAAACGGGCGAACTCGCCGGCATGCGGGGTCAGCAGGGTCGGCGCGTCGCGCCGCGTGACCAGATCGCGGTGGCTCGCGACGAGCGTCAGTCCGTCGGCGTCGATGAGGACGGGCAGATCGGTCGACAAGACATAGGCCAGACGGCGGAGGCCGTCCTCGTCGGTACCGGCACCCGGACCGACCACCCAGGCCTGCACGGTCCCGGCGTCCTCGGGTTCGGCGGCGACCACGGCTTCGGGGAACCTTGCCAGCACCTGTGCGCCGGCCCCGCCGGCGTACCGGACCATGCCCGACGTCGACGACACCGCGGCCCCGGTGCAGAGCACTCCGGCGCCCGGGTACCGCGCCGAGCCGGCGATGATCCCGACCACGCCCTGGCTGTATTTGTCGTCGGCCGGCCCGGGAACCGGCCAGAGGGCCGCCACGTCGTCGTCGCCGAGCTGACGGAGCGAGGGCTTGGTGGCATCGATACCGATGTCCGCCACGACAACACGGCCGCACTGCGCCGCCGCCATCGCGTGCGCGATGCGCGATGCACCAAACGTCACCGTGACCGCGGCCCGGACCGCCGGGGTGTTGACGTGGCCGGTGTCTGCGTCGACGCCGGACGGAATGTCCACCGAGACGATCGGAGCCCGGAAATCGGCGAAAACTTCCGCGGCGGTCGGGCGCAGCGGCCCGGTGCCGCTCAGACCGACCACACCGTCGATGATCAGATCAACTGTGCCGGCGAGCTTTTCGACAATCAATCCACCGGCCTTGCGATACGCGGCCAAGCCGGCGGTGTGCGTGCGCTCGCCCCCGAGGAGGACTGCGTGCACATCCACCCCGCGCCGGCGGAGTTCTGCGGCGGCATACAGCGCGTCGCCGCCGTTGTCGCCCGATCCGGCCACCACCCCGACCGACCGGCCATAACACCCGCCGCAGCGCGATTTCAGTTCGGCGACAACCACTCCGGCAACCGCATGTGCGGCCCGGCGCATCAGGACACCACCCGCCAACAGATCTCCGGTGGCCTCCTCGGCCACCCGGATCCGTTCGGCGCTGAAATAACTGATCATCGCCTGCGAACCCCCGGCTATTCGACGGTGACAGATTTGGCCAGGTTGCGCGGCTTGTCCACGTCATAGCCCCGGGCCTGGGCGACCGCGGCCGCGAATACCTGGAGCGGCACGGTCGAGAGCAACGGCTGCAACAGAGTTGGTGTCTGCGGGATCCGGATCAGGTGGTCGGCGACATCGACGACCGACTCGTCGCCCTCTTCGGCGATGACGATCGTCGTCGCGCCACGTGCCTGGATCTCGCGGATGTTACTGATCATCTTGGAGTGCAGCACCGCACGGCCGGTCGGCGACGGCATCACGACGATGACGGGCAGATCGTCTTCGATCAGCGCGATCGGACCGTGCTTGAGTTCGCCGGCGGCAAACCCCTCGGCGTGGATGTACGCCAGCTCCTTGAGTTTGAGTGCACCCTCGAGCGCCACCGGATATCCGACGTGGCGGCCCAGGAACAGCACGGTGTCGCAGTGTGCGAGGTCGCGGGCAAGCGCACGAACCGGCTCCATGGTGTCGAGCACCTTGCTGACCTCGGTCGGCATGGATTCGAGCGCTGCGAACTCCCTCGCCACCTCGTCCGGGTACTTGGTCCCGCGGGCCTGGGCCAGAGCGAGGCCGACCAGGTAGGTCGCCGTGATCTGCGCCAAGAAGCACTTGGTGGACGCGACGCCGATCTCCGGACCCGCATGGGTATAGAGCACCGCATCGGATTCACGCGGGATCTGCGCACCGTTCGTGTTGCAGATCGCCAGGACCTTTGCCTTCTGGTCCTTGGCATGCCGAACCGCCTCGAGCGTGTCGGCGGTCTCCCCCGACTGCGAGATGGCCACCACCAGTGTCGATCGATCCAGCACCGGATCCCGGTACCGGAACTCGCTGGCCAGTTCGACCTCGACCGGGAGTCGCGTCCAGTGCTCGATCGCGTACTTCGACAGCAACCCGGCGTGATAGGCGGTCCCGCAGGCGACCACGAAGACCTTGTCGATGTCGCGCAGGTCGTCGTCGGTCAGACGTTGTTCGTCGAGGACGATCCGTCCGTTCTCGAAGTGGCCGAGCAGGGTGTCGGCGAGCGCGCGCGGCTGCTCGGCGATCTCCTTGAGCATGAAGTAGTCGTAACCGCCCTTTTCCGCGGCGGCCAGGTCCCAGTCGATGTGGAAGGGCTTGCCCGGTTGGTCGTTGCCGTCGAAATCGGTGATCTGGTAGCTGTCGGCCGTGATGACAACCACCTGGTCCTGGCCGAGTTCAACGGCGTCCCTGGTGTGCTCGATGAAGGCCGCCACGTCGGATCCGACAAACATCTCGCCCTGACCGACACCGACGACCAGCGGTGTCGACCGACGGGCGGCGACGATCGTGTCCGGATGATCGGCGTGGGTGAACACCAGCGTGAACGCCCCCTCCAGCCGTCCCAGGACCGCGTAGGCGCTGGCCACGAAGTCGCCGGCGGTGGGACCTGATGCGTACTGCAGGTAGACCAGGTGAACCGCGGTCTCGGTGTCGGTGTCCGAGGTGAACTCGATACCGGCCTGCTCCACCTCACTGCGCAACGCTGCGAAGTTCTCGATGATCCCGTTGTGGACCACCGCGATCTTCCCGTCGATGCTCGTGTGCGGGTGCGCGTTGCGGTCGGTGGGCCTGCCATGGGTCGCCCACCGGGTGTGCCCGATGCCTGTGGTGCCCGCAAAGGACTCGCGACCGATCGAGGCGAGTTCCTTGTCGAGGTTCTCCAGTCGACCGGCCTTTTTCTCCACCGCGGCGTTGCCCGCGCCGTCGAGAATCGCGACCCCGGCCGAGTCGTAACCGCGGTACTCCATCCGCCGCAGAGCCTCGACAACGATCTCGAGAGCATCGCGTTTGCCCACGTATCCGACGATTCCACACATAGTGCTACAGGGTACTTGCCGCGTGCGGCGGGAGTGAATTCCCGCAAGCCGAACCCCGAACCGCGACACGCAAAGCGTCCACCGCGTGACAGGAAATCATGTTGTGGGCTACAGTGATCGAACTCTTGGAGTTCACGGAGCGAAAGCCCCGCGAGAGTCAAGGGGGATGCGTCGGTTGGGACGCCTTCGATACGTTCGATCCGTATGTCCTCCACCACCGGTAACCGTTTGTTGCCACGTTCCACAACACCAATCCAGCGGCCGTTTGCCGTGTGAATTCCCGCGGATCCCGGTGGTCCCACTACTTATCGGGACACGATGGTCCAACAATCGCGTCAATTCCCTTCTTAATTCGCCTGTTCGGGCTTTTTTGCAGGTACGTTTCCATGAGCGTTGATCTCCCCTGTCGGCGATCACAGGTATCCAAAGGAAACGCATGAACTGGCTCTGGGACATATCTGTGCTCGATGGTGCCCTGCCGTGGATCATCGATATCTTGGGATTCGCCGGACTCGCCTGGCTGGTCCTGTTCTTCAGGAAGAAATACCTGTTGGTGGTGTTACCGATCGCCGCGGCCGTCACCGTCGCAGCGGTGCTGCTCGCGAAATGGCTCATCGAGGACGTCTGGAAGCTCTTCGCGGATCCGGTTCCCACGAACTGCTATATCTGGGCCGGTCTGGCCGTCTTCGCGGCGCTGCTCTTCGTCCCGAGATTGATCATGGGACAAGGACGCATCGGCAAAGCCGTCACCGTTCTCGCAACCGTGTTCGCGATTGTCATGCCTTTGTCCGAGATCAATCAGCAGTTCAGCGAATACCCGACCGTCGGATCGGTATTCGGCATCAATCACTTCAGGACGATCTCCCTCGATGAGGCTCGCAAAACCGATCTCAAAACCGTCGACGTCGACAATTGGAAGAACCCGGGAGATCTACCAACGCAGGGCAGCATCATCACCGCACCGATTCCTCCCACGGCGTCGAACTTCACAGCCCGTCCGGCGAAGGTCTACCTACCTCCCGCCTACTTCTCCCACCCGCGTCCACTGCTTCCCGTGCTGGTCCTGATGGCCGGGCAACCCGGGTCCCCCGAAGACTGGCTCGTCGGCGGACGACTGCCCGAGACGATGGACCAGTACGCCGGCCAGCACAAAGGACTGGCGCCGATCGTGGTCGTGGCCGATGCCACCGGCACCGAATTGGGCAATCCCCTGTGTATGGACTCGAAGCTGGGGAACGTCGCCACTTATCTCTCGCAGGATGTTCCGAACTGGACCAAACAGAACCTTCAGGTCTCGGAGGACGCCAAGTCCTGGGCCATCGGCGGACTCTCCTATGGCGGAACCTGCTCGCTGCAGATGACAACCAACCATCCGGACATCTTCCCGACCTTCCTCGACATGTCCGGTCAGTTGGAGCCGACCCTGGGCAGTCGCGCGCAGACCGTTGCCGCGGCCTTCGGCGGAGACGAGTCGAAGTTCGTCGCCGTCAATCCGATGGATCTGATGAAGACCAAGCAGTACCCCGGTGTGGCCGGAGCGTTTGTCGTCGGCAAGGACGACAACGAATATCGGCCGGGGCTGACGCAGGTCTACGAGGCCGCGAAGGCAGCCGGGATGGACGTCCACTTCAGCACGGTGCCGGGTGGTCACTCGTTTGCCGTCTGGTCGGCAGGCCTGAAGTTGGAGATGCCGTGGCTCGGTGAACGACTCGGGTTGCCGTGACCCAGAGAACAATCGCCGTACAAGGCAGCAAACCCCACATGTGCCCTAGTCTTTCGACAAGGCCCTTCCATCATCCGGCAGGCCCGGCGACACAGAACGAAAGGTGCCGATGAGCACGCCCGAGACACCCAGTGAGGCGACCCCGGCGAAGCCGGCCGACAACACCGCGAAGCCGGCCGACAAGGACGTGACGCCGACCGCGGTCGCACCACAGCCGACCACCGCGAAGTCGCCTGCCGAATCGGCAGAGCCCGCAGAACCGGCTGCGCCCTCCGCGATTGCCAAGACCGCCGAGGTCATCGGCAAGACGGTCCGGAGGGTCCCGTTCACCACCGCGGTTCTGGTGGTGATCCTCGTGCTGGGCGTCGTCACCGGGACGCTGTGGGATTCGATCGAACACAAGAGCTGGTTCGCCGACATCGCATACGGCTACCCCGCACTGACCGACGGAAAATGGTGGACCCCGTTGTCCGGCATGGCCTTCGGGCTCCATCCTCTGCGCTATCTCAGCCTCATCCTGCTGACCGCGATTTTCATCGGCTGGTCCGAATGGCTGCTGGGCACTGCGCGGGTGGCATTTGTCGCGATCGTCGGCCAGCTCGTCGGGATCCTCGGCGCGATCGCCTTCATCGCCATCTTCCTGCCGACCTCGTGGCACTGGGTCGATCACCTCGCCGACGTCCGCGATGTCGGGATGACCACCGCGGTCGTCGCCTCGGTGGCCGCGGCAACCGCCTGCCTCCGATCGCCGTGGCGACTCCGAGCGCGGGCGGTTCTCCTCGCCTACGTGTCGATTTCGTTCCTCTTCGAAGGAACGCTGTCAGACGTGTCCCATCTGATCGCGGTGGTCGTCATGTTGACCATCGGCGAGAAGTTCTTCAGCCGTGGCGAAACCGGTGTGATGCCACGGACACGGCAAGAGATCAGAATGATCAGCTTCCTCGGTCTGGTGCTGATCGCGGTCGTGAACATCGCGGTGGCGTTGTTCCCCGGAGACGGGCCGTTCGGTCCCACCGACTCGAACGACGATCTGAGCTGGGGATCGTTGGTGACCATGCTCATCGTGCTGCTCATCGCCGATCAGCTTCGCCGCGGTCGCCGCTGGGCGTGGTGGATCACGGTGGTCTACGGCGTGCTGTACGTCGCGCTGGTGATCGTTGTCCTCGTCGCGATCATGACCTCGTCGTATGTCGGGCAGGGCGCGGTGACGGTGGGAACCGGCCTGCTCTGGATCGTGGAACTGATCCTCCTGTTCAACGGCCGTTACGCATTCACGGTCCCGTTCAACAGCCGAAAGGTGATGGCCGGCAAGGGTGGATCCGACCCCTCATCGCAGGTTCGCACGCTGCTGCAGGAACACGGCGGTAGCACGATGAGCTGGATGATCACCTGGGAGAACAACAGATACGCATTCACCTCTGCAGGTGATGGTGTCATCGGGTACCAGCGCCCGGCCGGCACATTGGTCGCACTCGCCGACCCGGTCTGTGCTCCGGACAAACTCGCCGAGACGGTCCGCGAGTTCACCGACCTCGCCGAGAACAGCGGCCGGATCCCCTTCTGGTTCTCCGTCAGCGAGGCCACTGCGGCCGTCGCCCGTGACATGGGCTGGCGCACCCTGCAGATCGCCGAGGACACCATCATCGACCTGCCGACGCTGGCCTTCAAAGGCAAACCGTGGCAGGACATCCGGTCCGCGATGAACCGGGCGAAGAAGGAGGGGATCACCTTCCGGATGACCACGCTGAAGGACGAACCCTTCGCGGTGCTCGCCCAGGTCCGCGCGATCTCCGAAGAATGGGTCGGCGACAAGGACCTACCCGAGATGGGGTTCACCCTGGGCAGCGTCGAAGAGGCCCTCGACCCGGAGGTTCGCGTCGCGCTGGCCATCGATGAGAGCGGGTCGATCCATGGTGTGCTCTCGTGGCTACCGGTCTTCGGTCCCGCGGGCGGCGACGGCGAGAGCACCATGCGCGGGTGGACGCTGGACGTGATGCGTCGCCGTGACGACGGCTTCCGGCCCTGCATCGAGTTCCTCATCGCCAGTTCCGCATTGGCGTTCAAAGCCGAAGGTGCCCAGATCCTCTCACTGTCGGGTGCCCCACTGGCCCATGCGGACAACGATTCCGAGGACGCCGAGGCGATGGACCGGCTCCTCGACACACTCGGTGCTGCGATGGAGCCGTTCTACGGCTTCCGTTCCCTGCACGCGTTCAAGATGAAGTTCCAGCCGCGGTATGAGCCGGTGTACATGTGCTTCCGCGACGAAGGCGACCTGCCACGTATCGGTATCGCGCTCACGCGCGCGTATCTCCCCAACGCCACCCCGGGCCAGATGCTCAGACTGGCAACGAGCAGGGACTGATCGCGCCCATGCATGCGCTCGTCGACCTCGGCCGATTCATCGGCGAACGGGCCCGATGGCGCCGGACGAAACGCCGGATGGGCACTGTGCCGATCTGGCGACTTCCGGTGGGGCTGATAGTGCTCGCGGTGGCGATGACCGGAGTCTTCGGGGCCATCGACAACGCGACCTCGTCGGATGCGGTCGACACCGGGACGATGGCCACCCTCCTCAGCGCGATCGCGGGCGGCATGATCACACTGACCGGCCTCGTCTTCACCGCGACCACACTGGCGATGCAGTTCGGCGCCACCCAGGTCTCCGTACGTGTGGTGCCGGTGCTGCAGCAGGACCCGGTCATGCGTTGGTCGAACGGGCTGTTCCTGGCCACCTTCGTCTATTCGCTGATCGTTGCCTCGGACATGGCCTCCGAAGACAACCGGGCACCGATAGCCTCCGGCGCGTTCGCGTTGTTCCTGGCCTTCGCCAGCGCGATCATGTTCGTTGTGCTCGTGTCGAAGGTCGGCAGGGTCCTGAACTCCACCAGGCTCCTTCGCTGGATCGCCGACGAGGGACACCGGGCCATCAAGCGCACGTTCCTCGACACATCTGCCGAACTCGCGGCCACCGGCGTCGATCCACTCCGGACGCAGCCGGGGCCGCATGAGCTCGACATCCCGTCGGTCACCATGAAACTGGAACGTACACCCGGTAAAGGCCGCGTGCTGGTGGCGATCAATCTTCCCCAACTGCAGCGGCTGGGGGTGCGCTGGGGCGCGCAGATCGAGGTGCAACCCCGCATCGGCGACTTTGTTGCCTATTCCGCCCCACTGTTCGTGGTGTACGGCAAAGACCTCTCGCTCAACGAGATCCGGAAACGTCAACTGCTCGGAACCCTGTGCTTCGGTGACGCACACCGGCCGTCGGTCAGCCCGTCAGCGGCACTGCAGGCCATCGTCGACGTCGCACTCAAGGCCCTGTCCCCCGCCATCAACGACCCCGGCCGCGCGGTCCAGGCCATCGATCATCTCGAGGATCTGTTGTTGCTGCTGGCATTTCGAGTGCGCACCGATCACACCCTGGAGATGATGTCGCGGGTACACGGCTACCGGCGGACCTGGCCCGACTACGTCTCTCTGGCAACCGATGAGATCCGGCATTTCAGCACCGGATCCACCCAGGTCCAGCGGCGCCTGCGGTCACTGCTGGTCACCCTGCAGGCCAGTACGCCGCCGGCGCAGCATCCGCCCCTGGTCGAACGGCTTGCCGCCCTTGACCAGCAGGTCCACCGGGAGTGGAAGACCGAACTCGACGTCAGGCTCGCCAGCGTCGCTGATCCTCAGGGACTCGGATCGGAGTCGGGCAGCCGATCCCAGACGGCGGCCCGGACTCCGGGTGACTCAGGAGGTCCCGGCTCCGAGCTTGGTTGATGCCTGTGACCGGGCGCGCTGCGCCTCGATGGCATCGTCGAACTCCTCACGCCAGGTCTCGGTCAGCGGGAGCTCACGATTGAGCGCTTCTTCCGTCGACAATTCGACCGGGAAACCGAAAGTGTCGTACAGCTTGAAGAGATCGTCGCCGGTGACCGTCTCTCCGGTCTTGCCGAGGCGTTTCAGCTCGCGCAGGCCCTTGCCAAGGGTGCGGCGGAATGCCCGCTCCTCTTTCTCGAGGACCTCGGTCACCACGTCCCGTCGCTGTGCCACCTCCGGATAGGCCTCGATGTAAAGATCGGCGACAACGGGAACCAATGCGGTGAGCAGGTTCTGCTGCACACCGAGCTGATGCGCGAACCGGATCGCACGGCGCACCAGGCGGCGCATCACGTAGCCCTGCTCCTTGTTCGAGGGCGTGACGCCATCGACGGCCAGGAACACCGCACCCCTGATGTGATCGGCGATCACCCGCATCGCCACGGTGTTGTCGTCGTACGACTTCTCCGTCAGTTCTTCGATCTTCTCCACGATCGGCCACAGCAGACTGATCCGGTACACGTCGGGACTGTCGATCGATGCAGCCGCGATCCGTTCCAGGCCGCCGCCGTAATCGACGTTGAGCTTCGGCAATTGGGCAAAGCCGTCCTCGGTCTTCACGTATTGCATGAAGACCGAATTGCCGATCTCCATGTACTGTCCGCCGTCGGAGTTCTGGTGCGCGTACTTCCCGAATGTGGTGTCGTGCTCGACCTGCGGGAAGTAATAGAAGACCTCGCTGTCGGGTCCACCGGGGTCGCCCACCGGCATCGTCTCCGGGCCTCCGGACCGTGACCACCAGTTCTTGTCGCTGTAGTAGGCGATCCGTGCGCCCTGATTGCCCTGCTCGTTGCCCTGTTCCTCGGTGAGCAGTACTACCCGGTCCGCCGAAACCCCTGCCGCGGTGAACAACTCGGTCCAGATGTCCGCGCTCTCGTCGTCGCGGGGGATGCCACTGTCGGGGTCACCGGCGAACACGGTGACGTAGATCCGGTTCGGATCGAGACCGACGACCTCGGTCAGGAAATGCCAGAACAATGGGATCTGCTCGGATTTGAAGTAATCGCCCAGGCTCCAGTTACCCAGCATCTCGAAAAAGGTGGTGTGCCGGTTGTCGCCGACCTCGTCGATGTCCTGTGAACGAAGGCAGGTCTGCGAATCGGCCAGACGCCTACCGTCGGGATGCTCCGCGCCGAGCAGGTACTTCAACAGCGGCTGCATACCACTGCCGGTGAACAACGTTGTGGGGTCGTCTTTGGGCACGAGAGGCGACCGCGGGATGAGGACATGACCCTTTTCCTGCATCAAAGACAGGTAGGCGCTGCGGATTTTGTTGGCATCCATCTCATTACTCTCCCAATTTCCATCAGCAAATGCGCGCCGAATCGGCAGTCCCGGCAAAACTTGCTTTCGTGAGGCGACGGCCTACTGCCGTTGGTCATCGCGATCACCTAGAGTCAGACCGTGGCCAATCCCAAGAAGCTTCTGTCGCAGCTCTCCAGAACGGGACCGAACAAGGTTCTGCGCGGAGACATGGCGATCATCGGGCTCCCCGGCACCGTTTACACCCCGGTCGAGGGCAAAGACCTCGCCGGCATCGCATTCGGCCACGGCTGGCTGACCGGCGCCAAGCAGTACTACAAGACCCTCGCGCACCTGGCGTCCTGGGGCATCGTCGCGGCGGCACCGTCCACCGAAAAGGGCATGCTCGGTTCCGACGAGGGACTGGCCGCCGATCTCGAGACGTCGCTGGCAGTGATCAGCGAGGTTCGTCTGGGCACCGGCAACATCACCGTGAACAAACATCGCCTCGGCCTCGTCGGGCACGGCTTCGGGGCGGGCGCGGCAACTCTTGCAGCCTCTCGCAGCGACCGCGCGAAGGCGCTGGCGGCGCTGTATCCGGCACCGACGAGCACAGCCGTCATCCCGGCCGCGCAGCAGATCCGGATCCCGACGATGATCCTGACCGCACCCGGAGAACTCGAGTCGATGACCTCGAACTCGCTGGCCCTGCGGCGCGCGCTGCCGCCCGACGCCAACCCGGTCTTGCGCATGGTGCCCAAGGCCGACAATCGAGGCCTGGCCGAAGGATTCAGCATTCGCGGAAAGCTCGGCGCCGGCGGCAACAGCAAAGCCACCCAGCGCGCCACCCGCGGCGTCCTCACCGGCTTCCTGTTGCATCAGTTGACCGGCGACAAGACCTACGCAGCGTTCAGCGAGCCCGAAGGGATCCTCGGCAAGTTGCACACGATCGATCCCGACTCGTTGCCTCCGGGCACCGAGGACGTCATCGATCCGCTCACCCGGTTGCTTCGTAAGTAGCCGGCAACCCTCAGGCGCGTTCAACGGTCGGTCAGCCACCCGTTCGCGTATGAGGCGTCCGGGTCGGAGGAATCCGGATCGGGCGAACCTGTGGGACCGGATGTACCTGTGTCTGCAACGGGTCCGGCGGCAACGCCGTCAGCCGGGTTGCGTACAGGTGCAGGGTCGGGCACAGCGGCAAGGTCGGGCTTGGGCGCCGAGTCTGGCAGGGGGCTGTGCGGACTGAGGTCGATGTCGTCAGCAGGCAGCAGGATCGCACCGCCGCGAGCGATCGAATCCCGGGTGACGCCC
>NZ_DATCVM010000116.1:0-6549 GCF_036566845.1 Williamsia sp.
ACAGTATCCGCTGGTACGTGATCCGACCTCGTTGCAGGTGTGGTCACCGTTCGATCCGGAACCGGAACGCAAACGCGGCCCCGACGACGTTCCGGCGGACATCGCCGAACTCGGCAAGGCCTTACGCGAATCCATCATCGCCCGCATCAAAACCCAACAAAAGTGAAAGGTCGCCCACCACATGGTTATTCACACGCTCCAGACCGGCATCGACATTCTCGCTCAGATCGACCTCACACCCGAAGCGCCTCCGAAGTCCGAAGGATTCCTCCGACTCGGTCGGTGGCTGCTGTGGGGCGTCGTCCTCGCCGGGGTGTGCGCACTCGTCTACGCCGGCGGAAAGTTCGGCTGGGAAAAGTACTCCGGCGGCCAGCTCGAATCCCCGAAGATCGTCGTCGGCGCACTCATCGGCGGTGTGATCGCCACCAGCGCAGGAACGATCATGAACACGGTCGTGTTGTCGTGATTGCCCGCGTGATCATGCTCCTGGTCGGACTCGGAGGCGGCACGCTCGCCTTGTACGGCAATCGTCTCTGCACCCAGGGCCATGCGAAGGCGGCCGACGACTACGCGAACGGTCGGCCGACGGCCACGGGTATGCGCGTGCTGGACAGGGGCTTTCTGCTGGCAGTCGCCGGGATCGTCGTTGTCGTGATCGCGCTGCTCACGTTCCTGTTCGTGGGTCCGATCCAGTGAGCGCGGCGCAGTGGGCATTGTGGTCGGTGACCGTCATCGCGGTTGTCGCGACGGTCGGCGGGGCTGCGGTCACGGGATGGGAGAGGTTTCGGGGGTACACCCCGTGCTCTATGTCGGATCGGGCGCAGTGGTCTGCCCTGCTCGGCGCTGGTGTCCTGAGCGTCACCGCGGGAGTCTCCGCAGCTAACGGGGTTTCCCCATGGTGAACCTCACGCTGGCGGCCGCACAGACAGCTCTGGCATTCAAAACGCCCCCGCCGGAAGTCACCGACCCGATCATGACCCTGCTGCGCTACCTGCTGTGGTTCGCGTTCGCGATCTTCACCATCTCGATGATCTGGGCGGCAGGACGGCTGGCATACACCCGCTCACAGTCACCACACGAAACAGATTCCGCCCAAACGATTGTCGTGATCCTGATCGTTTCGGTCATGGCATCCGGTGCGTCCGGTATCGCTGCCGCCCTGTTGTCGTTCTGACCCTCATCTGACGAAAGGCATTTCCTTCCAATGAAACTCACCCAACGCATAGGGTTCGCCGTCATGGCTGCCGCTGTCGTGGCGGTCGGGGCAGGATGCGGGTCCGACGACTCCGATACTCCCACCGACGTAGCGACGACCGACGCTCCGGACGTGTCGGCACCGCCGAGCAACGTCCGGTGGCAGGACTACCAAACAATCGCGTTGCCTGTCGCAGATCAGGGACCGAAAACCAACTCCGGTTCCGGCCCGGTCAGCGGCTTCACCCACGATCCGCAGGGCGCGGCGCTCGCTGCGATTCAGCAGACGGTGCGGCTTTCGGTCGCTCCGGATCACCAGTGGCCCGGTGTCGTGGCCGCAGGTGTTGCGCCTGGTCCTGCTCGTGACGACTTCGCGATCAGCCGACAGCTGCTCTCGTTCACTGCCCCGCCGGCTCCAACAGAAGCACCGAAGATCGTGGGCTACGAGGTCAGCGACTACAACGTCGACAACGCAGCGGTGACAGTGTACTCCGCGTTCCCCGATCAGTCATTCGCAGCATCACAGGTAACGGTGGTGTGGTCGGGCGACGACTGGAAGCTACTGCTCCCAGGCGACGACGAGACCAGCGGCCGGGTGAGTTCGGTCGACGGGCTTCCGTCGTCGGCGATTGCATTGGCGGCCAACCGATGAGGGCCACGAAGCAGCAGCCGCAGAGCAGCGAGGAAGAGTCCTTCATCGGTCGCAAATGGACGTTCTACCTTGCGCTGATCATCGTGGTCGTCGTTGTAGTGGGCGGGGTGATCGCCGTGGTGATCAATCGCAGTAAGACCGACGAACCGACCCCGCAGCCTCAACCGGGAACGACGATCGCTCCTCAGCAAGACCGCTCGGACTGGGGATTGCCGTACATCGACGAACTCGGCTTCCGGGTCGAAGTACCACCGAATCCGAACGGTGTCGCTCTCGATCAGGATCGTTCCGGCCAACCGGACCGGGGCGCGGCTGATTACGCAGCACTTCCGCCTGCCGGGGTGATGTGGCAGAAGGTGCAGAACTTCCCGATGCCGTTCTCCACATCGGACGGACCGTCCAAGGTCGACGACGCCCTGGCCACCGGTTTCGCCCAGACACCCCAAGGTGCAGCGCTTGCTGGGATCAGTCTGTGGAATCGAGCAGCGTCGAGCGTCGAAGGTGCCCTCGACGTGATGGAAAAGCGCACGATCGCCGCCACACCTGAACTTGAAGCTGAACGGGCGAACAACATTTCCAACGCGAAACAACACCTGTCCAACGGTGAAACCGGCCGCGTATCCGTTCCACTCATCCGGCAGGAGGCGTACCGCCTCAAGTATTGGTCGCCGGACTACGCCGTTGTCGAATACGCCGGGAACAACGTTTCCGGCAACGGCTGGACCACCGTTCCGTTGGAGTTGCTCTGGCGGGACGGGGATTGGTCTCTAAAGCTCACACAACGCAACGCCGACGAGGTCGGCCAGACTCCGACGTTAGCGGGGTGGACGCGGTGGCCAGGAAAGTAGTCCTCGCGCTCGTCCTCGCGCTGTTGGTCATGTTCGGGAGTGCGTCTGTCGCCTCCGCGCAGGATGTCCCACAAACTCCCGGGGATTCACAGACCGAGGAAGAGGATTCGAGCGGTCTGTGCAACACCGTCGGGGGCATCGCTGGAGGAATAGCTAACGTCATCATTCCTGGCAGCGGCGCCCTGATCAGCCCAACTGCCGGAGGAATCTGTGATGCCGGAGGTAATCCGGTCACTGCGGTGACGTCCTTCGCCGGCGACAAAGTCAACGAGATGTGGGATTCGCAGTTCGGCGACATCGTCAAGTCGTTCCTCGAGGCTATGGCTCAGGTGCTGACGATGGCGATGACGTGGTGGATCAAGCTGCCAAATCCGGACCTGGCGAATTCGACTCCGCTCCAGGCGATCACGGAGTACACCGGCTGGATTCAGTTGGCACTGCTGACCGCGTCGGTGATTTTCATGGCCATCAAATTGGCGGCCGCGAAACGTCACGCCCTGCTCAACGAAGCGGAGGAGACGTACAAGGCGTTGGCGCGCACGGTGTTCGCGACGACGATGTTCGCCTCGATCATCGCGTTGGCCACTCTTGCCGGTGACCGGTTCGCCGAGTGGATCGTCGACGACACCTCGAACAAAGACCCGATCGGGATGGTGAACTCGATGCTCGCGGTCAGTGCCTTCACCGGTGCTTCTCCGGGGCTGCTGTTCGTGATCGGCCTGGTGGGGATCTTGGGCGCGCTGGCTCAGGCTGCGTTGCTCGTGGTTCGTCAAGGGTTGTTGATCGTGGCTGTCGCGGCTGTGCCGGTTGCGGCCGCTGCGTCCGGAACGAGTACCGGATCGCAGTCGTACCAGAAGTTGGTGTCCTGGATTCTCGCGTTTCTGCTGTTCAAGCCCATCGGCGCGCTGGTGTATGCGATGGCATTCCTTTCCGCTCAGGACTCGGCGCGGATCACCGAAGGCGAGACGCCGTCGGCGGATCAGTTCCAGCAGTCCTTGATCGGCATCATCTTGCTCGCGCTCGCCGCTGCGGTACTGCCGGCGTTGCAGCGGTTGATCGCTCCGGCGGTCGCAGCCGTGGGGTCCGGCGGCTCGGGCGCGGCGGCGACGGGCATGGCATTGATGGCCGGTGCTGCGGCATTTACCGGCGGCAAGTCGATGGCGGCCGGTAAGTCGGCCGGCGCAGGCAGCAAGTCTGCGGGCGCATTCAGCGGCGGACCCGGCGGCGGAAACAGCGGCGGGTCCTTCGCAGGCGGCGGTCGTCCGGGCGGTGGCGGCGGAGGCGGTGGCGGTGGCGGCGGAGGTTCACGCGGCGGCGGCCGCGGAGGAGCGTTCGGTCAGCCGCCGAACACGCGGACCTCTCCGGCATCGGGCCGCACGTCCCAAGGTGCCAGCGGATATCGCAGCGCGGGCAGTGGCGGCAAGGGTTCCGGCGGCGGATCGAAGGCGAGTAAGGCGATCGGCGCAGTCGGCTCCGGCGCGAAGTCCTCCGATCGCGGCGCGGGAGACCTTGCCGGGGACCGGTATTCGAGTAGTCAGACCGATCTGGGAAGGAACACGATTCGGCGATGAGCACCACAAACGAGAACGGTTTGCTCTATACGGGCTGGACCAAGCCACGTAATTCCGGGTTGTTCGGTCTGACGTGGGGCACGACGATCGTCTGCTTCGTGCTGGTGATCGCGGTTATGGGATCGATGTTGGTCGGTGGTTTCAAGGTCGGCCTGACGGTGTTGGCGGTTTCCGTCGTCGTTGCTGCCCCGCTGGTGTGGGGCAGGGACGGACGGAGTGGATACGAACTGACGGTATTGAGAATGCAATGGCTCCGGACGCGCCGTCGGCGCGAAAACATTTACCGCGGTGGACTGTTCTCTGAAATCCCCGGCGGGAAGGCACTTCTGCCCGGCGTGGCCGCGGACACGAAACTCTACGAGGGTGAGGACGCCGCCGGGTACCGGTTCGGGATGATCCACATGCCCAAACTTCACCTGTACACGGTGGTCCTCAAGGCGTGGCCGCAGGGCGATGAGGCGGTCGATCAGTCGATGATCAACGAATGGGTGGGGGAGTGGGGCGTCGTCCTCGCCTCGATGGGTCAGACCTCGGACGTGGTCTCGGTCGTCCCGGTGATCGACTGCGTGCCCGAGACCGGAAACCGGTTGCTGGCGGAGGTCATTCGCCAGACCGAACCGGATGCACCGCAGTTGGCGCAGGACTCGAATTACGAGGCGGCTGAACTGTTCGCCACCGAGCAGGCTCAACTTCTGCCGCGCTTGGCGGTCACGTTCCGAGCGACCACCGATGCTCGTAAGAAGGACCCTTCGGAGCAGGCCGTCGAAATCGGTCGCAGGCTTCCCGGTCTGTGCGCCGCGATGCGCTCCGCCGGAGTCGGTGTCCGCCCGATGGCAGCCTCGGACGTCATTTCCTTCGTTCGCCGCTCGACTGATCCGGCCTCGCAGGAAGACATCGAACGCGCCGACGCGACGGTGGAAGGACACGGGTTGGACTGGTCCGACGCCGGCCCGATCTCGCACGAAGAACGCTTCGACCAGTACATCCACGACGGTGCCCGCTCGGTGACCTGGGAAATGGAGATGGCGCCGACCGGCGCGGTCGACGAAGGCGTGTTGCGCCGCATCCTCGCTCCGAACCCCGACATTCCGCGTAAGCGGGTCGCGATCGTCTACCGCCCGCACACGGCCGCGGATGCAGTCAAGATCGTCGACAACGACTACAAGAACGCTCTGATCGCCGAACAGGGCGGCAAGGGCATCGGCTCGGTCACCGCAACGTTGAAGGTGGAAGCGACCGCCCGTGCCCGTGAGGAACAGGCGCGTGGTCACGGACTGGTGCGGTTCGGCATCTTGATCACCATCACCGAACCTCTCGACGGGGACATTCCGGCGATCGACGCGATCATCAAGGACCTGTCCGTGCAGGCGCGGTTGAAGGTGCGCCGCGCGTACCGCTACCAGGCGGCCGGGTTCTACGGCTCCCTCGGCATCGGCGTCATCTTGCCCGAGCACGCCTCCATGCCGTCGGCGATGGCCGGATAGGGGGCTCGGTCATGGTCAAGCTCCTCACCGAAGAACAGCGCCGGCAAGTGCTGGCACGCTCCCACGGCCCCACCTTGGCCGGTGTACTGGCTCGCCATCACCTCAAGATGGACGACAAACGTCGCCGGAACCTGGAGGCGCAGAAGGCAAGCGAAGAACAAGAAGGGTTCCTCCTGCCTGCCCTCAAGCTCTCCGACCGCGGCTATCGCGGTGCGGGCGGTGGCCGGATGGCCTCGGTCGGCCGTCAGGTCGAATACCGTGCCTCCTCGGCGCAGGCGGCCGGCATGTGGCCGTGGGCCGTCGGAGCTGGTGCTCCGCTGATCGGGACACCGGTCGGGCGTCATCTGCTCACCGGCGCCCCGGTCCTGTTCGACCTGTTGTCCTGGTTCGTCGAAGGCCTGATCACCGCCCCGGTCGGGTTCGTTCTCGGACTCAACGGTTACGGCAAGTCCTCGTTCGTGCGCCGGATGGTTCTCGGCGGCGTCGCGCAGAAAGTGACCACCCTCGTTCTCGCCGACGTGAAGCCGGACTACCGCAATCTGATCGAGGCCGTCGACGGTCAGGTCATCGACCTCGGATACGGGTACGGCCGGGTCAACCCTCTCGCCGGTGGTGTCCTCGGCTCGATCCTGCCTCGACTGGCGGTGTTCCCGGAGCTGGCCCGCAAGATGCTCACCGAACTACGGGCACGCCAGTTGCAGACCATGTCCGGACTGATCGAACTATCCCGTGGCAGTGCGGTGCGCGACTACGAGGAAACGATCATCTCGTCCTGCATCGAGATCCTCTACAACGAAAAG
>NZ_DATCVM010000117.1:0-5830 GCF_036566845.1 Williamsia sp.
ATTGAGCGGTCGAGTAGCTGCAGCATCGCGCGCTCGCGCAGGAATGACTGGCGCAACTCGCGAAAGGTGGTCCCCTCCTCGGAGAGGCGCCGTTTGAGTGTGCTGGTGGATATCGACAGCTCATGCGCGAACCAATGGTTACTTCGCTGTCCGGGATCCTTCTGCAGCAACTGTCTCACCTTCTCCGAGAACGACGTGGTTTCGCTGCGCTGGTCGAGAGTTCGCTGCAGATCGACGATGGCGAGTCGATACGCGACGGGATCGGAGAACCGGCACACCTCGTTGAGCGTGTCCGCGGGAACATGGAGGAAGGACATCGGAGCGTCGAAGAACAGGCGCCCGGCGTGCGCCAGGTCGTTCTCCCGATCGGCCAGGGCGACGGGCGCCGGCCAACTCAGGTGAAGTGTGACGGTCGACGCGTCACCGACGAGCATATCCAGTAGTCGCAACAACGCCGACCCGCTGTAGGTGACGGCCAGGCAGTCCAGGGCCGGATCGCCGGTGTGCCCGGTGAACCCGACGGTGAGGCCGCGGTAACCGGGATGGAACTGTGGAGTCACAGCTGTCGAGATCAACGGCAGATAGGTGAGCAGCTCCACAATCTCGGCTACCGAGCCCGCGCTGACCAGCGGAACGCTCAACGGGCCGAAGGATGTCAACTGGGCCTGTCCGGCGAACGCGAAGCCGAGCAGGGTTGCCCGGTCGACGTCGAGATCGGGGTAGACCTCCCGAAACCACCGTAACGGGGCCTGGACATCACGCTCAATCAGCGTCGCCTCGTCGGTTCCTTCGCGAGCCATGATGTTGCGAAGCCGCGCGACGGCGTCTGGTTCGAATGCTGGGCTCTCGAGCATTTGCACGAATGCGAGTGGAGGCACACCCGCGTCATTGAGGTTCACCGACCATGGTCCTTTGAGCCAAATTCACAAATTTCTGACTCCGGCGAACATAGCCGCAGCGCTCATCCTGCGCAAGACTGGTGTCAAGTAACTGAGGACACGCAAGGAGCTGGCTATGGCAGTTGTCACATTTATCTCCCACGACGGCGAGAAGTACGAGGCGCCTCTCGAGGAAGGTCAGTCACTGATGCGGGTCGCGAAAAACAACGTAGTGCCCGGCATCGACGGCGACTGCGGAGGCGAAGCTGCGTGCGGGACCTGCCATGTGATCGTCGACCCGCAGTGGTCCGATCGGGTCGGCCTCTCCGGCGCCGTTGAAGAAGAGATGCTCGCGATGAACCCCGAGCGTCAGCCGACCTCCCGGCTGTCCTGCCAGATGCAGGTCTCTGAGGCGTGGGACGGCTTGATCGTCCATCTGCCCGAGTTCCAACTGTAGCGACGAGAGAGACGGATAAGACGTAATGAAGGTTTCTGAAGCAATCACCGAGAAAGTGCAGGCGACCATCCCGATGGACCTGCAGATTCAAGGCGCACACCTGTATGACAAGACCCGGCGTTTGGTGACCGGAACGAACGGGAAAAGGCTCTTCGCCGAGAGCCCCATCCCACCGGTCGAGGACGTCGAACTCGCCGACATCGACCTCAGCAACCCTTTCCTCTATCGTCAGGGGCGCTGGCAGTCATACTACGAGCGCCTGCGCAACGAAGCTCCGGTCCACTATCAGCCCAACAGTCCGTTCGGTCCGTTCTGGTCCGTCATGCGGCATGCCGACATCGTGGCCGTCGAGAAGAACCATGAGGTCTTCTCCTCCGAGCCCTTCATCATCATCGGGGCCCCGCCTCGTTTCCTTGATGTCGCGATGTTCATCGCGATGGATCCGCCACGCCACGACAGGCAGCGGGCCGCTGTCCAAGGGGTGGTCGCGCCCAAGAACCTGCGTGAGATGGAGGGTCTGATTCGATCACGCGTGCAGGAGGTGCTGGACAACCTGCCCGTGGATCGGCCGTTCGACTGGGTGCAGAATGTCTCGATCGAGTTGACCGCGCGGATGCTTGCAACCCTCCTGGACTTCCCGTACGAGCAGCGTCGCAAACTCGTCGAGTGGTCAGATCTGGCAACCTCGATGGAGCAAGCCAATGGCGGTCCCTCGGACCTTGACGAGACGTTCGCAGGCATGCGCGACATGGCGCGAGGTCTCAGCGAGCACTGGCACGACAAGGCGGCCCGGACAGCTGCCGGAGAGGAACCCGGCTTCGATCTGATCACCATGCTGCAGAGCAACGAGAGCACCAAGGATCTGATCAAACGACCGATGGAGTTCTTGGGCAACCTTGTGCTGCTGATCGTCGGAGGCAACGACACCACCCGGAACTCGATGAGCGGCGGTGTTCTCGCGTTGAACCGGTACCCAGATCAGTTCGAGAAGCTGAAGGCAAACCCCGACCTGATCCCTAACATGGTCTCGGAGGTCATCCGGTGGCAGACACCGTTGGCCTATATGCGCCGGATCGCCAAGGCGGACACTATGCTGAACGGGCAGTTCATTCGCAAGGGCGACAAGGTCGTGATGTGGTACGCGTCGGGCAACCGCGACGAGCGCGTGTTCGATCGACCCGACGACTTGATCATCGACCGGGCCAACGCCCGCAACCACATCTCCTTCGGCTTTGGCATCCACCGCTGTATGGGGAACCGGCTGGCCGAGCTGCAGCTGCGGATTCTCTGGGAGGAGTTGCTTCCTCGTTTCGACAACATCGAGGTCGTCGGCGAACCCGAGTACGTGCAGTCCAACTTCGTGAGGGGTATCAGCAAGATGATGGTCCGACTCACACCGAAATCCGCCACATGACGTTGGAGCGGACGCTCATCGTCGGGGCCAGCCATGCCGGGGCCCAACTCGCGGCCAGTCTGCGCCAGGAAGGGTGGACCGGTGAGATCGTCCTCATCGGCGACGAGTCGGCGCTGCCCTACCAACGCCCTCCGCTGTCGAAGGCATATCTGGCCGGGAAGTGCACAGTCGACGAGCTCGCGATCCGCAACGCCGAGTTCTACACCAAGCAGCGAATCCAACTCCTGGATGCGACGGTGGAGGCGATCGACCGCTCGGCGGGTCACCTTTCGCTGAACACCGGCGACGCATTGCCCT
The DNA here is from genome assembly GCF_036566845.1 of Williamsia sp. Classification (GTDB taxonomy): domain Bacteria; phylum Actinomycetota; class Actinomycetes; order Mycobacteriales; family Mycobacteriaceae; genus Williamsia. The sequence goes on from NZ_DATCVM010000117.1 coordinate 3,047, forward strand.
ACGACAAGCTCGCGCTGTGCACTGGCGCCCGCCCTCGTCGGCTCCCTACCCCGGGAGCCGACCTGGCCGGAGTCTTCTACCTACGCACCGCCGCGGACGTCGAGATGATCCGCGAGGCCACCAGCCCCGGGAGTCGGGCTGTGATCGTCGGCGGCGGCTACATCGGACTGGAGACGGCCGCCTCGTTGCGTGCACTGGGTCTGGAGGTCACCGTGATCGAGGCGACCGAGCGCGTCCTCGAACGGGTCACCGCGCCCGAGGTATCGGCGTTCTTCGACCGGATCCACCGCGAGGAGGGCGTCAACATCCGGACGGGCGCGCTGGTCAAGGCATTGTCTGGCGACGGCAGGATCCGCGAAGTAATCCTGGCCGGTGGCGAATCGATTCCTGCCGACCTCGTCATTATCGGCATCGGCGTTGAGCCCAACACCGAGCTCGCCGCCGCCGCGGGCTTGGTCGTCGACAACGGCGTCGTGATCGACGACCAGGCCCGGACCACCGACCCCGACATCGTGGCTGCCGGGGACTGCGCCAGCCACCACATGGCCCGTTACGGCCGTCGCATCCGCCTGGAGTCCGTGCCAGGCGCAGGCGAGCAGGCCAAAGTCGCCGCCGCGACCATCTGCGGTAAGTCGAAGAAAGTCGCAGCGCTGCCATGGTTCTGGTCCGATCAATACGACGTGAAGCTCCAGATCGCCGGTCTCAACACCGGATACGACGAGGTCGTCCTCAGCGGCGACCCGACCCGAGACCGCGACTTCACCTGCTTCTACCTGCGGGCCGGCGAACTCATTGCCGCCGACTGCATCAACCGACCCCGCGACTTCGTATTCAGCAAGCGGGTCATCACGCAGCAAGTCCCGATCGAACGGGCCGAACTGATGCTCGCCGGCCCGGCCTGAGGTTCATGGTTGCGGTGGTGCGATGGGACGGCGACCGCGATGCGATTCTTGTCTCGGTGACGTCGAGGCCAACCGCCATCCAACTCCGCTGGCAAAGGGGACGGCTAGCGGACACAGTTGGCCACCATGGTGGTACTACCGCAGCGCATCAGGAGCTGGCGGGGGTCGCCAACAAGCGTGACGGTTCTCTTCGGAGGCAGCATCGTCTGGAGTCGATGCTCGCGAATGTTGTTTTCTGAAAACGAGGTTGGTGGAGGTTGACGGTGGCGGTGTTCAAGGACGAGGACGAGGTCTATGCCTTTTTGGGTGGGATCTTTGGGCGGGGTTTGGAGAAGGAGGGACTTGGGGACAAGCTCGCAAGTTCGGGTGTGGTGTTGCGGGTTCACTACACCGATCCGGACGCGGTGGTGACGGTGGACCTGCCGAACAAGGTGGTGGAGACCGGAGCGTCCAGTACCGCGGTGCCCAATGTCGAACTGTTCATGTCGGCGGACACCGGGAACAAGTTCTGGCTGGGGAAGGTGAACCTGACGATGGCGATGGCCAAGGGAACGGTGCGTGCGAAGGGCCCGGTGCCGAAGTTGATCAAGTTGATCCCGCAGGCGAAGAACTTGTTCCCCGAGTACCGTTCGATGTTGCAGAGTCAGAATCGGCAGGACCTGATCGATGCGTGATCGTCGTCTCATCGCGGGCTGTAGGACGGGCGTGCGATGAGGAGCACGATGCAGGATGTTCCGTTGACGGTGGCCGGGATCGTGCGCCATGCCTCGACGATCCATGGTGATCGCGAGGTGTTGACCGCACGCGGACCCAAACAGATCTCTGGGGTGTCGTATCACGAGGTGGGGGAGCGCGCGGCGCGGTTGGCGAATGCGTTGCGCGAGATCGGCATTCGTGGAGACGAGCGTGTCGCGACGCTGCAGTGGAGCAACCAGGAGCATCTGGATGCTTACGCGGCGGTGCCGTCGATGGGCGCGGTGCTACATACGTTGAATCTGCGGCTGCCACCTGAACAGCTGACGTGGATCGCCAATCATGCCGAAGATCAGGTGATCATCGTCGACGGTACGGTGCTGGGCCTGTTGGCGGGGGCGTTGCCGTCGATGACCTCGGTGCGCACGGTGCTGGTAACCGGCACGGGTGACCTTGCCGCGGTGCAGGGATGCGGAAAGGACGTCCTTCGCTACGACGACGTGGTGGGCGCGCAGTCGAGCACGTTCGACTGGCCCGATGTCGACGAGCGGTCGGCCGCAGCGATGTGCTACACGAGCGGTACTACCGGGCACCCGAAAGGCGTTGTCTACAGCCACCGTTCGACGTGGCTGCACTCTCAAGCGGCGTGCACCTCGAATGCGTTGGGCGTCGGTCATGACGACACGGTGTTGGCGATCGTTCCGATGTTCCACGCTAATGCCTGGGGATTGCCGTATGCGGCGATGATGGCGGGGGCGCAGCTGCTGCTGCCTGACCGTTTCCTGCAGGCGGGGCCCTTGGTGGAGATGATCGAGGCGGTCCGGCCGACGATGGCGGGCGCTGTTCCGACGATCTGGACCGACGTTCTGCACTATCTGCGCGACAATCCCGGCCACGATGTGAGTTCGCTGAAGTTGGTGGCGTGCGGTGGTTCGGCGGTTCCGCGGTCGTTGATGACCGCCTATGACGAGCTGGGCGTCCGCATTGTGCAGGCCTGGGGGATGACCGAGACGTCCCCGCTGGCCGCGGTCGCTCTGCCGCGGAACAGCGACACCCCGGAGAGGTCCCTTTACCTGCGCGGAACCCAGGGCCGGGTGGTGGCCGGTGTGCAGGCCCGCATCGTTGATGACAGCGGTGCAGAACAACCTTGGGACGGAAAGTCGGTGGGGGAGATTCAGATCCGCGGCCC
>NZ_DATCVM010000118.1:0-9930 GCF_036566845.1 Williamsia sp.
AGTCAAACCCACCTGTTGCAACAGGTGGGTTTGACTGGACGGGGTGGGTTTGTTGCGCGCTCTGACGAATGCGCCGAGCTCTCCCTCCGATCGCTCGAAGTCCCCGTCCGGCTGATCGAACTCATCGACAAGGAAGACCTACGGATCACCAACGAACTCTTTCCGAATTCACCTGCGCTGCAAATTGTCAGGCCCGACAAGGGTGGACACTTCCCGTGGTCGGAGAGCTATACGCTGCAACCCGACCATCAGCAGATCAAGGGCATCCCGCCGACCAGGAACGGCCGGCGACGAGGACCTCGGATCACTCCGAACACCGGACCCAACCGGGCCGCACGACGTCAGGCACAACGACGCAAGAACAGGCCCTGAGGCCGCCGAACGCTCCACAAACACAAAGACGCTCCACCTGTAGGTGGAGCGTCTTTGTAGAAGTGGAGCGTTCAGCCGAAGCTGGAAATCACCAGCTGGACTTCTGGACACCGGGCAGCTCGCCCGCGTGTGCCATCTCGCGCAAGCAGATACGGCACAGGCCGAACTTGCGGAAGACCGAGTGCGGGCGTCCGCAACGGTTGCAGCGGGTGTAGCCACGCACGGCGAACTTGGGCTTCTTGTTGGCCTTGTTGACCAGCGCCTTCTTTGCCATGTCAGTTGTCCTTCGCGTTGGGGTCTTTGAACGGGAAGCCGAGCTGACGCAGCAGTGCCCGACCTTCGTCATCGTTGGTCGCGGTGGTGACGACGGTGATGTCCATGCCGCGAGGCCGATCGATGTTGTCGATGTTGATCTCGTGGAACATCGACTGCTCGTTGAGACCGAAGGTGTAGTTGCCGTTGCCGTCGAACTGACGATCGCTCAGGCCACGGAAGTCCCTGATACGCGGCAGCGCGATCGAGACGAGCCGGTCGAGGAACTCCCACATACGGTCGCCACGGAGGGTGACGCGGGCGCCGATGGGCATACCCTCACGCAGCTTGAACTGCGCGATCGACTTGCGGGCCCGACGAACCTCGGGCTTCTGGCCGGTGATCAGTTCGAGGTCCTTGATGGCACCGTTGATCAGCTTGGCGTCACGGGCGGCGTCGCCGACACCCATGTTGACAACAACCTTGACGACGCCGGGGATCTGCATGACGTTGTCGTATTCGAACTGCTCGTTGAGAGCGTCCTTGATCTCCGCGCGGTAGCGGAGCTTCAGCCGAGGCTGGATCTTCTCAGTGGTGCTCATGTCAGATGTCCTTCCCGTTCTTGCGGGAAATGCGCACGCGCTTGCCGTTGTCGTCGGTGCGGTAGCCGATGCGCGTGGGGTTGCCGTCGGAGTCAACAACCATCACGTTCGAGACGTGGATGGCGGCTTCCTGGGTCACAATGCCGCCCGAGGATGCGCCACGCTCGTTCTGCGAGGCGGAGGTGTGCTTCTTGATCCGGTTGACGCCTTCGACCAGGATCCGGTTGCGCTGCGGGTAGGACTCGATGACCTTGCCCTTTGCGCCCTTGTCCTTGCCTGCGACGACGATCACGGTATCGCCCTTGTGAACCTTCATGTCAGAGCACCTCCGGAGCCAGCGAGACGATCTTCATGAACTTCTTCTCACGCAGCTCGCGGCCGACCGGGCCGAAGATGCGGGTTCCACGCGGATCGCTCTCGTTCTTGATGATGACGGCAGCGTTCTCGTCGAACTTGATGTACGAACCGTCCGGACGACGGCGCTCCTTGGTGGTGCGCACGATAACCGCCTTGACGACCTCTCCCCGCTTGACGTTTCCGCCGGGGATGGCGTCTTTGACAGTGGCGACGATGACGTCACCAATGCCGGCGTAGCGCCGAGACGAGCCTCCGAGCACGCGGATGCACAAGATTTCCTTGGCACCGGTGTTGTCGGCGACCCGCAGGCGTGATTCCTGCTGGATCACTTTTTCTCCTTGACCTGGCTGGTGAATATGTGTGGCGGATTTCCGTCCCGACACACGCGGTCTGTTGCCATCGGTGGCGCGCCTGCCTGCAGTTATCCACCACAGGGGGTTCGCTGCTCGAAGTGCGGACACACAGATGTGCCGCGGGCAACCGGTCAAGCATAGGTGAAAGACCAGGTCGGATACAAATCACCGCTGGTCGCGGCACTCACCAGTCGTCGAGGGAGGTGTACCCGTCCTGGATCGCGCGGACCAGCAATTGCGATTTGGTGCGCGCCGGGCGGCCGACGAGTGTGTATTTCGACCGGATCCTGGTGATGTGGGTGTTGACGGTGGCCTGTGAGATGTACAGCGACGCAGCCGCCTCTTCTTTGGAATCGAAGGCGAACCAGGCCAGCAGGACTTCGACCTCACGTGGAGACAGGGCCGGAATCCGAACTGCAAGCGATGGGGATACGGAACTGTCGACACTCATCTGGAGGCTCTCTTCTTCTGGTCAGCTGCCCCACGACACTTGAGGAAAGCTGACGACGGCACACGTCCCCCGACGTCATCCCAGCGTAGAAATCCCCGGCCAGATCAGTAAGTCCCAGTTCTAGGGGCGCTCGGGCATCCCCGGACCGTGTGCTGCCCGCCCTGGAACGAGCAAATAGCTTAGGTTAGTGTTGGCTAACTACTTGGTCGCAAAGGGGAAACATGAACATTCGTAAGAGCGTGGCCGGCGCGGCCCTGATCGGGCTGGCCGTGTTCGGCGTTGCCGCATGCAGCGACGACAGCGATTCCGACTCGTCGACAACCACCGCCTCTGCTGCCGCTGAAACAACTTCGGCGGAAGCCTCCACCAGCGGCGAAGAGGCCGCGGGCACGGCTACCGAGCTCGAGGTCGCGACCGCGCAGGAAGTTGTTGTGGGTGTGCTCTCCCCCGACACCGACCCGGCGACCTACACCGAGCTGGTCGACTCCGACGATCCCGCCACCGCCGCGATGATCACGGGCCTGGCCCAGGGCTTCACCGCCGCCGGGTACACCCCCGACAAGTTCACAGTGACGGAAGTGACCGCTGACGGCGAGAACGCCGCCACCGCGACCGTCGAGGTTGCCAGCCCGCACACGCCCCAGCCGGTTGCGATGCCTCTCGCATTCGTTTACACCGACGGCGCGTGGAAGCTGTCGAGCGAGGCCATCACGTCATTGGCATCGATGGGCGGCGGTCGCTGACCGGAGTTCACCACTGCTCGAAGACGCCCGGCCGCATTCTGCGGCCGGGCGTTTTCATGTCTATCGATCGAACGTGCGACAGGTCATACGGCAGGAAAGTTCGCTTCCCCTAAGGTGGAATGAACTCTTCGTCTGAGAGGCAATCATGACCGACAGCAATGGCTTTGCCGATCGCGACCGGATCGACCTGACCAAGGGGCAGGGCAGCGCTTCCGGTCACGACACGACGCCGTTGCCCTCGAATCCCATGGCTCCCACCGCGTCGGACGTGCCTGCCGCCGGCGCCGACTTCTGGCAGCCGTACGAACCGTTTGTCGATCCGCTCGCCGCCCTGGACCCGGCCTATCCGCCGTACCCCGTCGCGCACCAGCAGACCCCGTATCCCGGGCAGTACGCCCAGGCGCCCTACTACGCCAATCCCTATTTGATGGCCCCACAGCATGTGGTCGCACCGCGCTCGAACGCCATGGCCACCGGTGCGTTGATCTCCTCGCTGGTCGCGTACCCAGCGATGTTCTTCTGCTTTGCCGGTGCACTGATCGCACCGGTGAGTGTTGTCCTGGGTGTCATCGCGCTGAGCCAGCTCAAGGAGCGACCGTACGAAAGTGGAGAAGGTCAGGCCTGGAGTGGAATCATCCTCGGAAGCCTTCTGACAGTTCTCTCCATCGGGCTGGCCGCGTTGTGGGTCGCCCTGATCGCGGGATAGTCCACATCCCATGACCGATTCGACCCTGGACCGCGGCAAGCGAGAGTTGCTCGACGCAGCCGAACGGATGATGGCGACCCGCGGCTACGAGGTTCCTTTGCGTGACATCGCGGTTGCTGCCGGGCACCGCAACAATTCGGCGGTGCAGTACCACTACGGTAATCGCCGGGGATTGATCGCGGCGATCGTCGCACGGCGGCTGGGACCGATGGAGGTCGAACGTGAGCGGATGCTGGAAGAGTTTGATGCACAAGGCAAAAAGCCGACCGTTCGCGATCTGATCAGCATCTTGGTGCTGCCGATCCTGGAGATGAAGGGCACGCACTACGCTCGGTTCCTCGAGGTGACCAGGCCGTCATGGCCGGACGAGTCGATTCCGACCGGTTACACCTCTTGGCCCAAAGTCCTTGAACAGCTCAACAATTCACTCGCAGGCGACACCCCAACCCGACACCGCCGGGTGGCCGCGGTGGCCACAGCGATGTTCGCCCTGATCGCCGACTTCGAACGGCGCACCGAACTCGGCGAACAGTCGGAGTCGGAACCGGACGAGATCATCGACATGCTGACGTCGATGATGACAACACCGATCCAAACACCGGCAAAATAGACACTCTGTTTATAGTTCCTGCGCCCAGGGTAACACTGATCGGCGTCACCAGTCGAACATGAAGAGTCACTTACTGATCGATGCCGCGAAGTAGCGATAACAAATGGGAACGGGGACCCATCTGCTCGCGATGCCGGACCGAACAATCACATAGGTAACAGAAAGATCACTCAGCACGATCAACAGACGAACACCACTGCACAACGAGCAACCACCGGGAGGGGCGTTGTGAAGCGAGCCTCGGCGAACACATACCTGCGCTCGAACTGTGGGGACAACCAGAACACGGTTCAACCTGCGCGGCCAGAATCAGCGCCACACCGCAAGTCCGAGAACACATTTGCGATGTCAGCGGCCCAGAGAGGAATCTGGTACGCACATCAATTCGATTCCGACGTGCCTTTGTCGGTCGCTGCATATATCGAGTTACGTGGCGGCATCGACCTCGATGCGTTGTCAAAGGCAGTGCACCACACCGCAATTGACACCGAGTCAGGACTCCTTCGGGTGGTCGAGACCGATGCCGAACCAGTACTCACCATCGACCGAAACCGCGATGTACAGTTGCAGCGCCTGGATTTTCGCGCCGAGGTGGACCCGCACCGGTCTGCGCTGGACTGGATGAACACCCACCGCTCCAAGTCGGTGGACCTGGTGGTCGACCCCCTGCTCGAGACCTACATCCTCGAACTCGGTGACGAGCACCGGATCTGGTATTGCTGGGGTCATCATCTCGCCTTCGACGGATACGGCGCGATGTACATGATCACCGCCGTGGCGCAGTACTACGGCGCGATCATCGAGGACCGGGAAGCCACACCGACGGTATCCGCGACGATGCAACAGATCTCGCAGGGCGACGCCGACTACCGCAATTCCGGCGACTACCAGCACGACCGCGATCACTGGAGCGAGCAGTTCGAGAGCATCGATCCCGACGTGACGGCCACGGCCCGCGCATCGCTCTGCCGCACCGAAGCGCCACGGGCCGATGATTCGACGTCCGATCAGTCCCCGTCGCTGATCGCGACCACCGAATCATCCGAACTGAGCACAGAACTCGCCGCCGCTCTGCGTGAGGTCGCGTACGGGCTCGGGGTCCGGCCGGCGTCGGTGATCAGTGCAACCGTCGGCTTCTATCTCGCGGCGCTGACCGGGCGCAATGCAACGATGATCAGCCTGCCCGTCGCGGCGCGCACCACCGATCTGCTGCGCACCAGCGCCGGGATGACCTCCAACGTCGTGCCCGTCGCCGTCTCGGCACCGCCGGAGATGACGGTGGCAGAGTTGTTCACCGGCACCAACCATCAGATCAAGAGCGCCGTCCGGCACCAACGATTCCGTCACGAGGACATCAGTCGCGATCTGTTGGCCGACAACGGGACTGACCGGGAGTTCTTCGGGCCGATGGTCAATGTGATGTTGTTCTTCAGCCATCTCGACTTCGGTCCGGTGCACGGCGAGGTGAAGCTGCTCTCGACCGGTCCTGTCGAAGATCTGTCGTTCAACGTATATGAGAACTTCGGCACGGACCAGATGCGGTTCGACCTCGAGGCCAATCCCAATCGGTACTCGCGCGGCGAGGTCCGGCAACATCACCGACGCGTTCGAGCGCTCCTGGAAACCCTGGTGACCTGCGATCCGCAGACCCGGTTGTCGCAACTGGACACCCTGATGCCCGGCGAACGTCACGCGGTGCTCGACACCTGGAACGCCACAGCAAGAGCGTTGCCGCACAACCGGCTTCCGGACCTGCTCGACGCGGCTCGAAACCGCTTCGCCGATCAGTCGGCGATCCGGCTCGCCGACTCCGATCCTCGCGATCCGGACGGCCAGAACGACGCATACACCTACGCCGAACTCAACTGCCGCAGCAATCATCTCGCGCACCGGCTGATCGATGCCGGGATCGGACCCGAATCAGTGGTGGCGGTGATGATCCCGCGCAGCATCACGCAGGTCGTGGCCCTGCACGCGGTCATCAAGGCCGGCGGCGCGTACCTGCCGATCAACCCCGACGATCCCTCCGACCGGATCGAACAGCTACTGGACACGGCCGACCCCGCGCTCATCCTGATCGAACGAGACCAGCAGCTCCCGGACACCGCCGCACGCGTACTGACCGTCGACCTGCGGCTGCAGACAACCGGACCGGCCACCCCGATCACCGATGCCGACCGGCGCACGTCGCTGCATCCCGAGCATCCCGCCTACGTCATATTCACCTCCGGTTCCACCGGGAAACCCAAGGGTGTCAGTGTCAGTCATCGCGCCATCAGCAACCGCCTGCAGTGGATGCAACACGAATACCCGATCGGTGTCGACGATCGTGTCATCCAGAAGACACCCGCCACGTTCGATGTGTCCGTGTGGGAGTTCTTCTGGCCCTTCGTCTCCGGCGCCGAGCTGATCGTTCCCTCGGTCGACGGGCACCGTGATCCCTGGTATCTGCGCCAGACGTTCGCCCGGCATCAGATCACCGTTGCGCACTTCGTTCCGTCGATGCTCGCCGCCTTCGCCGCGGCGTTCGAGTCCGTCCCCGACGAGCCTCTCGCCGACCTGTCCGCCCTGCGCCAGGTCTTCACCAGCGGTGAGGCCCTGCAGTCCGCCACGGCGATCCGGTTCGCGACGATCAGCCGTGCGCCCGTCCACAATCTGTACGGTCCGACCGAGGCCGCCGTCGACGTCACCTATCAGAACAACAGTGCCACCACCGATTCGACGTCGGTCCCCATCGGTCGTCCGGTGTGGAACACCGCGGTGTATGTGCTCGATCAGCAGCTGCGACTGCAACCGGCAGGCGCGGTGGGTGAACTGTATCTCGCCGGAGATCAGTTGGCGCGCGGCTACATCGGACGTTCGGACCTGACATCTGACCGGTTCGTCGCGAACCCCCACGAGCCGGGCCGGCGGATGTACCGGTCGGGCGACCTCGTCCGCCGCCGGGCCGATGGCGCGCTCGAATACATCGGCCGCAGCGACTTCCAGGTGAAGATCCGGGGCCAGCGCATCGAACTCGGTGAAGTTCAGGCGGCGCTGACATCCCTCGAGGACATCACCGAGGCAGTTGTGGTGGTCCGAACGGATCCGGCGACATCGGACGCGATGCTGGTCGGCTACGTCACGGCGGCAGGTGATGGCTGTGTCGACGGAAAGTCGGTGCGCGGCGCCCTGCGTTCGGTTCTGCCCGAGTTCATGGTGCCGGCGGTCATCGTCGAACTCGATCACCTCCCGACCACGTCCAACGGCAAGCTCGACAGCAAGGCACTCCCGGAACCCCGGTTCGAGTCCGATGCCGACGAACATCAGGCTCCCGCTGATGATCTCGAACTCGCTCTGTGCCAGCTCTTCTCGAATGTTCTCGGACGTACCGCGGCAAGTGCGTCGACGTCGTTCTTCGATCTCGGTGGCAACTCGCTGCTGGCCACCAAGGTCGTGTCGCGTCTGAGCGCCATGTGCGGTCGACGGGTTGGCATCAAGACCCTCTTCGAATCGCCCACGCCCGCGGGTCTTGCCTCCGCCCTGCGGCGGCTGGGCGTCGACTCGATCGCACCGGACCAACCGGTGACGGCAATCCCCACCGCACCTGCCGACGCCGGCCGGATTCCGTTGTCCGCAGCCCAGCAACGTGTCTGGTTCATCAATCGCGCCGAACCCGAATCCGGCGCCTACAACATCCCGTTCCGGCTGAAACTGACCGGCGAACTGGATCACGATGCCCTGACCCTGGCCTTGCGAGATGTTGTGCAGCGCCAGCAGATACTGCGCACGCTCTTCCCCCTGGACGAGCAGGGCCCGTCACAACAGGTCCTGTCCATGGACCAGGCCGATCTCGCGCTCGACGAGGTGGACGTCGATGCGGCAGACGTCGACCGCCGGACCCGTGAGCTCGCCGCCGAGGGCTTCGACCTCGCAGTCGAGATACCGATCCGCGCTCATCTCCTACGCCTGGGCGATGACAGTCACCGACTCGTCATCGTCATCCACCACATCGCCGCCGATGGTTTGTCGATGCTGCCACTGGCCGCTGATCTGTCCACGGCGTACACATCGCGGCATGCCGGGCAGGCCCCGGCCTGGACCCCGCTGCCGGTCCAATACACCGACTTCAGCCTCTGGCAGGCGAATCGGTTCGACGCAGCTGAAGATGCCGACCACGTCGCCGCGCAGCCCGATTCGCCGGCGGCACAGATCGACTACTGGGTACAGAAGCTGTCCGACCTGCCGGCCGAGACCGAATTGCCCCGGGATCGGCCGCGCCCGGCGCAGCCGAGTATGCGTGCGGGTGGACACACCCTGACGCTCGGGCCGGAGATCCACAAGGGTCTCGCGACCTTGGCCGGCGCGCCCGGCGACCAGACGATGTTCACCGTGGTCCACGCGCTGATCGCAATTCTTCTGCGCCGCATGGCAACCGAAGATGACATCGCCCTGGGCACTCCGGTGGGTGGCCGCGGCGACGACGCGCTGGACCAACTGGTCGGCATGTTCGTCAACACCGTTGTCCTGCGGGCCCCGATCAGCAAGTCCGACACTTTCGCAGATGTTGTCGCCACCCTGCAAGAGACGACGCGAGAGGCGCTCGCCAACGCCGATGCACCCTTCGAGCAGGTGGTGACCGAGCTCAACCCCGATCGGGCCGCTTCGGCGCACCCGTTGTTCCAGGTCAGCCTCGCGGTCAACGAGATCACCGACATCACCATCGATCTGCCCGATCTGCAGGTGGACGCCAAACCCATACCCCTGGACCTGATCAAGTTCGACCTTCAGTTCACCATCACCCCGACCCTCGATGAGGCCGGCGAACCAGGTGACATCGACGTCGACATCGAGTACGCATCAGACCTGTTCGACCACGCCACCATCCGCAGTCTCGGTACGCGTCTGCAGCGGGTGGCGCGCGGTGTGCTGACCGCACCCCATCGTCCGATCGGCGACATCAACATCCTCGGTCGTGACGAGGAGATGTCCCTCGTGCCCGCCACCGGGCCCACGCCTCGGCGGCCGCGCGTGCTGCCCGACATCCTCGCTGCTGCCGTCGCGGAGAATCCGAACGCGATCGCCGTGCGCGAAGGTGCCGGACACCTGACCTACGCCCAGCTCGACGCGCGTTCCGACGCGCTCGCCCATCTGTTGATCGATTCCGGTATCGGGCCGGAAGATTTTGTCGCCGTGGCGATCCCTCGGTCCATCGAGTGGATTGTCGCCCTGTGGGCCACCGCGAAAGCCGGCGCGGCCTGGGTCCCCGTCGATCCGCGTTATCCTGCCGCGCGCATCGAGCACATCCTCGAGGACTCGGGCGCCCGGTTGTGTCTCACCGTCGCGAGCTCACCCGCCATACCGCCGGGCACACCGGCTGTTGCCGTCGATCATCCGGCTCTCGTGGCCCGATTGCGGGATGCCCCACGCCGCCCGGTGAGCTGCGACGACCGTCGCAGCCCGCTGGAGCTGGACAATCCGGCGTACCTCATCTACACCTCGGGC
>NZ_DATCVM010000119.1:0-18370 GCF_036566845.1 Williamsia sp.
TTGACAACTGGATGCATTACTACAACACTACGAGGCGGCACTCAACGATCGGGATGCTCAGTCCGATCAATTATGAGATGTCACTGACCGCGGAGTTTATGGCCGCGTAACCACCCTCCACTATCCGGGGGGAACCTCAGAACTCCACGCGGCAGAGACCGGCTGGAAGGTACAACGCGCGACAGGCGACGCTGACGCCGCCACACACGCGGCGGTCCAGGCACTTCGGTACAACACCGCGGCAAACGAAGAAACCGCCCTGTCTGGCGGTTCCGTGTTACTCGTAGAGGACCTACTCCAGGCCGTCCAAGGACGTGCTGATTGCAGTAAGGCCTCTATGGTGCGCGAGGGGGGACTTGAACCCCCACGTCCTGAGACACTGGAACCTAAATCCAGCGCGTCTGCCAATTCCGCCACTCGCGCGTGCACGAGACAGCATACCGGCTGACCTGCGACTTGGATCACTTAGGTACCGTCAAGACATGGCATCGAACAAGCGGAGGCACCGACCAGCACTCATAGCGCTGGTAGTTGTCGCGGCCACGGTATGCCTCGGGCTCGCGTGGTGGCAGCTGGATCGGTTCGAGTCGAGCTCCGGCACCGGTCAGAATCTGGGCTACGCGCTCCAATGGCCGGCCTTTGCCGCCTTCTGCGTGTACGCGTACCGCAAGTTCGTTGTTCTCGAATCCGATCCGGACGAGGTCGACAAGCTCAACAGCAGCCGCGGCGTCACAGAGATCCCAGAGGGACTCCTGCCACCCCGGCCGAAATCGGCACCCGCACCGCTGACCGAGGACGGCACCACCGACGGCGCCCAGATCGCCGAGTACAACCGCCTGCTGGCCGAGCTACGTGAGGCGGACGCGCGTCGCGCAGCAGCCTCCGCCGACAGCACCAACGATCACCCCACCGACAACCCGCAACGGAGCAATCAGTGAGCAACACCCCTGCCGAGTCGACCACCACCGTCACCAGAACGGCACCGCCGACCAAGATCAAGGGCGCACTGCTGCGGTACCGGGTGATGGCCTGGATCACCGGTCTGTGGCTGCTCCTGCTCGTTGCCGAACTGATCTTGGCGTACGGCTTCGACAACCACAGCCTCGGATTTGTCCCGATCGTGCACGGCTGGGTCTACTTCATCTATCTGATCATGGCGATCGATCTGGGCATCAAGGTTCGCTGGCCGATCGGAAAGGCGATCCTGACGTTGATCGCCGGAACGATCCCGTTCCTGTCGTTCTGGGTGGAGCACCAGCGCACGCTGGAGATCCGGGCCCAGTTCGACGTCTGACCGAACCAGACCCGGATCCGGGTCTAGTTCCCGGCGAGCTTCCGCAGCGCTGGAATCAGTTGTGCCAGTGCGCGGCCGCGGTGACTCAGGGCGTCCTTCTCCGCCGGAGACAGCTGTGCCGAACTGCGGCCGCTCTCCGATTCCTCATCGGGTACAAAGATGGGGTCGTAGCCGAAGCCGTTGTCGCCCACCGGTTCTGTGATGATCTTGCCGCGCCATTCGCCCCGGACAACAACCTCGGAGTCGGCGGTGACCACCGCGCAGGCCGACACGAAAGCCCCACCGCGACGCTCGTCCGGGACATCGCCGAGCTGATTGAGCAACAACTCGGTGTTGGCGATGTCGTCACCATGGCGCCCCGACCACCGCGCCGACAGGACGCCGGGCATGCCGTTCAATGCGTCGACCTCCAGCCCGGAATCGTCGGCAACAGAAGGTAATCCGGTGGCCGCAAAGGCGTCACGCGCTTTGGCGAGTGCGTTCTCCTCGAACGTCGCGCCGATCTCGGGTGCCTCATCGAACGGTGGCACCTCGTCGAGACCGATGACGTCGAGCCCTTCGATACCGGCCTGCTCGACAACACGGCGCAACTCGGCGAGCTTCTTCGTGTTGCGGCTGGCGACCAGGATCTGGCCCATCAGCTGCCGAAGGCCTTCCGCTTGCTCGTGACCTCGGGCTCGGGAAGCTCGCCGGGATACGGCAATGCCAGAGCCTCGCGCTGCACCACGAACAACTGCTCGATGCCGACCATCGCCGAGTCCAGCAGGCGGTCAAGGGTCGACCGGGGGAACGTGGCGCCCTCACCGGTGCCCTGGATCTCCACGAGGGTGCCGGTGTCTGTCGCGACGACGTTCATGTCGACCTCGGCACGCGCATCTTCTTCGTACGGCAGATCCAATCGCACACGACCGTCGACCACACCTACGCTGACCGCCGCGATCCCACACGAGATCGGTTGCGGGTCAGCAAGTTTGCCCGCCGCGTTGAGGTAGGTGACCGCATCACACAACGCCACGTAGGCCCCGGTGATCGCCGCGGTACGCGTACCACCGTCGGCCTGGAGCACATCGCAGTCGAGGGCGATGGTGTTCTCCCCCAGGGCTGCGAGGTCGATGCAGGCACGCAATGAGCGGCCGATCAGCCGGCTGATCTCCTGAGTCCGGCCGCCGACCTTGCCCTTGACCGATTCACGGGCGGACCGGTCATGGGTGGCTGCCGGCAACATCGCGTATTCCGCGGTCAGCCAGCCGAGACCGGATCCACGCCGCCAGCGCGGCACACCTTCGGTGACGCTGGCGGTGCACATGACCCGCGTCTCCCCGAATTCAACAAGTACTGATCCGGCGGGGTGACTGGTGAAACCACGGGTGATGGTCACCTTCCGCAGTTCGTCATCGGTTCGGCCATCTGCACGTCTACTCACAGGGCCTACCCTATCGAGTCGGCCCGCGAGCCGTGCCCGGGCGTGCGATACCCGACCCGGGCTCGCGGCTACCTTGTCAGGAGATGTCGATGACGTCGCCGCGGCGGACCACCCGGATCGGGCCGTCGTACGCCTCTCGGGCCTCGGCCAACACCTCGTCGGGCCAGGTCCACGGCGGCAGGTGGGTCAGCATCAGACTCTTGGCGCCGGCCTTAGCCGCGGTCTCACCGGCCTCGCGACCCGACAGGTGCAGATTCGGCGGCCGGTTGACCGGATCGTGGGTCCATGACGCTTCGCACAGGAACACGTCAGCCTCTTCCGCCAGTTCGACCAGTTCGTCGCAGACACCGGTGTCACCGCTGTAGGTGAGCACCTGGCCCGCCGGTCCGGTCACGCGGAAGCCGAACGTCTGCGGCGGGTGATTGACCCGCCGGGGGAAGAAGGTCATCCCACCGAGCTCCACCAAGACGCCGTCGACCCAGGTGCCGACCTCGAAGGTGTCGGTGATGTCGTCGACCTCGCCGGGGTACTCCGACGACGCCGCCCCGATCCGCTGCGCGGTCCCCGGCGGCCCGATCAACGTGCCCTTGGCGACCGCCGGTACCGGGCTGTATCGACGCCACACCAGCAGGCCGGGAAGGTCGAGACAGTGGTCAGCATGAAGGTGGCTGAGCGCGATCGCCACGTCGTTCGGATCGACATGTTGCAGCAATGATCCGAGGACGCCGGGACCGAAATCCATCGCCACCGGCTGCTGTCCGGGCACCGTCAGCAGGTACCCCGATGCGGGCGAATCGGGGCCCGACAAACTGCCAGAACAACCCAGCACGGTCAGACGCATGCCGCCATGCTGCCACGCTTGATCAGTTCACGGTTGACGGAACCGGCATCACACGTGCTGGACTGCTCCGAGTGCCGGTCCGAGGAATCTGGTGGCGAGCTTCGCGAACGACTCGGGATCACCGGTGGCCTGGAAGATCCGTTCCGCCGGACCATCGACGGGCCCGCGCAGCAGGTCGTTGGTGGTCAGCACCCGAAGGACGTCTTTCGCGGTTTCCTCGGCACTCGACACCAGCGTCACGTCGTCGCCGACGGCCAGCTGGATGACACCGGACAGCATCGGATAGTGCGTGCACCCGAGCACCACGGTGTCGACGCGCGCAGCGGCAAGCGGTTCGAGATAACCCTCCGCCAGGCCGAGGACCTGACGTCCGCTGGTGATCCCCCGCTCCACGAAGTCGACGAACCGCGGACACGCCACCGACGTGATGACCGCGTTCTGGGCTGCGGCGAACGAGTCTTCATACGCGCGGGAGGCGATGGTCGCTTCCGTGCCGATCACGCCGATCCGACCAGATCGGGTGGCCGCGACCGCACGCCGAACCGCCGGCAGGACCACCTCGATCACCGGGATCGGATAACGTTCGCGGGCATCCCGCAGGCACGCAGCGGACGCGGTGTTGCAGGCGATGACAAGTGCTTTGACGCCTCGCTCGACGAGTTCGTCGCCGATGGCCAGCGCGTGCGCCCGGATCTGCGGAATGGTCAGCGGTCCGTACGGGCCGTTGGCGGTGTCGCCGATATAGATGATGTTCTCCGACGGCAGCTGATCGATCACTGCCCTGGCCACGGTGAGCCCCCCGACGCCGGAATCGAAGATGCCGATCGGCGCGTTCAAGTCTGGACTCACAGTGTGGTGCTCCCGGGGTTGCCGAAGTTGGTGGATCCGTAGGGCGATGGTGGTGGCTGAGCCTTCTTCCGGTCCTTCTTGGACAAGTACCAGGCCGCGAGGATGCCACCGGCTGCCCCGAAGAGATGACCTTGCCACGACACGCCCGTTCCTGCCGGCACCACACCCCACAGGATGCCGCCGTAGATCAGGAAGACCACCACACCGATCAGGACCTGAGTGAAGTTCCGGTTGAACAGACCGCGCACCAGGATGTAGGTGAGCCAGCCGAAGATGATGCCCGAGGCGCCGACGGTCACCGTATACGGCGGCGCGAACAACCACACCCCCAGACCCGAGACAACCCAGACGATCGCGGTGGCGATCAGGAAATGTCGGGTCATCAGGACCAGGAATCCGAGCACCATGCCAGGAATCGTGTTGGCCACCAGGTGTTCCCAGTCGGCGTGCAGAAACGGCGACGCCGCGATCCCGCTGAGTCCGTCGACCTCGCGCGGCTCGATGCCGGCGCTGTCGAGATCACGATCACTGACCACGTCGATGAACTCGATGACGTACAGCAACGCCGTGAGCGCCAGCATGATGACCGCCGACCGCGCCCACAGCGGCCAGGACGCGGGGCCCTTCTTCGCCGGCGGGCCGGACGATGTCGGCCCATTACCCGTAGCGCCGTAGGAGCCAAGTGAGCCGGTCATGGTTCTCCGATCGAACGGTGGCAACATCAAATGCTGGCACGGGCGGTGTCGCGGTCAGGCCCAGAGTTGCCCTTCGAGCCCCTCCCCTGCCTCATCGAGGCTACCTTCGTACGCACCGGTCGACAGATACTTCCACCCCGCATCGGCCACCACGAACCCGATGTCGGCCCGGACACCGGCCTTGACCGCCTTGCGTCCGACACCGAGCGCGGCATGGAGGATCGCACCGGTCGAGATACCCGCGAAGATCCCTTCGGCGTCGATCAATTCGCGGATGCGGCGGACCGCGTTGCGTCCCTCGACCGAGAATCGGCTGGTGAGGATCGCATCGTCGTACAGTTCGGGCACAAATCCCTCGTCGATGTTCCGCAGGCCGTAGACCTCGTCGCCATAACGCGGTTCGGCGGCCACGATCTCGACCCCGGGCTTGGTCTCCCGAAGGAATCGGCCGACCCCCATCAGCGTGCCGGTGGTGCCGAGGCCGGCAACGAAGTGGGTGATCTCCGGCAGGTCCGCCAGCAGTTCGGGGCCGGTGCCCTCGTAGTGTGCGAGCGCGTTCGCGGCATTGCCGTACTGGTAGAGCATCACCCAGTCGGGGTGTTCGGCGGCCAGCTCCTTGGCCATCGCCACGGCCTTGTTCGACCCTCCGGCGGCCGGTGACGAGATGATCTGCGCGCCGAACATCGTCAGCAACTGGCGACGCTCGATCGAGGTGTTCTCGGGCATCACGCAGATCAGGTTGTAGCCCTTGAGTTTTGCGGCCATGGCCAACGAGATGCCGGTGTTGCCGCTGGTCGGTTCCAGGATGGTCGCACCCGGCGACAACAGACCGTCGGCCTCGGCCTGCTCGATCATCCGCAGCGCCGGACGGTCTTTGATCGAGCCGGTGGGATTGCGATCCTCGAGCTTGGCCCACAGCCGCACCGCCGGACCCTCATCGCTGTCATTCCAGCGCGGCGACAAGCGCTGCAGTCCGATCAGCGGAGTGTTGCCCACCGAGTCGATGAGCGATTCATATCGTGCCATCTCAGTACGGTTCAGCCGCCGGCAACGGCGGGCAGGATGGTCACCTCGTCGCCATCGGCCACCGAGGTGTCGAGTCCACCGGAGAACCGCACGTCTTCGTCGTTGACGTATACATTCACGAAGCGGTGCAGCTTGCCCGAGGCGATGAGTCGGTCTTTCAGTCCGCTGTGGCTGGCGTCGAGGTTGTCGATCAGCTCACCCACGGTGGCCCCGCTGGATTCGACCCGCTTGTTGCCGTCGGTGTACGTACGCAGGATCGTGGGGATGGAAACTGTTACTGCCATTGCGAACTCCCTCTAGGTGATGTCGATCGGCTCTTCGGTGATCTCACCGTCGACGATCCGGTAGCTCCGGATTTCTTCGGTCTCCGGGTCACGGGTGGAGATCAGCACGTAATGCGCATTCGGCTCGGAGGCGAAGGAGACATCGGTTCGACTCGGATACGCCTCGGTTGCGGTGTGCGAGTGGTAGATGACCACCGGCTCTTCGTCGCTGCGATCCATCTCGCGCCAGACCTTGAGCTGTTCGACGGAATCGAAGCGGTAAAAGGTCGGTGACCGTTCGGCGTTCACCATCGCGATGAATCGCTCCGGACGGTCCGAACCCTCCGGACCGGCGATCACACCGCAGGCCTCATCGGGATGATCGGCGCGGGCATGAGCGACCATCTGGTCAACCAGAGACCGGCTGATGGTGAGCACTTCGGCTAACCCCCTGACGTCGGATCGGTGACTTCTGCGGTGCCCGAAACTATTAGGACACGAATGCTGTTGGCAACGTCTCCCGGTAGGTCGGTATTCCGGCGACCGGTGTGGCGGCGATGACGGCATTGACGATGGCGCGCTGCACCACGGTCGCCGCGGCCTCCCCGATGGCCGCCACGAGTGCGACGTCCGGATTCATCCCCGGCGGGACGTCGGGCGATTCAGCGGGTCCGGGTGTCGGGGTCGCCGAGCCGGTGGCAACCGCGAACAGTGTGTCACCGTCGAGCGGTGAATGGGCGGGACGGATCGCGCGGGCCAAACCGTCGTGCGCGGTCATGGCCACCCGGCGGACCGACGCCGGATCCAGACTCGCGTCGGTGGCGATGACACCGATGGTGGTGTTCAGCGGACTCGATTTCGCGGTGAGATTCAACAGATTCGCCACCTCGCCCGACTCGGGCTCCCGCAATCCGAAGTAGTCCAGCTCCAATGGGAGTGCACCCCAGGGCAATCCACTGGTCGGGTCGATGACTGCACCCACCGGGTTGGCCACGATCAGCGCGGCCACCGTGATGCCGGTCGCCGGTCCCGTGGTGAAAGTGATGCTCGCACTGCCCACGCCACCTTTCAGTGCTCCGGCCCGGGCGCCGGTGCCGGCACCCACCGAACCGGTGGCAACCCCGGTGTCCGCGTCGGCCGCGGCCCGCGCGCCGAACTCTTGATCCGGACGAGCCGACCAGTCACCCACCGCCAGGTCGAAGATCACCGCTCCGGGCACGATCGGCACCACCGAACCGCGCTTGTCCATCACCAGTCCGATCCCCTGGCCCTCGAGGTGGGTCATCACGCCGTCGGCGGCGGCCAATCCGTAGGCACTGCCACCGCTGAGAACGATCGCGTGTGCCTGCTGCACGGTATTGGACGGATCGAGCAGATCGGTTTCCCTGGTCCCGGGCCCACCGCCCCTGACATCGACGGCGGCCACCGCGCCCTGCGGCAACAACACCACGGTGGTGCCGGTGGCCCAACCCTCTCCGGCGGCGTCTTCGGTGGCCACGGTGACGTGGTCGTCGAGTCGCTGGTGCTGGCCGACACGCACCCCGGCGACGTCGGTGATGGAGTCCGTCGGTCCTGGGATCATGGGTTCCTCACCTGGCGGGCCACTGTTCTACCAGAGATCTCACTCACCGGCCCGCTCACTTGCCGATGAGGGCGACCACCAGCAGTTCCTGCACGACGGTCAGCCAGTGGTAGACGTCGAGATGCGCTGCCATCGGATCGCCCTCGGGTAGCTGATCGGGGGTGGACTCGCTGATGCCGATCATCGCGCCGAGTGCCAGACGCACGTCGTTCACCGCGGACAACCACTGATCGGCTTCTTCTGCCGTCAAGGAGACCGCACCGCCGCCCTCGGGCAAGGAGTCGAGCACCACCCGCGCGGCTTCCTGTTTGGCGGAGATGATGAGTGGTTCGTGGAGGCTGCGCAGTGCGCCGTTGAGGTCGCCCGTGGCCGCGTCCATCGAGGTGGTCTCGTCCTGATCGGGGCGATGGAAGTCCGGGAAGAGGCGGCCCAGCGTCGCATCCGACGGCGGGTTGGAGTGCCCCGAGGGAATGCCCGTCAGATCCGAGAGCTCATCCGTCGGAGCGGTCGACTCACGCTCGTCGAGCAACTCCGTCATCGACGTGACGAGCGATGCGATCAGGTCGGATTCGTGTTGATCGAGCTCGGTGGTGATGCGCAGACGATCACCGGAGCCGCGCCGTTTCCAATTGCGCACGCGATCAGCTGTCCCGCTGCATCGTGGCCCACAGGCCTGCGGAATGCAGCTTCTGCACGTCGAGTTCCACCTTGTCGCGGTCGCCGGACGACACCACGGCCCGCCCTTCGGTATGGACTTGCATCATCAATTCGGACGCCTTCGTCTCGCTGTATCCGAAGACCTTCTGGAAGACGTAGGTCACGTACCTCATCAAATTCACCGGGTCGTCCCACACGATGGTCACCCACGGACGGTCGAGTGCCTCGTCGTGTTCGGCAACGGCGGTACTGGACGGAGTAGCCTCGTGCTGACCGTCGCCCGCCGTGAACGTGGTGTGGACACGCTGCGGTGCGGTCATCATCTGTCCGCGCATAAGCCCTAGGGTACCGATAGTGACCGCATCGAAGACAGTTCTGCTGACCGACCAATACGAGCTCACCATGATCGCCGCCGCGCTGGCCGGCGGAAGCGCGCACCGCAACTGCACTTTCGAACTGTTCGCACGGCGACTCCCCGACGGTCGCCGCTACGGCGTTGTCGCTGGTACCGGGCGCCTGGTCGAGCAACTCGCCGAGTTCACGTTCGGGCCCGACGAACTGGCGCTCGTCGAACGGTTCCTCGACCCCGACACACTCGACTGGCTGAGCCGATACCGATTCTCCGGAGACATCGACGGGTATCCGGAAGGCGAGCTGTACTTCCCCGGCTCCCCGATCCTCACCGTCCGGGGCACCTTTGCCGAAGCGGTCGTCCTGGAGACGCTGGCCCTGTCGATCATCAACCACGACAGTGCCATCGCCTCGGCGGCGGCCCGGATGGTCACCGCGGCCGGTTCCCGTCCGATCATCGAGATGGGGTCGCGCCGAACGCACGAGCAGGCGGCGGTGGCATCGGCACGGGCCGGATACCTCGCCGGGATGTCGGCGACGTCCAACCTGGAAGCCGCGCGCCGGCACGGAATTCCCAGCACCGGCACCAGTGCGCACTCGTTCACCCTGTTGCACACCACGGCCGACGGTCCGGACGAGAAGGCGGCATTCGCCTCGCAGATCGCGCGCCTCGGTGTGGGAACCACACTGCTCGTCGACACCTACGACATCCGCCAGGGGGTGGCCAACGCCATCGATGTGGCGGGCACCGAACTCGGCGGTGTGCGCATCGACTCCGGCGACCTGGGGATGCTCGCACGTCAGGTTCGCCAGCAGCTCGACGACCTCGGTGCCACCAAGACCAAGATCGTCGTCTCGGGTGACCTCGACGAATACGCCATCGCGGCACTGCGCGCCGAGCCGGTGGACGCGTACGGGGTGGGCACGGCGCTGGTGACCGGGTCGGGGTCCCCGACCGCGGGCATGGTCTACAAGCTGGTGGAGGTCGACGGTATCCCGGTCGCAAAACGCGCCAGCCACAAGGAATCTCGGGGCGGCGCCAAGGCGGCGCTGCGGACGGCCAAACCGTCGGGGACCATCCTGGAAGAAGTCGTGTACCCCACCGGCTCGGCCGCACCCGGCCTCACGGCACCGTCGCGACCCCTGCAGATCCCGTTGATCAGGGGTGGTAAACCGGTCGACGGTCTACCTACCCTGGAGGAGTCCCGGCAGCACCTGGCCGCGGCCCTTGTCAGTCTGCCGTGGGAAGGTTTGGGTCTGTCCCGCGGCGAACCGGCAATACCCACGCGCTTCATCACCGCGTAGGTCGATCCGTTTCACCCGGTGAGGACGATGTTGTCTCTTCAAGTAGGGAATCTGTTGTGAGCGAACATATTCGAACTGCATTGCTGATCGTCGACGTGCAGAACGACTTCTGCGAGGGCGGCTCACTCGCGGTGTCCGGAGGCGGCGACGTCGCAGCGGCGATCACGCGCTACACGCAGCGCGATCACGGATACCTGGCCATCGCCGCCACCCGCGACCACCACATCGACCCGGGTGATCATTTCTCCGACAACCCCGACTTCGTCAACAGCTGGCCGCGGCATTGTGTCGAGGGCACTGCGGGCATGGACTTCCATCCCCGGTTCGATGCGACCGTCGCCGATGCGACGTTCTCGAAGGGAAAGTACAGCGCCGCGTATTCGGGATTCGAGGGCGCCGACAGCAATGACGCGAAGCTCGCCGACTGGCTCCGTGACCGGGAGATCAACGCCGTCGATGTCGTCGGCCTCGCGACCGATCACTGCGTGCGTGCCACGGCCCTCGACGCGGTCGCCGCCGGGTTCACCACCCGCGTCCTGCTCGGCTACTGCGCCGGTGTCGCCGTCGCCACCACCAAGGCCGCGATCTCCGAGATGAGTGATGCCGGGATCACCATCGTGCCGCCGTCGCACGTCCGATGACAGATCCGCAGTGAGCTCGATACCCGAGGTACCCGACCTACTCGCCGAGGCGGTCTCCGCACTCGGTGGTGCCCGGCGCGACGGCCAGCTGAAAATGGCGTCCGCCGTGGCCCACTCCATCGACACCGGCGAACACCTGGCCGTCCAGGCCGGCACCGGCACCGGCAAGTCGCTGGCCTACCTGGTTCCGTCGTTGCGTCACGCCGTCGACACCGGCAAGACCGTGATCGTCTCCACCGCGACCATCGCGTTGCAGCGCCAGCTCGTCGATCGCGATCTGCCGCGCACAGCGAAGGCGCTCACCAAGCCCCTCGGCCGGCCACCCGAGTTCGCGATACTCAAGGGACGGGGAAATTACTTGTGCCTCAACAAGATCCACGCCGGGACGATCGACGAACCCGCCGACGACGACCTGTTCAGTGCCGGCGGTCAGCCTGATCCGTTTGCCGCCTCCCGGCTGGGCCGCGAGGTCACCCGCCTGCGCGAGTGGACCTCCGACACCGAGACCGGCGACCGCGACGACCTCTCGACCAGTGTCTCCGACCGCGCGTGGCGGCAGGTCAGTGTGACCGCCCGGGAATGCCTCGGGGCCACCAACTGCTCCTACGGCGCCGACTGTTTCGCCGAGAAGGCAAAAGCCAGGGCCGGTCAGGCCGACCTGGTGGTCACCAATCACGCGTTGCTGGCGATCGATGCGATGAGCCCGGCCGCGATCCTTCCCGAACACGATGTCGTGGTGGTCGACGAGGCGCACGAACTCGCCGACCGGATCACCTCTGTTGCCACCGCCGAGATGTCGGGCGGTTCCATCGCGGGTGCGGCCAGACGCTGCGGAAAGCTCATCGACGACGAGCTCTCCGACGACATCGCGGGCAGCAGCGAGCAGATCGAAGCACTGCTCGATGAACTGGCACCCGGCCGGTGGACGGGTCTGCCCGACGGCGCGCCCCTGGCGCTGTCCTCTCTACGCGACCGGCTGTGGAGGGCGCACACCGCGATCGGGCCGGCCCGGCGCAGCGGTGAACTCGACGCCGATGCCAGCGCCGCCCGATCGGCCGCACTGACCACGCTGGAAGAAATGCACGACACCGCGGTGCGGATCCTCGGTGCCTTCGACGACCCGGACCCGGCCCGCCGGCCCGACGTCGTGTGGGTAGCAGAGGAACTCATCCGTGGCGACCGCAAGAAGATGCTGCGGGTGGCTCCGCTGTCGGTGGGCGGACTGCTCCGCGCCTCCCTGTTCGCCAATGCCACCGTGATCCTGACCTCGGCGACCCTGACCGTCGGCGGTTCGTTCGACGGGCTGGCCGCCGAATGGGGTCTTCCCCCGCACCGGTCACGCTCGGACGACGAGTCCGAACCCGAGACACAGGCCACGAAATCGGCGCAGAGCATCACCGCCATCGGAAAGCCGCCGCCTTCGGACAAGAAGAAGATCACCTGGAACGGCGTCGACGTGGGCTCACCGTTCGACCACCAGAAGGCCGCGATCCTCTACGTGGCCCGCCACCTGCCGCCGCCGGGACGCGACGGCCTCTCGCCCCGCATCGTCGACGAGATGGTCGAGCTCATCACCGCGGCCGGCGGTCGGACCCTGGGCCTCTTCTCGTCGATGCGCGCTGCCAAGGCCGCAGCCGAGGCGGTGCGCGCCCGGATCGAACTCCCGGTGCTCTGCCAGGGCGAAGGAGCAACCGGCGCGCTGGTCAAGGAGTTCGCCGCCGACGAGAGCACCTGCCTGTTCGGCACCCTGTCGCTGTGGCAGGGCGTCGACGTCCCCGGACCGTCACTCAATCTGGTGCTGATCGACCGCATCCCGTTCCCGCGGCCCGACGATCCCCTCCTGCTGGCGCGTCAGCAGGCCGTCGAGGCCCGTGGCGGCAACGGCTTCATGGCCATCGCCGCCGGGCACGCCGCACTGCTGTTGTCCCAGGGCACGGGCCGTCTGCTGCGCTCCACCTCGGACCGGGGTGTGGTGGCGGTTCTCGACTCACGTTTGGCCACCGCCCGATACGGCAACTATCTACTGGCGTCGTTGCCACCGTTCTGGCGGACGTCGGATGGACAACTGGTCCGCGGGGCCCTGAGCAGATTGCACGGGGGCGCCGCGCCCTGAGTCCCGAGCCGAACCTGCCGCGGTCGCATACGGTGGGTGGCGACAGCGATGTCAGTGCAACACGCTCGAGTACCACCCCTCCAGACCGTCGAAAACTTCGAAAGGTGGCGCAGAAGGTGATAGGGCGCATCGGGATCGATGACATAGCCCCCGTGGTCTCCTCAGGTCAGTTCTCCGCGAAAGCGGTTGTTGGAGAGACCTTTCCAGTCAGCGCAACAGTGTGGAGAGAAGGCCACGACGCGGTCGCGGCCACCCTGCACGTAGACGGGCCGGCGCGTAGCAAGAGCATTGACATCCGGATGTCACCTGGCGCCGAACCGGACACGTTCAATGCCCTGTTCACACCGGACGCGGTCGGCTACTGGTCCTACCGGATCGACGGCTGGAGTGATCCCTTCGCCACCTGGCGCAACGCGATGGACAAGAAGCTCGCCGCCGGCCAGGGCAGCAGCGAACTCGCCAACGACATCGAGCGCGGCGCACTCCTGCTCGAAAAGGCGCTCGACGTCGTCCCACCGAGCGACCGCGAACTGCTGAACAGCGCCATCACCGCCCTGCGTCAGCAGGAGGCCGCCCTTCCCAGCAGGGTCGGGCCGGCTCTGTCCCAGCCGGTCAGCACCCTGCTGATCAATTATCCGGTGCGGGAGCTGGTCACCAAGAGCCGCACCCACCGCATCTGGGTCGACCGCGAGCGGGCGCTGTACGGCTCCTGGTATGAGATGTTCCCGCGGTCCACCGGCGGCTGGGACAACGAAGGACGGCCCGTTCACGGCACCTTCCACACCGCGGCCGAAGACCTCCCACGGATCGCCGACATGGGCTTCGACGTGGTCTATCTCCCGCCGATCCATCCGATCGGTGAGGTCAACCGCAAGGGCCCCAACAACTCCGTCACCGCCGGTCCCGACGACGTCGGGTCCCCGTGGGCGATCGGCTCGGTGGACGGCGGACACGACGCCATCCACCCCCGGCTGGGCACACTCGACGACTTCATCTACTTCCGTGAGCGTGCCGAACAACTCGGTATGGAGGTCGCACTCGACCTGGCCCTGCAGTGCGCGCCCGATCACCCCTGGACCACCGAACATCCCGACTGGTTCACGATCGAACCCGACGGCACGATCCGCTATGCCGAGAACCCGCCCAAGAAGTACCAGGACATCTATCCCCTCAACTTCGACGATGATCGCAACGGGATCTTCCGCGGCGTACTCAAGGTGGTGCTGCACTGGGTCGCGCAGGGTGTCAAGATCTTCCGGGTCGACAATCCACACACCAAGCCACCGGACTTCTGGGAGTGGCTCATCGTCGAGGTGAAGAAGCGGGATCCGGACGTGTTGTTCCTTGCCGAGGCCTTCACGAGGCCGGCACGCCTGTACGGACTGGCCAAGCTGGGGTTCACGCAGTCGTACACGTACTTCACATGGCGGACCGCCAAGTGGGAGCTCACCGAGTTCGGCAACGAGATCGCGACAAGGGCCGATATCGGCCGGCCCAACCTGTTCGTCAACACCCCGGACATCCTCCACGAGAGCCTGCAGCACGGAGGTCCCGGAATGTTTGCGTTGCGGGCAGCGCTGGCTGCCACGTTGTCCCCGACCTGGGGTGTGTACAGCGGCTTCGAATTGTTCGAGCACCACGCCGTCCGCGAGGGCAGCGAGGAGTATCTGGATTCGGAGAAGTACGAACTCCGCCCCCGCGACTACAAAGGTGCGGCGAGCCGGGGCGAATCCCTCGAAGGTTGGATTCGTTCGCTCAACGAGATCCGCCGGCGCCACCCGGCGCTACAGCAATTGCGGTATCTCAAGTTCCATCATGTCGACAACGATGCGCTCATCGCGTTCTCGAAGTTCGACCCGCACACGGGCGACACCGTGGTGGTGGTCATCAACATCAACCCCTACGGCGCCGAGGAGTCAACCGTGTGGCTGGACATGCCCTCGCTCGGTTACAACTGGCACGACCGGTTCAGTGGCATCGATGAGGTCACCGGGGAGAGCTTCCACTGGGGCCAGTCCAACTACGTCCGGCTCGAACCCTGGCGCTCGGTTGCCCACATCGTCGCGTTACCGCCGATGCCGGAAGCGGCGCGCAGCGCACTCGCGTTCAGGACTCCGTCATGACCACACCGTCACAACCCCCGAACACTGCGAACACCGCACCCGACCCCACCATCGAGCAGTCCGAGCTGGACAGACTGCTGGCGGGCACCCATCACAACCCGCACGGGATCCTGGGCGCCCACACCTCAGGTGAGTACACGATCCTGCGGACCCTCAAGCCCGACGCGGTGTCGGTCAGTGCCGTCGTCGGCGGGGTAGATCATTCACTCACGCACCAGGATTCGGGTCTCTTTGTCGCCGCGGTGCCGTATCCGAAGCTCATCGACTACCGGTATCGGGTCACGTACCGCGATTCAGACACCGGCGTCGACCGCGAATTCGTCGTCGCCGACGGATACCGGTTCCTGCCGAGCCTGGGCGAACTCGACATCCACCTGTTCACCGAGGGCCGGCACGAACGCTTGTGGGAGATCCTCGGTCCGCAGTCACGGCTCTATTCAACCCCGGACGGGGACGTCGACGGCACCAGCTTCGCCGTGTGGGCACCCAACGCCCAGGGCGTCACCCTCATCGGGAGCTTCGACGGCTGGCGCGGGCACACCGCGCCGATGCGCAGCCTCGGTTCGAGTGGGGTCTGGGAGGTTTTTGTACCTCACATCGGGCCCGGGACGACCTACAAATTCCGGATCACCGGCCACGATGGTGTGTCCAGGGAAAAGGCAGATCCGATGGCGCGGGCCACCGAGGTCCCACCGGCCACCGCCTCGGTGATTCCCGAGACCCACTTCGAGTGGAGTGACGCCGAGTGGATCGCCCAGCGCGAGAAGCTGGTTGCGGTCAATGAACCGATGAGCGTGTACGAAGTCCACCTCGGGTCGTGGCGTCAGGGGCTCAGTTACCGCGAGCTCGCCGATGAACTCGGCGCCTACGTCAGCGAACTCGGATTCACCCACGTCGAGTTGCTCCCGGTGTCGGAGCATCCCTTCGGCGGATCCTGGGGGTACCAGGTCACGTCGTACTTCGCCCCGACCTCACGCTTCGGCAGCCCCGACGACTTCCGGTTCTTCGTCGACCGTCTGCACGAACTGGGGATCGGTGTCCTCGTCGACTGGGTTCCCGCCCACTTCCCCAAAGACGCCTGGGCTCTCGCCCGATTCGACGGCACTCCCCTCTACGAACACGGCAACCCGCAGCGCGGCGAGCAACTGGACTGGGGCACTTACGTTTTCGACTTCGGCCGCGCCGAGGTCCGCAACTTCCTCGTCGCCAACGCGCTCTACTGGTTCGACGAGTTCCACATCGACGGATTGCGCGTCGACGCAGTCGCATCGATGCTCTATCTCGACTACTCGCGGCCGGACGGCGGCTGGTCCCCCAATGTCCACGGGGGACGCGAGAATCTCGAGGCCGTTCAGTTCCTGCAAGAGATGAACGCGACCGTGCACAAACACCATCCCGGCGTTGTGACCATCGCCGAGGAGTCGACCTCCTGGCCCGGTGTCACACGCGACACCAATCTGGGTGGGCTCGGCTTCTCGATGAAGTGGAACATGGGCTGGATGCACGACACCCTCGGCTATCTCGGGCGCGATCAGATCCACCGCAGCTTCCACCACCACGAGATCACTTTCTCCCTGATGTACGCGTGGAGCGAGAACTTCGTGCTGCCCATCAGCCACGACGAAGTGGTGCACGGCAAAGGCACGCTGTGGACACGCATGCCCGGTGACTCCCCGACCAAGGCGGCCGGGGTCCGGGCACTGCTCTCCTACATGTGGGCGCATCCGGGCAAGCAGTTGCTGTTCATGGGCCAGGAATTCGCCCAGACCCCGGAATGGTCAGAGAACCGCAGCCTGTCGTGGGACCAACTCGAAGGCTGGGAAGGTGAACTGCACGTGGGCGTGCGCTCCCTTGTCACCGACCTCAACAGCATCTACCGGCGACATCCTGCGCTCTACAGCCAAGACATCACACCCAGTGGTTACGCCTGGATCGACGCCAACGACACCGCGGGCAACATCATCAGTTTCCTACGGTGGGGATCGGATGGTTCGGTGGTGGCGTGTGTCTTCAACTTCTCCGGCACCACTCGCACCGACTACCGGGTCGGTCTCCCGGTCGCCGGGAAGTGGAACGAGATCCTCAACACCGACGCACCGTCCTACGGCGGAACCGGCGAAGGTAATCTCGGCCAGGTGATCGCGAATGACGAAACCTGGCACGGCCGACCTGCATGCGCCCGCCTGACGTTGCCGGCCAATGGAGCCATCTGGATCGCGCCGGCCTGACGGCGCCGAGGCATCCGTGATCACCCGAAGTATCTCTTGGATCAGTGGACTGGTTGGCGTCTGCCTGCTGGTGTCCACCGGTTGCGCCAGTCGTGAAGAACGAGTGGTCGTCGACGGCGACCCGGTGTCGGTGTACTCCGACCCGTTCACGGTTGCCGGTCTACCCGTCAGCGACGGACCCAGTGGTCTACGCGAGGGCGCCGGAGAACCGGTGCTCGACATCGACAACGCGGATTCCGGCGAGATCGACACCCTGATGGCTGCGGCCCTCTTGGACCTCGAGACCTATTGGAAGCAGGCGTTCGAGCCGGCATTCGGCACGGAGTTCAAGACCGGGCTCGGATTCGTGTCCTGGGATGCCGAAGCACCCCGCAGTGCGTCGGTGACATTCTGCGGCGACTCGACCTACGGACACGTCAATGCCGCGTTCTGCCCGCCCCGCGACCAGATCGGCTGGGACCGCGGAATTTTGATGCCCGCGCTGCTGGAGGAGTTCGGCCCGATGGCTCCGGTCACCGTCATCGCACATGAATACGGCCACTACATCCAGACGCTCGCGGGCATCGACGATGAGGCCTCGCCGATCGTCAGCGAGCAGCAGGCGGATTGTCTGGCCGGCAACTTCATCCGTTGGATCGCCGAGGACAGCGGCAAGTTTCTGCAGATCAACACCGCCGACGGACTCAACACCGCAGTCGCCGCACTGATCTCGGCCCGGGACAGCGAACGCGGGCAGTCTGATCACGGCACCGCCTTCGAACGGGCGCACGCCTTCGAAACCGGATTCGGCAACGGCCCGGAGCGGTGTGCGGCGATCGACGAGATCAGCGTCGACGACATGCGAGACGCGATGCCCCCGCGTTTCGACAACACCGGCAGTATCGATACGACCCCGTTCAGCGCGGGCGGTCTCGAGTCGGTGGTCTCGTCGGTGGAAGAGTTCTTTGCCCTGCCGGCGGACGTCCGGCCGGCCGTCGAC
>NZ_DATCVM010000120.1:0-2702 GCF_036566845.1 Williamsia sp.
GCCGAGGGCGGATAGCACGCCGCGCCCAACCGCCAGGCTCAACCCGATTACCAGCAGTGGCAACAGCGCGGTGAACACTGACCGGTAGACGATCAGCAAGATCAGGGCGATCACGCCGGCGGTAGCGATCGAGATCAACAGCAGGTCGTGCTCGGCGGAGGCGATCATGTCGCTGAAGGTCGCCGGTGGTCCCGTCACTTGGACGGTCGTGGTCGATCCGGTGAACACCTCCGCGGCGATGTCGCGCACCGCGTTCAAGGATTCGGCTGCCGTGGGGTCTCCGAGGGTGCCGGTGACACCGACGGGCAGATACCAGGCTTTGCGGTCGGCGCTGACTGCCTGAGCTTCGGTAATCGGATCGGCCAGCAGGTCCTGCACCAGCAGGACGTGGTCGCCCTCGGCCTGCAACCGGCGCACGAGTTCGCCGTAGCGCTGCCGTGCAGTTGGAGTCAATCCAGTGGGGTCTTCCATGGCGACGAACACCATGGTTTTCGAGCCTTCTTCGCCGAACGCGGCGCTCATGCGGTCAACCGTCTGCAAGGACGGGGCGTCGCGAGGAATGAGGTCCACCGACTGTTGGCGAACCACGGTTTCCAGCTGTGGGAACAGCAGCGCGAGAACCACCGCGGCGCCTAGCCATACCCCGATGACGAGCGCTTTGTGTCGGAGGGTGAACCGGGCCAGGGTCGCCAACCGTTCGCTGTACTCGCGAGTGTCGGCCGGGTCGGTGGATCCGTTGGCGCGCCGACCAGGCCGCTTGGCCTGGCTTGGGGCATCTGCACTGCCGTCGGTCACTTGGCCTCCACTGGTAGCGATACTGCCGGTATCGGTACGCTACCGCACGTAGTGCAAGTGGTGACGGCGACCGGTGGTGGCCTCGCTCAAGAGCGTCATGAGTCGACTCCCCACGGGATTGCAGCGGGCCAGTCGGCCACGAATACCTGCACGGCGTGCAGGGCGCCTCCTACCGCCACCCTCGCCAGTGCCGCACGATCACTGCTGGGAGCAGGAATGACGACAGCCGCTGCCACGTCTCTGAGAACTCGAAGTCCGAGCGTTCTGATCGTCAATCGCTGCACTCCGCGGAGTCCTATGGTGGCACGCGCCCCCACTGGTGGCGGATGCCACCAGATTGTTGCGACCTACTGTGGTTTGCCAAGATGGACATGTGCGGACGCGGTCGAAGAGATGGGGCGGGCGTACCGGTGCTGAACGCCGGGCGGAGCGCCGTCAGCGCCTCATTGATGCCGCGACGGAAATCTGGAGTGAAAGCGGTTGGGCAGCAGTCACGATGAGAGGAGTGTGCGCCAAAACCGGCCTGAACGACCGTTACTTCTACGAAGACTTCAAGACCCGCGACGAGTTACTTGTCGCTGCATGGGACGGCGTGCGCAACGAGATGCTCGGTGAGGTTTCTGCGACGCTCGCAGAACGCATCGGGCAGCCGCCGATGGAGACCATCCGCGTGACCATCGCCGCGGTGGTCGACCGGATTGCAGAGGATCCGGGCAGGGCGAAGATTCTACTGGCTCAACACGTGGGCAGTTCCCCGCTTCAGGATCGGCGCGCTGTCGCACTGCAGGAGGCGACACACCTGGTGATCGCAGCCAGTGAGCCACACCTGAGGCCGGAAGCCGATGAAACCGCCCTTCGGATGGACACACTGGTGGCCGTTGGTGGCTTCGTCGAATTGATCACCGCATGGCATGCAGGTTTGCTTGACGTCATCCAGGGGGAGATCGTGGAGCACACGAGTCGGCTTGCCGAGACGCTCGCCGAACGTTATTTGGTCGACGACGCTGGCCTCTAATGTTGTACAGCGGCGTTCATGTGTTCAGTCCGGAATGAAGCAAGCGGAGGCACCTCGACATTCGCGAAGCGCGGCCGGGAGGCGCCAGAAGCTAACTCTGAGTTTCGGCTTTGGTCGTGGCCGACTCGACTGCGTTCTGCAGCAGCACATAGCTGCCGAGGCTGCCCAGGAAACCTGCGCAGTGCTGAACGAGTTCATCGGTGGTGAACTCGAGTTCTCCGTCGAGCCAGCGGCGCAAGACTTCGAATAACCCACCCACACCCAATGTCGAGGCCAAATGGGCAACGCCCACTGCGGAGTCGGCGATGTCAAGGTGAAGTCTGGCCTCACGCAATACGAGGTCGGTGAAACCGGTCATCATGTCGCTGCGTAACTCCCGAAGCAGCGGCTCCGTTGCAGATTCCACGAACAAGATCCGACCCAGTCGAGGATCATTGTTGATCATGCTGACCAGCCCGCGGATCGGCGCGTACGCGAGCACCTCGGGTGGGGCGCCGGCATCGGGGATCGCGTCAACTATCACCTCCTGGAAGGTTGCGTAGAGCTGCTGGTAGACAGCTCGCAAGAGGGCGTCTCTGTCAGGGAAATGCTGATAGAAGTAGCGTGACGTCACGCCGGACTCAGCGCATACGGCAGTCACCGTGGCGGCGGCAACGCCGTGCGTGCCGATCAACTCCATCGCGGCCTCGATGAGACGCGTGCGCCTGTTCCGGTGACGCTCCTCGGCGGACATCCCGCTGTACACCCGCACCGATCGCACAACGCATAGCTTGCCATCTAATTCTGACTAGGCGTAAAGTCAGATCATCAGTGCCCATGACAACAGGAGAACAACATGAGCGACGATTCGTCCACGCGGCCCACCACGCGGGTCGTCCCGAAGCCCCGCCGT
>NZ_DATCVM010000121.1:0-6482 GCF_036566845.1 Williamsia sp.
TTTCTGTTCCACCGTGCGCAGGCCTGGCGGAACTGGATTCGTTTCCAGCTCTTTCTGTAGTGCCGCGTCGTGAACGGTCTGCTCGAGCAATACCTGCTTGGTGACATCGCCGCCCTCGCGCATCCGGTGCCAGATGTTCCACGCCGCCAGAGCTGCGCCCTGCGGAGAGTGGCTGTAGCCGCGGGCAAGATCACCGTCGACTCGGGCCGGGCCGTCGGTCTCCGAATACAGCATCACCATGTCGAAGTTGCGCTGAATCGTCATCCCGCCCTGCGCCGTGGGGAGCTGGCCGGGATCGCACTCGACCCGAGCGCCGGGATCTCGTTGCGGGAGGGCTTGGCCGGCAGGGTTGTTCGGCACGTAAATCTTTCGTCCGAACGTGTCGGTGGCAGGATCGGCGAATCCGGTACCTCCGTTGTTGCCTTGCGTGGGCACTGCTGGGGTCGTCGGTTGGGCTGTCGGGGCATCAGGTTCGGTGTCGTCGCCGGCGAACAATGCGAACGACGCTGCAATCAGTATGACAACCAGGGCGATGGCTCCGCCGATCAACCATTTCTGTTTGGAGTTCACTTCTTCTCCTCGATCAGGGTGTAGCCGTCGAGGTTGTCGACCTCGCGGGCATCGATGTTCTCTGCGGCCGTGGGGAGGACCAGTCGCCAGTCCCCGATCCACTCCAGTGCGACGGGATAGACGAACCGTGCTGGTGGGGAACCGATTTCCTGCACCACGTCGACGGCCGCCGTAGCGGAATCACCGGGCGTGTAGTCGGTGACCTTGAACGCGATGAACTTCGGAGCTTGCTCAGCCGGAACCGGGCCGGTGACCGAGACCAACGCTCGATTCGCGGCGAATTCATCGCGACCGGGGCCGGGGGCGGTCACGATCGAGACCATCTCTCCCCAGTTCGCATCCGGGGTCAGTGCGAGGTACGCCTGTCCCCGGATCGCAGCCAGCACAGCTCCTTGTGGGGATTGGGAGTAGCCGGAGGGCGTCGTCGACGAGTTCTTCGGCCCATCGGCCAGTGAGCGCGGAAGGCGAACGCCGTTGTAGCTTTCCCAGATCACATTCGTTGGGGCGCTGATGGTGTCAAGTGGAGTGGGTGCGGGATCGGATGTGTCGGAATCCGATCCACATCCTGCCGAGAGGGTGAGCACGGTCGCCGCCAGGGCGAGTGCGGTAACCGAGCGGCGACCGATAGTGCGCATGGTTTTCTCTTTCTCTAGACGATCAGGCGATTGCCGATGGTGGCGGCCGAGCCAACGAGGACGGCACACACGCAGATCCGGACCAAGGTTTTGTCTTGGAGGATTTGTCCGGCGTTCTGGGTGCGTTGATAGGTGAGCATCGAGCCGAAGACGACGAGGGCGGCGACGCACGCGAAGATGCCGATGAAGCTCACGTAGCGCAGTATCAGCATCAACGGCTCCCACATTTCGGTCGGCAGTCGTTGCCGATCGGATGGAGGCTGGGCGATCGATATCGGTGCGGTGCGCATGGTCGTGTCAGCTCGAAAGTTGATTGATCACAGCTGGGGCGAGGCCGATGACGACAGAGCCGATCATGGCGCCGACGATCCTGGCCTTGCCGTCTCCGTCGCGGGTGCCGTTGCGTTCCATCGCGAGCATGATGCCGCCGACGATCAGGCCGCAGACGGCGAGGAAGATGCCGCCGTACTTGAGCCAGGACATGAGAAGGCCGAACTTCTCCACACCTGGAATGGGCTGCGGTGCTTCGTTGCCGATCTGTGCCAGAACATCAACGCTGGCAGCGTGATACGCCACCTGGGCGGAGGAGAGGAATGCGACCATGATGGTGCCTTTCTGTTTTGAGGGTTACTTCGGGGTGGAGCAATTCAGGGGGCTTGTTGGGCTGCGGCGAGCCGTGCCGCGGCGAAGATTTCCGCGCCGATCTCGGCGAGTGTGGGATCCGGGTACGCGGTGGGGTCCGTGCGCCGCAATTTCGATCCGGGCGGAGGAGGAGGATCGCTCGGCGACCACACCGGCATCTGCGAGTAGGTCAACGTGCGATAGCTCGGCAGGTACGGCAGTCGCCAGAACTGCGGGGCAGCCGACTCGACGACGTCGAGTTGACGCCGCAAAGTGGCAGGCAACTTGCCGTCAGCGTCGGGAACGGTGAGCAGTCCGAGTAAGGCGCAGTCCCCGCTCAGCCCCGCGATTGCCTGCAAGAGCAGTTCGTGAGCGCTTTGCAGTCCCTCACGGTGGGTGCGGGCGACGATCACGACACCGCGATAGCGGTCGGCGGCCGGCCATCCCCGCCGAGAGTCACCGGCCGGCGCCCAGGTTCGCGTCAATGTCGACACACAGGCACCGCCGTGTGCGCCGAGTAACCAGAACGCCGGACGCGGAGCGGTTGTCGCGATCGCTTCGTCCCACACCGGAGCCCGCGACTCAGGTGGTGGAACTCGCAGACCGGCGGGAACAACGATCCGGCCGGCCCCGGCGTCGGGGTCGTTACCCGGAACGCCGCCGCGAGCGAGAGGTGAAGCCATCTTCGGTTTCCTTCCATCAACGGTGGTGGTGCCACCACCACCGCGAACAACCTGCTCAGATGAGGGACACGAGAGCGTGCCCCTCACCTGCGGATCAGTTGATTCCGGCGTGAGTGGGTGTCGCGGCGGTCGTCGATGTAGCGACCGACGAACTGGCAGCGGGGATGCTGGTCGTGGTGGTCGTTGCCGTCGTCGTGCCAGATGTCGTCGCCGGTGCCGTCGTCGTACCGGTGGTGGTGCGGGAGCCGAGAATCTCCGTGGCCGAACGGCTTTGCTGTCCGAGGGCAGCAAGTAGTGGCCCGCTCTGATCGAGAGAGCGCGGCGTGTTGCCGCCCACCTGGTCGGCGGTCAGATCGTGGGCGAGAGCGAGAATCCAGTCCGTCGCCAACTCCACTGGCGTCTGACCGCCTGTCCCCACGGGGGTGGTGGTGTAGCTGCCGTGCTTGGCGATCGTGTCCCAGTACGCCGTATCGGTCGCCATCTTGGCCAGGCCCTTGTTATCGGCGAAACCGGACTTGACCTCGTTGAATGCAAGGCTGACCGTCTTGTCGATCGTGGCCGGCGGAACCAGCTTGACCGTCGCATTGAGCACCTTCGCTCCGAGCACACCGATAGCGGCTTGCGGTCCGGCAACACCAGCGGCAGCGATTTGCGCGATGGACTGCGGCGAGAGAACGTCCTTGGCCACCGTCACGGCCGCCGCGATGCCCATGCCGGCAATCTTCGTCACCGCAGCCACCGCTTCGCTGATGCCGTCCTGGCGCTTGGACGGATCGCTGTAGGCGACCATTCGATTGAGAACCGTTGTGCCCGAGTCCTTGACAGTGAAAGCGCCTGCCTTGGAGTCGAAGTTGATGTTGTCGTTGACGACGGATGCACCGGTGTAGATCACCGACTGCCCGAGCGCGGTACCGACGCTCGTCAGGATGGATACAGGGTCCTGGGTGTCCATGCTGGACTGACCGGCGATGTTGGCGACCATCCGCGCCAACGGTGCGTCAGCGGGAGTGTCGCACGCCAGATCACCTGCGGTGCAGAAGGAAGCGACACGGTCGGCGACCTTGCCGAAGGACCGCTCCCCCGTCGTCTCCGGGGCGATGCCGCCACCGGCGGGAGTCGCAGTCGCTGCGACCTGTACGGATTCGACCGAGTCGCCCTTGGCGCCGGGTGCGGCCGCCGGGGCGGTCTGAGACGACGACGCGAACACCGGCGAACCGGCCGGGCGGGTCGGGTCCGAGAAGAGTGCTGCACCGGCGAACCGATCAGCAGAGATCGGTCCTTCGCCTGCTCCGATCTCACGCGAGAGCGCGGACGCGACCTGTGCACCCTGGCTGTAGCCACCGACGAACACTTGAGTGTCCGGGCACTTGCTCGCCAGATCGGTGAGCATCGCCGTGGCGTTGGTGATTCCCATCTGCACCGACTGCTCGTACGTGTCTTTGGACTGATCACCAGGCTTGCCGCCGAAGCTCGCCGAGTAGTTCACGTAGGAGCGATCGATGACGCCCTTTTTGCCGTTGTCGCCGTTGGCTTCAACCAGTGCCGGGATGGCGACCTGGGAAAAGAACCCGCCGTCCTGATCGGTCGGGGTGCCGGGTGACGATTCCGTGGTCCCGTTGACGAGAAGCAGATGCAGTGGCGTGCAGCCCGACTCCGCTGCAACGGACGATGACGTTGTGCCTTGCGGCGAGGGAGTGGGTGTCTGTGCACCAGCTGCGCTGGTACCGGCAACAGCAATCAACAGCAATGCTGTCCCTGCTGACGCCGCAGCAGCTCTGGTGGTGCGATTGCGAATCTTCATGCGTTACTGCCCTTCTCTGGTGGTGATCGCGACAATTCGGGCGAAGCCGTCCGGGGCGGGAGTAGTGACGATCGACTGGCGGTACTGCACGCTCGTGCCATCTGGTCGACGCTCGAAGATGTCGACCGAATACGTCCCCTCCTCCCCCGCTGGCAATGCAAGAACGCAGTGCTCCGTGTTTTCCGGAATTTGCGCGGCACCGGCCGCGATCTGCTCCGAGGAACCGAGCTGGGTGTTGGCAGCACCGAAGCTGCGCGCTTTGATCCCGTCACGCGCATAAAACGCCGCCTCGAAGCCGGCGATCGCAGCAGAACCGGGATCTGACGACTGCGGAGTGATCGGGTCGCCCTTGGCGAAGCCGTCACACCACGAATGCGCAGCCGGGACAGCAGGAGTGGTCGGGGTGGCGGTAGTGGCCGTGGCAACGGACGAACTCACCGAACTCGACGAGGCGACATCAGCAACCGGTGTAGTTGGTTCGTCCGTCGATGCCATTGCAGAGACGAGAGCAGTACCACCACCGACAAGACCCACCAAGGCCACGACAGCCGCCCCGACCGCCAGAGCACTACGGTTGCGGCGCAGCCAGGTCGGGCCAGAAGTGGAAGCGCCGACAGGCACCCGAGGTAGGAACTCGGTTTCCCGAGATTCGAACTCTGCTTCTTGCTGCGCTGCGTCGCCGAACCACTCCGATTCATCGCCGTTCGATTCGGCGTCGGTAGCGGGCCTCGCCGATGACTCTGGTTGGGCAGGCTCGGAGACTTGATCACGGGCCGAATCAGCGGGAGTAGAAAACCAATCAGGTTCGTCAGGATCGACGACAGGGAGATTCGCAACTACCGAAAGCGGTGGTACGGAGGTTTCTGCAGGGTGCTCACACTCGGTCGGAGCAGCGGCAAACCAGTCTTCCTCGCCGTCTTCCGGTGGACGTTGTGAAGGACTCACAGTCCCTTCCTTTCCCAGATCACGAATTGAAGTTCTGCGCCCGCACTCCGGCGCACACCAGGGGCGAGGCAGATGCCCCGCCCCTGAAGCGGACTACGCCGGGATGCCAGCCCCGATTGCGTCGGCGATCATGCCCAGCGGCAGACCTGGGACTGCTGTGGCCGCCTGGAAATCGGTCACTGCCTGGTCGAATGCGGCCACTGCTTGCTCGCCACCGGGAATCGACGTCACTGCGCTACGAATCTGCTGATCGACGACCGGAGCGGAAGCGACAACGTCGCGGACAACCGTGCTGACAGCAGTACCGACAGGAGGGGCGGAATCCCACTGCGCCAACGTGCCCTGCGTCTGCTCAGTGATCGCAGGTTGGTCGATATCCGGGATTTCGGTTTCGATCGGCTCCCCGAGGTCACCTGTTCCGTACGCGGTAGCAGCAAGAACACCGGCAGCGCCGCCGCCGATCGCACCCATCGTGAACGCGGGAACTCCGAGAAGAGCAGCACCGATAGCACCGCCGCCGAAGGAACCGGCGATGGTGGCAGGCACAGCGCCCACGACAGGGATCGGAACGAGGAAGTTACCCACCGCCAGGCCGAGGGTGCCGCCAGCCCATGCACCGAGCGTGCCGCCCGCAAGAGCGGCAGGACCAGCAGCAGCCAAACCGCCCGAGATGGCACCGGCTGCGCCGAAACCGATCTGCGAGGCAGCGAGACGCTGCGCTTCATCGGTTTCGAGGCCGGTGGAGCGCCAGAAGTCCGTGACCTGCGCCTCGATCACCGCAGTCTGACCGTTCGTCTTGTCGGCGGTCTCCTGGGAGATCCAGTTAGGCCGGTCAGCGAGGAACTTTCCGAACCGAATCTTGTCTTCCGGTGCCTGAATCGGGGCCGTGAACTCTTCGAGCTGCGTCGGAAGATGCAACTGTGAGTAGTCGATCGGGGCGACGTAAGAATCCTGGTACGTCGGTGCCACATAGGTGTTGTTGTCGTAGTTCCAGTTATTGAGAGGTTGCGTCGGACCCTGATACTCGACCGGGACCGGAACCCACGTCTGCACAGGCGCGGACGGCGCCGGGACGGTAGTGGTTACGCCAGGCTGTTGCGCAGGCGCTGTTACCCCAGGCTGCTCAGCAGGTGCCGTCACGCCAGGCTGACCCGGATCAGCAAGTGCTACACCGGCGCTGGCGAAAGTTGCCGCGACCAATGCAGTCAGCGTCACTGTCGTGACAGC
>NZ_DATCVM010000122.1:0-49257 GCF_036566845.1 Williamsia sp.
CGTCGATGCCGGATGAGTCACCGTCGGTCTCACAGGTGCTTCCGCAGGTGAAGCTACCGATGCCCGGTGAGGTGGTGCAGGTCGAGGACTGGGCGTCGTCGGGGTCGTCGATTTCGGGGAGCAAGGTCCTCTACCGCTCCACCGATGTGGAGGACGAACCGGTGATCGTCTCCGGGACGGTGTTCAAGCCGGAGGGTGTTGCGCCGGTGGGTGGTTGGCCGGTGCTGGCGGTCGGGCACGGGTCCACCGGCATCAACGCGAACTGTGCGCCGTCGCTGACCGACAACCTGTACGGGTTGTCGCGGCTGGTCAAGCGCTACCTCGATGCCGGATTCGCGGTGACCTTCCCCGACTTCTCCGGAATGGGCACCAACAGCGGGCCGCACCCCTATCTCGATTCGTACGCGGCGGCCCGGACGATGATCGACTCGGTGCGGGCCATTCGCGAGGTCTACCACGACATCTCGGACACCTGGGTGTCGTACGGGATCTCGCAGGGCGGCGGCGCGACGTGGGCCGCCGACGAGATCGCCGGACAGTACGCCCCGGAACTCCACTTGGCCGGAGCTGTTGCCCAGGTGCCCACGACAACCAAGGTGCCGATGGTGGACCTCGCGGCAGCGGGTGCGCTGACCCCGGAACAGCAGGGCGTGCTGCAGTGGCTCGAGGAGTCGCTCGCGCGCCGCAATCCCGACCTCGATCTGAACGCACTCCGCAGCCCGGCACTTGCCGCGCAATGGGCGGCGATGAGCGACTGTGGTCAGACCGCCGGCCGAGATGCCGCATTGCGGAGGGTCAGTGCCCAGGACTTCCGGCCGGCCACCCCTGCAGCCGGCGACAAGCTGAAGTCGCTGCTGCAGGAGATGGCCTTGCCGAGAGCGGGTCTCAGCGCCCCGCTGTACGTCCTCTACGGCGGCGGCGACCGATTCAACGATGCGCGGTGGACCACCGACGCGGTCGGCCGGGCCTGTGAACTCGGCGGACCGATCACCGTCGACTTCCAGCCTGCG
The DNA here is from genome assembly GCF_036566845.1 of Williamsia sp. GTDB lineage: Bacteria > Actinomycetota > Actinomycetes > Mycobacteriales > Mycobacteriaceae > Williamsia. The sequence goes on from NZ_DATCVM010000122.1 coordinate 1,011, forward strand.
GCCGGACACACCGACGTGAGCACCGGAGATGTCGAGCAGTACCTCCTCGATCGGATCGCCGGGCTTCCGGTCAGGAACGACTGCCGTCGCTGAACCCCCGAACCCCGAAAGTGGTGGGTCCTGGCGAGCGAAACCGCAGGTCAGCCTCACCAAAACCCACCAAGATCGGGTTGCGGGTGGGCTACTTCTTCCCGAAGTTCGCCGCGATGCGCTGCTGCAGGTAGTCCTCGGCGGTGATCGGGGGGTACTTGGTCCGAGGACCCTCGATCAGGACGTCCTTGTTGGCCTGGGCGAAGAACGCGATGGAGTACCGCGACCCCCGGTGGTCGTTCGGGCCGGGGCTGCGGACGCGATGAAAGTTCGACGGCAGGTCGTCATCGCTCCATCGCATCAGCATGTCGCCGATGTTGCAGGTGATCGCGTCGTCGGAGGGTTGCACCGACGTCCACAACTGGCTCTCCATCTCCCGGCCCGGACAGACCTGCAGCCCGCCCTGGCCGTCCCGCTGGAAAAGCAGTGTCAGACAATCGAAATCGGTATGAGCACCGGCTCGCCACATACCGTCTACGTCGGCATCCGGCGCGACTGCGAAGTAATGCAGCAACCGCAGTGTGCTCTGATATCCCGACGACGTGGGATCGTGTGCACGGGTGAAGAACTCGCGGTCGAACCCGAGCTTGTCGGCGAACATCGACAACAGCTCCATCGCCAGCGCCCAGCATTTGTGCTCGAACTCCAGGATCGTCGACGTGAATCCCTCGAGTACGTCGTCATCGGGCCAGAGACCATTCATGTTCGACAGCGTGACCTGGTACGACTCCTTCTGATCCGGAGTGCCCACAGACGGTCGTACCTGGGTCAGGCTTTCCCAGCCCGAGTTGAACCGTTTGGGGAAGCGGGCCTTGGTCTGGGTGGGGAGTGCGAAGAAGGCCTCTGCCATCTCGAACGCCCGGCGGACCTCAGCCAGGTCGATCCCATGGTCGACGACCTGGAAGAACCCGATATCGGTCGCCGCGGACCACAACTCGTCGGCGACCTCGGTGCGGCGATCGGCAAGATCGGCCATCGAGATCCGCCGGACTTCTCGGTCACTTTCGGTACCCATTGCGCCCATGCGTCGTTCGCGCTGCAGCTCGGTCATGTCGTACGTCATTGCCGTTCCTTTCGTGATGCTCTGCGCGTCAGGGAATCGAGATCGTGGGATCGATGAACCGGTTGGTGAACATCTGCTCCGCCGTCATGTTCGCCGGAACCTGGTTGCCGCCCGATGCCAGCACCGGACCGAGGTCTGCGACGTTGGCGGCCGTGCGGGCCTCGTCGTAGACACCAAACGAGCCGTTGTCCTCGTTGGCCAGCAAGCCCTGGTCCCGGAGCAGATCGGCACTGAACGTCGCTTCACCTTCACTGTAAGGCGAATATGTCTGGTCCTGCGAGACGATGTCGACGATCACCGAATTGGTCGCGCCGGGAGAGCTGATGTAGTCGACTCCCGACTGCTGGATGATCGGGACGAGCTTTTGTAGGCAGGGCGAGAACTCCTCGAGCTTGTCGGAACGCACCGACATGTTCGAGGCATAGATGTTGTAGCCGGCGTCCTTGATCAGCCCGTATCCGACCGGTTTGTTCCAGGCCGGGGTCTCTTCGGAGTAGGTGTACGGCTCCGAGTTCGCAAAGCCCTGCTGTGCGATGGAGGGGTCGCCGACAAACCGTGCAGGTGCGCCGTCGTAACTGGTGTCGATCTGCGACTGCTTCAGCAGGCCCTTGGCCACCATCCATTGCGGGAAGATCTGGTCCTTGGACACCACCACCGTCGCATCGCTGGTGCCGATGTCGCCGGCCGTCTGCCATTCCGGGTGTGTTGCGGGATCCCACATCACGATCGCGGGACTGTACTTCAGCAGGGGCGTCACACCGACCACCGGCTGATCGGCTGCGGCCGAGACCAATTGATCGCCGTGGACGACACCGAGCATGACCGAGTCGTCGACGTAGAGCTGTGAGGTGACGGACTGGAATCCGATGGCCGGACCACCCGATTTGAGGGTGATGTCCACGCCGGTGTCCTTACCGCCTGCCACCAGTGGGCCGGTCACCGACTTGTTGTCGGTGTCGACGACATATCCGGGTCCGAGCATCTCGAACAGTGCTCCCATGTCGGACTGCGGCTGCCATTGCAGCTGGATGCCGACATCTGCAGGACAGACATCGGCGAGGCTCTGCTCTGCGGCCGCGGGTTCGATCGCCACCGACTCGGTTGGCTCGTCAGAGCCGTACGCGCAGGATGTCAGACCAATGGTGGTGAGGGCGATGACGGCGATGCCGATCTGTCGCCCGACGGGTGATCGCTTCATGATTCTCCTAATTCGGTCAGGTCAACCGGATGCTGCGGGGGTGATGTCCAGATGACGGACGAGATCTGTTGCGGTGATGTGTGATCTCGCGGTGACGGGGATTTGCTTCGGTCTCTCTGAGAAGCACTATTGCATGTAATCAAGAGAGTATTGCGTCTGTGTTACGGCCTGGGTCGCTGGTCCGAAATCTACGAGAGTTCCAGCTTCTGGGCAGCTCACGCGGATGCAGTCGTGCAACATGTCATCAATTCGTAACGCAACGCAACGAGATAGTCATGCATGTAATTAATGATGTGGAGGCCAGGAGAAGTCACTTGTTGCATGTTGGTTGGAAGGTGTGGGGTAGCAGATGGAACTCGCCGATACGATGCAGGGCGTCGATGCGCGCCGGCTCACCAAAGGCATTCAGATGGTTTTCGACGACGTGGTCAAGGAGTTCGATACCGGGACCGTTGCCATCGAGAAGGCCGATCTCGAGGTGCGCCGGGCTGACTTCGTCGCAGTGGTGGGGCCGTCGGGATGTGGCAAATCGACGTTGCTGCGGATGGCCGCCGGGTTGGAGGTTCCGACCTCGGGATCTGTTGCTGTGGAAGGTGATTCGGTGGGCTTCATCTTCCAGGAGCCCACACTGCTGCCGTGGCGGAACGTGCGCGCCAATGTCGAACTCGCTGCCGAGCTCGGCCATGGGAACAGGGCGGAGTACAAAGCGCGTGCGGCAGAGAGCATTCGGGCCGTCGGACTCGAACAGTTCGCTGATCAACTCCCGAATGCACTGTCCGGCGGTATGAAGATGCGAGTGTCGCTGGCGCGTGCGCTGACGCTGTCCCCGGATGTGATGTTGCTGGACGAGCCCTTCGGCGCACTGGACGAGATGACGCGACTCGAGATGCAGGTTGAGCTCCAAAGGCTCTACACGCAGCGGGAATTCACGGCGATGTTCATCACGCACTCGGTCTCCGAAGCGGTCTACCTCGCGAATCGTGTTGTTGTGATGACCCAGCGACCGGGACGTATCGCGGCGGTCTTCGACATCAACATGCCCTACCCGAGGCAGCCCGAATTGCGGTTCGACCCCACGTTCACCGACCACGTCGCCGAGATCTCGGCGATGTTGCACAGGAGCAATCGATGACCGAGATCAATGCCACACTGGACCTTTCCCGAGGGATGCGGGCCACCCACTCTCGTCAGGCCGGCGCCGTGACCCGCCCAGAGAGGCGGCGCCACCTCCGGCGCTTTGCCGGGGTGATGGTCTACCCGCTGCTCTCGTTGCTGGGGGCACTCGCGGCCTGGTCGGCGGTCAGCTACTGGATGCTGGCCCCGGAGAGACGCTTCTTGTTGCCTCCGCCGGTGGACGTGCTCCGGGACTCACTGATGCAGCGATCGCACCTACAACCGATGCTCGAAGCGCTGGCGGTCACAGCCCAGGTTGCACTCGTCGGTTTCGTCGTGGCTGTGGTCGTTGGTGTCGGGACTGGCGTGCTGATGAGTCAGGCCAAGTGGATCGAACGGATTGTCTATCCTTATGCCGTTGTGCTGCAGGTCATCCCAATCCTTGCCATCGTTCCCCTGATCGGTTTGTGGTTCGGATACGGCATGATGTCCCGGACACTGGTCTGTGTCCTGATCGCCGCCTTCCCGATCATCACGAACACCCACTTCGGTATCGCCTCGGTGGACCGGGGCATGCACGAACTCTTCACCTTGTCGCGAGCGTCACGGTGGGACCGCCTCGTCAAACTCGAGATACGGGCAGCCATGCCGTCCATCATGACCGGTGTCCGCACGGCGTCGGGCCTGGTGGTGGTCGGCGCCATCATCGGCGACATGTTCTTTGCCAAAGGTCAGCCGGGGATCGGCACCCTGCTCGATGTGTATCGCGGCCGCCTGCAGTCCGACGATCTGATCGCGGCCATCGTACTGGCCTCGCTGTTCGGGGTCGCAGTCTTCGCGCTCACCGGATTCGCGGCGCGCCTGGCCGTCGGTCGCTGGCACGAGTCCGGAAAGTGAGAAACCATGAATGACAATAAGTTTGAGGTTCCGACCATCGACATCAGCTGCTATCGAAGCGCGGACGCGTATTCGGATTCCGTACGTGCGGCGGTGGCGACGGAGCTCGACCGGATATGCCGGGAGGTCGGGTTCGTGCAGGTGGTCGGGCACGGGATCGACGATGCTGTCCTCTCGGATCTGGGCGACGCCCTCGATGAGTTCTTCGCCTTGCCCCTGGCGGTGAAGAAGGAGTATCGCCGCGAGGCGTGGACGAATCGGGGCTATTCGGCACCGAAGTCGGAATCCCTGAGCATGAGCTTGGGGATTCCCAGCGCCAACCAGATGAACGACTTCTACGAGGCGTTCACGGTCGGTGTGGAGGCCGCAGATTTCGCTGAACTCGACCTGCCCGAAACCAGCTACGCCTCGAACAACTGGCCCGGTGCCGCACCGGGTTTCGAGCCTGCGGTGCGGCGGTATTTCGGGCAGGCCCAGGAACTGGCCCGCACGCTGATGACCGCGTTCACCGACGCGCTGGGCCTGGACCCGGGCTACTTCGACACACTCATCGACCACTCGATCGAGGCCATGAAGATGAACAATTACGCCCTGCCCGAAGGCGATACCGAGTTCACCGGTGAACTCACCGGCATGGGCGCGCACACCGATTTCGGAATCCTCACGATCCTGTGGGCTGATCAGGTGCCCGGGTTGCAGGTTCTCGACCTGGACGGACAGTGGCATGACGTGCAGCCGGCCGATGGTGCGCTGCTCATCAACCTCGGCGACGCCATGGCCCGGTGGACCGCAGACCGGTGGCGCTCGACGATTCATCGCGTCGACCCGCCGGTGATCGACGGGCAGATCCGCCGCCGCCGCTCGGCGGCCTTCTTCTTCGACGGGAACCATGACGCGGTCATCGAGGTGTTGCCGGGGACCTTGGCAGAGGGCGAAAAGGGATACGCTCCCATCACGATCGCCGAGAACATCGCGATGAAGGTCGCGGGCCTGAGAACGGGTGTGGCACCGGCCGCCGACCTGAGGGAGACCGCACGTGTGGCGGCCGCCGGAAACTGAGAGGGGACAATCGCGATGACCGCATCTGAACGTGCGCTTCTCACTGATTCGGTGCATGACGCACTGCGCGAGATGATCTTCAACGGTGAACTCGAACCCGATAGCCCGCTGAGTGTTCCGGCGTTGGCCGCACGGCTGAACGTCAGTCGCACACCGGTGCGCGAAGCCGTGCAGCAGCTGATCTACGAAGGTCTCGCGTCCCACACCCGCAATGCCGGCGCCCGCGTGGCGTCGCTGGATGCCGACACCCTGAAGTCGGTGTTTCAGGTGCGGGAGGTCCTCGACGGACTTGCCGCGTTCAACGCCGCGCTCGGGTCGGACAACGCGGCCGTCGCCCAGATGCGCAAGATGGTGCAGGTGCAGCGGGAACTGCTGTCCGAGCCTCCCGACCAGCGTCGGGACGCCCTGCTGGATCTCCAGTTCCACACCTTGATCCGTGACAACGCGGCCAATCGGCCATTGAGTGAGGCGTTGTCTCGCCTGGATGGCCAGTCCCACCTGTTCCGCTCGGACATGTGGGTCACCGAGCTGAACCGTCGGCTCGCGGTCTGCGAACACGACCGGATAGTCGCAGCCATCGAAGCAGGCAATGCGGCTGAGGCCAGAGAGGCCGCAAGCGCCCATGTGGCGGGCATCTATGTCCGGGCGCAACGGCTCTGACCTGCCGCCAGACTCGGCAATTCCATCGATCGAAGAAAGCTCAACTGTGAAACATGAACTGCCGCAGATGGTGTCGTCCATTCGGGGGGCGACCCTCCCGGACGGGCACATCGTCGACATCGATGTGGTGCGCGACGGTGACCGTGCAGTGGTCGCGTCGGTGCGCACCGCAGACCTCTCGGACGTGGACGTCGGTTCGCCGGATGTGATCGACCTTCGCGGATATCTGCTGATGACCGCACCCGCCGAGCCACACGCACATCTGGACAAGGCGTTGTCGTGGGATGTACTGCAGCCTCCGCTCGGCGATCTGCACGATGCCATCGCGCACTGGAAAGCAGGCAGTGCGGGGTTCGACCAGGAGTCGTTCCGCACCCGCGCCCGCGCCGCCGCACTTGCGCTGGTACGCAACGGAACCACCGCCGTTCGTTCTCATGTCGACATACTGCCCGGGGACGACCCGCTGCGCGGCATCCGCGCGGTCGACGAGGTACGTCGCGAGTTGCGGGGTGTCATCGAGATCGAGATCGCCGCGCTGGCCAAGGAATACGCAACCGACGATCTTGTGCACGCCGCCCTCGACGCGGGCGCCGATCTGGTCGGAGGCTCACCGCACAGTGCACCGGACCCGATGGCGGACCTTCATCGTCTGCTCGACATCGCAGAGCTTCGCGGTGTCGGGGTCGATCTGCATACGGACGAGTTCCTGGAAGGCGACCACCACACGATCGCAGCGTTCGCCGGGCGGGTCAGCGACTGGCCCGCGGACCGGATCCGCACGGCCGGACACTGCACGCGATTGGGAACGATGGGAGCAGACGAACTGGGCGAACTACTGCCTCTGATCGCTTCGAGTGGGATCGGTGTGGTCGCGAACCCGATCACCAATCTCTATTTGCAGGGCCGCAACCATCCCGTCGCCACACCTCGCGGGCTCACCGCGATCGGGCCACTCCGCGCGGCCGGTGTCTGTGTCGCGGCGGGTGCGGACAACGTGCGTGACCCGTTCAATCCACTCGGCCGCAGCGACGCATTGGAAACTGCCGCGCTCACCGTCGCCGCTGCACACGTCCATCCGGAGGTCGCGCTCGCGATGGTCACCGACGATGCCCGTCGGGTGATGGGGCTGCCGGTTGCCGGCGCGAGGGTCGGCGCCCGGGCGGAGTTCCTGGCGGTTCGCGGGACCGGGGTCCTCGACGTCATGGCCACCGCACCCGCCGATCGCGTGGTCATCCACGACGGGCGTGTTGTGTCGATCAGCGAGACCCGGAACTGGACCGCACTGCACTGAGCCGATTCTGGTGAGTTCTGGCGAGAGAAACCGCAGGTCGGCCTCACCAAAACCCACCAAAACCGGGTGCTCACTCGAAGGTGGCGTCGAGGGCCGCTGCGAGATCGGCGACGATGTCGGCGGGATCTTCCAGGCCGATGGAGAACCGGAGATGTCCCCAGGTACGGAATTCGTCCGGATAGTGCTGCACCCGTGGACCGCTCGTCCCGACGTGGACGATCAGCGATTCGTCGTGACCGAGTGAGACGGCTGATGTGATCATCCGCAGATTCGAGACGAAACGGTTCTGGGTGTCCGGATCACCCTTGACCGCGAACGCCATCATCGCGCCGTAGCCGCGTCCGCCGAACTGCCTGGTGGCCAGCTTGTGCTGGGGATGAGAGGGAAGACCGGGATACGCGACGTACGCAACGCGTTCATCGTGATCCAGGAACTCTGCGACCTGTGCGGCCGACTCGAGGTGTCGGGTCATCCGTAGCGGCAGGGTGATGGATCCGCGGCTGATCAGCCACGCGTTGAACGGCGAGATCACCCCACCGACATCCACCATGGCGTCGGTCTTGATGGGATCGATCAGAGCCTTGGAGCCGAGTACCGCACCGCCCATGGCATCACCGTGGCCGTTGTAGTACTTCGTCAGCGAGTGCACCACCAGATCGGCGCCCTCGGACAGCGGCCGGTACAGCGGCGGCGGAGTGAACGTCGAGTCGACAACCACCAGAGCGCCCGCGGCGTGAGCGATGTCGGCGACCGCACCGATATCGGTGACTTTGGTGGTCGGATTGGCGATGGCCTCGATGTGGACCAGACGGGTGTTGGGGCGCAACGCCGCGCGCACCGACTCGAGATCGGATGCGTCGACAAAGGTGGCCTCGATGCCGTACTTACGCGGCAGGAGCTCGGTGAACAGTCGAAACGTCGCCTCATAGGTGACATCGGCGATCAGTACATGATCCCCGGAGGAGAGGTGGGTGAAGAACACCGCATGGAGCGCGGCCACCCCGGACGCCAGTACCACTGCGTCGTCGGCTCCTTCGAGCGCCGACAATTTGTGTTGCAGCGCAATCTGATTGGCGCCCGAATTGCGGGTGTAGAGCGGAATCTCGGTACCCGACCAACTGACCTGCGACGGGTCGTCGGGCAGCGCATACGAATTGGCCATCACGATCGGTGTCCGAATCGCACCGGACCCCTTGTCGATGCTGTTGCCGGCGTGAACGGCTCGGCTCGAGAAGCCGAGTGTGGAGGGATCGTGGTTGTCCGGGCGTGCCATGTCCACAGGGTAGGAGGCGGTCGAGGTCGCCGGGCGTCGCGACGCGCCCATCGGCGTCCGACGATCCAACCCGGAACAGATGACGACTCCGGAGACGTTGTAGGTGAAGATTGTGTACGAGGATCGCTGGAACATTCACGAATGCCATGGGCGGAGTTGTCACAATGAAAATCGCGGTGCTCGGCGCGAACGGTGCTGTCGGGGCAAGAATTGTCGAGAAGTTGAGTGGTCGCGGGCATGAGGTGGTCCGAGTCGGACGCAATCCCGCTTCGAACGACGTCGTGGTGGATCTCGGTGCGTCCGGCGGTGCGGCGTACCGCGAGGCGATCGACGGTATGGATGTGGTGGTCAACGCATCGGGTATCGAAGATCCCGCCCTCGCGAAAGAGGCCGGGACAGCACGATTTGTCGACATCAGCGCCACTCCCAGATATCTCGAGAAGATCATGGCCGCGCCCGCCGCGGGAGGTGTGCTGACCTGTGTGGGGCTGGCCCCCGGCCTGACGACGATCATGGCCACCGCACTGGCTGCCGACTCGTCCGACGGCGTCGACATCGGGTTGATGCTCGGAGCCGGCGAACGTCACGGCCGGGCGGCCGTGGAGTGGACGGCCGGTCTTCTCGGTGCGACGTTCACCGACTACGCGACGGGGGTCAAGATCCGGAACCTGGTCGGGTCCAGAGTCCTGGAAGGTCCTCACGGCAGTCGAAAGCGCTACATGCGCACCGACTTTCCCGACCACCTGGCGATCGGTGCCGACGGACCGCACGTGGCCAACTACCTCACGATGAGTTCGGTGTCGGCGACGCTGGCGCTGCGGATGGCCGCACTGGTCCCGAGTGTGGGCCGGCCGCTGATGCGAAAGATTCACCCGGGTGGGAGTGACGAATGGTCGGTTCTGGTGCGCAACCGCAACACCGGCCGGTGGTTGTACACCTCGGGGCACAATCAGTCCGCGGCGACGGCGACCATCACCGTTGCCGCCATCGAAGCGGCGCAGGGGCGCATCGATCCGGTGTTGCTCAGTTGCGACGTCCTCGACACCAACGCCCTGCACCTGCACTGGGACATCATGATCCGATCAGGACGCTAAGATTTGGGTTCGGGACCGGCGAGCGCGTCGGTCACGGTCGGGAATATCCCCAGTGTCGAGTCCGGTGCGTCTGCGTGGATCACGTCGCGAAACTGACCGATTTCCCGTGCGATTCGTAGGTCCACACCGCTGCGCTGCAGCGTCCGATGCAGATCGGTCAGCATCGACACCGCGGTCACGTCGATGAACGGCGAGGTTTCGGCGTCGAGGACGATCGTGTGTATCCCCTTGGTGGCCAATGCCGTGACCTGGTCCCGGACGTGGTCGGAGTTGGCGAAGAACAAGCCCGCTTCGACCCGGACCACCCGCACCCCTTCGATGGTCGGCAATTCCGGGTGTTCGGTGGCATCGATCCACTGGCTCCCGCGCTTCGCCAAAGTGACGACGTGCGGTCGTGACACCCGATAGAGCAGGAGCAGCATGGAGACCGCGATACCGATGACCAGACCGGGAAGTGTGTCGAAGACGAGTACGCCGATCATTGCGGCGAGCGCTGCGAGGAAGTCGGCGCGCGCCGCGGGACCGTAGATGGTGCCCAGCCGCGAGGTCCAGACTCTGTAGTAGCGGCGCAGGGCATTGATGTCGACGAGCTCGATGACCGCCGCGATGACAACCGCTGCGAGGGTGGCTTCGGGAAGTTCCTGGAACAGGCCGGTGAGGAACAGCAACGTGACAACGGTCAGGGCCGCGACCACGAGTCCGCTGACCTGTGTCTTGGCGCCGGCACTGCCGTTGACGGCGGTCTTCGACAGGCTGCCGTTGACAACCATCCCGGAAAAGAAACCCGATCCCACATTGGCCGCGCCCAGGCCGATGAGCTCGCGGTTGGCGTTGATCGTGTAGCCGGCCTTGGCAGCGTAGGTCTTTGCTGCGCCCAGACCTTCGGCAAAGCCGATGAGAAGAACTCCGGCGGCGGGACCCACGAGGTCGAGGTATTCACCGACGGGCATCCCGGCGGGAAGACCCACCGCGGGTAGACCCGAGTCGATGTGCCCGACGATCTCGACTCCGCGATTGTCGAGATCGAGTGCCCACACCGCCAGGATTCCCAGCAGCACGACAACGAGGGAGCCCGGGACGATGGGTAGCCATCGCTTGAGGATGAGGACCAAGGCCAGACTGGCGCCACCGACCAGCGCGGTGCGCCAATCAGTGTCACCGAGGTTCTCGACCACCGACCAGCTCTGTTCGAAGAAATCGCCGGAACCCTTGGAGATGCCGAGCAACTTCGGGACCTGGCCGACGATGATGGTCAGTGCCAGCCCGACGATGAAGCCTTTGAGGACGGGCTCGGAGATGAACGAGGCGATGAACCCGAACCGGCATGCGCCGGCCAGGATTCCGACAACACCGACAACCAGGGCCAGCGCGGTCGTAAGGGCTATGTAACGCTGCGGGTCGCCACCGGCGAGCGGGGCGACCATCGCCGCGGACAATGCGGCGGTGGCCGACATCGGCCCCACCACCAGATGACGTGAACTACCGGCGGCCGCATAGAGGATCAGCGCGGGGATCGCGGCGTACAGCCCCACCACCGCCGGCACGCCGGCTATCGCGGCGTACGCCAGGGCCTCTGGAACCATCACCGCCCACACCGTCAGTCCGGCAACCACATCCGGGCGAAAGTAGGACCGGCGATAACCGGCCAGCGATCCGAACACCACGGATCCGAATTGTCGGTTGGTCATCGACACGCTTTCCGTTGTGGTCGGTCAGTGTGGCAGGCGCAGCGGTGACGATGCGCGGTCAGCCCAGTCCGCCGACACCTTTGCCGATCAACGCCACTCCGATGACGAGGATCAAGACGGCCATGACGGTCTTGTTGTTCGCCTCCAGCCATACCTTGAGTCGCTCGAGCGGTCCGGAAAGGCGGTGGGAAGCAATCTGGTAACCCAGTACGGGGATCAGCACGGTGGTGGCTGCCAGCAGTGAGAACACCGCAACGGCCACCACCTCGCCCGTGGCGTCCAGCACGCCGGACCCCACGGTGACCCCGGCGGCGATGCACATGATGAGGTTCTTGGGGTTGACGGCGGCGAGTGCGAAACCGATACCGAGCCCGGTGAGGGGATTCATCTCGTCGATCGCGCCCATCCACTTCGGTGCGGCGGCCGAGGCGGTGCGGGCACGCCATTCGCGGACACCTTCGGCGAGCAACAACACACCGAGCGCCACCTTGATCCACGACGCCGTGGTCGACGGTCCGCTGTCGGTGTCCATCGCGCCGCCGAGGAACACGAAAATCGTGGTGGCCAGGACGATCCCGGCCAGCCATCCAGCGGCAAAACCCAGGCTGGTGGTGCGGGCATGTTTACCGAGCAGCATCAGAATGGCGGCGATGATCGGGATCGGCGACACCGCGACACCGATCGCCAAAGGCAGGAGATCGCCGATGACCGCACCCATGTCAGCGATACCTCGGAACGGCGTCAATCGCGGGCATGGGGTTTCCTTCTGGTGGATTGGCAGCCTTCACATCATGCTTGATCAAGCCGACTATTGCACCGATCCCGCCGTGCGTGTCCGGGCTGTGCGCCCACCGAGTCAGGGGAGCAGGTTCATCCGCCGCGCCATCACCACTGCTTCGTGCCGGTTGTGCACGCCCATTTTCTGCATCGCGCTGCGCAGGTAGCTCTTCACGGTCTCGGGACGCAGTGAAAGTGTCTTGGCGGCTTCGGCATTGGTGGAACCGAGCGACACGACGGCCAGGACATCGATTTCCCGACGGGACAGATTGACCTCTGGTACCGGTTCGGATGCGCCGCCGCCGAGCACGCGGGCGAGCCGGTCGGACAGGTCCCGGGCCCGCCCGCCCTCGGTGTCCCCGATCCGGGCGGCGAGGTCCCGCAATTGGGCGTGGATGCTGCGAAGCTCTTCGACCGTGGCCGAATCGGTGATCGTCGCGGTGTTCCCGGCCGCAGAGGCCAACATACGGGTCCGGCGATCCACCTCGTCACGGACGGAGATCTCCATCGCCAGGCGCCGGCTCGCGGCGATCACCGAATCGGCGGTCCGGCCGCCGATGGGTGACGCGTCGCGTCTGGCCGCGTACAGCACGGCCCGGGTTGTCGCGTCGACCACGACGGGGACCGCCAGCACCGACCTCAGGCCTTCACCCAACACCGGTCCGTCGTAGTCGTGGGTGATCGCCGACGCCCTGCCGTAGTCGGACACGGCCGCCGCGCGGCGTTGCTCGACTACTCGGCCACCGAGCCCGGACGCCGGGACCACGGTCAGTCCACGCAGTCCGTTGGTGCGTACGCCGACGAACTCGGTGAGCAGAAGGGCGCCTTCGTGCACCTCACCGGCGAACAGGACGGGGGTCTCCGACGTCGTCGCCAATGTCCGCATCGCTTCGCGCAGCGCGTCGGTATCGCGAGGTCGCATCAACGGATGCCGGCGGGTCATCGGGGTCCACCCCTTTCGGGGGTAGCGGGAGGATTACTGTGACGTGGATCCTACTCGCGAGAAGGATCCGGACATTGCTCGCAGCGATCTGCGGCGGGCTCCGGCCTCGGACCAGTGTCGTGACCAGTGAGGATTCGAGAAGAATGATTGCCACAACCGATCGGGTGAGCGAATTGCTGGCCCAGTACGACGGCCCGGACGCCAGCGCCGCAGACCTGCTTTGTGATCGGCATCCGGCGGACGCCGTGGCGTTCACGGTTGTCGAGACCGACGACGCCGGAAACCTGGTTTCCGAGGACCTCACATACGGCCACCTACGTGAGCAGTCGTCGAGGTTTGCTGCCGCCCTCGCGGCTCTCGGCGTCGACCCGGGTGACCGTGTCGCGAGCCTGATGGGTAAGTCGGCCGATCTCGTGATCGTCGCACTGGGCGTCTGGCGGCGAGGAGCTGTGTACGTTCCGCTCTTCACTGCGTTCGCCTCACCGGCGATCGCTTTCCGCCTGACCAGCAGTGGCGCCAAGGTCGTGATCTCCGATCTCGATCAGCTGCACAAGGTGGCCCCGGGCGATGACATCCCGTCGGATGCGCCATGGCGGGTGATCGCGGCCGGCGAGTCCGGAGACCACGAGCTGCAGTTGGCGACCTTGATCGCCGCCCACGACGTCGGCGAGCCCGGCGCACAGGCAGTCGCGGTGGGTGGCGACGGACCGCTTGTCGAACTGTTCACCAGCGGCACCACCGGAACACCAAAGGGTGTCCCGATTCCCGTCCGCGCGCTGGCCTCGTTCCATGCCTATCAGGAATTCGGGCTCGACGTGCGTCCCGACGACGTGTTCTGGAATGCCGCAGATCCGGGGTGGGCCTACGGCCTCTACTACGCGATCCTCGGACCGCTGGCGAGCGGCACCCGCAGCATCTTGCTGCACGCCGGATTCTCACCCGCCCTGACCTGGAAGGTGCTCGAGGAGTCAGGCGTCACCAACTTCGCTGCGGCCCCGACGGTGTACCGCGCTCTGCGGGCCGATGACGGCGTGGTCCCGGCCATCAAACTGCGCCGCGCGTCGTCGGCAGGGGAGCCGCTGACCCCCGACGTCGTCGCATGGTCGAACGATGTTCTCGGAGTCACGGTGCGTGATCACTACGGCCAGACCGAACACGGCATGTTCATCGTCAACGCCTGGCACGACAACTTGCGTACAGACGTGCCCGCGGGTTCGATGGGCCGGTCGCTGCCGGGTTGGTCCTGCGCCGTGCTCGACGACAACTCCGACACGCTCGCCCCAGCAGGGACTGTCGGACGGGTTGTGATCGACACCACTGCCAGCGACCTGCTTTGGTTCACCGCGTATGTGAATGCACCGGAGAAGACCGCCGGCCGGTATACCGCAGACGGACGCTGGTACGTCACGGGGGACTGCGGATCGGTCGACGAGAACGGCTTCTTCACCTTCTCGGCCCGCGACGACGATGTGATCATCATGGCCGGCTACCGCATCGGCCCCTTCGACGTGGAAAGCGTTCTTGTCATGCACGAGGCGGTGTCCGAGGCCGCGGTGGTCGGCAAGCCCGATGAACTGCGCGGTGAGGTGCTCGAGGCGTACGTGGTGCTCCGGGACGCGTCAGCGGCCGGCAACGAACTCGAAAAGGAGCTCCAGCAGCTGGTCAAGACGAAGTTTGCCGCTCACGCCTTCCCGCGCAAGGTGCATTTCATCGAGTCACTGCCCAAGACACCGAGTGGCAAGGTCCAGCGCTTCCTGCTCCGTAAGAGTTGAGGCCTGTGACCCTGCGCAGACAACAATGGCCCGCTGTTTCCGGCGGGCCATTGGCGTCCGTGACTCAGCGTGGGGTGCGCTCCTGCGCACGTTGCACAGCGGGATCGACCACTCGGTCGGAGAAGACCGGCTGCGGGATCCGCGGCGCGTCCTTCGAACTCGGTGCGGTGGGTTCGGAACGGATCGTCTCGCGGTGCGAGAACAGTTCGGATTCGGGCATTTGTACTACTTTCTTCGCGTTGGTGCAGCTCTGGCGGTGTCGTGCAGAGCACGGGATCTGCGCAAGAGCTGCCGGGTGTCGCCGGCGACCGCGGTCTTCAGACTCACTCGAGAATCTCTTCGAGACTCCCCACGGTGCCGGGAAAAATGATGATCAAACGTCATCCGGCTATCGGCGATTCACAAGGTTCCGAGATGTCGGATTCGAGGAAGTTCGACGAAGGTTGCCGGTGGTGGATGTATCCGACGAACCCCAGTGTACGGCCTGCGCGGTACATCCGGCTGCATTGGGCACAAGTGCCCTACAGCGTCGGGTTGAAATGTGGTGCAGTAGACACGGCCTGTGTGTTGTCCGGTGATGCCCGGCTTGATTGCATTGAACGCGACGTGAACAAGGAGATTCTGCCATGAGCACCACGATTGTCGTCGGAGTAGACGGTTCGGATTCAGCTCTCGAGGCAGTCGCCTGGGCAGCGAAAGCTGCTGAGCGACAGGGAAAATCCGTCTCGATAGTGAGTGCATACGAAACCCAGGGCGCGCTGTACGCACCGGCCCTGGTGATTCCCCAGGACGTCATCGACATCATCCGCCAAGAGGCACACGATCACGTCGACACAGCGGCTGCGAAGGCCCGGGACGTGGCTCCCGGGGTCTCCGTGAAAACCAAAGTCGCCGAAGGGCGCGCCGGGACCGTGCTGGTCTCCGAATCACAGCACGCCTCCCTCGTGGTGGTCGGCAGCCGTGGGCTCGGTGGGGTGAAGGGCCTTTTTCTCGGTTCTGTGGGCGTCAATCTCGTCGCACATGCCTCATGTCCGGTTGTTGTCTACGCGGGTGCGGGTGGAACCGGGCCGGTGGTGGTCGGTTTGGACGGTTCGGCGCTCAGCGAGGGGGCGGTGGCGGCGGCCTTTGAGCAGGCATCATTCCTGGACACCGGCCTGGTGGTGGTCCACACCTGGACCGACCTGGCCTCGGACTCACTCCACGGATACGGTCTCGAACCCGACCAGCTCCAGGAACTGGCCGACGATGCGCGTGAGGTCGTTGCCGAGCGGATCGCCGGTTTCGGCGCCGACTATCCAGATGTCGAGGTCACGCGGGTGATCGTGCCCGACGGTCCGGCGCATCAACTGATCGAACACGCGAAAGATGCCCAGATGCTGGTGGTCGGGAGCCGTGGTCGTGGCGGATTCGCGGGTCTGCTGCTCGGTTCCACCAGCCAGGCAGTTCTGCATCGGGCCACGTGCCCGGTACTGGTCGTGAAGCCCGCGCCCGAGGGCTGATCGCTCATCGGCCGCGCCTCGCCGAAAGGCCTTGTTTGCGCCCGAGGTATGCCGGTGTCCGCTCGGCGGGCGCAGGCGGTGCCATTCGGGGTGGCCGCGGCAGTTTCGGCAGGAACACAGAGATCACCAAGGCGGTGATCAGCAAACCCAGCGTCAAGAGGTAGGTGTCGGCGACCGCGCTCGCCAGATCCGGTGCCGCCGTGACCTGTTCGTCGGGTCCGAGCCGCAGGGCGCCGGCCATACCGGTGTTGTCGAGCGATTCTGTCCGACTGTTGAACAGTGTGGTCAGTACGGTGGCGCTCAGGGCAGCACCGATGGCCGCCGCGAATTGATTGCCGGTGGTGAGAATGGTTGTACCCGAGGCGATCGCCGGACCCTGGATCCCACGCAGGGATGCGGTCATCAAGGGCATGAGCGTGGCGCCGATGCCCATTCCCATGATCACGCCGATGCCGATGAGTGCGAGGTACGAGGTGTCCTCGTCGAGGGTCGTGGTCATCAGGATCATGGCGACCACCGTCGCGCCGAGCCCGAACCAGACCACCCGGCGCGGATCGATGCGGTCGGTGAGCCGACTGGCGATCTGGACCACCAGGCCGGTTGTGATCGCCTGGCCGATCACGATCAGACCGGCCGTTGTTGCACTGTCGCCGCGGACTGCCTGAATGTAGATGGGGCCGATCATCATTGACCCGAAGTAGGCCCCGGCGACCAGGAACAGGCTACCCGATCCGACAGCCATGCTGCGTTGCCTCAACAACCGGAGGTCGAGCAGCGGGCGAGACGATCGAAGCGTCCGGACCCAGAACAGGGCCAGGAGTCCGAGGCCGCACACCACCGGGATCACGACCTGAGCCGATGTCGGATCGCCGTGATCGCCGGCCTGCGCCAATCCGAAGACCAGGTGCGCGCCGCCCGGAGCCAGCGCGACCAGCGCCGGCCAGTCGAGTCGATCACGATCGGTACCCGACTGGCGGGGAAAGAGCTTGGCGGCCAGCGTGATGGCCGCGATTCCGATCGGCACGTTGATCAGGAAGAGGGAGCGCCAGCCGACGTTGTCCACCAGCAGCCCACCGGCTGTCGGGCCCAGGACGGGGCCGATCAGCAGTGGCAGTCCCAGCCATCCCATCATCTTGCCGCGATGACGCTCGTCGACCATCTGCAGGGCGATGGTCATCCCGACCGGTTGCAGGTACCCGCCGCCGAGACCTTGGACCGCTCGAAAGGCGATCAGGCTCTGGATGTTCCAGGCCAGCCCGGCCAGAGCCGAGCCGCTCACGAAGAGGACGAGTGCGGTGAGATAGACCTGTTTGGCCCCGAATCGGCGTATTGCCCACGCCGCGGTGGGCATCACCGCGACCAGGGCGAGTGCGTATGCGGTTGTCACCCATTGAACGGTGGACAGATCGGTATCGAACGACGTGGCCAGCGAGGGGATCGCGACCACGGTGACGGTGACGTCGAGCATCACCATCAGGGTGCCCAGTGCCAGGACTGCCGCTACTTTCTTGGTGACCGGATCCATCTCTCAGGCAGCTCCACGGTCGCGCTCGGGGCGTTCGGGTTTGAGTAGTTCGGCCCACCAGACCAATTCGTCCATCGCACCCCGGGTGGATGCGACAGCGTCATCGTCGAGGCTGAGCAGTCCGTCGGTGATGTGGTCCCAGGGAGCATGGATCACCACACCATTTCGGGTGCCGACCGAATACACCTCGGCGAAGACCGTCCGTAGGTGTTCCACCGCCCGCAGTCCGCCGGACATGCCGCCATAGGACACAAATGTCACCGGCTTGTGTTTCCACTCGGTTCGGTGGGCATCGATGAGAATCTTCAGTTCACCGGGGTAGGAGTGATTGTATTCCGGTGTGACGACGATGAATCCGTCGGCGGACGCCAGAGATTCGGTGGTTCGCGGACCGGTGGGCTCGGCGAGGTCGAGGATCTCGATATCGAGTCCGTGCGGAACCACTTGGTCGACAAACCAATCGGCCACCGTGGGCCCGATGCGACCCGGCCGGACACTCGCGATGATCAGGATGAACTTGAGTTGAGTTGCTCTCATGAACCAAGTCTTCAAGTTAAAGGCAACTTGAAGTCAAGTACGATGTGAAAATGGCACTGAAAAAGTTGGAGTTGAGCGTGGGGGAGCTGGCCATCAGGGCCGGCGTGGCACCATCGGCCGTCCGGTATTACGAGGACCGCGGGCTGATCTTCAGCCGTCGCACAGCGGGCAACCAGCGTCGCTATCACCGGGCAATGCTGCGCAGAGTGGCATTCATCCGAGCCTCCCAGGCCGCCGGGATCCCGCTGGCGACCATCGGGTCGGTCCTGGAAGTGCTCGGTGAACACGAGTCACCCACCAAGGCGATGTGGCACAAGGCATCGGTGCGATGGGTGGAAGACCTCGATGAGCGGATCGCGCTGCTGCAACGGATGCGCGACCTGATGGACGGCTGCGTCGGGTGCGGCTGCCTGTCGATGCGGGCCTGTCAGCTCCTCAATCCCGGCGACATCTTCGCCCAGCAGGGCATCGGCACCAACCGGTTGCTGACGCAGGAATGCGAGGCAAAGCTGGAGGGCGGCGAGCCCGCCGGGTGCTCGACCGCGTCTCCGGGTTCAGCCGGCTGAGTCGGCCCCGGCCTCGAGATCGGCGATGATCAGTTTGCCGTGGGTTTTCATCATCGCCTGTTGGGCGCCGCGGGCGCGTTCGGGGTTCGGATCCGCCAGCAGTTCATACAGCCGATCGGGCACGATCTGCCAGCTCAGGCCGAACGGATCTTTCAGCCACCCGCACTCTGATTCGACGCCGCCGTTGGCGGTCAGTGCGTTCCAGTAGTAGTCGACTTCGTCCTGGGATCGGCACCGGACCGAGAACGAGACCGCCTCGGAAAACGTGAACTCCGGACCGGCATTGATGCCCTCGAATGTGTGGCCGGACAACGTGAACGTGGCGGCGAGGATGTTCCCGGCCGGTCCGGGTCCGTCCTCGCCGACGTACATGATGTTGTCGATGGTGGAGTCGGGGAATGTCTCGGTGTACAGCTTCATCGCTGCTTCGATGTTCTGGTTGAACCAGAGTGACGGGATGATGGCAGGCATGTCGGTTCCTTCGGGTTCGTGGCGGACGGACTGGTATTCGTATCGACTGCGCGGTGCGCGGAAAGTCATCGGTGACACGGAGCTGCGGCATGGCTGATCGGCCCGCGTGGCGGTATGGCCCGAATTGTGATCGTCTTGGCCCCGATTCTTGGTGCTTCTCGCACTGTGGGATCCGGTGTCGCGCATTACGCTGTGTGATACCGCATCGGCATTGGATCGGAGGGTGAGCAAAATGAGTGCACAATCGCTTCCCGGACCGCAAGAGCACGTCTGCTGGCCGACAGTTCAGACGGCGATGATCAACGAGTATGCGCAGGTCATTGGCATGCTGGCCGACAACGTTGCGGCCGATTCGTTGTCGGATCCGCAGGATTTCAGCCGCCAGGCCCGCTTGGCCGCGGCGTTGCTGCCGGCACCGATTCGCGAACTGCTGCTCGATTTCCTGGTCGAGGGCAACGGCGGGCTGCTCCTGCGAGGGCTGGAGGTCGGAGAGATCGGTGAAACCCCCGCTGCCGCAGTGGGTGCACCCACCCGGCACACCAGCATCGCGCGGCAATCGGCACTTCTGCTCTCGAGCATCGTGCATCTGGTCGGGTACCGCCCGGAGTGTCGTGGAGAACTCGTCCAGACCCTGGTGCCCATCCGGAGTCATCAGCGGCGTCAGATGTCGACCGGTAGCGCAGTGAACCTCGAAAGCCACACCGAGCAGTGTCACAACCTGCGGACCCGCCCGGATTTCATCGCGCTGGGTTGCTTGCGGGGCGACCCGAACGCGGCGACATATCTGCTGTCGGCGCGGCAGTTGCAGGAATTGCTACCGATCCAGACCGTCGCGCTGCTGCGTGACCCCGTGTTCTACACCCGGGTGGACGGATCGTTCATCGACGGCGGCGTTCCGGACGAGGTCCGTGGGCCGATCCCGGTGCTCAGCGGTTCGTGGGAAGACCCGGTGATCACCTATGACGAAGATCTGATGTCGACGGACAGCGCCGCACATGCCGCCGCACTGGCTGCGGTGAAATCGGTGTGGCAGGCGCATCACACCGAAATCGTCTTGCGCCCAGGCGATCTGTTCATCATCGACAACAGTCGTGCCATCCACGGCCGCAGCTCATTCTCCCCGCGGTGGGACGGCAACGACCGCTGGTTGTGTCGGCTGCAGGGCCTGTGCAACCTGGCGGTGTCCCGGTTCGCCCGCGGTGACCGGTCGCCGGTGATCGAGATCGAGGGCTGCTGAGCCTCGCGCCTGACTCAACCGGTGACGGTGGCACTCACCGTCACGGGGACACCATTGAGCGCCGCATTGCCCGAGATCTCGTCGAGGCGAAGGGGATCGGTGACATCGTTGACGCTCGGGGCCTCGATGAGACCGGCCACGGCGAGACGAACACCGGCCTGATTTTGCCCGAAGCCGTGCGGAAGACTCACCACACCCGGCATGATGCTGTCGCTTTCGGCGACGGTCACCTCCACACTGCCCGCGGCTGATTTCAGCATCGCCTGGTCGCCGGAGCACAGTCCGCCCGCGGCGAGGTCTTTCGGGTGCATCAACAGATGATGGCGCGGATTCCCCTTGGTCAGGCGCGTTGAGTTGTTCATCCACGAATTGTTCGACCGCAGGTGACGGCGACCGATCAGCAACAGTTCGTGGTCGGCGGTCGCCACCAGATCTGTGTGCATGCGAGCCAGATCCGCGGTCACCAGCGACGGCACGAGATCGACTGTGCCCGAGGCCGCAACGATCTTGCGAGCCAATCCGGGCCGAAGCGGTCCGAGATCGTGTCCTGATGGGGTCGCGAGGAGCTTGCGAATCGTCAGATCGCCCGGACCGGTGTGTAACAACACGTCCAGCAGCACCCGCGGGCTCGCCTTCGCCCGGATGGTCGGGACCACCTGCTTCGGAAGCCGGCGCAGGCGCTGAAGGAGCCCGGTGTCGGCGGAACGGGCCCGCGCGAGGCCACGGGTCAGGTCGGCAAAGATCTGCCAATCATGTTTGGCATCAGTGGATTTCTTGACCACGGCCCGTGAAAATCTGGCTGTGTTGCGGACGGCGAGTTGGTGGAAGATGAGATCATAGTGGTCGCGTTCGAGGATCATCGTCGGAGGCAGGATGACATCGGCGTGACGGGTCGTCTCGTTGACGTAGAAGTCGATCGACACCATGAAGTCGAGTCCGTCGAGTGCCGGCCCCAGATGACCGCCACCGGGCGACGATGACACCGGGTTGCCGGCGACCGTGATCAGGGTCCGGATCTGTCCCGCACCTTCGGTCACGATCTCGTCGATCAGTGTGGCGACCGGGAGTTCACCAGCGAACTCGGGCAGATCCCTGACCCGGCTGCGCCACTTGTCGAAATGGCCTCGACCGCTGAGCTTCCGGTCGACCAGGTTGATCTCGGGATCCGTGAGCAGTGCGCCGCCCACCCGGTCGAGGTTACCGGTGACGGCGTTGATCACCTGGATCGCCCACTGGCACAGCGTGCCGAATCGTTGTGTCGAGACCCCCATGCGTCCGTAGATCACGGCGCGCGGGGACGTTCCGAAATAGGTTGCCATCGAACGGATGTCGGTGGCATCGATTCCGGTGACGGGCCCAGCCCACTCCGGTGTGGTGGTTGCGCACAGTGTCCGTAGCTCATCGAGCCCGGACAGGGGCAGGTGCTCGATCCGCTCGGGCGACACCCCGCGCTCGTGGACGAGTACGTGCAGCATGGCCATGAGGAATGCGGCATCGGTGCCGGGACGGATGAAATGGTGGGTATCGGCGATGGCCGCGGTCTCGGTGCGGCGTGGGTCGATGACGATGAGTTGTCCACCGCGGCGGCGCAATTCGCGCATCCGGCTGCGGAAGTCGGGCGAGGTCATCATCGAGCCGTTCGACACCACGGGATTGGCCCCGATGATCAGCAGGTGGTCTGTGTGGTCGAGGTCGGGTATCGGGATCTGCAACTGGTGGCCGTACATCAGGTGGGCGACCAGCTGTATCGGCAGTTGGTCGGCCGACGTCGCCGAAAAGGTGTTGCGGGTGCCGACCGCCTTCACAAAGGGAAGCCCGTGAGTGACAAATCCCAGACTGTGCACGTTGGGGTTGCCCAGGTAGAGGCCAACCGCGTTGCGGCCGTGTTGTTTCTGGGTCGAGGCGATCTTGCCGGCCACGAGTTCGATGGCGGCTTTCCAGCTGATCGGCTCCCACCCGCCGGTGGCGGTCTTGCGGATGGGCGTCCTCAGCCGGTCGGGGTCGGCGTGCAGATCGGCCAGGGCGGTGGCCTTGGGGCAGATGTGACCCCGGGACAGGGGATCGTGGCGGTCGCCGCGGATCTCGATGACGCGGTTGCCGTCGACGGTCACGTTCAGACCGCAGATGGCCTCACAAAGGTTGCAGACACTGTGGCTGGTGGAGGTCATGCTTCCCGAGTGTATTCCTGGTGGGGGTGTCAGAAGACTGCAATTCCGAACCTGCGCCGGATCCGGACGTCGGCGAGCATGACGTCGTTGAGGCCTTTGAGCAGGCGGGCCATGACCCAATCGGTGTGGCGGTAGACCGTGAGCACCTGGTGGTAGAGCTGATCGTCTCTGGCGGACCACGTCCACCCCATCGCCTCGCGGAACGGAGGGGGGAGTGCGCCCTTGGTCATGAACAGTTGCGGTCTGCCCAGGGCCTTGTGGAGGGCCTTGCCGCTGAGTCCGAGCGGGCCGGTGAGGAAGCTGAGGTCGGCGAGCGAGGTCAGCATCTCGCGCACCGCCGGGTCGATGTGGATGCCCCGGACCTGTTCGTCCCAGTACGTCTCGAAGGCGACCCGGTCGGCAGGCCACATCGCCGGGCGTACGTTCAGCGTGGTGCCCAGGCGCGCGGCGTCGGCGTAGATGGCGTCGGCGGTCTCCGCGTCGAGTGGTCCGTACAAGAACTCGTACTGGTCGACGTAGTAGCGGTACAGGCAGGCGGCCACCCATAGTTGGAGCTCCGGGCTGTTGGCGCTGTAGGAGACGTCGGCCCCCGGCTTGGACGTGACCTGGCTGTGGACGTGATGGAGTTGTTCGCGGATATAGGCGACGTCGTCGTCGGTGCCGCTGATCGCCACGGCCAGGTACTGGCCGGTGGTGCGCGCTCGCTTGATGGGATGTTTGAACGTGTTGCCGCGTTCGACCGGACTCTCGAGAACGCCGTGCCCCACACCCGGCGAGGCGAGTTGCATGATGACGTTGGCGGCGGCCATCGTGCTGCCCAGTGAGGTTATGAGATCCAGCGTTTTTCGGGGCTTCTTCCGCATGACGTGCTCCTGGGCCCGGGCACACCACAATGTGCACACATCGGCTATCAGATGATAACTCAAATCGGTAGGGAGCCGGTGGACTTGGTCGATTGTGGTTGGTGATCCGCGGGGTCCGGTGTGACCACTGCCTGCGCGAGGCGGTAGTTTTTGTGCCGTGAAGCAGATACCCCGCGAGATATGGGTTCTGCTCAGCGCCAACTTCGTCATCGCCCTCGGTTTCGGCCTGATCGCCCCGGCGCTGCCGATGTTCGCGCGCAGCTTCAACGTCGGCATCACCGCGGCGGCTGTGGTCATCTCGGCCTTCTCGGTCATGCGACTGTTGTTCGCACCCGTCAGTGGACGGCTCGTGCGATTGCTGGGCGAACGCCGGATCTACCTGACCGGTCTGCTGATCGTCGCGGCCTCGACACTGGCGTGCGCCTTCGCCCAGAACTACTGGCAGTTGCTCATCTTCCGCGGGCTCGGTGGCATCGGTTCGACGATGTTCTCGATCTCGGCGACTGCCCTGATGATCCGGCTGGCGCCGCCGGACATCCGTGGACGGGTCTCGGGATTCTTCAGCGCCGGATTCCTCGTCGGCAACATCACCGGTCCATTGCTCGGCAGTGCGCTGATCGGATTCGGGTTGCGGATGCCGTTCGTGGTGTATTCCATCGCCCTGATCGTCGCGTCGGCTGTTGTTGCCACCCAGCTCCGATCGGTAGGCGGCCGGCCGTTGCCTGGCGGCGATGAGCACGTGGCCATGCCGCTGGCCGAAGCGCTGCGCGACAGCGCGTATCGCGCGATTCTGGCCTCCAGTTTCACGCAGGGCTGGGCATCGATGGGTGTCCGTGTCGCTTTGGTCCCGTTGTTCATCGTCGACGGACTCGGTGAACCCGAAGCTGTGACCGGTGTGGTGCTGGCCGTGTATGCGGCGGGCAACGTTCTGGCGATCATCGTCGCCGGGCGACTGTCGGACACGCTCGGACGGCGACCCATCATGCTCCCCGGACTGCTGCTGATGGGCACGTCGACGGCGGTGCTCGGATACTGCGGCAACATCTGGATCGCCGGTGCCCTGACCTTTGTCGCGGGTATCGGGTCGGGACTCTTCGCGCCCACCCATCAGGCCGCGCTCGCCGACGTGCTCGCCGGCCGCGGGCAGGGCGGACCGGCGTTGGCGACGTATCAGATGACCGCGGATGTCGGGGCGATCAGCGGTCCGGTCATCGCCGGTTTCATTGCGCAGCAGTGGGGATTCGGTCTGGGTTTCCTCGTGACCGGCGGGGTGGCGTTTGTCGCGGCGATCTTCTGGATACTGGCCCGCGAGACGCTGCCCGCGCGCATCACGGACAACCTGCAGGCGAATTAGTGCGGTACCAGGCCTGACAGCACTACCGTTGACGCATGTCGCAGATGGCACGTTCTGAGCAACCGGTTCTGGGTTCCGACTCCGAGGTCGGTCGATTGCGGGCTGTGATGCTGCACCGGCCGGGTGACGAATTGCGACGACTCACGCCGCGTAACAGTGACCAGCTGTTGTTCGACGGTCTGCCCTGGGTGGACCGGGCGCAGGAGGAACACGATGCCTTTGCCGACGTGCTGCGCGATCGCGGCGTCGAGGTACTGCTGCTCGGTGATCTGCTGACCGAGACCGTCCAGATCAGTGGCGCGGCCCGGATGCAGGGGATCGCGGCGGCGGTCAGTCCGCGGCGGCTCGGCCATCATCTGGCGCAAGATCTGTCGGCCGAATTGCGTCGCCTGCCGGCCGTCGACCTGGCCCGGGTCCTGATGGCGGGGATGACGTTCGACGAATTGCCCGAATCTGCGGCCACCGTGCGGTCGTCCCTGGTGTGGCGGATGCACCACGGATCCGAGTTCGCGATCGAGCCGTTACCGAATCTGCTGTTCACCCGGGACAGTTCGTTCTGGATCGGTGACCGATTCGCGATCACCTCCCTCGCGCTGCCGGCCCGGGTGCGTGAGACCTCCTTGACCGACCTGATCTACGCACACCATCCCCGGTTCCTCGGCGTGCGCCGGGCATACGAGTCACACACCGCTCCGGTCGAGGGCGGCGACGTGTTGCTGCTCGCCCCGGGTGTGGTCGCGGTCGGGGTGGGTGAACGGACCACCCCGGCTGGTGCGGAAGCCTTGGCGCGCAGCCTGTTCGACGATGACCTCGCGCATACGGTGCTGGCGGTGCCGATCGAGCAGCGACGCGCATCCATGCATCTCGACACCGTGTGCACCATGGTCGACACCGACGCGGTGGTGATGTACGCGGCCATCGGGGACTCACTGTCCGCGTTCACCATCCGGCGGGGAGAGACGGTGTCGATCACCGGTCCCGACCCGTTTGTGGACGCGGCGGCCGCGGCGATGGGCATCGACAAACTCCGGGTGATCGACACCGGGCTCGATGCGGTGACCGCCGAACGTGAACAGTGGGACGACGGGAACAACACACTCGCACTCTCGCCCGGCGTGGTGGTGGCCTACGACCGCAATGTCGAAACCAATCGGCGGCTGGAGGATTCGGGCATCGAGGTTCTCACCATCGCCGGTAGCGAGCTGGGTTCGGGCCGTGGTGGTCCCCGATGTATGTCGTGCCCCGTGTCGCGGGATCGGATGTAGTCATGGCTGCCGATATCGACATCGCGCTCGTCATCGACCCGAACTCTGATGTGCCGCCGTACGAACAGGTTCGTCGCGGTGTCATCGAACTGGTCAATTCCGGTGAGCTCCTGGCCGGTAGCCGGATTCCCACGGTCCGGGCCCTGGCATCGGCGCTCGACCTGGCACCCAACACGGTGGCCCGTTCGTATCGCGAGCTAGAGACAGAGGACATCATCGAAACACGCGGCCGGAAGGGATCTTTTGTGAAGGCACACGCGGAATCAACTCTGCAGCGTGCGGGAGAACTGACTGTGGAGCATGTTTCGGCATTGCGGCAGCTGGGCGTGGACGATGACCGGATCAAAACCTTGCTGGACAAGGCTTTGCGCAGGTGAGGGCGTTGGTGTTGCTGATTGCGTCGAACGCTTGCATTGTTACAGGCAGATAGCAAATGTATCGCGAAAGTTGATCAATCAGGGTTGATACTGCTTTGGTGGAGCCATGGCACTGACGACTGAAATCTCTGACGCAGTTCCGACACCCGACTCCGGAAGCGGAAGACCACGACTCGATCCTGTGGTTTTCGGTGTCACTGCGGTTGTTGTGGTCGCATTCGTGGCTTGGGGTCTGATCGACGGATCGAATCTGCGGACGGTCACCGATGACGTCCTCGCCTGGATCACCGACAACCTGGGCTGGGTGTTCATCCTGTCCTCCACGTTCTTCGTACTGTTCGCGCTCTATCTGGCGATCAGTAAATACGGCAAGATCCCGCTCGGGCGCGACGGTGAGAAGCCGGAGTACCGCACGGTCAGCTGGATCGCGATGATGTTCAGTGCCGGCATGGGAATCGGGCTGATGTTCTTCGGTGCCAACGAGCCTTTGACCCACTACGTCGACGCCCCGCCCGGCACCGACCAGGAAAACGTCGGGGTCGCGATGGCAACCACGATGTTCCACTGGGGATTTCATCCCTGGGCGATGTATGCCGTTGTGGGACTGGCGATTGCCTACAGCACCTATCGATGTGGCCGCAGCCAGCTGGTGAGCGCCGTGTTCGCTCCGATCCTCGGTCATCGCGCGAACGGCATGGGCGGCCGGGTCATCGACATCCTTGCCATCTTCGCCACACTCTTCGGCACCGTTGCATCGCTGGGTCTCGGTGCGGCACAGATCGGCTCGGGCTTTGTCGAGCTGGGTTGGCTGAACGAACCGTCGAAACTGTTACTGGTGGCGATCATCGCGATATTGACCGCGGCGTTTGTGGCGTCGGCGGTGTCCGGTGTGGCGAAGGGAATTCAGTGGTTGTCGAACACCAACATGGTGCTCGCGCTGATTCTCGCGGTATTCGTGTTCGTGGTCGGACCCACGGTGTTCATCCTCAATGTGCTTCCGACAACCATCGGTACCTACCTCAACGACATCACCTCGTTCTCCGCGCGTTCGGGTGCCACGGTCGACAGCGCCGGCGAGGAATGGCTCGCCGGCTGGACGATCTTCTACTGGGCATGGTGGGTCTCCTGGACGCCGTTCGTCGGCATGTTCCTGGCAAAGATCAGCCGCGGTAGGACGATTCGGCAGTTCGTGGTCGGGGTGTTGGTGGTGCCCACAATCGTGTCGTTGGTGTGGTTCGCCATCTTCGGCGGGACAGCGATCAAACAACAGATCGACGGCGAGGGTCTCGCCGAAGCGGGGTCTGCCGAAAGCCAGCTGTTCGACCTGCTCGGGAACATGCCGCTCACCGGTATCGCCTCGGTTCTGGTGATGATTCTGGTGGCCATCTTCTTCGTCTCGGGCGCCGATGCCGCGTCCCTCGTGATGGGGACGTTGTCGGAGCGGGGCGCCGAACATCCGACCCGAGCCGTCACGATCTTCTGGGGAACCCTGACCGGTGCGGTCGCGGCACTGCTGTTGTGGCTCAGCGGCGACAACGCACTCGAAGGCATCAAGACGATGGCCATCATCGCGGCATTGCCCTTCGTGATCGTGATGGTGGGTATGTGTGTGTCCCTAATGATCGACCTGCGAAAAGACCCGCTGATCGTGGCGCAACGCACCTATGAGGGCCACCTCGACCACGACCTGCGAACCCATGCGAACATCATTGCCACCGAAGATGATTCAAACGATGTGCTGCCTTCCGAGGACTTTCCTACCGTGATGCCTGAGCACCTCGACAAGTAGCCCTCGACCGGGCTCTTTTTCCTGTCGACCGGGCTCTCGCACGCGCTGACCGGGCTGTTGTTACCCGCCGACCGGGCTGTTGTTACCCGCCGACCGGGCTCTTTCCGTCGTCGAACGTGCCCGTGATTCGCGGGCGTCGGCAGTACCGGCACGGTCGACGGGTCCAGCGGCCCGATCGGCAGCTGCTACCCGCACGGTGGGCGGGTGAAACGGCCCGATCGACGGCTGAAAGGGCACGTTCGACGGTGGCCGGTGGGCGGGCCGGCGGGTCAGGCCCAGCTCGGTAGCCAGATCTGCAGGTTCCAGATCTCCCGGCTGATAGGGGATCCGGTGAGGATCGGCCACATCCACATGAAATTCAGGACCACGAGTCCGATGTAGATGCTGACACCGACCGCACCGACGAGTCGCCATTCATAGGGGTTCTTGCGCGCCTTTCGGCTCGCCGCCAGGACATCGCCGACGATCAATGCCAGCCCCATGATCAGGAACGGTGCCATGGCGGTGCCGTAGAAGAAGTACATCTGGCGATCGAGGTTGGCGAACCAGGGGAGGTATGCCGCGCCGTATCCGGTCAGGACCACCGCGTACCGCCAGTCCCGCCGGACGAACATCCGCCACAGACCCCACGCCAGCATCGGCAGCGCCAGCCACCACAGGATGGGGGTGCCGATGAACATCATCGCGCGCACGCAGTCCGACTCGCCGCACTGGTCGGGGCCGTACTCGATGTAGTACAACATCGGGCGCAGACTCATCGGCCACGTCCACGGCTTGGACTCCCAGGGGTGATGATTGCCCGCGGAGTTGGTCAGATGCGAGTGGAAATCGAGTACGCCGGACTCGTAATACCAGAGCGAGCGCAGGGCGTCGGGCACCCAGGCGAACGGCCCATCGGTGCTGATCTGCCTGCCGACCTCATAGCGGTAGACGGCCGTCTCGGAGGCGAACCACGGGGCAAAAGTGGCGAGGTACACCAGGATCGGTGTGACGCCGAGGGAGAACCCGGTGGGGATCAGGTCTCGGATCAGTACGCCGCGCCACGGACGCCGGACCCCGTATGCGCGCCGCGTCGCGACATCGAATCCGAGCGACAGCACAACGAAGAACACGACGAAATAGATGCCCGACCACTTCGTGCCGCAGGCCAGGCCGAGCAGGATCGCCGCGCCGAAACGCCACCATCGAAAGCCCAGCCGCGGACCGTAGACCGAGTCGGCCATCCGTCCCTCGAGGTGGACCCGGTGCATCCGCGCACGCATCTGATCGCGGTCGCACACGATGCACGACAACGCCGCGACCACAAAGAAGATCTGGAAGATGTCGAGCAGCCCGGTGCGGGATGCGACAAAAGTGACGCCGTCGCAGATGAGCAGTACCCCGGCGATCGCGCCGACCAGCGTCGACCGGGTGAGCCGGCGGACCAGCCGGATGACGATGAGGATCATCAGCGTCCCGCAGACGGCGGACATGAAACGCCAGCCCCACGCGTCGTAGCCGAAGATCCACTCGCCGATCGCGATCATCCACTTGCCGACCGGCGGATGCACCACCAACCCGTAGGCGGGGTTGTCCTCGAGCCAGTTGTCGCCGGTGAGGACCTGCCAGGCCTGCGGGACGTAATGCTTCTCGTCGAAGACAGGGGTGCCGTTGTCGGTGGGCGAACCGAGATTGATGAACCGGGTCAGCGCACCGATGAAGGTGAGGACCAGCGTGACGATCCAGCCGCGCCTGCGGTCGGTGGCACCGAACACCGGGGCCGGGATGATGCGGGCCTCGTCGGGGGTGTTTCCGAGGTCTTCGGCATGGGTTCCGGGGAGCTCTCCCCGGATCCGGCGGGTGTTGACCGAGTCCTCCGGCGTGGAGATCTCGAGCGGCGGGGAGAACGTCACGGGGCCAATCGTAGGCTGTGTGGTGATGAACTCTCCGGAACCGCACGGCCAACTGGTACTCGCAGCGACCCCGATGGGTCATCTCGACGACGCCTCGACCCGATTGAAGGCGGCGATGGCCAGTGCCGATGTGGTCGCAGCCGAAGACACCCGCCGGGCGCGGGCCCTGGCAGCGGGATTGGGTGTGACGATCACCGGCAGGATCGTGAGCTACTACGACCAGGTGGAGGCGCAGCGCACGCCCGCTCTGGTCGAGGAGGTGCGGTCCGGGGCGACCGTGCTGGTGATCACCGACGCGGGGATGCCGTCGGTGTCCGACCCCGGTTACCGGCTGGTGGTGGCCTGCGCCGAGGCGCACCTGCCGATCACATGTCTGCCGGGCCCGTCGGCGGTCACCACCGCACTCGCGGTGTCGGGCCTTCCCGTCGAACGGTTCTGCTTCGACGGCTTTGCTCCGCGTAAGCCCGGACAACGCAAGACCTGGTTGTCTGCCTACATCGAGGAGCCGCGGACCGCGGTGTTCTTCGAGGCGCCACACCGGCTCGCCGAATGCCTCGGCGACGCCGTGGAGATCCTCGGACCCGATCGTCGGGCAGCGGTGTGCCGGGAACTGACCAAGACCTACGAGGAAGTGCGACGGGGGACGCTGGCCGAGCTGGCGTCGTGGGCCGCCGACGGCGTACGAGGGGAGATCACCGTGGTACTCGAGGGTGCTGTCGCCGGTGCCCCCGACATCGACGATCTGGTGGCGCAGGCCGAGGAGCTGGTTGCCTCGGGGACCCGGCTGAAGGAGGCCTGCGCGCAGTTGGCGCTACGCTCCGGTGCGTCGAAACGCGAACTGTACGAGGCGGTGCTGGCCGCGCGGTCAGCCGAGTGATCAGTCGTCGATACCGACGCGATCGGCATGCCGATGAAGACCGATGATCGCGGCGGCCTTGTCGAGGCACTCCTGCCACTCGCTCGCCGGGTCGGAGTCGATGGTGATGCCGCCGCCGACGCCGAGGTGGGCTGATCCGTCCGGCGACACCTGGACCGTCCGGATCGCGACGTTGAGGTCGAGGTCGCCGTCGGGTGCGGCGACACCGATGGCGCCGCAGTACACACCGCGTGGGAACTGCTCCCATCCGGTAAGCAGTTCGCGGGCCCGGATCTTGGGTGTCCCGGTGACCGACGCGGGCGGAAAGGTCGCGTCGATGAGTTCGCTGTGGGTGACAGCCTGGCCGAGCGTGGCCTGCACCGTCGACACCAGGTGCCAGACACCCGGTGCGGGATGGACCTTCAACAGCTCGGTGACGGTGACCGTACCCGGGACGGCGACGCGGCCCAGGTCGTTACGGACCAGGTCGACGATCATGATGTTCTCCGCCACGTCTTTGGCGGAGTCGAGTAGTTGACGTGGGTCGAGGTCGATGGGAAGTGTGCCCTTGATGGGGCTCGACCGGACCACCGAAGCGTGCCTGGTCAGAAATGTCTCGGGCGAGAATGACGCCACCGCGCCCCAATCGCCCTGCAGGAAAGCAGATTTCCTCGGCCGGGTGACGTCGGCCCCGTCCGCGAAGAAATGCGCCACCGAACCATCGACCTGACCGGTGAACCGAGTGCAGATGCAGGCCTGGTACACCTCACCCGCCCGGATCGCGTCGAGGCAGTCCTCGATCGCGGCCACGTGTGGCGCTCGATCGGGCGGCGACCAGTGCACCGACCAGTCGCTCCGGTGCTGCTCGACCAGAGCTGCCCGAACCCACTCGGGGCAGGGGCGGTCGGTGACCGACGACCACCACCAGGTACCCGATCGATCCTGGTGCAGGATGGCGTCGGTCGATCCACCCGCCGTCGCGGGCAGCGGCCCGTCGTCGGCGCGATCAGGAAATCCCAGGTAGCCGAACCAGAACTGTTGCGGGTGGTCGGGAAGGGTGTTGCCCTCGGTCAGCGTGATCGACGGTGCGATGACGGCGTCGGCGCCGAGCCAATCCCCGATCAGTGCCGCCGGTCCGGGCAGACCCAGTCGGCGGGTGTGGAAGTCCAGCGCCCGCAACACATCCGGTGCCGGCGCCGGACCCAGCTCAACGCTGCGCAACGAATCGCATTCCTTGCCCGAGGATCGCCGGCGAGATGGTCACCCGGACCAGTCCGGCGTCGGTGAATCCGTCGCGGAGCTCGTCGATGGTGATCAGCCGGTGGGGAGATCCGTCGTAGCGGTGGATGAACGACGTCACCGGCGCGCGCACCAGGTCGTACCCGACCAGGCTGCCGCCGGGACGCAACACGCGCGCGATCTCGCTCAGGGCCGCCGGCCATTCGACAACATGATGGAGCATCAGGAAGCTCAGCACGGTGTCGAAGCTGTTGTCCTCAAAGGGAAGTGCCGTGACATCGGCGACCTGCGTATGAGCACGGTCACCGAACTCGGATAGCCGGGTCCGGGCGTCGTCGACCATCACCGGATCGATGTCGGTGGCCGTCACGGTGATGCCCGGATGCTCCTTCAGGAGCCGGGCGGCCATCACGCCGCTGCCCGATCCGATCTCCAAGACGTCGGCACCCAGTTGCTGATCCGAGCTGCTCCAGCCCACCAGAGCCGTTGCCACCGGTCGCCATATCGCGCTCTGGCAGAAGATCCGCTCGATTCGCGACATGGCCGGCATCAGGCCTCAGTCCTTCGGAGCTTCGTAACGCGGGAAGATCGGTGTCGGCTTGGGAAGGGTGGTGCCGGCGGTGAGGCGCTGCGCGATGGCATCGAAGTTGCGCGAATCCGGCTTGACCACAAGCTGATCGAGCAGGCGCGACGTCGATTCCGGCATGGCCGGCTGCGTGAGCAACGCCGCGATGCGGACTACCTCGGCGCAGATATACAGCACGGTGCCGGTGCGTTCGAGGTCGGTCTTCGCCAGCTTCCACGGCTCTTCGACCGAGATGTACTTGTTGGTGTCGCCGAGGACTTCCCAGATCTTCTCGAGAGCCGAATGCATTGCCTGCTGGTCGAAGTCGGTCCGGACACGGTCGAGCAGTCCATCGGCTTTCGCGAGCAATTCGTTGTCAGTGTCGGTGAGGTTCACCGGGGCCGGGAGCACACCGTCGAAATACTTGCCCACCATCGACAGGGTGCGCTGGGCGAGGTTGCCGAGTTCGTTGGACAGGTCGGCGTTGACGCGCGCGACGATGGCGTTGTGGCTGTACGAGCCGTCCTGCCCGTAGGGCACCTCACGCAAACAGAAGAACCGGATCGGATCGAGTCCGAATTCGCCGATCAGGACGGCGGGGTCGACGACGTTGCCCACCGACTTGCTCATCTTCTCGCCGCTGTTGAGCAGGAAGCCGTGTGCGAAGACACGTTTGGGCAGTTCGATCCCGGCGCTCATCAGAAATGCGGGCCAGTAGACGCAGTGGAACCGGATGATGTCCTTGCCGATGATGTGGAGATCTGCCGGCCAGAACTTCTTGAACTTCTCCGAGTCGGTGTCGGGGAAGCCGGTGGCGGTGAGGTAATTCGTGAGCGCATCGACCCAGACGTACATGACGTGGTCGTCGTCGCCGGGCACCTTCACACCCCAGTCGAAGGTGGTGCGTGAGATCGACAGATCACGGAGGCCGCCGCGCACAAAACTGGAGACCTCGTTGCGGCGGGTGGCCGGGCCGATGAACTCGGGATGCTCCTCGTAGAGCGCGAGGAGTTTGTCCTGATACGCGGAGAGCCGGAAGAAGTACGAGGCCTCCTCGGTCCACTCGACGGGCGTACCCGACTCGGTCGCGATCCGGCTGCCGTCGTCGAGGACGGTCAGTTCGGAATCGGCGTAAAAAGCTTCGTCGCGGACGGAGTACCAGCCGGAGAACGTGTCGAGGTAGATGTCGCCGTTCGACCTCATCCGCTCCCAGATGGCGCGGGATGCGACGTGGTGATCGGCGTCGGTGGTGCGGATGAACCGGTCGAAGCTGCTGCCCAGCATCTCCTGCAGTCCGCGGAAGGCGGCCGCGTTGCGATCGGCCAGCGCGCGGGTCTCGATGCCCTCGTTCTCGGCGGTCTGTTGCATTTTCTGGCCGTGCTCGTCGGTACCGGTGACAAACAGCACCTCGTGACCGTCGAGTCGCTTGAACCGCGCCAACGTGTCAGCGGAGATGTACTCGTAGGCGTGCCCGATGTGCGGTGCCCCGTTGGGGTATGCGATGGCCGTTGTGATGTAGAACGGCGGTTTTGTTGCAGAAGCCATGGTGACCACAGCTTATCGGCACTGATCTGGCGCCGGGATCCGGAGTGTGGTCAGGCTACGCGGGGTGCGATCCTTCGAGTCGGGGCGCAAACGATCGCGCGGCCGCGAGAGCCGCGTCGACGTCGAGTGCCCCTCCGTCGAACACCGACTCGAGGGTTGCCCGAGCCACGGCCGGACCTGCCGCCACCAGCGCTGCGACCGCGGCTGTGTCCACAGGCGGACTCTCTGCGGCTCCGGTGAGGTGTTCGTTGATCAGCTCGGCGCACTGGGCATCGGATCCGAAGGGGACGTTCAGGCTCGTGAACCCGTCATCGGCGTCATAGTCGGCACGATTCCACGTGCGACCGTCGAATCCGTAGATGAAGCCGACCCACATGCCCTCGGTGTCGATTCTCTCGAGGTGGGCGGTGATCACCGGCGACCACCACTGCGGGGTACCGGCGAGCAGATCGGTGGGGGTCTGACCGAAGTATTCGGCGGCATGACCGAAATACGTCTCCGAGTACTCGTGGTCGTGGCCTACGAGGACCGCCCGCCCGCCGTCCACCAACTGCAGATCTGCCCAGTTGCCGCCGCCGTCGTCGTAGTGCCAGGTGGTCGGGGTGGCGTATGCACCACGCGCCCAGCGCGGTCCCATGCCTGCGAGCGTGGCGGCAAATGCGGCCCAACGCGGACGAAGTTCGACGGGGGCCGGGAAGTCGACGCGGATCACGCCACGATGGTGCCCGAAATGCCCGATGTCGACCACTCGATGCGGCGCTAGTCTCGTGGTGTGAACGACATTGTCCCTCGTGCTGTCGACGACTTCGTCGTGAGCCGGTTCGCGATGGCGCCGGTCGCCAGGTTTGCCACCGTCACACCGGACCTCCGACCACACCAGGTGCCGGTGGTGTTCGCCGTCGACGGAGAGACGATCTACACGGCCGTGGACGGTAAGCCGAAGTCGACCCAGCGGTTGCGGCGGCTGGGGAACATCGAGGCGAACCCTCGGGTCTGCCTACTGGTCGACGAGTACGCGGAGAGCTGGGAGCAGCTGTGGTGGGTGCGCGCCGATGGCCGTGCGACGATCCACGCCGCGGGCGCCGAGGTGGATCGGGCTCGTGAACTCCTGCGGGCCAAGTACTTTCAGTATCGCAGCGTGTCCCTCGATGGTCCCGTGATCGCGGTGACCGTGACCAGATGGACGGCCTGGAGTGCGGCCGGGGAGTGATACCTGAGTTGTCAGCCCGTCGGGTCAGGGTTTGTGGACCGCGCGCGCGAAGTTCCCGGTCAGCTCGGAGATGATCTGTGGCCACAGCGGTTCGGGGATGTCATGGGCCATGTCCTTGATCAGGACGAACTTCGAACCCTTGACCGCCCGGGCGATCGCTCTGCCACCCGAAGGACGCATCAGGCCGTCGGCGCTGCCGTGGATCACGACGGTCGGCGCCGTGATCGCGCCGGCATACGGCTTGAGGCTGCCGGTGCCCATCACCGCGGCCGACTGACGCACGATGCCCGCCGGGTCGTGCGCGCGGTCGTACGCGAGGGTCGCCCGACGAATCGACTCATCCCACGGCAGCGCGAACTTCGGGCTGCCGATGGTGCGAGCGGCCTTGGCGGCGGTCTCGATGTAATGCTCGCGAGTGGCCGTCGGACCCGGACCCGACAGCAACGCCTTCAGCTTGCGGGGATCCGGCGGCGGCAGGAATGCCTGGTTGGTGCTCGAGAACATGATCCCCACCGACATCACACGGTCCGTGTACTTGCCGGCGACGATCTGCGCGATCATCCCGCCCATGGATCCGCCGACGATGTGTGCCTCGCGGATCTCGAGGGCATCGAGCAGGCCAACGGCGTCTCCGGCCATGTCGACGAGGGTGTACGGCACATCACTGGGCTTGCCGAGTTCGTAGTTCGCCAGTCGCTTGAGCAATGAACCGCCGACCCGGACACCGTCGAGGTGTGTCGAGAGTCCGATGTCCCGGTTGTCGAACCGGATGACCCGGTAGCCCTGATCGACGATGCTCATGCAGAACGCGGTCTGCCAGAACGTCAACTGGGCGCTCAGCCCCATGATCAGGAGCACAGCGGGGTCATCGGGGTTGCCCAAGTCCTCGTAGGCGATCGTGATGTCGCCGACCTGCTCGGTACCCACCCGGTGATTGATCTCGGTCACAATCCGAAACCCTAGTGCACGTGTGCGCAGGACCTTTTCTCCAATCCATTGGCTAACCGCTGAAGTGGGCAGGCACAATCCACGCATGCCCCCGCGCCCATTCCAGCAAGTCGATGTGTTCGTGTCCGGACCACTCACCGGCAATCCCGTCGCCGTGGTGTTCGACGCCGACGACCTCGGTGACGATCAGATGCGCACGTTCGCTCAGTGGACCAACCTGTCCGAGACCACGTTTGTGTGCACCCCGCAGGATCCGGCGGCGGACTACTTTCTCCGGATCTTCACACCGGGCGGTGAATTGCCCTTTGCCGGCCACCCGACACTCGGTTCGGCGCACGCCTGGCTGGCAGCAGGCGGTGTGCCGAAGGGGGAGAAGGTCGTTCAGGAATGCGGTGTCGGTCTGGTCAACATCCGCCGGGACGGTGAGGCACTCGCGTTCGCGGCGCCGCCGCTGATCCGGTCCGGTGAGGTCGATGCCTCGGACCTCGATGTGGTCCGGGCCGCATTGGACCTGCGGCCGTCCGACGTCATCGCGGCGAGCTGGGTGGACAACGGGCCCGGCTGGATCGGGCTGCTGCTGGCATCGGGTCAGCAGGTCCTCGACATCGAACCGGACTTCGCCGCGCTCGGCGATCGCATGGTCGGTCTCATCGGTCCCTACCTCGGCGACACCGGACCCGACGATCATCCGGACTACGAGGTCCGGGGATTCGCTCCCGGTATCGGCGTGCCGGAGGATCCGGTGACCGGCAGCCTCAACGCCGGCCTCGCATGCTGGTTGCGCGCGCAGAAGATCGCGCCCGCCACCTATGTCGCCGCGCAGGGAGCTGCACTCGGCCGGGCCGGCCGCGTCCTCGTCAGTGACGACAACACCGATATCTGGGTAGGCGGCCGCAGCGTGACGGTCATCGCCGGTGAGGTCGATCTCTGACATGACTGATCAAGCGGACCCGGTCATCGCCGCTGAAGACAAGAGCAACAAGGAACTCAAGAAAGAGCGTCGGCGGACGCCGCCCCCGGACCCCGAACCACTGATCCCGTTGATCGACTCCCACACGCATTTGGCCGCCTGCGGTGGCCGCGACGCGGAGTCGGTCCGGGAGATCCTCGACCACGCCGAGGCGGCGGGCGTCCGGGCAGTGGTGACCGTGGCCGACGACATCGTCGATGCGCGGTGGGCCGTCGATGCCGCGCGGTGGGATCACCGGGCGTACGCGGCCGTGGCGTTGCATCCCACCCACGCGCATCAACTCGACGACGCGACCAAGGCCGAACTCGAAGAGATGCTCACCGACCCCCGTGTCGTGTCGGTGGGGGAAACCGGCCTCGACTACTACTGGCCCGGAAAGTCGAACGACTGCGCCACCGTCCCGCAACAGCATGAGGCCTTCGCCTGGCACATCGATCTCGCCAAGCGGATCGGCAAACCGTTGATGATCCACAATCGCGAAGCCGACCGAGATCTTCTCGACGTCCTCGAACGGGAAGGTGCGCCGCAGACGGTGATCATGCACTGCTTCTCCGGGGACGAAAAGGTCGCCGCAGAGTGTGTGGAGCGGGGTTACCTGCTCAGCTTCGCCGGGACGGTGAGCTTCAAGAACTCCACGGTCCTGCAGGCTGCGGCCCGTCTGGTGCCCGACGATCAGCTCCTGGTCGAGACCGACGCGCCGTTCCTGACGCCGCACCCGTACCGGGGCCGGCCGAACCAGTCGTACGTCCTTCCCTACACGGCGCGCGCCCTGGCAGAAGTGCGGGGGCAGGATCCAGCGGCCCTAGCCCAATCTGTTACCCAAAACGCGATCCGCGCATACGGCCTGGACCTGCAGCTTTAGCGTTTGCTTTGCGCAATCCACACCATGTCGTTATCTTGTTGTGATCATGTCTGTGCTTGCTCGTATCAACGAATCGACCTCGCGTACCCCACGCATCGCCATTGCGCTACTGCTCGCAGTACTCGTCGCCGGCGGTGTGATGGGGATCGCCGCCTACAAAAACGTCAAGATCGACGTCGACGGCAAGGTGATCCAGGTCTCCACGATGCGCGGCTCTGTCGACAGCATCCTCGACGAGCAGGGCTACGACCCGGCCGAGGGCGACCTCGTGCTGCCGGCTCCGGACAACGGCGTGGATGACGGCGAGACCATCACGCTGCACCGCCTCAAGACCCTGACGGTCAACGTCGACGGAGCGCCCCGCCAGATCCAGACCACCGCGGTCACCGTTGAGCAGGCGCTGGCACAGGTCGATCTGGCGTCCGAGGCCAACGACATCGAGGGCCCCGCCACCGACCAACTCCCGGTCTCCGGCGGCACCGTGAACGTCGTGCTCCCCAAGAAGGTGAAACTGACCGACGGATCAGAGACGTCCACCCCGCAGATCGCGGCGAAGACCGTCGCCGAACTGCTCGACGACACCGGCAAACCGCTGGCTCCGACCGACGAGGTCACACCGGCCGCAGACACACCGGTGACCGCCGACATGGACATCACCG
The DNA here is from genome assembly GCF_036566845.1 of Williamsia sp. Taxonomy (GTDB): domain Bacteria; phylum Actinomycetota; class Actinomycetes; order Mycobacteriales; family Mycobacteriaceae; genus Williamsia. Next base: position 40,326 of record NZ_DATCVM010000122.1, read on the forward strand.
TGACGCGGATCCGCACCGAGACCGTGACCGTCACCGAACCGGTGGCACCGCCGGAGAACAAGGTCGACGACCCGGAGCTGATCTCCGGTCGCACGATCGTCAAGGATCCCGGTCAGCCCGGTTCCGCCGAGGTCACTTACGAGGTGACCACCGTCAACGGCCAAGAGACCGAGAAGAAGAAGCTCGACTCGTCGGTCCAGGTCGAGCCGAAGCCCGCGACGGTGTCTGTGGGCACCAAACCGGGCGCGCCGTATGTCCCGCCGGGCTCGGTCTGGGACCAGCTCGCGCAGTGTGAGGCCACCGGAAACTGGGCCATCAACACCGGCAACGGTTTCTACGGTGGCGTGCAATTCGACCAGAACACCTGGGACCGCTGGGGCGGCCAGGAATATGCACCCCGCGCCGACCTCGCGACCCGCGAGGAACAGATCGCGATTGCAACCAAGACCCAGGCCGCGCAAGGATGGGGCGCATGGCCCTCTTGCTCGTCCAAACTCGGACTTCGTTGATCGACCGCAGCGCGACTGCCTCTCGGGCGGGACGCGGTTCTGAGTAACGTGCCCGCCCTGCTCGGCCCGGCGGAGATCCGCGAACTCGCGGCCGAACTCGACATCCGTCCCACCAAGACCCTCGGCCAGAACTTCGTTCACGACGCCAACACCGTCCGGCGCATCGTCACCGCCTCGGGAATCGGCGGCGACGATGTTGTGGTCGAGGTCGGGCCCGGGCTCGGGTCGTTGACCCTGGGTTTGCTCGCGGTGGCCAAAGAGGTGATCGCCGTCGAGATCGATCCCCGGCTCGCCGGGCGGTTGCCCACCACGGTCGCCGACCGTGCCCCGGACCAGGCCGACTCGCTCACCGTGGTCACCAAGGACGCGTTGCGCGTGGGTGCGCACGATCTGCCGACCGCACCGACGGCGCTGGTCGCGAACCTGCCGTACAACGTCGCGGTGCCGGTGTTGCTGCACCTGATGTCCGAGTTCCCGAGCATTCGCACGGCGTTGGTGATGGTGCAGCTCGAGGTCGCTCAGCGGCTCGCCGCCGGACCAGGTGGGCGCGTCTACGGGGTGCCCAGCGTCAAGGCGCGATTCTTCGGGGAGGTCTCCCAGGCCGGTTCGGTGGGACGTCACGTGTTCTGGCCCGAACCCAAGGTCGAATCCGGTCTGGTCCGGATCAGTCGGTACGCCGAGCCGCCGTGGCCGGTGGACGACACGCATCGTCGTCGTGTCTTCTCGGTGATCGACGCGGCATTTGCTCAGCGGCGCAAGACGTTACGGGCCGCTCTGTCGGGTCTTGCCGGTTCGGCCCCGGCCGCTGAGGAACTGCTCACCGCCGCCGGCATCGATCCCGGGCTCCGGGGTGAGCGCCTGGCCATCGAGGACTATGTGGCGCTGGCCGCGCAGCTCGATTAGCCGGGCCGCATAGACTTGGCGATCGTGTTGTCTGTTGTCCCACGCCCCGTCACGGTTCGGGTCCCCGCCAAGGTGAATCTGCACCTCGGTGTCGGCCTGCCCCGCCGTGACGGCTTTCACGAGCTGACCACCGTCTTCCAGGCGTTGTCCCTGCACGACACCGTCGCGGTGGCCCCGGCAGACTCGCTGTCGATCGTCGTCACGGGGGACAGCGCTCACGAGGTGCCACTCGACTCGAGCAATCTGGCGTGGCGTGCGGCAGAAGTGATGTCGCGGGTCGCCGGCCGGCCACCAGAGGTCACGATCACCATCAACAAGGGGATCCCGGTCGCCGGAGGTATGGCCGGAGGTTCGGCCGATGCCGCCGGCACATTGCTGGCGTTGTCCCGGCTCTGGCGTCTGGACATGGACCGCGACACCATGCTCACCCTCGCCGCCGAATTGGGAAGCGACGTACCGTTTTCCCTGCGCGGCGGCACCGCGCTCGGCACCGGTCGCGGGGAAAAACTCAACACCGTCCTGTCCCGCGGCGAGTACCACTGGGTACTGGCCGTGGCCCGGGAAGGCCTGAGTACCGCGCAGGTGTACCGCGAACTCGACCGGCTGCGCGAGACGAACTCGTCCGCCGACGACACCGGTACCTACACAGAATCTCCTGACGAGCTCCTGCAGGCGCTCGCCTCGGGAGACCCACAGAGAGTTGCAACTTTGCTACACAACGACATGCAGCCGGCCGCGCTGTCCATGCGCCCGGCACTGCGCCGCACACTACGGGCGGGCGTCGATGCCGGTGCCCTCTCCGGCATCGTCTCCGGGTCAGGGCCGACGGTTGCGTTCTTGTGCGCCGACGAGGCGGCGGCGGTGTCCACCGCGGCCGAGTTGTCGGGCGCGGGCGTATGCCGCGGTGTCCGCACCGCATCCGGTCCGGTCGGCGGCGCACGAGTGATCGAGGCCGCGCTGTGACCGCGCCCGGAAAACGTCAGGGTGCCAACCTCATCTCTGTCGAGAAGATCAGCAAATCGTTCGGTATCAAGCCGTTGCTCGAATCGGTGAGTCTGGGTGTGCAAGAGGGCGATCGCATCGGTGTTGTCGGGCTCAACGGTGGCGGCAAGACGACGTTGCTCGAGATCCTCGCCGGCATCGAACCGCCCGACGACGGGCGTGTGGCGCGCGGTACCGGGCTGCGGATGGCGGTGGTGACCCAGCGTGGGCACCTGCCTCCCGACCAGACGATCGGACAGATCGTCCTCGGCCCGCTCGGTGTTGCCGAACACGAATGGGCCGGTGACGCTCGCATCCGCTCGGTGCTCGCGGGTATCGGCATCGGTGAATTGGGTCTCGATACTCTCGTGACGGATTTGTCCGGTGGTCAGCGGCGTCGGGTCGCTTTGGCAGCGGCGCTCGTGCAGGAACTGGATCTGCTGATCCTCGACGAGCCCACCAACCATCTTGATCTCGAGGGCATCGCCTGGCTCGGCCGGCATCTTGTCGGTCGACGGAGCGCTCTGGTGGTCGTCACCCACGACCGCTGGTTCCTCGACACGGTCGCGACCACCACCTGGGAAGTGCAGAACGGCAAGGTCGAAAGCTACGAGGGCGGCTACAACGACTGGGTGTATGCCCGCGCCGAACGTGGCCGGCTCGCCGATGCAGCCGAAGAACGCCGACAGAACCTGGCGCGCAAGGAACTTGCCTGGCTGCGGCGTGGGCCCCCGGCCCGCACCTCCAAGCCGAAGTACCGGATCCAGGCCGCCGAAAAACTGATCGCCGATGTTCCCCCGCCACGAGATTCGGTGGCGCTGGCCAGTTTTGCCAAACGGCGCCTGGGCAAGGTCGTCATCGAACTCGAGGATGCCAAGCTCACCACCCCCGACGGCCGCGTCCTGATCGACGATCTGACGTGGCGTCTGGCACCGGGCGAACGTATCGGTCTGGTGGGTGTCAACGGCTCGGGCAAGTCGACGATGCTGCGAACCCTGGCCGGCGAATTGCCGCCGGCCTCGGGTCGTCGCATCGAAGGCCAGACGGTTGCGATCGGTTGGCTGCGTCAGGAACTCGACGATCTGCCGGTCGGCATGCGGGTGATCGAGGCCGTGGAAGATGTTGCCGGACATATCGAATTGGGCGGCAAGGACATGTCGGCCGGACAACTGGCCGAACGCCTCGGCTTCAGCCCGGCCCGGCAGCGCACACCGGTGGGTGACCTCTCCGGCGGTGAGCGTCGTCGGCTGCAGCTGACGCGGGTGCTGATGGCGCAGCCGAACGTGCTGCTGCTCGATGAGCCCACCAACGACCTCGACATCGACACGCTGCAACAGCTCGAGGATCTCCTCGACAACTGGGCCGGCACGCTGGTGGTCATCAGTCACGACCGGTTCCTGATCGAGCGGATCTGTGAGAGCACGTGGGCGCTGTTCGGTGACGGCAAACTCACCAATCTGCCCGGAGGCATCGAGCAATACCTCACGAAGCTGGCAAACGGGCCGGCCGCGGCGTCGGCCGTCCCGTCGACAGGTTCGGCCAAGCCTGCCGCATCTGCCGGTGGACCCGCCAAAGGTTCAGGCGCACTGCGGGACATGGAGAAGGCGCTCAAGAAGGTCGAACGCCAGGTGCAGCGCCTCGTCGCGCAAGAGGCCGACATCCACACGAAGCTCGCTGATGCGGCAACCTCGCCCGATCAGCTCATCGCCTTGGGTGTGGAACTGAAATCTGTTGTAGCGCAACGTGAAGCGGCTGAAGAGTCGTGGATGGAACTAGCCGAAGAGCTCGGCTGACCAGGAGGTAAAGCGGTGTCGTTCATTCGGACCAGGGTCGCCAATGGTGTCGGTGAGATCATCCTCGATCGTCCCAAGGCGCTCAACGCGCTCGACCAGACGATGGTCGATGACATGTTTGTCGTCCTCAAGGACTGGGTCGGCGATCCGCAGGTGCAGTCGGTGCTCGTCACGTCGGCGAGCGACCGTGCTTTCTGTGCGGGCGGCGACATCCGGGCCATCCGCGATGCCGCGCTCGCCGGGGACCACGCATCGGTGACCCGATACTTCAGTGCGGAGTACGAACTCGATCAGCTGGTCGCCGACTTCCCGAAGCCGTACATCGCGTTGATCGACGGTCCCGCACTCGGCGGCGGTCTCGGGATCAGCGTGCACGGTGAGGTCCGGGTGGTCAGTGAGAAGGCGATGATCGCGATGCCGGAAACGGCCATCGGCTTCATGCCGGACGTCGGCTCCACATATTTCCTCCCTCGGCTGCCTGCCGGCGTGGGCCTGTGGCTCGGCCTGACAGGTGCCCGGGTGCACGGCAGCGACGCGGTGGCCATCGGTCTGGCCACCCACCATGTGCCCAGCGCCGAGTTCGGTGGCCTCGCCGATGACATCCGGTCGGGGATGCCGCTCGCGCAGGCGTTGTCCGGGCGGACCGAAACGGTGTCGGGGACGTCGTTGCCGCTGGCGAAGATCGCCGAGTACTTCAGTGACGACCCGGTGGCGGCGATCGTCGGCGGACTGCGCGGTGCTGTCGGCGACGACTGGGCGGCGCAGACCGTGGCCCAGCTCGATGCGGCTTCGCCGACCAGCCTCGTGGTGACCGCCGCACTGATCGAACTCGGGGCGCGCTCCACGCTGGACGAATGCCTCGAGCGTGAGCTCCACGCTGCCGAGCAGATCACCCGGACCCCGGACTTCGCCGAAGGGGTGCGGGCCGTTCTGGTGGACAAAGACCGCAATCCCGCGTTCAGCCCGGCCGAGCTCGCCGACGTCGACCTGGAGCTCGTGACCCGCATCATCGGCTGAAAGCGTCAGCACCGTCGAAACTCCGTCACGCACTGTGAGTTTCGACACTCTGATCAGGCATTGCGACGGCTGGTCGTCGGCTGAAACCGCGTCGCCCCGCGTCCGGAGTTCCGGGGTGGGAAGGTGTCCGATTGAACCGGTTCACCCCGTTTCGGGGCCTTCTGCGCACTTTTCGCCGACGAATCGTGTGAAACGGATCACGTTGCGTAGTTGCGGCGAATCTGCAGCGCACGCCGCCTTTTTGGCTTGACAGCTGGTTGCGGAAATTGCTGAGCCGGCCAGATTTGGGCCGTTGTCATTGGACTTTTCTCAGCTACGTATATCAATCTGTTATCAACCGCTTACGCAGACGTGATGTTTGCGGCACGAGAAATGTGGAGTGGTTATGCGGATTCCACCCGCATGCGCAATCCGCGGATTTCGCTGCGGCTACCGGGGCTGACATCGCCACCGTGGCCGCCTGAGCGATTCTCGCGTGGACCTGAATCAGCTGGGTCGGTTGGAGCATGCGCCGGGACGGCAACGTCCTTGTTTTACAAGTTCATTGTCAGCGATGACCGAATTCGGCCGGGGAATGCACGTGCACCTCGGTGGTTGTCTGCTGCCCGCCGACAGGCGGACCGATCACATCAGGAACCAGTTATATGTTCGTTCTCTCGAAATTGCTCCACGATGCCCGGACCGGCGCATCACGCACGCACGTCCGCTACGTCGCGGGCGCCGCCACGCTGGCGGTTGCTGCCACGATCACCGCCGGGGCGATCAGCACCGTCGATCCTGCCAACGCCGAGTCGCCGGCCGCCGTCTCGACGCCTGCCGTCGAGTCGACCCAGGCGGAAACGACTCAGAGTCAAGCGCCTGCTCCGGCACCCACGACACCCGCGGAGCCCGCTCCGGCGCCGGTCCAGATGGCCGCGCAAGAGCCTGTCGTGGCTCCGGCGCCACCGCCGGCCCCGGTGTACGCGGACAACCTCGACGGCTGGATTCGTCAGTCGCTGGACATCCTGGCCTCGAAGAACATCCCGGCGAGCTACGACGGGATCATGCGCAACATCATGCGGGAGTCGACCGGCAACCCGCAGGCCATCAATCTGTATGACTCGAATGCCGCTGCCGGCATCCCCTCCAAGGGTCTCCTCCAGGTCATCGACCCGACCTTTGCCGCGTACCACGTGGAAGGCACCGCGTTCGACATCTGGAACCCGGTCTCCAACATCGTCGCCGCCTGCAACTATGCGGCGCATCGGTACGGCTCCATGGACAACGTGAACTCTGCCTACTGAGGTTGCCCGCCGCGGGACGACAACAAACGCTCCGCTTTTGCAAAGACGCTCCACAAACATGTGGAGCGTCTTTGTATAGGCGGAGCGTTTTCGGCGTTGAGGTGGCCAGTTCGGTCGAATTGGCCTAGCCTCGCGGGAAAGCAGTGGGTCGTTTGACCCACATCTGAGCGGGTCGGGGGCTGTGGTGGCGCGGATGCCGGTGGACGTACGGCGTGATCTGCTGGTTCGCGCTGCATTCCGGGTCATCGCCGACCACGGGGTGGAAGCGGCGACCACACGCAGGATCTGCGCCGAGGCCGACATGTCCCTCGCGAGCTTCCACTACGCCTTCGAATCCAGGGACGAACTGCTGGCCGAACTCGTCGCCCGGGGCACCTCCGACGAACAGGCGTCGATCATCGCGCCCCTGGCGCCCCCGGATCCGACGGACGTCGACACCGAGTGGAAGCTCCCCGACGACATCGCCACGCTGATCAAGGCGGGTCTGATGTCATACCTGGAGAGTGTGGTCGCCGACCCCAAACGGGAGGCGGCGATGATCACGCTTGCCCAATACGCCCGACGCACCGAAGGCCTCGAACACTTCGCGACCCGTCTGTACACCCGCTACTACGAAATCGCGCAGACATCGCTGGAGGTGGCTGCCACCGCGATGGGTGCCACCTGGTCGACAGATCCGGAGTACCTGGCGCCGCTGGTGGTCGCAGCGACCGACGGTCTGACTCTGGCTTACCTCAACACCGGTGACCGGGTGATCGCCGAGCGAATCATTGATGCCACGGTCGCCGCGCTCCTCGGCCATCTGAAGGACGAGCCATGATCTCTGACCTCAACGTGACCGATCTCGCCCTGGCCGCATCGTCGATGCGCCCGGATTGGCCCTGGGCGGCGGATCCCGAATCATATTGGGGTGCAATAGACAACGCGGTCCGGGACCACGGTGACCCCGATGGCCCGGTGGCGGTCCTGGAGCTGACCGCGTTGCGGCACAATCTGGCCGATCTCCGGTCCAGGGCCGGCGGGGTGCCGATCCGGGTGGCCTCGAAGTCGCTGCGGGTCAGGTCGGTCATCGAGCAGATCCTCGCCGTGGAGGGATTCGCCGGGGTGCTCGCCTACGATGTGGCAGAAGCGCATTGGCTCGCCATGGCCGGCGACGTCCGTGATGTGCTGGTCGGCTATCCCAGTACCAGCCGCCATGCGATTGCAGCCCTGGCAGCCGATCCTGTTGCCGCGCAGCGGGTCACGCACCTCGTCGATTCGGTGGAGCAGGTCGACCTCATCGAGGCGGCGGTTGCCGGGGCGTGCGGGCCGGTGCGGATCGCCATCGACCTCGATGCCTCGTACAAGTCGCCGATACTCGGGCATGTCGGTGTTCGCAGATCTCCGATCCGGACCGTGGCCGAAGCGGTCGGCCTGGCCACCGAGATCGTCAACCGACCCGGGATGACACTGGTCGGTTTGATGTCCTACGAGGCGCAGGTGGCCGGAGTCGGCAACGAGGTCGATGGAAAACGGCTGCGGAACAATGTCATCAACGATATCCAGCGACGGTCGATGGACGAACTGATCGGACGCAGGGCAGGTGTCGTCGCCGCGCTCGGGCAGATCGCCGACCTCGAGTTCGTCAACGCCGGGGGCACCGGGTCGATCGAGGCCACGGCCGCCGATCCGTCGGTGACCGACATCGCGGCGGGCAGTGGGTTCTTCGGCGGCCACCTCTTCGACAGTTACGCGCACTTCAAACCGGCCCCGGCGATGGCCTTCGGACTGGCGGTGGTTCGGATTCCGGCCCGCGGGATGGTCACGTGCCTGGGCGGTGGATGGATCGCGTCGGGTCCGCCCGGTGACGATCGGCTACCGCTGCCGACCTGGCCGCCGGGTCTGAGCTACCTCAGCCGCGAGGCCGCCGGTGAGGTCCAGACGCCGCTGCGCGGAAAGTCCGCCCACACGCTGTCGGTGGGCGACCGGGTGTGGTTGCGCCACACGAAGTCCGGTGAGTTGAGCGAACACGTGAACACGATCCTGGTGGTCGATCATGGAGTTGTCGTCGGCGAACTGCCGAGCTACCGCGGTGAAGGGAAGCAGTTTCTGTGAGCGGCCCGCAGGTGTGGCGCAATTGGGGCCGTACGGAATCGGTGGCACCGCAGCGAGTGGTCCGGCCGCGCGATGCGCACGAGGTGGCGGCGGTGGTGACCGAGGCGCGAGCGAGCGGGGTGACGGTCAAGCCGGTCGGGTCGGGTCACAGCTTCAGCGCGGTTGCCGTGGCCCCGGGTGTCCAGCTCGACATGACCGCGATGCGCGGGTTGGTCTGCGTCGACGCGACCGCCGGACAGGTGACGCTTCGAGCCGGAACCACACTGCATCAGATCCCGGACCTCCTTGCGCCGCATGGTTTGGCGATGCCGAACCTCGGAGATGTCGATGCGCAGACGATCTCCGGAGCGAC
>NZ_DATCVM010000123.1:0-7163 GCF_036566845.1 Williamsia sp.
AGCCTTGCCCGTCCATCGCACGCTCGACATCCCGCAAGATCTCATTGGGCCCCAACGACCCCGCAGGCCCGATCCCGGTCACCCGCTCGGCTTCTGAATCCGTCCCCCCGAACATACTTTCGATCATGCCACGGGGGTCTGACATCGTCGATCCCGGGATTTCAGCCAGACACCGTTGATGGTTCTTCGGCAGCGCTCACGCGTCAGGGCGCTTCAGAACTGAGTCCACCGCGTGGTACAGCGTCGTCGTCTCGGACTCCAGGAGCGAATGGTCGGCGGGTATCGCACGATCAAGCGACAGACCGGTCAAGACCGTGTTGAGGAACCTCGCCTGGCGGTCGAGATCGCCCTCGATCCGGGCACCTTCCTTGTCGAGAACACTCAACCAGTATTCGACCCGGCGCGTGCCCACGTCGGCGATCGCTGCGTAAGAGGTTCGCAGTTGGTCGGTGGGTTCGGGCACCACAAATGATTCCAGGAACGTGATCCAGGATTGCCGCGCCTGCTCGCCGACAAGCGGCGCAAGAACCAGCCGCAGACACTGCACGAGACGGTCACGTGCGGGCAGCGACTGGTCGTGAATGACCTGGTCATCCGCCGTCACGACGTCGTAGATGGTCTCGAGAACCGCATCCCGCAGGGCGCGCTGGGTCGGGAAATGGTGTCGCAGCGATCCCATGCTCACACCCGCCACCCGAGCAGGTTCGGCAGACGTACTTCACCATCGCAGACAAGCTCGACCGCACACCGGTGCAAGGACTCGACGGGCGCAGTTTCCGGCTCGGGACCTTCGTGTCGCTGTACAACCCCGTGTCGTACGAAGCCGCAGCGCAGACGTGGAAGGCGTCGCTGGACAACCCTGCGTCCGAGGGCCCGACCGTCTCGAAGACGCTCTCGGCGTTCGACAATTCATGGTCGGTGTTCCTGGCGGTCACGTGCAACGACGTCGAATGGCCACGCGACCCCGACGTCTATGAGCAAGCTGTCGACGAGGACCGCGAGAAGTTCCCGCTGTTCGGCGCGGCCGGCGCGAACATAATGCCGTGCGCGTACTGGCAGCTCGAGCGCAGCGAACCGCCGGTCCCGGTCGAAGCTGACGGCCTGACGAATGTCCTTGTCGCCCAACACCGGCGCGACCCCGTCACACCGCTGAGCAACGGCGAGCTGATCAACAACAAGTTCGGCGACCGGTCACGACTTCTCACAGTCGACGGCAGCGGCCACGGCGTCTACGTTCTCGGCTCGAACGAGTGCGCCCAGGATGTCATCACCGACTACCTCGTCAACGGCATCATGCCCGAGGCCGACCGCAGCTGCTGAGTCAGCCGCCCCACACTGGAGAAGTATGAGTCAAATCCATTGTTATGAAACCGAATACAGTCAATCTGCTGGCAGCCCCGTGCACTCTCGGGCCGAACTGGCCCACCGTCTGGCCCCGCAGATCAAAGATCGCTTCGCCGCGGATCAGACAAACACGTAAGCCCGAGCAGCCGAAACCATTACACCGCAAGCAAACCCGTGCACCAATCAGACGGAGGACGTTGATTGCTCATGAGCCCATCACCACCTTTCACCCTGCGCGCGGCGGTCGCGATCTGCCTCTCGGCGCTGTTGGCACTCGCAGCCACGGCCTGCACCACATCCTCGGAACCGGCCGCCGACTTGCAACGGTTCTACGACCAACAGCTCACGTTTGAGCCGTGTCAGGGCTACGCCACCACTGTCGCCGACGAGACCACCTTCGCGGCCGACCCCGCGATCGGATGCGCCCGCCTCGAGCTGCCGCTGGACTACGACGAACCGGACGGCCGGACCGCGCAGATCGCGCTGCTCAAGGCGCCCGCACGCGGCGAGTGTTTCTCCGACGAGCAAACTGACGCTGGGGGCGCCACCCAAACCCTCCTGGTCGGCGCAGGACAGTGGACCGAGCAGGACACGCGCCGCATCGTCGAGCAGTGCGCCCAGGGGTCCGGCGGCGCGGACGTGCTGGCCCATGTGTGCACCCGCGACGCGGCCCGCGACATGGACATCCTGCGAGCCGCTCTCGGCGACGACAAGCTCAGCTATCTCGGCCAGAGTTATGGCACCCGACTGGGCGCGGTGTACGCCGAAATGTTCCCCCAGAACGTGCGGGCCATGGTCCTCGACGGCGCCATCGACCCCCAGTTGGGGACCGCGCAGCGCCGCATTTCGCAATACACCGGGTTCCAGCTGTCGTTGACGAGATGGCCGCCTTCTGCGCCACAGACCCGCAGTGCCCGCTCGGTACCGACCCGAGCAAGGCCACCGAAGCCTTTCAGGAGCTGGCGCGACCGTTGATCGAGAACCCGCTCGTCGGCCCGGACGGCCGCCTGATGGACTTCAATGGCGTCTTCGACGCCGTCGCCGGCCGCGACGCCGACGGACACTACCCCAACTTCAACGAGGCGCTGTTGGCGATCAACTGCATGGACGAACAGCGCAGCACCCCCGAGGAACAGGTCGCTGTGCGGCAACAGAACCAGCAGGCCGCACCGTTCACCGACCCCGGACAAGGACCGGCCGGAGCACGCGATATGTGCGAATTCTGGCCTGCAGAACCAACGTTGGGGTATCCGTACGCCGCTGGAATCGAGGGCTTACCGGACACGCTGACGATCTCGATGACTGGCGATCCGTCCACGCCGTACGATGGCGGCGTCAGTTTGGCCGACACCCTCGGCGGCTCCTTGCTCACCGTCGAGGGCGAACAGCACACCGTGGCCTTTTCCGCGCCAACAATTGCGTGAACACTGCCGTTGCGGACTACCTGGTCAACCTCACGACCCCTCCCCGCAGGCTCGCTGCACGCTGTGAACCCTGGGAACGCGAAAATCCGGTCCTCGTGGAGGACCGGATTGGAGGCATCAGGCGTGCTGACTGGAAGCTATCGGTGGCCAGAGTCGGGATCGAACCGACGACCTTCCGCTTTTCAGGCGGACGCTCGTACCAACTGAGCTACCTGGCCGAACGACATCCAGGCAACCTGGACATCTAGTCGCAATTTCTTGCGACCCTGACGGGACTCGAACCCGCGACCTCCGCCGTGACAGGGCGGCGCGCTAACCAACTGCGCCACAGGGCCTTGCTGTGCTTGTCATTGTCAGTGACATGCGTACCCCCTACGGGATTCGAACCCGCGCTACCGCCTTGAAAGGGCGGCGTCCTAGGCCGCTAGACGAAGGGGGCCGGTGTTCTCCGTTGGGAGCTGAATCAGAATATGACACAGACACGGCAATTCCCAAATCAGCAGGCCAGGCCCTTTTCTTCGGCAGAGACCGAGATTTCCGGGGCTATGCCACACCACGACTGCGGTATGTTCGATCACATGATCTCGGGGGCGAGCGAACTGAGCAGGTGGATGCTTGCACTCGTCGTGGCCGCACTTTTTGTGGTCGCGGTCCCCGTCGCGTTCGACAACCAGGCCGGCCTCGTCGCCGTCGGCGCGTCTGTTGCAGTCCTGCTCCTCTCGGCGTTCGCAATGGAACGCTCACGCGATCTCTTACTGCTGGTCGTTGTCGGGAACTCCGGTCCTTCGAGCGACGAACGGTGCCTGCGCGGGTCGTTCCGGCGGCAGACAAACCCGGATACCGATGGTCGCCCACGTCCCAGGGCACCCGGAAGCGGTCTACGACCGGCCTGATCTGTTGTGACCGGACTCCCCGTCCGGCACCGGTTTGGTCGACACGAGTTGCTCTTGTCCTCGTAGGCCCATCCCCCCACGTCGCCGCCCGCTGAGCCCTGTGTAGATCACCCAGGCCCTGGCGTCGATGTGCCTCGCAGTGAGGTGTTCCATCATGCTCGACGTAATCTGCTATCCCGTGTCCGCGATCTTGTGGTTCTGGCACAAGGTTTTTGCCTTCGTTCTCCAAAGCCCCGACAGCGGCGTCTGTTGGACGCTGGCAGTGGTGTTCCTGGTGTTCACGCTGCGCCTGATCCTGATCCGGCCGTTCATCAAACAGGTTCGTACACAACGCCAAATGCAAAAGCTCCAGCCGAAAATCAAAGAACTACAAAGCAAACACAAGGGCGATCGGCAGCGGCTGACCGCCGAGATGCAGCAGCTGCAACGCGATCACGGTGTCAATCCGCTACTCGGATGCCTGCCCGTTCTCCTTCAGATCCCGGTGTTCTTCGCGCTCTTCCACGTCCTGCGGTCGTTCAAACCGAACTCCCTCTTCTCGGCCACCGACGTGCAGTCGTTCCTCGATGCCAAGCTGTTCGGGGCGCCACTCTCGGCCGCGATCACGATGCCCGTCGAGCACATCGAAGCGTTCGGTGAGGTGAGCCGGCTCGCGATCGCAGCCGTGGCCGTCCCGTTGATGGTGATCGCCGCGGTGGCCACCCACTTCACCGCTCGCGCCAACCTGGCCCGAAGCGCCACCACGTTGTCCACACCTCAGACGACGATGATGAACAACCTCGCCTTGTGGGTGTTCCCGATCGGCGCGATCGTGGGTGGACCGTTCCTGCCGATCGCCATCGGGATCTACTGGCTGGCCAACAACGGCTGGACGCTGGCACAGCAACACTGGGTGCTCCGCAGACTCGATGCAGAAGAGACCGCCGACCGGACCCTCGCTGTGAAGGCATCACCCAGCGGTCCGCCACCTTCCGCTCGGCCCGCTCCAGGTCAGGGGCGGCGGGGTAAGCGCTGACAGCAAAAGGCCCGACCGGAAGTTCCGGTCGGGCCTTTTGGTGTCGATGTCAGACGGTCACAGGGACCCTCTACTTGCTCCAGGTCTGGGAGTCGACCGCGTACGCCGCTGCGAGGTCGATCCGCAGCCAGCCGCCGTCAGGGCCCGACTTGTCGAGCGGGTAGCCGGCCGGGATCGCCGTCTGCTCGAGGATATCGAGGCGCTGCGCATCGGTCAGGTTCGGGAACCTGGTCTCCAGAAGCGCGGCGGCATCAGCCGGGATCTTGTTCTGCTGATCCGGCGCGATGCGCGGCAGGCCATAGGTCATCAGTTTCCGGTGCTCGGCAACGGCGTCCTCGGTCGACAGGTACGGGGTGTCGGCGGCGATGAACTCCGTCAGCGGCTTTCCAACAGCCTTCTCGAGCTGCTCACGCAGCTGCACGCCGGCGTCGTCGATGAGCCGATCGAACCCCGGGTCGGTGAGGCGAGCGGCGGCGAGGTCCATCGCCATGAGGCGGCCACCGAGGACATCGAGCGGATAGTGCACACCGAGGACAACGCGTCCGAGCCCGATCTCACCGGCGCGGGCGATGATCTGCGGTCCGAGTTCTGGCAGCCACGACGCGAGGAGCGCACCCTTCCAATAACCCTGGCTGGCGTGGCCCGACGGGTATGACCCGTTCGTCTCGAGTTCGGCGTAAAGGTGACCACCAGGACGGTCGTAGCGCTTGATCTGCTCGGGCGCCGCCACAAACGGACGGGGATTGCCGAAGAACTCCTTCTCGGGAAGCGTTGTCGCAGAGGGCAGTCCGGTGCGCGCGAGATCGCCTTCTGCGAGCGCGGCAACCTTCGGCAGCTTGCCGGCGTCCAGCAGATCCAAGAACACCGGGCCGAGCTGCGCACCGAGCGCGACCGACAGCGAGACCAGGCGATCGTCGTAGTTGATCTCGATGGCGTCCTGCTGCAGTTCCGGCGTCGCGCCGTTGTTGATCGACACGACCGTGTCGAGGTTCTGAGCGATCACCGCGGGATTGTTGTCGCGGAGCTCGGTGAAGCCATCGAGAACCGGGAGATACGTCCCGCCCGGCGGGAGATCGGACGGGTACGGACCCACCAGCTCCAGCGGCGTGAAGCTCTGGGGCGCAGTATCTGCGGTGGCAAGACCACCGCCGATGGGGAGAACGAGCGCTACGGTCGCCATTAACGTCATGGCGATGGAGCGGGAACGAGAAATCGACATGCTCGGAATAGTTCCGGAATCCGACAACCAGCACAAGTTCCTGAAACCCCGATCCCGATGCGCGCAGGACGAATTCCGAACGATCACCTCGTGTTGAGAACGAATTCACCCAGTAGTTGCACTACGCGGACCAACTAATCCCCTGGAACGGCCTAGCAGCCGTAGCCAGGCATCGGGGCGCAATCGACCCGGGGGCGGAGAGCGACTATCCCAACTGCCGCCGCGGGTCGGGGAAGCCGAGGGCTACATAGCCTGGAGCTCGTTTGCGTAGCGATGAAGCCAGAACCGGCGTCTGCTCGTCGTGGTAGTCGTGGACTACCGCCGAGTCCTTACCGGGGAACGCCCTGGTGACGCGACCGACGTACTGGACGAGACGGTTCTTGAAGGTAATAGGCGCGGCAAGGAACAAAGTGTCCAGCGCTGGGCAGTCGAAACCTTCGCCGATGAAAGAACTCGTTCCCACCACCAGAAGGGGCGTATCCCCGGGTGAATGTTCAGCGAGTCGAGTCAGCGTCTTCTGCCGTTCGGCTGCTTTCATTCCCCCACGGAGAACCGTGGTCTCGAAACCCGCTTCGGCGAGTTTGTCGCTGATCGCGGTGAGGTGATTCACCCACGTCGTGAGCACCAGCACGTTGCGACCAGTCCGATGGGAGGCCATGACGTCTGAAACGATCATCTCGAGTCGGTCCGCGTCGGCGACCAGTGCGCGATAGATCTCAGCCATCCCACCCGGCAGCCCGGGTTCAGCATCCCCGGAGTATCGGAAGCGCGTGGCATGAACATGTAACACAAGCTGTGGAGGCTGTACGTCGTCGGCGGCCGACAATTCTCCGGCGGCGGGTGCGGAAACCAAGATCTTGTTGGTGCCGAGTTGGTGAAAGGTGAGGTCTTCGAGTCCGTCACGTCGCTCGGGTGTGGCCGTAAGGCCTAGCCAGAACCGTGCCGAAATCTGCTGGAGCACATCAGAAAAGGCAGCAGCCGCGACGTGGTGGCACTCGTCGACGATGACCAATCCATACCCGGCGGCGAACTCGTGAGCATTTCCTCGCCGCGCAAGTGTCGGCAACAGTGCGATATCAATGATGCCCGTGGTCTTTGACCGTCCCCCACCGAACTGGCCACACTTGACTCCCAGGTGAGTCAGCAAACGTTGGCGCCACTGGTCCGCCAGCGCTTTCCGGTCGACCAGGATCAATGTCGACGTGGCACGCTCGGCGATCGCCGCGCACGCCATCACAGTCTTGCCCATTCCTGGCGGGGCGATCAGT
>NZ_DATCVM010000124.1:0-1835 GCF_036566845.1 Williamsia sp.
TGCTCGGCTGGATCATCGATCCGGGAGATGAAGACGACGTCGACGACATGGAAGTGCTCCGCACCCGCGCCGCCGAGGAACTCACCGGTGTCCTGCACGCTACGTTGACGCCGATGCTCACCGCTGGGTGGGAGTTGCGGGGCGATCCCGGCCACGTCGTCCACCTGTCCCGGACCACCGGAAAGTTCACGTCGATGGTCGACATTTTCATCGAACCGTACGTGTGGACGTACTGGAACAAGGATTTCGGCTGGAACAACCGCGTCGGCGACATGGGGATTCTCGGATCACCCACCGCGGGAACGTATCTCCCCGACGACGACCTGCCAGCAGCCCGCGAACTCGGACGCAGACTCGCGTGGTGCGCCCGCTACCTCGGTGTCCTGCCCGGCCCGACCCCGGCACGCACCGGCGCCGCAGTCCTGGACAAGATCAAACGCGAACGCACTCGCAGTGGCAAGGGAATCGCGGTCACCACCGGCGGCCCCATCCCACCGCTCAACGGTGAACCCCGCGGCGACCTCGAACCCGAAGTGGGATGGACACGCGTCTGCGATTCCGACGACCTCACCGATGCCACGCAACTGGTCTCCATCGACCAGCGGGCCGCGTACCTCGCATCTGCCGGCATGCTCGATTTCGGATACGGCAAACCCCGCCACCTGATCGGTGAGAACGCCGTCAGCGCAGCAGCATCGGGCGTGAAAGGTGCACCGTTCGGGTTGTGGCGCATCACGCTGCCCGCCGGCAACATGCTCGCGTTGCCCGCGAAACTTCCCCTCCCACACCCACATATGCTCGCCGACCAACCGGTGCAGACGTGGGTCACGTCCGTCAGCCTCGACGGCTTACAAGCCCCTGTTGCTGACGGAGGTATCGGCGCCGAACTCGACGATCTCGACATCACCGAAGCCTGGGTGTACCCGGAGCAGGGCCGCGCCCTCGACAAATGGGCGAAGATCTTGCGGGAGGGCCGCAAAGTCGCAGTCGACACCGGCGACATCGCGATGAAACGGTTCCTCGGCGCCTGCTACAAGGGCTACATCGGACGAATGGTGAACCCGGACATGTGGACTGCCAAGCAAATGCAACACCACCACCAGCCGCTCTGGCGTGCGTCGATCATCGCGCACTGCCGGTGGCGTGGCCGCCGGGTCGCAATGCGTATTGCACGCGAGAGCGGGCGGTGGCCAGTGCGAACGGTGACCGACTCGTGGGTCTACCTGCTCGGCGACGGAGAGGACATCGCCGACGACCGTGATGCACTGGGCAAAATGTCCGTGGAGAAACGTACTACCCTCAGCGAAGCAATGATCGACGCGTTCACCACCGCCGACGACACCCACGAGATGAATCTCGTCATCAAAGACGCATTCACACCACACGACGACGAAGGGCAGTAGCGATGGCCCTGCATCTCCCGAAACCCCGCTCGAAGAAGCCCGTCCAACAGGCGGTCGGACTCGACGGGCTGAAAGTGTCCGTCGCCAACGCCGCAACCAGCGGAGTCGAGAAGTCCAAAACCGTCAAGACCGGCGGCTTGGCCGGGCTGACGAGCAAAGTGTCCGTCAGGCAGATCCGCACCCAGATCGGCAACGACGGACTACGTCAAGCCGCGATCGACGCCGGCCGCACACCACCGTCGGATCGCACCCTGCGCCGCTGGGCCCAACAAGGCCGCATCCCGCACTCAGATGTCGCCGAGCGGGCACAACGCCGCGCAGCGATCGAGCGCCTCGGCGGAATCAGCGCAGTAGCGAAGAAGATCGGCCGCTCCCCATCCGCTGTCTCTCGTTACAGGTCGGGAGCGACGAACGAGCTGCGCGCGGATGCGA
>NZ_DATCVM010000125.1:0-13718 GCF_036566845.1 Williamsia sp.
GGGGGGAGGGCGAAGTATGAATTCCCATGCCACACGGCCAGCAATCGTAGTTTCGATCGGCGGCCCAGATGGTACGTGGAAGTCGTGGGGATTGTCGAAGAGCCAGTCACCAGGACTCCCGAGCAGCGAATGCGGGTGCACTGTGCGCCATTTACTGACCGCTGAAATGACAATTCCGCCCGGCACGGGTTCGAGGTGTCCGCGGGCGCCGCGGATCCAACACCTCTGGCCCTGTTGAATGTGCACTTCGCCGGCGTCATCGGTGACGTGCCAACGATCGCCTGGAGCGATCACGAAACTGGCGGTCGCATCGCTTGTCTTTCCCTTCCGAGTTTCTCTGGTACGAAGTTCTCCGGCGACCGTGGTGAAGCCAACATCCGCATACCGAGTCCTGAGGTCGTCCCACAATCCGGGCACCCGTTCCGGACGAAAACTCGTCGCGCCAATGTGTGTCGCCATGGACCTATCTTGCCGGATCAGCTTTTACCCATCGCCTCCTTTCAATCGGCCTACTCGAACAAGTCGCTGCTCGACGTCGGAAGGAGGCCCCGGGGGGGGTAGAGCGTGAGGCATACATCGAATTATCGTCGGCACTCGGAGTGCTCACCTCTTCGGCATATGTCAATACCGTAAAGGGATTCATCCCGGCCGGACCAGGAAGACCGGCAGTTCCAGGCGATTTCGGAAAGCCACAAACCGCCGGCCGGGGTGGCAGCAGCGATCCCGAGACTTGCCGGAGTGCCGATGTGGTATCGAAAGCGTGTTCCCCTGAGTCTCGACCGCACTGTTCTCGACGTAGCTGTCGCTGTAAGCAATCATTTGCGTTCTGTCACAACGCAAAACGACGACATCGGGCCGAACCTCGCCTACACAAACAGGATGGGCCGCGAACGACAAGGTGATCGCCCAGAGTCCCTGCATGGCCGCGGGTGGTGTTGCAGCAGAAGCGCGACCCAGATCGGCAGAACGCAGAGTGCAAATGTGAGAATGATATTATCCTGCGATGGTTCAGCCGGTCAATCCGCAGGTCGGCGACATTCTTTACCTCATGGCGACGGTGGAGCGCGTTGAAGGTCTCACCACCGCTCAGTTGTCGAGACTCTCCTTGGGAAGTGCTGCACTCGTCCACGGCGATCTGCCTGCCGCGCTCGCAGGGTTCGACACAGTACTGGGCGCCCCCGAATTGACCGAGCGGACCCGCGATCAGGTCGCCGCGCTGCGGCAACTAACCGCTGCGTTGATTGGGGAGGTGCCGGGCCGGCCGAGTGCTGCGGACGGGCCTGGTTTACGTGCTGTGCACCTGTGCCTGCAGGCCGACCAGCACTGGCGGGCCGGTGAACTCGCCGAGGCACTGTGGCACAACCAGCTCGCCGAGAGCGCGGCAGCCGACGCCGGCCCGGTGTGGCATGTCTATACGCGGCTGATGACGGCCAAACGGCTCGTCGATATGCGTATCACCGGGCGGGCCACGGATCTGGTCGCCCGGGTCCGGTCCGATCAAGACCGATACGGGCTCTATGCCTTCGAATCGATCCCCACTGCACTCGCGGCTGCTCTGTGTCTGCAACGCGACGAACCTGCCGCTGCATTGCGTACCGCCGCCGACGCGATCGAATGCGCTCGAATGCACCGCACGACGGTCGCGGTGCCTCGTGCCCTGGCCGTCGCGGCACTCGCTCACCTACGTCTGGGTGAGCCGTCTCGGGCGGGGGAAAAGCTTGAGCGGATGCGCGAACAACCGCACCACTATGTGCTCCCCGATGCGGTGGCGCGCGCTGCGCTCATTGATATCGAGGTGACCGCCGAACGATCCGGTGTGACCGCCGCAGCCAGTCTTATTCGCTTGTCATGGACCTCGATCGAGGCCGAGCCGGCCAGCTTCGTGGAGGATCCGGCGATGCCTGCCTACCTGACTGCGACAAGTCTGCGTGCGGGGGACTTTGATTCGGCGCAGCGCATCGTCGAAGCCACCGAAGTGCTGGCCTGGCAGAATCCAGGTGTGCCGTTGTTGCGCGACGCGGCCAGCTGCGCCCGAGCGACTTACGACGGGGACACCGCCGCATTCGCCTCCCTACTTGATTCCGCTACCGACCCCTACCTGCGCCGCCGACTCAGCACGGCACGAGCAACGGGCCGGTCCCGCGCAGGCGATCGATCGTCCCGGAGCGGCCACAGCTCCACCGGCGACACCAAAGCTGGTGCCGGCGGGCCCGAGCAGCGACTAGGACACTTCACGATGGCCGGACTCACCGACCGCGAATGCCAGGTCGCGGGACTGGTCGGACAGGGGATGACCAACAGGCTGGTTGCGCGGGAAATCGGGATCACCGAACACACGGTTAATTTTCATCTACGCAAGATCTACCGGAAGTTCGACATCTCCTCGCGAGCCGAACTGATCTGCCGCATCGCCGATTCCCGCTGAACCAACCTCGCACTACCCAGACGGCTACTGCCAATTCTGGTAGTTCTGCAATCGGTTGTAGCCCAATACGATTCGAAGACGTCAACCGATCGGTATCCGGTGCAATTCGAAACGAAAGTTGGGGGTCGGGGTGGACAATTTCTGGGAACGGGCTCAAATTATCCGTGAGTCGGTTCGTGCTGATCTAGCGAACACGAATCTGGCGGACGCGGACGGGGGACTATCCCGTGGGAGCGGCAATATGGTGGACCGGTTGGCCTCTTTGGGCTGGAGTGGGGTGAGCATCCCACACAAGTGGGGAGGTCAGGGCCGCGGAACGTTGGCGCGGCTGGTGGCCATCGAAGAGTCGGCACGAGTGGAAGCGGCGTTGGGCGCGAGTCTGTCGGCGGCAACGCTGGGAGCTGGTCTTCTACTGGAATTCGGTGACGAACGGCAGCGTGCCCAATGGTTGCCGTAACTCGCACGTGGCCAGGACATCATGACCATCTGTATGACCGAAGCCGATTCAGGCTCGCATCTGCTCGGAATGCAAACCACAGCGACTCGCGACGGTGACCATTGGATCCTCAACGGCCGCAAATGGTTCATAGGTAATTCCCATATCGCAACCCTGCACGGTGTCATTGCACGGACCGACTCCGGTCAGCACTCCGGTGCCCTGAGTGCATTCCTGGTCGAGGCAGCCACACCCGGCTGTTCGGTGGGAATCGAACACGATCTGTCGGGGCCTCCGTTGGGTTCAGCCTCGGCGAAGTGATCTTCGAGGACTGCCTGATACCGGCGGCCAACTTGATAGGTACCCAGGGCTCGGGTACGCCCATGCGGTGGTGACCCGGCACGGGAAGCCGAATATCGGGTCGGTCGCGCTGGGCCTGGCGACCGCGGCGTTGGACCGGGCGGGCGAATACAGTGGCAACCGAGTGCTTATGGCGAGTCGCTGTCCGGGCTCGACAGCGTACAGCGGCGCCTGGCAGATATGTTCGCCGCCATCTACAGCAGTCGGTTGTCGCTGTACCACGCAGCCGACCGGCTCGATGCCGGCGATCCTCACGATGTCGGTTTCATCGTCGGGAAACTGCAGGCCAGTGAAGCGGCTGTGCAGTGCGCCACCGCAGCCATCGAACTCATGGGCGCCCGCGGTTGCCACCCTGGTCTGGGCGCGGTGCAGTTGCTCCAGGACGCGCTGATGACCCTCGCCCCGTCTGGGACCTCAGATGTCATCCGAAAACGGTTGGCCGAGTTCGCGCTCGGCTCGTCTCATCTCATACCCGAAGGTGCCCCGGCATGAGCCGGCCGGTCACCGTCTTGTGTACTCAATCCCCGATTCGACAGGAGTTTTCACTGTGCGTAACCCTCTGACCGTTGGCGACATCCAGGAAATGACCTACACGGTTCCGTCTAACAAAACTGTTCCGCACCTCTATCCGGAATCCGAGGACTACCGGATCATGCCCGAGGTGTTCGCCACCGGGTTCATGGTGGGACTGCTCGAATGGTCCGCGATACTGGCGCTGCGACCGGTGCTCGACGAGGGGGAAGGCAGTCTGGGCACGATGGTGAACATCACCCACAGTGCCCCCACCCCGCCCGGCGCTCGCCTGACCGTGACCGCCCGGTGTACCCGGGTAGAGCGAAACTACCTGGAGTGGGAAGTTGAGGCACGTGACGACGAAGGCGAGGTAGCCGCCAAGGGCACCCATGGCCGGCACGTGATCGATACCGCCCGGTTCCTCAAGCGAGTGTCGGACAAAGCCGAGCGACTGGTCCCGGTCAACACACCGTGAACACCGCCGCCGTGCCCATCACCGCAACCCCTACCGGACACGGATGGTCGACGAGTACGGCAGTGATGGCAACAGTATGGGCGCTGTTGTGGGCGGGAGCTTTTCTCGCCACCCAGATCGTGCTCCGCGACGCGGGCCCGGCCACCGTTGTCGGTGCCCGCTGCGCGATCGCCGGTCTCGTCCTGATCGCGATCAGATGGCGTCTGGTGCGTAGTCTGTCACCGCGCTCAATGCTGGGGCTCGGGTTTCTGGGCCTGCTCAACAACATTGGCTACCTGCTGGTGATGGCCTGGGCACTACCGCATTTGTCGGTTGGGATGGCCGCGGTCCTGTCTGCCTGCACCCCGCTGCTGGTGCAGTGGGGTGCGGCGGCGCTGGGCGAGGTCCGACTCAATCGTGTCCGTGTTCTCGGTCTGCTCCTCGGATTCGGCGGTATCGTCGCCTCCGCCGCTGACCGCCTCGGCGCGGGCGCGGTCACCGTCGGCGGTGTTGTCGCCGGGGTGGTGGCGGTGCTGTTCCTGGCGGTGGCCACGGTGTGCACACCCCGGCTGGTCGGCGATACCGACCCGTATTTGGCCACCGGATGGCAGGCGCTCGTCGGTGGGGTGCCGCTGATCGGGTTCGCGGTGGTATCGGACCGGTCGGTGCAGATCGGCCCCGGGCTGGTCGGCTCCGTGCTGTTTCTCGCGGTCGGTGCGTCGGTGATCGGAATGAGCCTGTGGCTGCTGCTTATCCGGCGTACAGGACCTGAGGGTGCCAGCGTCGCGCAGTTCATGCCACCGCTGTTCGGCGTTGCGTTGGGCGCTGTGTTTCTCGGCGAAGAAGTGACGGTGGTGGAACTTGTTGCTGTCGTCCCCGTCGTCATCGGAATCATCCTGGCCACCCGCCAAAGCCCCACCACACGAACGCTATCGGCCGACGCACAACCGTCCGGTACTCGAATACCCAGGGAATCACCATGAGAGACGCAGTAATCGTTGAAGCTGTCCGCACCCCTGTCGGCAAGGGCAAGCCCACCGGCGCGCTACACCAGGTGCATCCCACCGACCTTCTTGCGCACAGTCTGCGGGAACTTGTCACGCGCAGCGGGATCGATCCAGCATCCATCGACGATGTGATCGGCGGCGTGGTGACCCAGGCCGGCGAGCAGTCGGTGAACATCACCCGCCGCGCCGCACTGGCCGCCGGGTACCCGGAATCGGTGGCCGCCACCACCGTGGACCGACAGTGCGGCAGCAGCCAGCAGGCCATCCATTTTGCGGCACAAGGCGTAATCGCCGGCGCCTACGACGTGGCGGTCGCTGCCGGTGTGGAATCGATGAGCCGGGTTCCGATGGGTGCCAGCGTTCTCGGCGCAGACCTCGACGGCACAGGCCTCACCGAACGCTACCCGCAACCACTTGTATCGCAAGGAATCAGCGCCGAACTCATCACCGCTCGCTGGGGCCTTTCCAGAACGCAGGTAGACGAATATGCGGCCGCCAGCCACGACAAAGCAACCAGGGCCACCAAAGAAGGTGCCTTCGAGGCGCAGCTGACACCGATCGCAGGCCTCACCTCCGATGAGGGGATCCGTCCCGAGACCACGGTCGAGACGCTGGCAGCTCTGCGCCCGGCCTTTCACAGCGCGAAAGCAGCGGCCCGATTCCCCGAGATCGGCTGGAATGTGACCGCCGCCAACGCCAGCCAGATCAGCGACGGCAGCGCCGCGGTTCTCATCACCACCAGCGAAAAAGCTGCCGAGCTGGGCCTGCGACCACTGGCTCGGGTACACAGCTTCTCCGTATGCGGCGACGATCCATTGCTGATGCTCACCGCGATCATCCCCGCCACCCGCAAGGTGCTGGACCGCGCCGGCCTGAGAATCTCCGATATCGGGCTCTTCGAGGTGAATGAAGCACTCGCCGCGGTGGTACTGGCATGGATGCAGGACGTGAGGGCCGACCCGACCCGAGTGAACGTCAACGGCGGCGCAATCGCGCTCGGCCATCCGCTGGGGGCTTCCGGTGCCCGGCTGGCGACAACCCTGGTTCATGCCCTGCATGAGCGCAACGCACGCTACGGCCTGCAGACCATGTGCGAGGCAGGCGGCCTGGCCAACGCCACCATCTACGAACGTCTCTGAAACCCCGACGGAGACAGACCCGGCGGGACCGAACGAGGCGACCGTCAGAGTGTGAGGACACACGAAATGAACAACGATCACCGCTCACCGGACGCCGCCGCCCATCCGACGCCAGTGGCGCCGATGACTCCAGGCTGGCACGCGCGGCAAACCCCGGACAGACCGGCGATCATCATGGCGTCCGGCGGGCAGACGGTCACCTACCGGGAACTCGAACAACGCTCGATACGGGGTGCTTGCGCGTTGCGAGCCCGCGGCTTGCGCGCCGGCGACCATATCGCGATCCTGATGGAGAACAACCAAGCTTTCCTGGAGATTGCCTGGGCAGCACAACGTTTCGGCTTGTACCATACCGCGATCGACTGGCATCTGACCGCCGGTGAGGTGCAGTACATCCTGGACGATTGCGGTGGGACCGCGCTGGTCGCCAGCGATGCCGTCGCCGACGTGGTCCAACAACTCGATCTGTCCCGGGTTCTGGTGCGGATCTGCGGTGCCGGTGATCTCCCGGGGTTCGAGCGGTATGAGCAGGCATTGTCGGCTGAGTCCGACGATGCCCTCGGCGTCGATGAATGCGAGGGACGCGAGATGCTCTACTCCTCGGGAACCACCGGTCGGCCGAAAGGGATCCGCAAACCGCTGCCCGCGACAGCCCTCGGGGATCCCACTGCGCCTCCCGTGCAGATCGCGCGGGGACTGCTTGTCAACGGTGACACCGATGGCGCGGTGTACCTGTCCCCGGCGCCGCTGTACCACGGTGCTCCGCTGGTGTTCTCCATGTCCTGGCACCGACTTGGAGGCACCGTCGTCGTGATGGAACGATTCGACCCGACGCGGTGCCTGGAACTGATCGAACGGCACCAGGTCACCCACATTCAGATGGTGCCGACCATGTTCGTGCGTATGCTGCGCCTGCCCGCCGCCGAACGCGCACACCACGACATCTCCAGTCTGATCGACGTGGTCCACTCCGCCGCACCGTGCCCGATCGCGATCAAGCGCCAGATGCTTGACTGGTGGGGACCAATTATTTCCGAGTACTACTCGGGCACTGAGGATGTCGGCAACACCTACATCACCGCCGAAGAATGGCTCGACCGCCCCGGCTCAGTGGGCCGGCCCGCGCAACAGTGCCATATCGTCGGCGACGACGGCACCGAACTACCCCCCGGCGAGGTCGGCGAGGTCCACTTCGCCGGTGGCCGACCGTTCGAATACCACCACGACGAGGCGAAAACAGCGTCGGCCACGCATCCCAAAGGCTGGCGCACCATCGGGGACATGGGATATCTGGACGCCGACGGATACCTCTACCTCACCGACCGAAAAGCCCACATGATCATTTCCGGCGGCGTGAACATCTATCCGCAAGAGGCCGAGAACATTCTCGCCGCCCATCCGGCGGTCGCCGATGTGGCAGTGATCGGAGTTCCCGACGAAGAGATGGGTGAAGCAGTGAAAGCCGTGATCGAGCCAGCCGATCCGCCCGCAGCCGACACCGCACTGGAAGCCGAACTCCTCGCGTTCTGCCGCACCACACTCGCCGCCTACAAATGCCCACGTTCGGTCGACTTTGTCGACGAACTCCCACGCGACCCTAGCGGAAAACTGTACAAGCGCCGCCTCCGTGAGTCGTACTGGAAAGAGCACGACAATCTCATCATTTGAGGCTCCGAGCTGGGGTCCACTGATGTCGCAGCTCCACGAACCAAGAGCGGAGTGACTGTTCTGCGTGCCGGCCGGCCGCCTGCTCCCGACAGTAGTCACTGCGCTGCGAGCGCGGCCTGCACTGTACTGGTCTTCCAAGCGAAGGAAATGCCTTCCACCGTCGTGAGGTTCGCGGGACTGTCGGTGGTGCCGGTTACGGTCCCGACTGAACGGGCGTCATCGATGCTCACTCATCCGGGAGCGTGCGATGTTGGTACAACGGGTCTTGCCCCTCGATGGCGGTGAGGAATCCTGGACGGTCCTCGACGACGAGTTCGCGGTCGTCAACCCTATAGATGCGTTCCTGGGCGTACCTCAGCCCCATTGAACGCTCCCCCACGACGATCCGCTCGTACGCCTTCGACCTGCGGGACTACTTCACATTCCTATGCAGTCACCAGATCGTCTGGACATCAGTGGGCCGCTCTGATCCGCCTCTACACCGACTACCTCGTCCATGAGTACGGCGACTTGGACTGTGACCACGTCTTCGTCAACCTCTGGAGCGGTACTCATGACCCGATTGGAGAAACTGGCGCTCTCGACGTGCAAGGCTGATCCGCGAGCCGGTCGGATCGCATGGCCGACGTGAAGATCGTCATGCACGTGATCACTGATCAGGCGACTCTTGAAGGCCGAGAACACAATCCCGGATTCCTCGACGGTCACGGCGTGATCTCGGCCGATCATGTGCGCGATATCGCCGACCGCGAAGAAACCGTTCAGCGACCCATGGTCAACACCACCGCACCCGCGCCCGCACAGTCCAAACCAGAAGCAGAACCGACGCCCGAGCCAGAACCTGAACCAGCACCCGAACCCGATCAAGAGCCGGAGCCCGAGCCCGAGCCGAAACGGACCAAGCCGAAACGGCCAGAGGTGTACATGCGTGGGCCGCAGAATCCGCCGATCGACGACTTCCCTGGCGGTCTGGATGAGACCGAGCCGGCGAAACCTCCTTTTGTACAAGTGGTTCCACTTCCATCGACACAACCCGGCGACAGGTACCGTGCGTCTGCGGTGCTCGACAGTTACATCCGTATCCGGGGATTGCTACTGCGTGTGGCCAGGCTGCAACCAGAAGGCCTGGAGTGCCGACCTCGACCACACCTGCGAGTACAACCACGACGATCCCGATGCCGGTGGACGTACACACCACTCAGAGATGAAGGCACTCTGTCGTTTTCATCATTCGATCAAGACGTATTCTGACTGGCTCGAGAACAGTACCCGAATCCGCGCACCGGAAAACCGCATCCTGTCTTCACCACGCCCGAAGGACGCAGCTATGGCGGACCTGCGTGGACCGGGCACGATCTGTTTCCCACGTTGAGGCTGATCGTGTTCGACGATCAACGCGGCTCGCCCGTCCGGCCGCCACCCGAAGCACCACCGTCGCACCGCATGATGTCACGGACCGCGGCCAAACATGCACGCCGTCAACAGGAACGGCTCACCAACCGCAAGCGACGCGAGCTACAAGAACACCAACGCCAGGCACTCCGTAGAGAACAGGAAAGGAACGAACCACCACCGATCTACTGAGGGGTGCCCGGCCAGACTCGCGAGAATGGTCCGTTCGTACCACAGCGCAGCCATATCCAATTGTCGGCTTCAATGACACACAGTGCTGTCGACACTGCTCTCGGCCTCCCGCGGTCAGCCGCAGTCCATCGTCAGTGCCATTCGCTGCGGTACCGAGGTGTTTCGGTGCAGCGATCGGAGTGCCGTTGACACGGGGGCACTCGTTGGCCTACTGGCAGCCGCACCCGCCACTCTGTGGACCGAGTTGGAAGGTGCCCTGCGAAGTGTTTTGGCACAAGACAAAGTGACGTTTGCACTGCAATCGATGAATCCGAACCCGCTACCAGGAGGCACCGGCGATCCCATCGCCCACTCCGATATCGAGTCCTGGCTGGGCACGTGGACCGGACCGATCGTCCAAAAGGATTCGCGCCCATACTCCGTCGAGCTCGAACTGGTCCACGACGGCACCACCGTGGTGGGGTTGGTGAGCTACCCGGATCCGAACTGATCCCCCGGCTCGGCGATTGCCGGCCGGAGCGGTCAGTACCAGGGCCCTTCGTAACCGTCCGGGCTGTAGACCAGCGTTCCGGTCTCGTAGCAGCCGTAGTTGTCATCGAGGGAGTACATACCGAAGATCACACTCGGTGTAGTGGAGCGATCCATGAAGCACTGCGCGTAGTTGTTGGTCACCGGACTCGGCAGCACCAGGGTCCAGTCGTCGGCAATCACATTTGTCGGCCGTCGCGACCAGCCGGCCGACACCTGCTCACCGGTGGTGACATCGATGACCGGTGAATCGTCGGCATTCTCGATGTAGAGATATTTGTCTGCCGCATACCATTTGTCGACACCGAGCCCGTCCCACTCCGCCGTTGTTCTGGACAAGAGCTTCTGGCCGGTGTCGAGATCGATGACCGTGAGACCACCGCCTGCCGCGAACGCATACTTGCCCCAGATCTGGACATCCGGTACCGCCCCGGCCTGCCACGTTCCGAGTGTGTAGGTCTTGCCGTTGGTGGTGTCGACGTACACATAGGAGTAGTTGGGGTATTCGTCTACCCAATAGACGAATCCGTCCGCCGCAATACTCTTGATACTGCTGGCAGCCTTGAGCTTCTCGAGCCCAGTCGCGTAGGTTACCGGCTGCCCGGTCGCACCGTCGTAGAGAGTGGTGCTCCCCTCGACGCCGTAGCTGCCGGGGATGATCACCAGGAAGGTATTCTCGTCGACATACTCGATATCGCCTGTATGGGTGTACGGGATGGAAGCAACCCGAGTCCCGTCCGGCTTCAGGAGTTGAGCTTCCTTGCCATCGCGGACGGCGTGCAGGATATTTCCACCGGTCCCCGCCATCATCGAATAGACCGTCTCGTAGTCTGTCGGATAGTCGAGTGTCGCGGTGATCGGCGCGACAGATGAATCCGTGGTGTACGTGACGATCCGGGTCTCGAACTTTTCCGGATCCAACCCCTTTGCCGGTGTGCGCAATGAAATCCGGTACGTCACAGAGGGTTTTTCCGCGGTGCCACTCGGCAAACAGCCCACCCGGAGAACCTCGGTCCCGGTCGGTATCTCCGGTTGACCGACATCGACGAACTCGCCCGTACCGGCGTTGAACAGCGACGCGGTTGGGAGCGCCGCCGAGGCCTCGCCGGTCTTGCGTTCCACCTGTTGCGGACAATCCCGAACCAATGAACCCGAGCTGTACCGCGCGGTCTTGTCAATTGTCACGTCGGTCGGGACGGGTGCGGCCGAACTGGTCTCACTGCTCTGTTGCGCAGGTTCATCGGCGGCGGTTTCGACAACGGCAGGTGTGCCACCCGATTCGGTTGATTCTCCGCCACATCCCGAGGCCAGGACGACAATCGCAATCAAAGCTGCGGCAGCGGTACCCCAGCGCCTCGGAAGGTTCGTCAAGGCAAGAACTCCTTCAGTCAACTACCCGGCCGCGGACTGGCCGACTTTGCAGTTTACTGCGATACAACGGCCTTCAGGCCATCGGAGGTGTGGTGTGAACGTACCAAATTGTTCGCCTCACTACCGTTCCGCGATAGATTCATCGCGACAGTCGGCGTTCCGTTGCCGGTTCAGCCTACGAATGGAAGAGGTTCGCAGGTCGCATGAAGCCACTCTCCGCGATGAAGGCAGTATGCCTCTGTTCACTCCTTGTCATGGCGATCGGAGGTTGCGGCGGAGGCGAGTCGAGGTTGCCGCCCGTACCGTACGGCAACCTCGACGATTCGTCCGAGCGCATGCCGGCAGACCTGAACGCAATGTCGGCCGACTGGGGTCCGACGGGATACGTCCTCGACGAGGATGATCGGCCGAGTTCTCCGATGATCAACCAGGCCGAAGAAGACAACGAGGTGGTCGGTGGTGACGAAAGACGATTTCTTGCAGTCCGGGACGCTGATGAGGATGCCGACTTCGTTCGAAATCTGACGATCACAGAGGATGGCTCATATCAGGGATACATCTACTTCAACAATGGGGCAGATCCTGATTCCGCCGAAACCGCTACTCGCGATGCACGCGTCAGTCTCAAAATTCCTGAAGAGATCAAAGACCGCAAGCTCATGTCCGCCACCATCCGAGCGGCCAACTCATGGCCACCCGATGTGTATAGCTCGGTGACGCTGGAGACTCCCCTGGATTCTTTTCGCCTCGGGGTCACTGTGACCAGCGCAAAACTCTGGCTTCGAGGTGGCGAAGAGTCAATCGACATGCCGGTGAACGAGCTGCTGTCAGACCGGGGCGCACTGCTCGGATGCGCCAATGGGGCTGATGGAATCGTAGGCGCCGGCCACTCGTGCTGGGGATTTGTCACTTTCGAGTTCTCCGCGCTCGAATCGATCTTCAGTACCGATGTGCGTGCCGGGGCCGAGAGCATCGCGCACTTCGAAAACAGCATCTTCGTCGAGGACATTCGGGCCTACGACGTGTTGGCACGCTACTACAATCTTGGAGACATTCCCCAGCAGAACGTTGCGATTCGGCCGGTGATCCCACCCGGAATGGCCTACATCACCGGCAGTCTGCACTACTCGACCGATCAAGACACCACCGACGTGCGGCTTGCCGACGACGATCTCCAACTGGACTATCCGTTCGGCGAAAGAGGGGCCGGGACTGCTATCTACTACGGCTACAAATTGATCCCGACGGCCGACTGGCTCACGCAGTTCTGCAAGATCGGTGACGTCAAAATCCAATCCACGGTCACCGTGGGCGCTGGACAATCCACCGCGGCCATGCCGGTCTTCTACGACAAAACCAAATGTTGACACGCCCGGACCGCTCGCCGGCGGCGACAAGACCGGGGCGGTCGCTGTCATGACCGAGCCCAGCTCCGCCGGTCGCGGCTCATCCAAAGCTCTTGCCGTCACCAGCCTCTGCGTATCTGTTGTCGCGCTGTGCATGTCCATCTACTTTCCGGCCACCCTGCATCATCGCCAGCAGATCGTTTCCAACCAGCAGTCATGCATCACCCAACTTGCCGAACTGCACAGCGCCATGGAGCTACTCCGGGCGACAGGTGAGGATTCTGCGAAGCAGGGCCAGGAGACGCAGGCGATCTCACCCGAAAGGGCTGCGGCACAACAGGCTCGAGACAAGACATACACGCTGTGCGCCAACGTACGAGGAAGCGAGGGTACATCTGTCATCGTGGCAACCGAAGCCCCCTGGAATCAGGCCCCGAAGGCCTTGGTCGAGGTCTGGCCATCGGAGAACATCGGCGACATCGTGCGATGGAGCACCATGGTGGTCAATGACCTCTCAACCATCTCGCCGCCGGTCTTCGCGTGGCCTGGTGACATCTGGTGACCTCCGAAACACTTCGTCCCGATGTGGGCCCGCAGCCCTCGCGAGGATGCCGATGCGTCTTGCCTCGGTGTCAATCACGGGTGATCATCCTTGTCAGACCCCGTCGATAGACTGGTGGGTTGCGCCGTCGCGAAATTCCCAGAGCTGTTGTGTCCCAACAAAATACCTTGCTCCGAACACTTGTGCGAATGCGATATCGCGGGTACCGTGAAGCCATGGACTTCGGGGGAATGTTCACCAGATTGTCAGATCTGGTCGGGGACGCGGCGTTGGTCGCAGGTGATGACACTGAGTTGTCGTCGCGGGTGGTGACGGTGATCCATCT